>NZ_FMTT01000014.1 GCF_900100345.1 Paenibacillus tianmuensis | reverse complement strand
TCATGATTCCATTCGACTAAGGATATATTATAGTTTTCACCTAATCGAACAAACATTTCTTTCACATAGTCAGATAGGGTATCATCCATCACTTTTCTACGATATTTCACAACCAAAACAAGATGATAATACAGAGAGAACACCGAATGATTATTGCTATCTAATTTCATTGATAGAACAGCCTTTCTTTTAATCTAAGACTGATTTTATCTCATCATAGAAAATGTGGCAAGACAAAAAAGACTTTAGGCTTCGCCTACCGAAATTCATCTCCCACTTTCATCAAGCTTCGCAAGATTTAGAAGTGGGAGACTTCTTTCGGAGGGAAGTTAAAAACTGAACCGCTGTTTCTGCTTTTTTTGTCGAATAATCCCCAAAAATTTCTTTTACAAAAAAAAAGAAAGCACTTTATAAGCGCTCCTCGATTAACAAAATGAGATCAATCCAATTTCCTTGTTTCGTTCTCACATACAATCTATTGCCGATTTTCTTACCATGTTTATACAAGTGAATCATCCTTCACAACGAGCCCAAACAAAGATGCAAAAATGTAGGCTTGTTCACGGGTAATGATACACCCTTGCAAATCTTCTACTCCCACGCCTAAGCCATTGAATTGGCAATCGCTTAAATCGATTCCGTTCATCTTAGTACCCGACAATTGAGCCTGATCCAGGTTGGAACGATATAATTCGGTTTTTTGCAATTTAGAGAAACTAATATCAGTATGACGCAAAGAACTATCCTGAATAATAACCTGCTTGGTATTGCAGAATCGGAATGTGGCGTAATCGGCTATACATTGATCAAAGAGTACATTCCGCAATGTCGAACCAGATAAATGGATTCCAATCAATTTGCAATTTTTGAATGCTGTTCGATGAATAATGGCATCGCTGAAATCGACATTGGATAGATCGCATTGTTCAAAGATAACATCGGTCAATTCAACACCTGTTAAAGTACATTCTGTAAAGGTGACCTGTCTAAAGATCATTTTATCAAAGGTTTTTTTTTGACCAGTCAGCTGCTCAATTACGCATTTTTGCACGATTCCCATTTCCACAAAAGCATTGGACTGAACATCATCTGGCATTAGTTCAGACAGTTCACTCGTAATGATCGGCGATTCGATTTTCATTACTTTTTTCTTGTTACTCATTTAGTTTTCTCCCTCCCACCCATAATGGGAACATAAGTTCTTAGTATAGATGAACGAAATGTGGGAGTCAAGACGAACTCAATTGTAATATTAAGTCGTTTTTTAGTATAATGATTTCCCGTAGGGTTATCAATAAGGAGGATATCATGCAAAATCTACTTACGAAATTTGGATCTTTTTTATGGCGTATGCATTTAATTGTGATTATAAATATCATTTTAATCATTTCAATTGCAGTGGCAGTGGTAGTGCTTCAAGGGACATCTGAGGCTATTTACTTGGGCATTATTGTCTTCTTTTTATTGACTCCTTATACATTGCTTTTTAAACCTAAAACAATTCTTAGCAGAAATATTTTATTCATGTCAATGTATACATACTTTACGATTCCATTCACTTTAAATATTTGGGTCTTACCTCTAAACATTTCTATTCCGAAGTTTTTATTTTCTATCTTTGTAACATCCATACTTATTTTCATCTCACTATACTTTTACAATAGAAAAAATCATCTTAAAGAATTTTTAGATCATTCCAAACTATCATTAGATATCATAAGATTTATTTTCGTCGTTATTCTAACTCTTACAACAGTATACGCTATGATCAATAACGATTTCAGTGCGTTTAAAAGCATTGTATCTATTTTCGAATACAATGCCAGCATCGAAGAGTTAAGAAAATCTTATCAATTAGCATTCCGATTATTAGCTATCCCATTTGTGTTTTCAGCTAGTGTGCTTAGAATTGTTATCGATTGGGTATCGTTAAAAAAATAAATAAAAAAAGGCCCTTTGGCCTCTTGCTTTAACCCCTACAGCTTATTCGTTTCTCCGCTGGACTGATGCTTGGACAGCAGTCCGGTCAATTCTTTCATAAACATATCGATGTCTTTAAATTGACGGTACACCGACGCAAACCGGATATAAGCGACCTCGTCTACGGGATACAGCTCGCTCATGACAATCTCCCCGATCTCGCGGCTGTCTACTTCGGCATGGGCCGTCGTGCGGATTTGCTTCTCTACCTCGGATACGATCATCTCCAGCCGTTCGACGGATACCGGACGTTTCTCACAGGCGCGGATCAAGCCCCGCAGCATTTTTTCCCGGTTGAATTCCTCCCGGCTTCCATCCTTCTTAATGACAATGAGCGGTGTCTCCTCGACCATCTCAAAGGTCGTGAACCGTTTCAGACATTTCTCGCATTCGCGGCGGCGCCGGATCGATTTATTCTCATTGGCGGCACGCGAATCCAATACCTTGGTGCCGGAATAATCGCAATATGGACATTTCATCGATCGTTTCTTCCTCTCCCTATTTCCCAATAGCTCCCTGTCATGAAGTCCGGGCAATCGCACATAATAGGACTACCAACGACAAGGAGGTGAACAGACATGGGTGCAGGTCAATCCCGCAGCAGCAATCAATTGGTAGTGCCTCAAGCGAATGCAGCGTTGGATCAACTGAAATACGAAGTAGCGCAGGAACTGGGTATCGCGATCCCTCAGGACGGTTACTTCGGTCACATGGCTACTCGTGATACTGGTGCGATCGGTGGTAACATCACTCGTCGCCTGGTGCAAATCGCCGAGCAGTCTCTTGCCGGTCAATTCAAATAATAACACGTTTTGAAGAATACGCAAGAAGTATCGGGCCTAAGCTCGCAGTCAAAGGCGACTTGTCCGATACTTCTTTGCATTGTAAGGTCAAGCGGCGCGCTCCTCACTCTTCCCCATACAATTTAACATACTTGTTATAGTAATACATTACACGCTGTATGTAATGTCTCGTTTCTCCGTAAGGGATACGGTCCGCATTTTGGAGCGTTCCGTCCCATGCGTTCTCCTGGAGCCAGCGGCTGACTTTGCCATGCCCCGCATTATAGCCCGCAAGAACCGCTATGCGATTCCCGTCAAACTGCTTAAACAACCAATTAAGATACCATGATCCCAGCTCGATGCTGACCGCCGGATCGTTAAGACTGGTTTTGAATTCTTCACTAAAACGCGCCTTGTCAATAATCCAATTCGCCGTATCCGGCATAAGCTGCATCATTCCGTATGCGCCTTTCTTGGATTCCGTTTCCGTCAAATAGTTGGATTCCACCCGAATAACGGCGGCCACAAGAAAAGGATCGAGATCGTATTTTGCGGCGTTTTGGCGTATTTCCTGTTCGTAATGGATCGGATACAGCATGCGCCCCACATACGTGCTGCTTAAGAACAAAAAGATAACAAACGTCAGCAGCAGCAAGGCGAAAACCCGCTTTTTCCGCCAAAAGCTCATGATAGCCCCCTTTCATTCCAGAAAGCTTCAACTTGCTTTTCCGTTGCCTCCAGGGTGTCCGAATTGTCGATGATCCAATCGGCAAGCCCTTTCTTTTCCTCGATCGGCATCTGGGACAACAAGCGCTTCTCCGCCTGCTCCACCGTGACTCCGTCCCGGGCCATCAGGCGCTGAAGCTGCACTTCGCGCGGCACATAGACGACCATCACCTGCTCGTACATGGCCTGCTGCCCCGATTCGTACAGGAGCGGCACGTCGACGACGACCAGCTTGTCCGGCTGCTCCGCCGCGTAGTTCTGCATTCTCTCGCGTATTAATGCGCGAATGGGCGGATGCAGCAGATTTTCCAGATCGCGAAGCGCTTCGCGATTGCCGAAGACCCGCTCCCCCAGCTTTTTGCGATGAAGAGAACCGTCCGGCAGCAGCAGATCGTCTCCGAACCGCCGGATCACTTCAGCCAGAACGGGGGTTCCCGGCTCCACGACCTCTCTCGCAATCCGGTCCGCATCGATCAGCAGCGCGCCGCGCCGGACGAGCATCTCGGCGACCGTGCTTTTCCCGCACGCAATCCCCCCGGTTAATCCGATGTTCATGGTCATTCCCCTATTATATCCAAGATGATGTTGTTGTATGGTCAGAACAGTTTCATGATGCCCATCAGGATCAAGACAAATCCGGGCAAAGCGGACAGCTTGCGAATCCATTTCAGCTCCGCATAGCGCAATCCGATTTGCAGACCGATACCCAGAAACGTACCGCTGGCCAGCGCAATGACCGCCGCCGTCAGCCACGGCATGAAGCCAAGCAGTGCGGCGCCGATCCCCGCCCCGAAAGCGTCCAGCGAGAGCGCCAGCCCCAGCAGCGTCGCTTCATAGGCCGATATGTTGCCGGAACGGTCCACATCCGCCATGGACGGCGTGCGCAAAATTTGAATGACCAGACCAAACCGTTTCAGTTCAAGATAAAATACTTCTTTGGCCGTCGCTGGCCCCGGTACGGGGACTGGCGGCTGCGGCTCGTTCGCCTGCCCCGCTTGCGATTCCTGCCGTCTGTGCTGGACCAGCTGAACCAGCGCCCACAAGCCGATTCCCATCAAAATCACGGCGCCGATATCTTTCGCCACGGCCGGGTCGACAAACCGGCTCATCCAGACACCGATCTGCATCGAAGCGTAAATAATAACCCCCGACCAAGCCGCGATGATCGCGATCGAAGTGAGCGGAATCCGGATTTTGCGGAAACCGTACGTGACGCCTACCCCGAATCCGTCCAGACTGACGGCAAACGCAAGCAGAAGTAACGAGACGACAGACAACATGACGTTCCCTCCTCACCAGTAACTGCACACCATACTATATGGCTGTTTTGGGCGGAGGGTGCGTGTTGCCGTTCCGGGAGAACCCGTTAGTCTTCGAGCTCTTCCCGTTTCCCGCGCTTGCGCTTCAGCGGCTGGCACACCGGACAATGATGGGTGCCGCGCCCGGCTACCACCGTCTTGATAATCGCCGTGCCGCAAGTCAGACAAGCCTCATCCTTGCGGCCGTACATTTTCAGCTGATGCTGGAACATCCCGATCTCGCCTTGACCGTTGACGTACGACTTGATGGACGATCCGCCTGCCGCCACGGCGTCTTTCAATGTTTCTACAATCGCTTCATGCAGCTTGGTCGATTCCGCCGCGCTCAGCGTATGGGTTTCCCGCTCCGGATGGATACCGGCCAGATATAACGCTTCATCCACATAAATATTCCCGATGCCGACAATGTATTCCTGGTTCAGCAGCAGCGGCTTGATCTTCGTCTTGCGCTTTCCGATCTTCCCACGGAAAGCTTCCGGCGTAAACGCCTCGTCGAGCGGCTCAAGGCCGAGCTTCTTGAGCGGCGCCTCCAGCAAATCCCGATCCTTCGGATAGACGTGCATCGTTCCGAACTGCCGCACGTCTTTGTACCTCAGCTCCGTGCCGTCCGTAAAATGAAACACGACATGCGTATGCTTTTCCATCGGTTCGTCCGAGCGGTATACCCCATAGCGTCCCTCCATCCGCAGATGCGAGACGAGCGTATACTGATCGAGCATGAACCGCAAAAATTTCCCCCGCCGCTCGACCGAGTGGATCGTTTCCCCCTCAAGCATGACCGCAAACGCCTGGATGTCGTCTGGATGCTGAATGATGCGGGGCAGCAGGACGGACACGCGTTCGATCTTCTTGCCAATGACTAATTGATTGAGCGTACGACGTACCGTCTCGACCTCCGGCAATTCCGGCATGATGTCTTCCCCTCCTCCATTCCACCGGGTTGATGCCCGGCGGATTACTTCGCCTCGTACCAGTTCTCCCCGGCATCGACGTCCACCTTCAGCGGCACGTCGAGCTTCAGGGCCGATTCCATCAATTCGGCGACCATTTGTTTCATCAAGTCAATCTCGTCTTCCGGCACTTCGAACACCAGTTCGTCATGCACCTGCAGCAGCATGCGGCTGCGCACGCCCTCTTCCTTCATCCGCTTGTCCAATTGGACCATCGCCAGCTTGATAATATCCGCGGCTGTTCCTTGAATCGGCGTATTCATCGCGGTGCGCTCGGCGAACGAACGCAGGTTGAAGTTCGAGGCTGTAATTTCCGGCAGGTAGCGGCGGCGCTGCAGCAGCGTCGTGACGTAGCCGTCCTGGCGGGCTTTTTTGACGATATCGTCCATATATTGGCGAACCCCTTGGAACACGGCAAAATATTGCTCGATAAACTTCGCCGCGTCCTTACGGGTAATGTTCAAGTTCTGCGACAACCCGTAATCGCTGATACCGTATACAATGCCGAAGTTGACCGCTTTGGCCTGACGCCGCATATTCGAATCGACTTCCGCTTCGGATACACCGAACACGTCCATGGCCGTTTTCGTATGAACGTCCATATTGTTGCGGAACGCTTCAATCAGCTTCTCGTCCTGCGAAATGTGCGCCAGCACGCGCAGCTCGATCTGCGAGTAGTCGGCGGTCAAGATTTTCCACCCGGGCTCGAAAGGGAAAAACACCTTGCGGATTTTGCGGCCTTCCTCCAGCCGGATCGGAATGTTCTGCAGGTTCGGATACTGGCTGCTGAGCCGTCCGGTCGCTGCGATTGTCTGCCTAAAGTACGTATGCACCTTCCCGGTAGAAGGACGCACTTCCTTAAGCAGGCCTTCCACATAAGTCGACTGCAGCTTCGCCAGCGTCCGGTAATGAAGAATGTGACCGACCATCGGGTGGTACGGCTCCAGCTTCTCCAGCACTTCGGCGTCGGTCGAATACCCGGTTTTCGTTTTCTTGACCACCGGCAGTCCGAGCTTCTCGAACAAAATTTCCCCCAGCTGCTTCGGTGAGTTGATGTTAAACTCTACGCCGGCCGCGTCGTAAATCGATTGCATGATGCCTTCGAGCTGGCTCCCAAGCTCGAAACCGTAGGCTTTGAGCTCCTCTGCGTCCACCTTGATCCCTTTGCGCTCCATCGAAGCCAACACGAGCGCCAGCGGAAACTCCAGCTCGTAAAACAACTGATGCATTTCGCTCGTTTCGAGCGCTTCCTTCAGCTTCGGCGTCAGCCGATGGACCGCGGCGGCTTTGCGGCACAAGTAGGCGGTCAGCACGTCTTCCTCGGGCACCTTGAATTTCGCGCCCTTGCCGAACACTTCCTCGTCGGCCGGAAGCGGACGCAGCCCGTAACGGGACGTCAGGCCATCCAGCGTCAGCGACGACTCCGTCGGATCGAGCAAATAGCCGGCGAGCAGCGCATCGAAGCCGATGCCGCCCAGCTCGATCCTGCGCCAAGACAACACGATGATGGTGCGGTGCAAATCGTAAATGGCAACCGCCTGCTTGTCTTCCGAAGCGAGCCACTCCCGTACCGCAGAGGCGTTATCCTGCTCAAGCCGTCCCACTGGCACATAGTAGCACACGGGCTCCGCGCCTCCTTCTTCGCTATAGAAGGACACGCCGATCACCTCGGCGTTATGCGGATTGTCGCCGGCCGCTTCCACATGCAGCGCACGGACATGCGGCAGCGCGGCGGTCAGCTCGGCCAGCTTATCGTCTGTAACCAGCACCGCCGGCGGCTCGGTTCCGGCTTCTTCCGCTTCCCCGGCCGCCGCAGCGCCGGAAGCGGGCAGTTGCAGCCGCTCCAACAGCGACTTAAACTCCAGCTTGCGGAACATCTCGGCAAGCTCCGATTCCTCATATCCGCGATAGGCCAGCTCGTCCCATGAAAAATCGACCGGCACCTCCCGGAAAATCGTCGCAAGCTCCTTGCTCATCCGGGCGCTGTCGACGTTCGCAGCGACCTTCTCTCCAAGCTTGCCTTTAATCTGCGAGGCGTTCTCCAGCACGTTCTCGACCGAGCCGTATTCGTGCAGCAGCTTAAGCGCCGTCTTCTCCCCAACGCCCGGAATGCCCGGAATGTTGTCGGACGTATCGCCCATCAGCCCTTTCAGGTCGATGATCTGATGCGGCTTCAGCCCGTACGTTTCTTCGATGTGCGCCGGATCGAACAGCTCGACCTCGCTGATGCCCTTGCGCGTCAGCGCAATGGTCACCTGCCCGCTTGCAAGCTGCAGCATGTCTTTGTCCCCGGTGACGACGATGACCTCGATACCGCTTTTCTCGTCCGCAATGCGCGTCAGCGTGCCGATGATGTCGTCGGCCTCGTAGCCGTCCAGCTCAAACTGGCGGATGCCAAGCGATCCGAGCAGATCCCGGAGCAGCGGAAACTGCTCGGACAGCTCCGGCGGCGTTTTCTCGCGGCCACCTTTGTATTCTGCGTAATCTTTATGTCGAAACGTCGCTTTCCCCGCGTCGAATGCAACCAGAAAGTGCGTCGGCTTCTGTTCCTCCAGCAGCTTGAGCAGCATGGTGGTGAACCCATAGACCGCGTTCGTGTGCAGCCCCTTGGAATTGCTCAGCAGCGGCAGCGCAAAAAAAGCGCGGTAGGCAATGCTGTTCCCGTCGATCAAAATAAGCTTGGACAATGGTTACACCCCATTCGGCAGTCTTCCTACTCTATACATGATAGCATAGGACAGCATAAGAAAAAAACCTTTGGAAAGCTTTCTCGAAAAAGGGGTGTGCGCCGTTTTTGCCGCATAAAATGAACTAACTTTTGATCCTTGACGGCGCCTTTCGAGCGGAAAGGAGATCGGAGGCTGGGTTCATGAAAGAGACGGTTCGTTTAAACGGAAAACGCGCGATTTTTTTCGATGTCAATCAGACGCTGGTACAGCAGGGACTCAGCTTTGAACAATGCTTCGCAGAGGTGTGGAACGATTATTCGGCCAGATGGACGGCGGAGGACCGCCCGAAGGCGGATTCGCTCTGGGAGCAGTATATCACGCGTTGGCAGCAGCGCAAAAAAGGCCGGACGACATTCAAGCAGCTCGACGAGCTGCAGCAGCAATGCCTGCAGGAAGCCTTCGAGGCGCTGAGGATTCCCGCTTCCTCCGGCATCCTGCGAAGCTTCATGCAGGATATCCGCCGCTTGCAGGTATCGGCGAAGTCCATGGCGCCGCAGACGGCAAAAACGCTGGAGGAGCTGTCCCGTACATACCGCCTCGCCATCATCAGCAACAGCCCCCGCAGCGAAGTGCTGATGATGCTGCAGCGGTTTGGGCTGGAATCGTATTTTCCCGAAGAACGCATCTTTACGGCACAGAAGCCTGCGGACAAGAAGCCTGCGCCTTATCTCTTCAAGACGGCGCTCCAAACGATGCAGCTTGCGCCAAGGCAGGCGCTCATGGTAGGGAACTCGTGGAAACATGACGTATGCGGCGCCGTAAAAGCGGGCCTGGATGCCGTATGGCTTCATCCCGGAGCGGCCGGTCCGTCCGCCGAATCGAGCGATAGCAAAATTTCCCAGCAACGGCTGGGAAAGCGTAGGGTGTATTTGATCAAGCAGTTGGATCAGCTTCTCCAGCTCTTCGGGTAAATTTTAATCGGCCCGTCGTCCACCAGAAGTTGTTTTTACGATGGCAAAAAAGCAAAAAGTTCCGCCCGTGCCTTGGTGTAAGTGCGCGGCGGGACTTTCGGCCGGAGCCGTCCGGTATCCGCTATACGTTTAAATCTTTGCGTTTGCCGGTGACCATATAGATTACGCCCTCCCCGATATTCGTCGAATGGTCGGCAACACGTTCGAGGAAATGGGCGGCCAGCATGAGCTGGGACAGCTGTCTGTTTTTAGCAAAGTCGGTGCCCATCAGCATGATGATATCGTTCACGATGACGCTGTACAGCTTGTCGACTTCGTCGTCCTTCTCGGCCAGCGCCGCCGCCCGGTGAACGTCGCGCTCGGTATAAGCCAGCAGGCTTTCCTGCAGCATATTTTGGGTCAGCTCCGCCATGCGCGGGATGTCTTCGAGCGGCTTCGCCAGCTCTTGGCCGTTCAACCGGATGCAAATTTTGGCGATATCGACGGCATGATCCGCAATGCGTTCGAGATCGGTGGCGATCTTCAGCGCCATGCTGATAATCCGCAGATCGCTGGCCATCGGCTGCTGCAGCGCGATCAGCCGCAGCGAATCTTCTTCGATTCTGGTGGTCATCTCGTCGATCCGATCATCCTCTTCGATCGTTTGCCGGGCCAAGCCCTCATCCAGCCGCGCAAGCGCTTCGACGGCTTGGCGGATCAGCCTCGCGACATTGTTGCCCATGTCGAGCAGGTCTTTTTGAAGCAGGTCCAGCGATTGGTGAAAATTGATCCGGTTGTCCACGAATAGAGCGCTCCTTTGTCCGAACGGCCGGGAACTTATCCGAACCGTCCGGTAATATAATCTTCCGTCCGTTGGTCGGAAGGCGTGGTAAAAATTTTGTCCGTTTTGTCCGACTCAACCAGCACGCCGTTCAGGAAAAACGAGGTGTAGTCGGAAATCCGGGCCGCTTGCTGCATGTTATGGGTGACGATGATGATCGTATACTTCTCCTTCAATACCTGCGTCAGCTCTTCGACCTTCAGCGTCGAGATCGGGTCGAGCGCAGACGTCGGCTCATCCATCAGCAGCACATCTGGCTCGACGGCAAGCAGACGCGCAATGCACAAACGCTGCTGCTGACCGCCGGAGAGGCCGAGCGCCGACTTGTTCAAGCGATCCTTGACCTCGTCCCACAGCGCGGCTTGCACCAGGCTGCGTTCGACGATTTCGTCAAGCACGGCTTTCTTCTTCGTGCCGTGAATCCGCGGGCCGTATGCGATGTTGTCATAAATGCTCATCGGAAACGGGTTCGGACGCTGGAACACCATGCCGACCTTCTTGCGCAGAGACACGACGTCCGTCTCCGGGCCGTAAATATGTTGGCCGTCTACATAGATGTCGCCGGTGATCCGCACGTTGTCGATCAGATCGTTCATCCGGTTCAAGGTGCGCAGAAAAGTCGATTTCCCGCAGCCGGAAGGACCAATCAAAGCGGCGATGGAATTTTGCTCGATCGTCAGCCCGATGTTATGCAGCGCATGATTTTCACCGTAATATAAATTTAATTGCTCCACTTTGATCTTATTCGCAACCTTTGGGTTCGCGATTGCACCAGCTGTCGCCATAGTCATTTCCCTCCGGACAATTTTTTCTGCAGCATACGGCTTGGAATACCGATTAACAGGTTAAAGATCAGCACGACGATCAACAGCAGCGCGGCGGAGCCTTTGGCAATGTCTTTGGCGTCCGGCACGATCGCTTCGGATTGGACGTACCATAGATGAACGGACAGCGTTTCACCCATGCTGAGCGGGTTTAAGTCCGGGAAGAAGCGGGATACCGACAGCCCCGCGGTATAGATCAGAATGGCCGATTCCCCGAGGGCGCGGCCCGCGACGAGCGTGATTCCCGTAATTAAGCTCGGCAGCGAAGCCGGAATCAGCACCTTGCGGATCGCCTGCCAGCGGGTCGAGCCGAGCGCAAGCGACGCTTCCCAGTACGATTCCGGAACGGAGCGGATCGCTTCTTCCGTTACCCGCACAAGCACGGGCAGATTGAGCAGCGACAAGGTGATCGCCCCGCCGATGATCGAAAATTTCAGACCCATCCAGTTGACGAACAACAGGAAGCCGAACAAGCCGAAGACGATCGACGGCACGGAAGACAATGCTTCAACGGAGACGCGCACGACGTCCGTAAACCGATTCTTCTTCGCATAAATCGCCAGATACACGCCGGCGCCGATACCGATCGGCAGCGAGAACAGCAGCGACAAGAACAAAATATAGAAGGAGTTGAACAGCTGCGGGCCTACGCCGCCGCCAGCCATAATTTCTGAAGGCTTGCCGGTGATGAAATTCCAGTTCAGCATCGGCAGTCCGTCGCCTAAGATACGGAATAAAAACCAGGCCAGAATCACAATAATAACAGCGCCCGTTGCCCAAAAATAGAGCGTGGCAATCCGGTCGGTCGTTTTGCTTGTCATTTCACTTCACTCCTCTTTGCGACAATGCGGATGATCAGGATCAAGGCCAGCGAGACGAGAAGCAGCACAAGTGCCATCAGGAACAAAGCGTTGTTCCACGTGCTGCCGTAATGGGTGTTCCCCATGTCCTTGACGATCGCCGTCGTCAGCACCGTCGCCGAGCTGAGCAGCGAATCCGGCATTTGCGGCGAGTTGCCGATGACCATGAATACGGCCATCGTTTCTCCGATTGCTCGTCCCATCCCAAGAATGATCCCGGTCAGTATGCCGGGCCGGGCCGCAGGGATCAGCACGCGCCAAATCGTCTGCCAGCGCGTTGCGCCGAGCGCGAGCGAAGCCTCTTCCAAGCGGCCGGGCAGCGCACGGATCGCGTCCTCGGAGATAGATAGAATCGTCGGCAGAATCATGATCGCCAGAATAATAGCCGCCGGCAAAATCCCGTACCCGAAGCCCTCATTAAATTTGGCGAGAAACGGAACGATCACCGTAAGACCGATCAAGCCGTAGACGACCGACGGAATCCCGACGAACAAGTCGGTGGCCGGACGAACAATTTCACGCACCCACTTTGGCGCGATTTTAGCTATAAAGACTGCACCCGACAGCGCGAGCGGCACCGACAGCAGCACCGACAAGAAGGTCAACAGCAGCGTGCTGTACAGAAACGAAAACGCACCGAATTTATTTTGCGACGGGGTCCAATCAGTCGAGAAAAAAAACTCGACTGGCGTCACCCCCGAAAAGGTCTTGACTCCTTGCCAACCGACAAAGACGATGACGGAAAAGATGATGAACGTTACGAGCGACGCGCTTCCTATAAATATCCATCTCATCACTTGGTCGCTTCTGTTTTGTGCTCTCGTCCAGCGGTTCATCGGATGCTCCTTCCGCTCTTCCTTCACACTTTCCGTCAGCTGATCGGCAAATGAATTCATCAGCTATTACCCCCTGGTTCGAATAGTTCTACACGTGTTCCTTAGCTCAAGACCATCATAGAGTACGAATGTAATAACAGAACATGAGAATTGTTAAGGTAATGTAAAAATTGCGCAGGTCTCGACAAATCGGCAGACGCGGACATAAAAAGGGCAGCGACGTTATGCCGCTGCCCTCGTGGATGACTGGACGATTATTTTTTCAACAGGTTGGCCGGAAGGAACTTGAGCTCTTCGACTTTTTTGTCTTGGAATTCCGGGCTCATGATGTAGTCGATGAATGCTTTGGCTGCGCCTTTCGCTTCGCCTTTCGTGTACATATGCTCGATGCCGTACAGCGGGTATTTGCCTTCCTTGATCGAGTCTTTGCTGAATGCCACGCCTTCGAATTTCAGAGCTTTCAAAGTATCGTTAACATAAGGCGTGTCTACATAACCGATCGCGCCGGTCGTTTGACCAACGGTCGTAGCCATAGCGCCGCTGGATTCTTGCGTCACGCCGTCTTTCGTGAAGTCTTTGCCGTCCAGAACGATTTTCTTCACGAGCGCACGGGAACCGGAGCTGTCCGGACGGTGAACGATCGTAATTTTTTGATCTTTGCCGCCAACTTCTTTCCAGTTCGTGATTTTACCGGAGAAAATGTCCGCTGCTTGAGCTTTCGTCAAATTGTCGATCGGAACGTCTTTATTCACAATGATGGCAAAAGGCGCAACCGCTACGATGTGGTCGACAAGACCTTTGTCTTTATATTCCAGACCGGCTTCGATGTCGGAGTTGCCGATATCGGATGTGCCGTCTGCGACGTTTTTAAGACCTGTACCGGAACCGCCGGCGGTCGGGTTGATCGTTACTTTCGCGTTTTTCTTCATGAACTCGTCCGCAGCCGCTTTAACGAGCGGGAGCAGAGCACTGGAGCCGGAAGCTGTTACCGTGCCGGTAATCTCTTCTGTCTTAGCCGGTTGCTCCGTCGTTTTTTTGTCCCCCGTTGTTGCCGTTTTGTCTCCACCTGCTGCCGCATTATTCGGTGCCGGTTCTGTCTTCGTACCACAAGCGGAAAGAACCCCCAACATTAAGATCGAAACCATGGCTAAGCTTAAACCTTTCTTTGACAGCTGCTTCAACATTTCAGCATGTCCTCCCTTTGTTTTTTGTTTACTAGGACATCGTACCAACCAATTGTTAAGTGAAAACCATCGGAACGTAAACGGAATGTAAAAGTTTAAATCTTTCGGGATGTTCTAGAGAAGTCGATAAGCATACGAAAAGCCCCGGTTTCGCATCCAATGCGAAGTCGGGGCTCCCTACGTTTATTCGAAATAGACGGCTTTGCCGGTGCGGGAAGACTCGTAGATCGCTTCGAGAATTTCCGAAACGACGCAGGCCTGCTCCGGTGTGACGACCGGATCGATATCCTTGTCGATCGCTTCCAGCCACAAGCGGGCCTCGAGATCGGCCGGGCTCTCGCCGTTGCCTTCGTAAAAATCGACGCCTTTGGCATCCAACTGGATTTCGTTCATGAACAAGCGGCTGTGCTTCTCGCCGTTGATGCGCAAGCCGTCCCACATGTCGGCGCCGCCCTCGGTACCGCACAGCGTCGTTTTGGCTTCGCCGGTTTGCAGCAGGTTGATCGCCCAGCTCGATTCGAGCACGATCGTCGCTCCGTTCTGCATCGTAATCATGCCGAACGCGGAATCCTCGACCGTGAACTTCTCCGGGTCCCAAGAGCCCCAAGCGTTGGCAGCGTTCGCTTTCTTCGACAGCTTATGAAACGCGGTCCCGAGCACGGCCTTCGGCTTGTAATTGTCCATCATCCACAGCGTCAAATCGAGCGCGTGCGTCCCGATATCGATCAGCGGGCCACCGCCCTGCTTCTCTTCATCCAGAAAGACGCCCCAGGTCGGCACGGCACGGCGGCGAATCGCATGCGCTTTAGCGTAATAAATGTCGCCGAGCTCGCCTTCCTGGCATACCTTTTTCAAATATTGGCTGTCTGCACGGAAACGGTTTTGATAGCCGATCGTCAGCTTTTTGCCGGTCCGCTTCGCCGCTTCCATCATACGTCTGGCGTCGGTTACGGTTTTAGCCATCGGCTTCTCGCACATCACGTGCTTGCCAGATTCCAGAGCGTCGACCGTAATGTCGGCGTGGGAATCGTTCGGCGTACAAATATGGACGATATCGAGCGTCGTATCGGCCAGCAGCTGCTTATAATCCGAGTACACTTTCGCTCCCGGCGCTCCGAATTTGCTTGCGGCCTCTTGCGCCCGCTCTTCGACAATATCGCAAAATGCGACCATTTCAGCGTTAGGTTGATTTTTCAGCGCAGGCATGTGCTTGCCATTGGCAATTCCCCCGCAGCCGATAATTCCAATCCGGTATACTTTAGACATGAAGACGGCGCCTCCTTCGTCAATCGCGGTTTGATTCGTAATCTCAAGCCTTAGTATAGACAAATTTCGGCCAAAAAGATATTTCGGAATTGGCGTTCGTTATATGCGATTGTGTCATCGCTGCATTCGTTAGGTATCGCGCTTCTCATTCGGTCGACGCCTGTACGCGCACTCTGCGCTCGGTACGGGCTGCCCCCAGCAGCGCATCCATGACCCGCGCTTGTCGGAGCGCTTCTTCGGCTCCGTCGCTGTCTTCTGAACGCCCCCGCTTCCGAAGCAGCACCGCATCCGCGAAGCTCTCCGCCTGCAAGCGAAACGGCGTGAGCCGGTCGGTGACCCATTCCTTCCGCCGATTGTCGAGCCAACAGCAAATCCGCAGCTCCTCCGCGGTCACGCCTAGCTCAACCTGCAGCTTCCCCTTTGTCCCCCATAGCTCGAAGCTGGCTCCATGAGGCAGATCCAGCGCCGCATCCAGTTGGGCCGTACGCCCCTCGGCAAAATAAAGCGTACCCGCGAACCGCCGATCTACGCCATGCAGGGGATGCAGCTCCAGAGCGGCATCCGCAGCTACCGGCTCCTCCCCGGTAAAGTACCGCGCCCAAGCGACCGGATAACAGCCGATATCGTACAGCGTGCCACCGCCCCAGTCTTTACGCCAGCGGCTGCTGGCTTCGTCGGCCACAGACGAAAAGCGCCCGTAAAAACGGGCCCATTGCCCAATCGCGCCTTCCCCGATCCAATCGCGCATCTGCTCGAAACCGGGGTAATACTTCCACACAAAAGCTTCCCGAACCAGCACATTATGCTTTTGGGCCGCATCGGCAATCGCTTTAGCCTCGCTCCCGTTCAAAGCAAACGGCTTTTCCAGCAGCACGTGCTTTCCAGCTTCGCATGCTTTCACCGCCCATTCTTTATGCAGATGATTGAGCAACGCGATGTACACCGCATCGATCTCGGGATCGCGCAATAAGGCCTCGTAGTTCTCATAAGAATGAGGCACACCGAAACGCTCAGCGGCAGAACGCCCGTTCTCTCCCGTCCTCCCGGCTACTCCGTGCCACATTCCGTTTGCCGCTTCTCCGGCTTTGCCTATAATCCATCCCGTCCCCAGAACTCCCCATTTGATTTGATCTGACATCGATTGCCCATCCTCTCGACCTATTTCCCGGGAAATGGATATCGATCGCCATTATTCGATCCAAGCGACCACTTGATTCCATTTCTCCACGTCCGCAGGGCTGATCTTCAGTGTCGAAGTTGTTTAGCGCCTTCTTTGGCCGAGCGAATTTCCTCCTGCTCTGGCAGCATCACAAACTCCGCTTATGCCAAAAGAAAAGGAGGCCGCAATGTCTGCTGCCTCCTCCTTGCTGCGTAAGCTATCCTTTTTTTCCTGTCGAAGCGACCAGCTTGTAGCCGACGCCGCGAATCGATTCAATCTGCACCGACTGCTGGTTCATTTCCAGCTTTTTGCGGAGGGAACTGACGTGCACATCCACCGTCCGCTGACCGCCGATATAGTCGAAGCCCCAGACGATGTTCATCAGATCGTCCCGCGTAACGACGACGCCCGGCCGCTGGACGAGATACAGCAGCACTTCGAACTCCTTCGGACGAAGCGGAATCGATTCGCCGCCGAGCAGTACCTCGTATTTTTCCGGATAAATATGCAGGTCGCCCGCGGTGATGACCTTTTCCCCGCTTCCGGGCTTATCCTGCAGGCCGTCATCAGCCGTCGTCCGCCGCAGCACGGCGGATACCCGGGCCAACAGCTCCGCCACGCCGAACGGCTTCGTAATATAGTCGTCGGCTCCGTACTTAAGCCCCTGCACCACTTCTTCCTCAGCATTGCGGGCGGTCAGAATGATCACCGGTGTTTTGTTTCCTTTTTGCCGGAGCTTGGATAAAATCTCAAAGCCGTTCATCCCGGGAAGCATAATATCCAGGACGATGAGATCGAACTGATGCTGCAGCGCTGCCTGCAATCCGTCGCTTCCGTGATCGACCACTTTGGTTTCGTAGCCTTCTTGCGTAAGATTATAAGACAACAGCCTCGCCAGCGTAGGCTCGTCCTCAATAACCAAAATTTTTTGTGGCATGTTACTCCCCCGGGCACTTATTCTATATCTAAAGCTTAACATAGCCTATATTTATTGACAAACGGCAAATGGGTTTTGGGCCCAATCGGCCTGCGGTTAATGAATCATCGGCATATCGATCTCAAACTTCGTCCCCACGCCGACTTCGCTTTCGACCCGGATCGTCCCCTTGTGAAGCTCCACCAGATGCTTGACGATCGATAGCCCGAGTCCCGTACCCCCGGAGATGCGTGAACGCGCCTTGTCCACCCGGTAAAACCGTTCGAAGATGCGCGGCAGGTCCTTCTTCGGAATGCCGATGCCGGTATCGACAATCGTGAACCGGACCTTGTCGTCCGCCGCCTCCGACGTTCCGCCGAGCAGTTGTTCGACCTTCACTTTCACTTTGCCGCCCTCCGGCGTATAGTTGATGCCGTTGGACAGCAGGTTGATCAAAATCTGCCGCAGCCGGTCCTCGTCCGCTTCCATATAAATGTCTTCGGGCACTTGCATATCCAACTCGATCGATTTCTTCGCCGCCTCCGTCCGCATCACATTGACGCAATGACCGACGAACGTTTCCAGATGCACCGGCGAGAACTGCAGCGGAATGCGCTTCGATTCGATTTTGGACAGCTCCAGAATGTCCCCGATCAGCCGGTTAAGCCGCTCGCTCTCGTCGAAAATGATCTGGAGAAACGACCGCGCCGTCTCTTTATCGTTCAGCGCCCCCGCCAGCAGCGTTTCGGCGAAGCCCTTAACCGCGGCAATCGGCGTTTTCAGCTCGTGGGACACGTTGGCGACGAACTCGCTGCGCATCCGCTCCAGCCGCCGGACGGCGGTGATATCGTGCAGTACGATGAGAAGCCCCGTCCATTCCTGGCTCGAATCCGAGACCGGACTCAGGTTAATCTCCAGAATCCGCTCGCTTGGATAGTAGAAAATCATTTCGTCCCGGATATGCTCGCGGACCTCGATACATTCCTGGATCAGTTGGGTGAACTCGAACTGCTGCTTGGCCTGATCGAATTTTTTCCCTAAGAGCTCTTGGGCGGAAAAGCCCAAGATGTCTTCAGCCGAACGGTTCAGAAGCACGATCTTGCCTTCCCGGTCGATCATCATAACTCCGCTGATCATGTTCTCCAGCACGCTCTTGAGCCGGTTCTCGTCCTCCAGAATGCGGTTCATCTGCAGCTGCAAACTGTCCGCCATCAGGTTAATGGCATGGCCGAGCTGCCCGATCTCGTCTTTTTTGTTGAGCCGGACGCGGTACTTGTAATTCATGTCCGTAATCTGCTGCGCGACGCTCGTGATCAGCTCGATCGGCCGCGTAATACCGTAGGCGACGCGGTAGCTGATCAGACCGGCCAGCAGGAACACGGCCAGCAGCCCGCCGAGCAAAACGTACCACACTTTGCGGATCGACTGCTCAACCTCCGCTAGGCTCATCGCGAGCCGCAGATAGCCTTCGGTCTTGTCCCCCATCTGTACAGGAATCGCAACGTAGAGCATGTTTTGACCGATCGTGCTGCTGTGGCGCTGCGCATAGCCGACTTTCCCCGAGCTTGCCGCAGCTTCGATTTCTTCGCGGCGCAGGTGATTCTCCATCTCTGCCGGATTGGAATCCGAATCCGCCATCACCTTGCCGTCTCCGCGGATATACGTGACCCGCGCGTCGGCAAACTGCTTCAGCCGGACGGCCCGCTCCGAGAACTCCTTCATCAGCTCCGGCTCCGATCCCCGGTGGCTCCAATCCATCGTCGCGAGGATGATTCGCAGCTCCCGCTCCATATTCGTTTTGAGCGAGTCGATATACGATTGCTGCAGCATTCGGGCCATAAACAAACCAGCCATCAGCACGGAAGCGCCGATCAAAGCGATAAAAATCAAGGTCAACCGGGCGCGGAACATCTTCATACGGTGCGTTTCCCTCCAAGCGAGCTTCGCGGGCGTCAAGGTCCCGACAAACGTTTTTACATATCTTAGCCGAGAAAGCCCTTGCCTTTAGGCATGGGATGAATCGGCTTAGGACAAGGGCTGTCTTTAGATAGCTTCATTGTCCTACATTGTTTCATGTTGTTGCGGTTTTTATGTTTAAACTGACGCAATCGGTGTATGGGATAACAATATAGAAGAACGACAACAACCGTACACTCATCAACTATCATTTTGTGTGGTAAAATTGAAAGGTACGACCTCGCGATGTTTGCGTCAAGAATTTAAGCACTTGAAGCAACTGCCAAGCCTTTGAACACGTTCCTATTTTGTCAGCACGGCAGGGAATGTTTCGAGCGAAACCATCCGGCGTTATGTTGAAGAACAAAAGACAAGGGGGTGAAGCCATGCAAACCATAACCGTTCAAATTCGAATTTTCCCAAACGATGTTTCCCTGCTGAAGGAGATGGGGGACGAATACATCAAAACGGTCAATCTCCTCACCGAACAAGCGGAAGCATCGGGCACCTTTCCGAAGCTCACCTCCAAGGATGTCGATGCCAAACTTCCATCCGCAGTAAAGAACCAAGCCATTCGAGATGCGCGAAGCATTCATAACAAGACGAAAAAGCAAGGAAAACGTCCGATTCTAAAGCGTAGAGCCTACTACGTCAATAACCAGAACTATTCACTTGGGGACCATAGCGTTGCATCTCCTGTGATATTGGATGGGAACGTACAGCGGCTCAAGATTTCGGCTCATGTAATGGAACGCGAACAACGGTTGCTCTCCAGCGGCAAGCTTGGCCTCTTAAAAATAGTTGAGAAGTCGGGCAAGTGGTACGTACAAATTTCTATTGAACGAAAGACAGAACAAGCAACCGGCGATGTCATAATGGGCATTGATTTGGGCATAAAAATCCCTGCCGTTGTCGTCACCTCAACAGGGAAGACGAAATTTGTTGGCAACGGCAGACAGAACAAGTACATACGCCGCAAATACAAAGAGCGCAGAAGAAAGATGGGCAAGTTAAAGAAGCTGTCTGCGATCCGTAAGCAAGAAAATAAAGAACATCGCTACATGAAAGACCAAAACCACAAAATCAGCCGTAAGATCGTGAACATGGCGATTGAAGAACAAGTATCGGTCATCAAGCTGGAGAAGCTGACGAACCTTCGCCAAACGACAAGAACAAGTCGTAAAAACGCAAAAAACTTGCATAACTGGACGTTCTATCAATTGCAAACGTTTATCGCATACAAAGCGGCATTGGCGGGGATTAGCATCATCGAAGTCAATCCAGCGTACACCTCCCAAACGTGCCCAAGCTGCGAGAAACGGAACAAGGCAAAGGGCCGAACGTATGAGTGTTCATGTGGGTATCGCGCGCACCGCGACAGAGTTGGAGCCATCAACATCATGCGCCAACCTGTGATAGATGGTAACAGTCTATCAGCCTAGATAGCTATACGCTCTGATCTAGGATGAGCTAATGAGCTAGCTCTTAACTTAGCAGTCGGCACAAAACAGAAATGGCCTGCGTGCGTTAACTAGCTAAGAATCCCTCGGCTTTAGCCGTGTTGGAGGCTCAATCCATATCGTACTTGTTCAGCCTATGGAGCGCCAGTTAATTTTGTGTAAAGGGACGAGCGCCAGCACAAACCCGAGTGAAATGATGCCATGACGAAGATCAAGTATGCGAACAGCAGCGGCACCGCCGCTGTCCAGCTATTCATATCATGAGACAAAAGAAACCCCAGTATCAACGATACCGGGACAATGACGGACAAATATTTTTGTATCCAGGCGTTCAGCCTGACACCGAATGAACCCATGCCCATGGCCGGGCCTTACACGAAGACCGGTTCTTTGAACTGGGCCAGCTTCTCGCGTGATTCTTGCTCGACGTCCGCATGCAGGCTGTTGCCGTGGGAATCCATAGTGACGATGGCCGCAAAGCCTTCGGTTTGGAGATGCCACATCGCTTCCGGAATGCCGAATTCCATGAAGTCGACGCCTTCCACTTTCTTAAAGCATTCCGCATAATATTGCGCCGCGCCGCCAATGGCGTTCATGTATACAGCGCCATGCTCCTGCAGCGCTTTGAGCGTTTTGGCGCCCATGCCGCCTTTGCCGATGACCGCGCGAATGCCGAACTTCTTAATAATGTCGCCTTGGTAAGGCTCCTCGCGGATGCTGGTCGTCGGGCCTGCCGCTTTCACGACCCAATTCCCTTCCGCATCCTTAGCCATAACCGGTCCACAGTGATAAATCACCGCGCCGTTCAGATCCACCGGAGAATCGTGATCCATCAAATATTTGTGCAGCGCGTCGCGGCCCGTATGCATCGGTCCGTTGATAATCACGACGTCGCCGACGCGGAGCTGGCGGATCTGCTCCTCGGAGATCGGCGTCTGCAGCACGACTTCGCGGCGCTCGTCCGACTCGGACGCGGCGGCCGGCTCGTCTTTCTGCATCGGCAGCTCTTCGCCCTTGCGGTATGCCCACTTCGTGATCGCGCCCGTTGCCGGATCAATCAGTACACCTTGTCTGCGGAACGCCCAGCAGTTGTACGCGACGGAGACGAAGAAGCTTGCCGGCAGCCGGTTCATGACGCCGACCTTGCAGCCGAGCAGCGTTACTTGACCGCCGAAGCCCATCGTTCCGATGCCGAGCCTGTTGGCGTTATCCAGAATATAGTCTTCCAGCTTGCGGAGCTCATCATTCGGATTGACGTCGTCGGCTGACCGGAACAGTTGGTGCTTCGCCAGCTCGTAGCCGGTCGTCCGGTCGCCGCCGATGCCTACGCCGATGAACCCGGCGCTACAGCCTTGGCCTTGCGCTTGATATACCGCATGCAGGATGCATTTGCGGATGCCGTCGAGGTCGCGGCCCGCTTTGCCAAGGCCTTCGAGTTCGGTCGGCAGGCTGTATTGAATGTTCTTATTTTCACAGCCGCCGCCCTTGAGGATCAGCTTCGCTTCGATTTCATTCCGTTCCCACTGCTCGAAGTGGATGACCGGGGTGCCCGGACCGATGTTGTCCCCGCTGTTCGCGCCGGTCAGCGAATCGACGGAGTTCGTCCGCAGCTTGCTGTCCTTCGTCGCTTGGGCAACAGCGGCGATAATCTGCTTCTTCATCTCGATCTGGTTCGCGCCGACCGGACAATGAACGATAAACGTCGGCATTCCCGTATCCTGACAGATTGGCGACACGTTGCACTCCGCCATCTGAATGTTGTTTGCAATCGTGGACAGCGAAAGCGCGGAGCGCGTACCCGCATCCTCCCGGGCACGGGCGGACTGAATCGCTTCCCGGACGTCGGCCGGAAGGTTCGTGGACGTTTCAACGATCAATTGATAAATGCTCTCTTGAAAATGCTGCATGATGGCACAAGACTCCTTTCGTTTTTCGCAAAAACGATACTTGATAACATGGAAACGCATAAATCTATAATAGCATATTCAGACGGGGACCAACACCGCGTTTTTGCGGCGGCAGGCAGCACGAAGCTAACCGCGCCGGACGGCCGGACGCTGACGCTTCACAAACCGCCGACATCGAAAAACAATAAAATCTTTATCACTCTGAAAGATTTAGAACAGGCAGTCGGGGGACAAATCGTGTATAATCCAAATGTACAAAGCTTCGCTTTGCGCCGAACGATCGATACGAAGGCGTGACCGGATGCACGCAGGAAACCGAAGCTGAATTCATAATCTAGGATGATGATGGATGGAAAGTAATTTTTTAGCTTATTTATACCGACTGCGGTATATCGAGCGCTGGAGCCTGATGCGAAACGTGCTGAAGGAAAACGTCGCCGAGCACTCTTTTCACGTCTCGATTCTGACTCATGTGCTTTGCACGATCGCCAACGAGGTGTACGGCAAGCAGGTGCCGACGGAGCGCGCCGTCAGCATGGCGTTGTTCCACGACGCGACGGAGGTTTTCACGGGAGACATTCCAACGCCGGTGAAGCACCATAATCCGAAGATACTTTCCAACTTCCGCGAGATCGAGCAGCTTGCCGCCGAGCGTCTGCTGGACATGGTTCCGGAGCCGCTGCGACACGTGTACGACCCGCTGATCGTTGCGAAGAAGGATGCCGATCCCGAGCTGAAACAATACGTCAAGGGCGCCGATCTTCTGGACGCCTATCTCAAATGCGTGTCCGAACTGTCCGCCGGCAACCGTGAATTCACCATGGCGAAGAAGCAGATCGAACAATCGATTGAAGCGATGAACATGCCCGAGCTGGACTATTTCCTGCAGCATTTGGCTCCGAGTCTGGAGAAGACGCTCGACGAACTATAGCCCTAAAGAAAAAGCAGTCCGACGCGAACCCGCGCCAGACTGCTTTTCTCCTATCTTTCGTTCCATTCCTGTCATAACAAGTACCCACTGCCCGTAGTATAGTAAAGACAAGTTGCTTGGGAAGGGGCAGCTTCCGTTAGCCAAACAGCGAGTTGCCTGCAATCACCAGAAGGATAACCCCGCTGATCAACGTGCCGAATTGTCCCAAGGTGAAGGCCCCGATGCGAACTCCCGCAACCTTCCTTCCTATAATAACGCCGAACCATACGGAAATGAAGCTTCCTTGCGCGGCTGTCAGCGAGATGGCCAGTGGCGACAAACCGAGCAGCCCTGCGCTCAGGCCGTTCGTGACGGCATTCGCCGAAAGCGCGATGCCCAGAACAACCGATTCGCCCAACCCGATGACCATCAGAATAAAAGCACTGACCAGAACCGGAAACATTCCCGGAAGAATGTTCGAAAGCCACTGTCCGAATAAAATCCCCGTCTCACTGAACAGAAAACAAATGATGGCGATGAGCAGATTCGACAACACGCCGACGCGGATTTTCCGGATCCCATAGGATATCCCCACACCCAAATTATCCAAACTCGACGAGACGGCAAAACCTACGATAAGCAACCATGTCATGATGTTTCACTCCTTTTCGCTTTATATTGGCATCATATTGAGGATTCGGTAAAAATGTGCCTATCCGTCTCAACACTTATTGAGAATTTTTCAATATGCGTACTCAACACAAGCAATCGGGAGGAATAACCGATGTCCGACAAGAAAAAAGAACCGGAGCTGGGCTCAACCTTAAAATCGCTGTTAAAAGGCCGTTCCTTATCCATGCGCAAGCTAAGCCTGCTTACCGGAATCGATACGGCGACAATTTCGCGTATCGCCAACGGCAAGCAGCAGGCAAAGCCCGACCACTTGCAGCAGTTCGCCGTCCATCTCGGCGTTCCGACGGAGCAGCTGTTTCAAGCGGCCGGATTCGACGTTGGTTCCCGCCAGTCGGAACAAAGCTCGGATATTTACGCCTCCGTCGAAAGCATCAAAGATGTTCTTCTCTCGTCCAACTTGTTCGATCAGCAGTTTACAACCGAGCTTGTAAGCAAGGAATTGAGCAAATACGAGCAATATGCCATGACCGAGGAAGGACAGCGAATCATCGTCGACGATTTCCGAACGAAGGTGGAAAGCGTCAACGGCGCCGGGCCTTTTATCGACGAGCTGAGGCAATTGCATGAGCTGTACTGCCGGGAGGATACGACGCCGGAGCGGCGCGCGATCGCCGGCAGCGCTCTGCTTTACTTTATTTTGTCGGCGGACATTATCCCCGACTACGTCTTTCCCTTAGGGTATCTAGACGACGCCATCGCCGTCCAGATTGTAACCGGCCGGCTTTCCCAAACGGCGGATAAAATCGAACCCTAAGAGGCATGGAAACCATGGGAGGGCCATAGCTGCGCGGCTCTTCCTCGTTGCGACATATGGACTTGTAGAAAATAACCGTCGAAATCGACTACTCCTGCTTATCCACGCCCAAGCCTCGTTCATGTTCCATTTTTTATCAGGCATCACTCGTCAAAACAGCTGCTCCAGCTCGTCGATCAAAGAACCGACATAGGCGACCGCGCTGCGAATCGGCTGCGGCTCGGATAAATCGACGCCGGCGAGCTTCATCAGCTCAAGCGGCCGCATCGTGCCTCCGGCCTTGAGCACGTCGAGCCAGCGATCCACGGCCGGCTGCCCTTCCTCGCGGATGAGCCCGGCTACGGCCGTCGAGGCCGTTAAGCCCGCGGCGTACGTATACGGATATAGCCCCAAATAATAATGCGGCTGGCGCATCCAGGTTAATTCCGCTCCCGCGTCGATGTCGACCACATCTCCCCAGAACTCCGACAGCACGCTCCCCTTCAGCTCGCGGAGCTTTTTCGCCGTCAGCGCCTTATCCGCTTCCGCCGCCTCATACACCCTGCTCTGCATGTCGCCTTCCAGCAGGTGCGTGACGAAATTATGATAGTAGGTATTCAGAAGTTGAAGAATCACCCAACGTTTCAGACGCGGATCGTCGGACTGCTCCATCAGATGCCGGGCGAGAAGCAGCTCGTTCATCGTCGACGGCGCTTCGATAAAATAGGTAGATGGCCTGAAGTTCGTATACCGCTGATTGCGCGCGGCCAGCATCAGATGGCCCGCATGCCCCAGCTCGTGCGCCAGCGTAAAGGCGCTGCGCATGTTGCCCGCCCACGTGATCAGAATGTAGGAATGCGTGCTGTACGGACTTGAGCAGAAGGCACCAGTCGACTTGCCGATATTGTCAGCGTAATCGATCCAGCGCCCGGTCAGCGCCTGCTCCATAAGCTCCGTATATTCGGGCCCCAGCACCCGCAGAGCGTCCAGAATCGTCCGCCCCGCCTCTTCGAACGTGACCGAAGGACTGAATTCCGGATCGAGCGGAGCTTTCAAGTCGCAGAACCGGATGTGGTCCAATCCGAGCACCCTCTGCTTCAGCCGGGCCAACCGCCGCATGTGCGGTGCCAACTCCGTGCGGATCATATCCAGGATGTTATGATACATCGGAATCGTGACCTGCTGCGGCTGGAGCAGCATATGCGTCACGGATTCGTAGCCGCGCAGCCGGGAAATGACCGTCTGCTTCTTCACTTCGGCGGCATAGACCGCGGCAAACGTATTCTGGTAAGACTCCAGCGTCCCGGTAAACGACTGGTAAGCATTCCGGCGCAACACGGTATCTGGCGACAACTCGTAGTCGGTTTCGTACAGCGCGAACGAAACTGGCCGCGTTACGCCCTCGCCGTCCTCTACGGAAGAGAAAGACATATCCGACAGCTTGCTTCGCTGATAGATCGTATAGGGGGCGCCCATCACTTCCCCGAGCGACGCCAGGGCCGCTTCCGTCTCCGCCTGCAGCCGGCGCGGCTTCGTTTCCAGTAATTCCGTCAAGCTTTTGCGGAACGGCTCCAATTTCGGTTCTTCGCCGATGTACCGCTCCAGCCATCCGTCCGCCAGCTCCAGCAGCTCCGAGCGAATGAACGAAAGCGCGGCCTCCGCTTGCGCAGCGACATCTCCGACCCGGGTGGAATTCGCTTGGTACGCCGGGTTCGTTCCGTCGCCGGATAGCTGCAAGCGGGCATACGTCGCGGCGCGCAAAAGCCGGATGTGCAGCGCCTCCTGCGCTTCCAGACACTCCAGAAGCCGACTACCCCCTTCGTGCAGCTTCCCTTGAAAGCGCCCCATGGACGGGAGAGATTCGACGATGCTGGTCATTTCGGCTTCCCAAGCTTCGTCTCCTGCATACAAATCGGCCAAATTCCAAGTGGATTGCGGCTCGACTTGGTCTCTTCTTTTTCTCTCTTTCATTTCCGCTTTCTCCTTTACATTTGAAGTAGACCGTTCCATCCGTCATAATAAAACAATAATGAACCCATCGATAAGGATGACCGGCTTATGGCATTCGGTATTAAAAGAAAAGAGCTCGTTCAGTGGAAAGAAGCGGTCACACGCGGGGAGATCGCTTTTTTAACCCATTTTTGGTTCGACCCGCGCTTCCCGCAGTTTCATTCGGTCACCAAGGTCGGATGCTCGGATATGAAGCGGCTCATCGCATGGTGCGAAGCCAACGGACTGAATCCCCGGTATATCCACGACCGCGAAAGCTTCCCGCACTACGACCTGATCGGACCGAAGCAGATCGAAATTTTGCAGAAGGAAGGGCTTGGGGAACACATCGAACGGTTCAAGCTGTATTGATGCCTCCCGCAGCTCCCCATACGGCATCCGCCAGCAGCTCGTACGAACGAAGGCGGCTTTCATAGTCGGGCCCCAACGTCACGATCATCAATTCGTCGAAGCCGCAATCCCTATGCAGCTGCTCCAATGCCGCCTTCACTTGTCCAGGCGTTCCGATCATCGGCTTGGGCCGGTCATCTCCGCTGCCGCCCTCCGGCTGCAGCAGCTTCTTCGCTTCGGACGCGAGCCTGTGCGCCTCCTCTTCCGTATCCGCGCAGAGGACGCTCACAGCCATTATCGCACGCGGGGCGGCTCCCAAGGACGTTGGCCGGAACTCCCGAACGTAGGCGGAAAGCACTTCCGCCCCGTCCCGGTCGCTCATGAATTGGCCGAAGACGAATCCGGCCCCGAACTCCGCGGCATACGAGGCACTCTTCTGATTCGTCCCGAGCAGCCACACCTCCGGATCGGCAGGAGGAACGGGCATCGCCCGGACCGGCACATCCTCCACGCGAAATTCGTCAACAAGCAAGGCGGACAAAGAACGAAGCGATTCGGGCAGCTGCCGGACGTTTTCCAAAAAGTTGCCGCTCAGCGCCATACTCATATGCGCCGAGCCTCCCGGGGCCCGACCGATTCCAAGATCGATCCGCCCGGGATACAACGCCGCGAGCAGCCGAAACGTTTCGGCCACCTTAATCGGTTTGTAATGCGGCAGCAGCAGCGCCCCGGAGCCGAGCCGTATCCGCTCCGTGTGCGCACCGATATGCGACAGCAGCACTTCCGGCGCAGGACAGGCCAGCCCCGGCAAATCGTGATGCTCCGCGGCCCAGTAGCGTGAATACCCCAGCTTCTCCGCCGTCTGGGCAAGTCTGCGCGCTTGCGCCAAAGCGGTCACGGCATCCGCCCCTTCAAGCAAAGGAACAAGATCCAACAGGCTTAGTTTCATGTGTGTTTATTGCTCCTCTCTCAGGGCTAATTCGATTCTCTTCTAAGTTTATCCAACCTCCGCAGCGGCGGCAACTTTGCGAACGAAAGCCTTAGCCCCAAAATCCGCCGTCCGAATGAATGATTTGTCCCGTCACCCACCGGGCGTCGTCGCCGGCCAGAAAACGGATCAGCCTTGCAGCATCTTCCGGTTGTCCGATGCGTCCCATCGGAAATTTGGGAAGCAGGGTCCGCTTCAGCGCTTCGTCCATCCATCCCGAATCGGTCGGTCCGGGATCGACCGCATTGACCGTGATCCGGTGCGGGGCCAGCTCCGCGGCGAGCGAGACAGTAAACGCCGAGATGGCCCCTTTGGTCGCGACATAGGCCAGATT
Source organism: Paenibacillus tianmuensis (assembly GCF_900100345.1). Lineage (GTDB taxonomy): Bacteria > Bacillota > Bacilli > Paenibacillales > NBRC-103111 > Paenibacillus_G > Paenibacillus_G tianmuensis. Next base: position 100,077 of record NZ_FMTT01000014.1, on the reverse strand, counting down.
TCCCGGCATCGGACCTTTGTCTTGTCCCGATACCAGATTAATGATCCGTCCGCCGCTCCCGCCTTTTAACCTGCGGGCAAATTCCACTGAAAGCATGCATGTGCCACGAACATTGACGGCGTGATGCGCATCGAGAATATCTGCATTCAGCGCCTCGAAGCCGACTTCCTCGCAATGCGTAGCGTTATTGATCAATATAAACGGGGTGCCAAGCCGGTGCTGCACTTCATCCAGCAGCCGAATCGCCGAGTCATTGTAAGATAAATCCAGCTCCATCGACGCGGTCTTTACCCCTAGCGCGATAAGCTCCTCGGCTATCTGCCTCGGCCAGTCCCGGTCGCTTCCGTAAGGCTGAGCTTCATCGTATTTGTGCCAATGGGTAAAAAACAAATCGGCGCCTTCTTCCGCCAGCGCGCGGGCAATGGCGCTACCGATACCGTTTCGGCGGCTCACTCCAGTCACAATAGCGACTTTGCCTTGCAATCTTTTCTCGTTCATCCAATCCCCTCCGTGTAGATGGAACGCAATAGTGTGAGCTACCGGAGATGCAACAATTCCCGGATTAACTAAAAAAAGCGAATACCACAAGGTATCCGCGTGCCGGGTGTCGAACTCGTTCCCAAAGCGTCCCTGTAATGGCGACAGACAGGCACACCTCTCCCGTAAAACTAATCGGGATCGTGCGCTATCCGGTTCGTCAACCATTACAAAGTGCCTGCCATTGGGTAAATTCCCCTCTCCTGCATCTCTAGCCTAATTGTACAAAAACAGCAGTGACCGGTCAATCCAAAGCGGGCCTGAACCCAGTCTGACGGTTTCTTTGCTGCTCTGCACTTGAATCCTTTACCCGAATAAGCTATACTACAACAAATTGAATGACTGACCATTTGCCTATGAAGAGTATCCAACTCGGAGGCGTTCTCGTTAAAGGGACCGATACCGTCCCTCAAGTGAACCGGGCCCGCCCGTTAACGCGGAACCAAAGCGGATCGGACCACCATGCTGTCCGGTCAAGTTGGGTGGCACCGCGAGACAAGCGCTCCTCGTCCCAAAAGGATAGAGGGCGCTTTTTGTCATTTTCCACAAAAAGGAGCGGTACCACAATGTTAGACATTCACTGGATTCGCCAAAATCACGAGAGGGTACAAACGGTCGCCGATCAAAAAGGAATCGCCGTTTCCGTCGCCGAGCTGCTCGCCTGGGACGAGAAGAAACGCAATCTGCTTCAAGAGACCGAGAAGCTGCGCCATGCCCGAAACAAGCTGTCGGAGGAGATCGGCACACTCGTCCGTTCGGGAGGCCATGAAGAAGCCGAGCCGTTGAAACGCAACGTGAAGGATCTGGGCAGCCGCTTGGCGGAGACGGAACCGGAGTTGGCCGAGGTGCAACGGCAGTTCGATCAGTTGATGCTGCGCATCCCGAACTTCGTTTCTCCCGACACGCCTGTCGGACGTTCGGATGCCGACAATATTGAAATTCGGCGTAACGGATCGCCGCCCGCGTTCGCTTTCGAGCCCAAAGACCACGTAGCCCTTGGCGAGCTTCACCGGATGATCGACATCCCGCGCGGCGTCAAGACGGCCGGAACCCGCAACTATTACCTGCGGGGCCCCGGAGCCCTGCTGCACCGCGCCGTACAGCAGCTTGCGGTGGATATGCTGCTAAGCCGGGGCTTTACGCTATTGGAAGTTCCACTGCTCGTACGCGCCGATGCCTTGACCCATACGGGCTACTTCCCCTTCGGCCAAGAGCAGGTGTACCGGATCGCGGACGAAGACAAGTGGCTGGTCGGCACCTCGGAAGTGCCGCTTGTTTCGTATTACAGCCATGAGGTAGTCGATGTGCGCGAGCCGCTCATGCTTGCCGCCGTCTCATCGTGTTTTCGAAGCGAAGTCGGCTCGGCAGGCAAAGACGTGTACGGCTTATACCGCGTGCATCAATTTTCCAAGGTGGAGCAGGTTATCGTGTGCGAAGCCGAGCTTGATCGTTCCGAACCGCTGCTGGAAGCCATCACGAGCAACGCGGAAGAGCTTTTGCAGCTTCTGGAGCTGCCCTACCGGGTCATGGCCGTCTGCACCGGCGATATGTCGCAAAAAACGTATAAGCAGTACGACATCGAAACTTGGATGCCGAGCCGCCAAGCCTACGGCGAAACCCATTCGTCGTCCCACCTGCTCGACTTCCAAGCGCGCCGTTCGAACATTCGGTATCGCGATTCGGGCGGCAAGCTGCGCTACTGCCATACGCTCAACAATACGGCCGTCGCTTCGCCGAGAATCCTAATCCCGCTGCTGGAAAATCATCAGGCCGAGGACGGCTCGATCCGGATTCCGTCGGCGCTGCGCCCGTACATGAATGGCATGGAGCGGCTGCACCCTCCGTCCGTCACTTCCAGCGAATAAAGATACGCAAAAAAGGCCGGGGTTGTTATCCCGGCCTTTTTATACTCTAACCTGAACTAAAAGGGGAACATCATCAGCGTAACGACAAGAAAGAAGATGATGCCGTTGATCACGCTAAGCGACTTGATAGAACCCATGTGAGCCTTGATATTGCCGCCCGCCGGATCTTGCAGCGCCTTGCGTATTTTGCTGCCGAGAATGCCTGTCAGCGCCCCGATCGCGAGGAACAGAACGACGGCCAGCACCATCCACAGCACCGAATATGGCGCCTTGCTGACCATATAACCGCCGGACAATAATGCGATCACGAGCGCCAACTGCCCCGCTCGGTTAGCGGCAAACAACACATTCAAAAAACCGAACTGCGCCGTTCCCGATTGCAGCGCCTCCACCCGCATTGCCAAAAACGGCAACAGGAGATAAAAGCCCATCATTATGGCGCCGAGCACATGTAAATACAAAAACACTTGATACATAATCCCGGAACCCTCCCTATTCAACCACGTTTTCTCTCTCCCCTAGTATACAAGAATACGAGCTTCCTAAGCAAATGCAAACCGGGCTTACGGATGAACCGCTTTACCCGCTTTCGCCGCGCGTTTGTCGCGCCACTTCTGCAAAATCACGAACAGCGACGGCACGACGATCAGCGTCAGTATGGTCGAATACAGCAGACCGGAAATAATCGTAATTCCCATCGGGCGCCATAAATTTCCGCCCATAATCGTCATCGGCAGCAAGCCGCCGATCGCCGTGGCCGTCGTCAGCAGAATCGGCCGGAGCCGCGCTTTCCCCGCTTCCGCTACCGCTTCGTACAGCGGCAGTCCGCGTTCGCGCGCCTGCTCGATAAATTCGATCAGAATGATCCCGTTCCGCACCACGATGCCCGCCAAGCTGACGAGCCCCATGAGCGCCATGAAGCCGATCGGCGAACCGGAAAGAAACAGACCGATGATCGCGCCGCCTGCCGCCAAATAGACGGTCGAAAGAATAAGCAACGGAATCGACAGTGAGTAAAACTGCATGACCATAATGATGTAAATCAGCAAAATAACGATAACCGATAGCTTTCCAATCGAGGCGAACGCTTCATTACGCTCCTCGTTTTCGCCACCGAACTGAATCGCATAGCCTGCAGGAACATTATAGCTTCCCAGCTTCGCTTGCAGATCCTTCACAATATCGTCCGCCAGCCGGTCCTGCGTATAGCTGCGCACGGTAATCGTCCGGGTCTGGTCGCGGTGATGAATCGACTTGATCATTTGGCTGGTGCGGATATCTCCCAGCTCGCGCATTTGAACCGTACCGCCTTTTTGCGTCGAAACGTACATTTTCTTCATCGTCTCCACCGGGTCGGCGGAACGCATCTTGGCGTACAGAGTCACGTCGATCAGGTCCTCACCTTTCTGCATCTCCGACACTTCCAGCCCTTCGGTTGCAATTCTGAGCGTCGTGGAAAGATCCTTTTCGTTCACGCCGAATAAACTCAGCTTCGCCGGGTCCGGCTCCACCTCGTAGGTGTTCATGGCCTCTCCGACATCGTCGGTTACGCTGATCGTACCCGGGATTTCTTTCAGCATCCCTTGAATGTCCGCCGCAATCTGGCGAAGCTCCGACAGCTCGCTGCCGCTAATGCGTAAGGCGATCGGCGCGCCGACAGGCGGTCCTTGCTCCAGCTTCCGCGGCGTAATTTCCACATCGGAGGGGAACATCGCCTTCAGTTGCTCCCGCCACTGCACGACGACCGCTTTCGTGTTCAACTGCTTCGTATCGACCTTAACGAACAGCTGTCCGATCAAAATGCCCGTCTGATCCGCTTCCGAGTAGTAAAAATGCGGGGCCGTTCTCCCGGCATAAGCCGAGACAAAACGCACGCCCGGCTGCCTTTCCATCCATGCCGCGGCTTTGCGGATCGTAAACTCCGTTTCCGCAAACTGACGGCCGGACGGAAGCTTGAAATCAATGAGCATCTCTTCCTTCTCCGCAGGCGGGAAATACTCTGCCCCAAGCAGCGGCAGCAATCCGAAGGCGGAGGTGCCCAGCAGCAGCGCAGCGAGCCCGGTCAGCAGCGGACGACGCAAGAAGCGGTGAATCTGCTTTCCGTAAAAGGCACTCAGCCTTGCGATCGGCTTGCCGAGCAGACCCGGAGTGTCCGTCCCTTCGCTTCCGGACGCCGCCACAGCACCTTTGGTTGGCTCGGTCTTGGAGCCTTTGCGGCGAAGCCGCCGTTCACCCACCCATTGGCGGAAAATCGGAACAATCGTCAGCGACATCGCCATGGAAGCCGCAAGCGATAGCGAAATGACGACAGGAAGCGGGCGAATGAAGCTGCCGATGTTGCCCTGCAGGAAAAACAGCGGCAAAAACGCAGCAGCCGTCGCAATCGTCGCCGTCAGGATTGAAATAGCAACATCGCGGCTTCCCTCCAGCGAGGCCGTAGCCGGATCATCGCCCAGCTGCAGGCGGCGCTGGATATTATCGTTCACGACGATGGCGTCGTCGACCAGAATGCCGAGCACGATAACAATCGCAACGATCGTAATCTGATTCAGATCGATTCCCATGGCCTCGACGGGAATAAAACCGACCGTAATTGACACCGGAATGGCCAAAGCCACGATCAGCGAAGTGCCGAACGTCAGCCCGAGGGAGCAGACGACGATAACCGAAAGAATCCCCATCAGCAGTTCTTTGCCCAGCTTGTTAAACAGATGGTCGAGACTTTCCTTTTGCGTAAACAGCGATTCGATCTTCACGTTGGCCGGCAGCTTCGGCTTCAGCTCCGCGACCTTCTTATCGATGCGATTCTGCAGCGACGGAACATCCGTGCCTTTCTCCGTATTGATGACCAGATCGACGGCAGGCTTTCCGTTATGTAAGATGGATACTTCTTTTTTCTTCGAGCTCAGCTTGACTTCGGCGACGTCTTTAATTTTCAGCGCTTTACCGGGAGGCAGTCCCAGAAGCTCCGTATTCGCGATATCCTCGGCGGATTTCCATTCTCCGCCCATATTGACGTAATACTGCTTTGCGTCCTTGTTCACCGTTCCGAGCGGCACCCGGTCATGCTTATTTTTCAGTGATTGCGCTACGATGCCCCATGGCAGCCTGAGCGTATCCAGCTTATCGGTATCGAGCGTAATCGCCACTTCCTGCTTTGGCAGTCCGACGACCTCGACGTTGCTCACGCCGGGGACGGTCGCAAGCTGCTTTTTCCAGTGGTCCATCGTCGTCCGCAGCGGCTCCAGCTCCTCCGGCGTCTCCACGACAAAATGCAAAATTTGCGCCGCAATTTTGCTTAAGTCGTCGTTCACTTCCGGCTGGCGCGCGCCTTCCGGCAAGTCTCCTTGTGCGGACTGCACCTTTTGACGCAGCGAGTCCCACGCCCTGCGGATATCCGTATCCGACTTCAGCTCGACTTGAATGACCGACAAGTTGGCGGCTGAAGTGGAGCTGATAACCTTGATTCCGCTGATTTCCTTAATTTTATTTTCCAGCGGACGGGTGACGAACTGCTCCACCTTTTCCGGCGAAGCCCCCGGATAGACGGTTTTCACTAACGCATACGTGATCTCGATCTCGGGATTCTCCCTCTGCTTCAAGGTGAAAATATTGAACACCCCGAGCACGACCGCTATCACGAAAAACAGCAGCGTCACCTTGCGGTACTTCAGCAGCTTCGCGATCATCCTCCGCTCACATCCATTTTCGGCAGGGCATTGACGTTGATCCCGACGAGCACCTCGGCAAGCGGGTCAATCTTTTCCAGACCGTATCCTTTTTCGATGAACCACTGGTAAGCGACCAGCTCCACCATCCCGATTTCCGCATACGCGGTCATATCCAACTGCTCCTCCGTATACCCGGGATAGACATTGAAATGCTTGAATATGCCCTTGACAACCTCGCAAACATTGCCGTAAAACTGCTTCGAGATGTCCGCTATTTCCGGAGAGGCGGCGCCATGCCGCTTCAAAATGTTAAGTATGGTCCGATTATGGTAATAAATCGTGAGTGTTTCCCGGATCAAACGATCGTGCATCTTGTCGTTGTGCAATTCGCAAGGATCCAACGATTTCGGTTCAAGCGCGACGACGATTTCTTTCAAGCACTCCTCCGCCACGCAGCGGAACAAATCTTCCTTGCCTTTAAAATAAAGATAAAACGTGCCCTGCGCCATGCCTGCATCCTTCACAATGTCTGACACTTTAGTGCTGTGATACCCTTTTTGCTCAAAAAGCTTCAGCGCCGACTCGACGATTTTATCTCTCTTCTCTACAGCCAATGGCGAATTCACCTCTCCTGGGACTCTCCTCACGGCAGATCCCGGCATTATGACTGATTCGTCAGTCATTTTGTATCGTACCATGGATTGCCAAGGCTTTCAATCCCTTTCGTCTGCCGCTCTGGCCGAGCGTAGTCCGATCTCGTTCCTTCTGAAAATAAAAAAAGACCAGCTTCGGCCTTTCGGCGAAAACAGGTCTTTCTTTGAACAGATACTATGCGATTAGCCCGTAACGACTTTGATGACGTTGCGTACGGATTCTGCGGATTTGTCGAGTGCCGCTTTCTCTTCCGGAAGCAGCTCCAGCTCGAACACTTTCTCGATGCCGTCGCCGCCAAGCAGCGTCGGTACGCCCATGAACAGGTTGTCATAGCCGTATTCGCCTTGGAGCAAAGCGATGGAAGGCAGAACGCGCTTCTTGTCTTTCAAGATCGCTTCCGTCATTTGCACGATGGAAGCAGCCGGTGCGTAGTAAGCGGAACCGTTGCCAAGCAGGTTCACGATCTCGCCGCCACCGGTACGCGTACGCTTCACAATTGCTTCGATGCGGTCAGCCGGAATGAGCTTCTCGATCGGAATCCCGCCAACATTGGAGTAACGAACGAGCGGAACCATGTCATCCCCATGGCCGCCGAGTACAAAGCCGCGCACGTCTTCTACGGAAACGTTCAGCTCTTGCGCGATGAACGTGCAGTAACGGGCCGTGTCCAGCACGCCGGATTGGCCGATAACGCGGTTTTTCGGGAAGCCGAGCGTTTGGTAAGCGACATACGTCATGGCGTCTACCGGGTTGCTCAGGATGATCACGATCGATTGCGGGCTCGTTCTCTTGATATTTTCACAAACGGATTTCACGATACCTGCGTTCGTGTTCACGAGGTCGTCGCGGCTCATGCCCGGTTTGCGGGCAATCCCTGCCGTGATAATCACGATGTCGGAACCGCTGGTCTCGTCATAGTTGGACGTGCCGACAATGTTCGCGTCGAACCCTTGCACCGGGGAAGCTTCGAGCATATCCAGCGCTTTCCCTTTGGTCGGGTTCTCCAGTTGAGGGATGTCCAGCAATACGACGTCACCGAGTTCTTTTTGCGCCAGCATCAGCGCTGTTGTCGCACCCGTGAAACCTGCGCCGACAACCGTAATTTTATTACGTTGGATTGCCATAATCAATTCCTCCCATTGGTTTGTGCTTTATCGCACATTAATTTTATGATTCAATTTTAGGAATTAGCATATGACTTTGGCTTAGTCTTTATCATTGACGTATGATCAGTGACGCATGGAAGCGCATGGAAGCGTGTCCTTGTGCAGCACGGCGCCAGCTCGTGCGCACGAGGACAAACGCGTTCCTACACCAACCTAACGCATAAACGCCCGTGCACGCATGAAAGCGTGTCTGCGGGCGCCTGGCTTCAGCCGGGCCGCCCGCAGACAAACGCGTTCCATTCTCAAACGCCCCATGGGTGCGCCTCTACCCTGCATGCCGACAACTTTCGTCGTCCAGGGGCCGAAACCCCTGGGGCCTCCCTTGTAAGGGAGGTTTGGAGGGTTAGAAACTCTTGATGATCTCGTCAGCAAACGCGGAGCATTTCACTTCGGTTGCGCCTTCCATCAGACGGGCGAAGTCGTAAGTTACCGTTTTGTTGTTGATTGCCGTTTCCATTCCTTTGTAGATCAGGTCAGCTGCTTCCAGCCAGCCCAGGTGCTCCAGCATCATAACGCCGGACAAAATAACGGAGCCCGGATTTACAACGTCGAGACCTGCGTATTTCGGAGCCGTACCGTGCGTTGCTTCGAAGATCGCATGACCGGTTACGTAGTTAATATTTGCACCCGGAGCGATACCAATACCGCCAACTTGAGCAGCCAGAGCGTCGGACAGGTAGTCGCCGTTCAGGTTGAGCGTAGCGATGACGTCGAAGTCCGTCGGACGAGTAAGCACTTGCTGCAGGGCGATGTCGGCAATCGCGTCTTTTACGATGATTTTGCCGGCGGCTTCCGCGTCTTTTTGCGCTTTGTTCGCCGCGTCAACGCCTTGCTCTTCTTTAATTTTGTCGTATTGAGCCCAAGTAAACGTTTTGTCGCCAAACTCTTGCTCGGCGAGCTCGTAGCCCCAGTTTTTGAACGCGCCCTCGGTAAACTTCATGATGTTCCCTTTATGTACCAGAGTCACGCTCTTGCGGTTATGCTCGATCGCATATTCGATCGCGGCGCGGATCAGACGCTTCGAGCCTTCGGAAGATACCGGCTTGATTCCGATACCGGACGTTTCCGGGAAGCGGATCTTCTTTACGCCCATTTCGTTTTGCATGAAAGCAAGCACTTTTTTCACTTCGTCGGAACCTGCAGCCCACTCGATGCCGGCATAGATGTCCTCGGTATTTTCACGGAAAATAACCATGTCCACCAGCTCCGGACGTTTTACCGGGGAAGGCACGCCTTTGAAGTAGCGAACCGGACGGGAGCACACATACAGATCCAGCTCTTGACGAAGCGCAACGTTCAGGGAACGGATACCGCCGCCGATTGGCGTCGTCAGAGGTCCTTTGATCGCTACGATATATTCGCGGATCGCCGTCAGCGTATCGCTCGGCAGCCAGTTATTGTATTTGTTGAAGGCTTTCTCGCCTGCAAATACTTCGTACCATGCGATTTTCTTCTCGCCTTTGTATGCTTTCTCTACCGCTGCATCCAATACGCGCTTGGAAGCCGCCCAAATGTCCGGACCTGTGCCGTCGCCTTCGATGAAAGGAATGATCGGATTGTTCGGAACGTTCAGTTTGCCGTTTGTGATGGTGATGCGTTCGCCTTCAGTCGGAAGTGCGTATTGTTCGAATTGTGCCATGAATAGGTAAGCCTCCTTGGAGTGGTTTGGAGCCGCTGCAACACGAGCTCCATGGAATAGGGATGATGATGTCAAAAAGATACGGGAGCAGCGGCGCCCGTCCCCTTCTTAGAAGACCGATAACGCCGCAGCCACCCGTAGGATAGCTGCTTTTTTATTTCTTCCCGCAGGTGCGGGCATCCCGTGCCGGATTAGCGCTGCTCAATCGGAACGAAGGCCTGATGTGAAGGTCCCGTATATTCGGCGCGTGGACGAATGAGGCGGTTATTGTCAAATTGCTCGAGAATGTGCGCCGTCCATCCGGACGTACGGCTGATCGCGAAGATCGGCGTAAACAAGTCGCGCGGAATCTCGAGCGTCGTGTAGACGGAAGCGGAATAGAAGTCTACGTTCGGCTTCAGCCCTTTTTGGCCCGTCACGATTTCTTCGATTTGAATGGACATGTCGTACCAGTTCATGTTGCCGGTAATTTTACCGAGCTCCTGGGACATTTTCTGGAGATGCTTCGCGCGCGGGTCGCCGTTTTTGTAGACGCGATGGCCGAAGCCCATAATTTTCTCCTTGTTGGCCAGCTTATCGTTGATATAGCTGGTCACATTGTCCGCCGTGCCGATTTCTTCGAGCATCGCCATAACCGCTTCGTTGGCGCCGCCGTGCAGCGGGCCTTTGAGCGCGCCGATCGCGGACGTCATGCCCGAATAAATATCGGACAGCGTCGCAACGGTTACGCGCGCGGCGAACGTCGAAGCGTTCAGCTCGTGGTCGGCATGAAGCACCAAAGCTTTGTCCAAAGCCTGGATGGCGATGGCTTCCGGTTGTTTGCCCGTGAGCATATACAAGAAGTTCTCGGCAACGGAAGTACAGGATTTCGGCGCGATCGGCTCTTGGCCTTGGCGGATGCGAGAGAATGCCGCTACGATCGTCGGCAGCTGCGCCTGCAGCTTGATCGCTTTGCGGAGGTTGGATTCCGGAGTCATATCGTTTGCCTCGGCATCGTACAACGCCAAGCTGGAAACGGCGGTACGAAGCGCGGCCATGGAATTGACGTCTTTCGGGTACAATTTGATTTGTTCGATCACTTCGGCAGGAACTGAAGCGTTGTCGCTCAGTTCTTTCGTTAATTGATCCAGCTCGGAGCGATTAGGAAGCTTGCCGTACCATAGCAAGTATACGACCTCTTCGAACGTGGCGTTCTCTGCAAGGTCGTCGATATTGATGCCGCGATAGGTGAGCACACCGTCGATAATGGAGCTGATGGAGGACGTTGTGGCTACAATTCCTTCCAAACCTTTGGTAGCAGTCAAGATAATCTCTCCTTTAGCGTTCGAATTCACATAAGTCTAATATAAAGTATTTAGATACTAAAGTGAACAAATTCAGACATAAAAGTTCATTATCAGCACCATAAACATATGCTATCTGTCGGCTGAATCCTATGTACTCAACCTGAATAAAGACCCGTCTGTAAAGGCTTCGCCCAGTTTCATTATACTCATATTAACTCATAATAAATCATAAGGAATCAATGTCTTTATGGGTAAGGAGCGGGAAAACGCGGCGAAGACCAATGGAGTAAGCAGTTCGTTCCTTTGCCCCTTAGGGGAGTTTATCGGGGGCGGCTCAGTGGACATTCCCTCCGCCGTAACGGTAAAATAAAACTAACTTTCACCCGTTAGCAGGAGGACCAGCCATGAACAACAGCCGGCGAATCGGCATCATTGATATCGGCTCCAACTCGATCCGGTTAGCCGTAAACGAACAGACGACAGGCGGAGCGTACCGCGTGATCGGCGAATTCAAGGAGTCCGCTCGCTTAAGCCAGCGGATCGGCGCCGACGGGACATTGGCTCAAGAGGATGTTCAAGTGATCGTACAGGTTTTGTCGCATTTTAAACGGATATGTCACGCTCACGAAGTGACCGAATACCGGGTAGCCGCCACGGCGGCCATTCGCAATGCGGCGAATTCGCAAGAGATTCTGAACACGCTGCGGCGCGAAAGCGGATTTCACGTCGAGCTGCTGTCCGGGGAGGACGAAGCCAGACTCGGCTTCTTGGGCATGATCCAAACGATGGATATAGCGGACGGCTTTCTTGTCGACATCGGCGGGGGAAGCACTGAAATTTCGCTCTTTCGCGACCGCACCTTGATCCGCAGCGTATCGTTTCCTTTCGGGGCGGTCAATACGACGCGCAAGTTTGCGCCAAACGGCGAATTCCACGAAGAACAGCTGCAGGGCATCTGCCAGATGGTCGAGGACGCGATTGCCTGCGAGCCCTGGATTCGACAGGCTCCCGGCCTGCCGCTCGTCGGGCTCGGAGGCGGCGTACGGACGCTATGCAAAATCAATCAGCGCAAGCGCAAATATTCCTTGCCGCTTACGCATAATTATACGATCTCCGCCGCCGAAGTGGACGAGCTCGCCGCCTGGCTCCCGCTCATGCCCGGAGAAAAACGCAAAAAAATCGACGGTCTGTCCAAAGACCGCTACGATATTATCATCCCGGGGCTGCTGATTCTTCAGACGATCTTCCAGGCAGCCGGCGCTTCGCACTATGTCGTCAGCGGCGCGGGCCTGCGGGATGGCCTGTTCTTTGAAAGCTTTTATCCTGTCGACACGGAGCTAAAGCATATGGCCGAGCGAAGTGCAGACAACCTGCTCGCCCTTCATTCGACGGCCCCTCGGGCGCATCTCTCGCAGGTGAGCTGGACGGCCTTGAAGCTGTTCGACGCCTTGACGGAGGCGGGAAAGCAGCGCTTCGATCCGCGCGCGCGTCTGTGTCTGATCGTAGCGGCCAAGCTGTACCGGATCGGGGCGTCGCTTAGCTATTACCAGTATCCGAAGCATTCCTTCCATATGATTGCGCACACGCGCATCGACGGTCTGACCCACCGAGAGATTCTGATCTGCGCCTTGACCGCTTCATACAAAACAAAAGCACGGACCCAACAGGCCGTGCAGCATCACAAAGATATTTTGAAAAAAACCGATACCGATCTGATCGCAAAGCTCGGCACTCTGCTCAAGCTCGCCGTCGCTCTCGATATTAGCGAGACGCAAGCGCTGGAAGTGACGACCGCGTTCTCGGAGAGCAAGGCGCTGCATTTGCGGTTGAAAGCAAAGCACGACCCCTCCGCCGAATACAGAGAGGTCCTCGGACTGCAAAAAGAATTTAAAAATACGTGGGGACAGCAGCTCAAAGTTCACGAGTCGTCGTTTTCCACGAACTGATGCGCATGGCAACAAATTGACTGCGAAGCTGCGGCCTGCCTCCTTCCGCGCGGACATGTTTATACATGCCGTTCGGTTGGAGCTGTCGCGCCTTCACGTTATCCTTCAAGTTGAGCCGCAATATATGGATCAGCGACTTCTGGATGCTTTTGTCAAATACGGGACACATCAGCTCGACGCGTCGCGTCAGGTTCCGGGTCATCCAATCCGCGCTGGCGATGTACACTTCCGGCTCCCCGCCGTTCTCGAAATAAAAAATGCGCGAGTGCTCCAAGAACCGGTCGACGATGCTGAGCACCGTTATCCGCTCGCTCAGTCCCGGAACACCGGGCCGCAGGCAGCATACGCCGCGCACGATCAGATCGATCTCGACCCCCGCCTGCGAAGCCGCATACAGCTCGTCGACCATCTGCTGGTTCGAGAGCGAGTTGAACTTGGCGATGATTCGCGCGGGCTTGCCTTCGGCAGCGTGCTTCGCTTCGCGGCGAATTTTCTCGAACAACTTATCCATCATGTCCGTAGGCGCCACGCCGAACGCCTTCCAATTGTGCGGCGCCGAATATCCGGTCACCTCGTTGAATAACGCAGAAGCGTCCTCTCCGATTTCCTTATGTGAAGTAAACAAGCCGACATCGGTGTACAATCTGGCCGTATTGTCATTGTAATTCCCTGTGCCCACGTGCACGTACCGCCTCAGCCCATCGGCTTCCTGCCGGACGACCAGCGTAATTTTGGCATGCGTCTTCAGCCCCACGAGCCCATAAACGACATGGCAGCCCGCCTGCTCCAGCTTGCGCGCCCAAGCGATGTTGCGCTCTTCTTCAAACCGCGCCTTCAGCTCCACCACAACCGTCACCTGCTTGCCGGACTCCGCTGCACGGGCAAGCCCTTGGATGAGCGGGGAATTGCCGCTGACCCGGTACAGCGTCATTTTGATGGCGAGCACTTGCGGATCGTAAGCCGCTTGAAGTACAAAATCGGTGACGGCATCGAACGACTCGTAAGGGTGATACACGAGCACATCCTGCTGCCGCAGCTTGGCGAACAGATCCTCGACATCGTCGAGCTCGGAAGGGTATACCGGTTGGATCGGGCTGTAGCGCAAATGATCGAAGCCTTGAAGCGCCGACGCCATTTTCATAAAATACGTCAGGTCGAGCGGGCCGTCGATTTCAAAAATGTTCTCAACAATCTCGAACTCCTCCGTCAGTTGCTCCAGCGCATACGGGTGAATGCCCCTCTGCACCTCCAGCCGGACCGGCGTCCCCCAGCGCCGCTTGCGGAGCTGGATTTCGATCTCCTCCAGCAAATCCTCGGCGCCTTCCTCGTTCAGCGTCAAGTCCGCGTTGCGTGTCAGCCGGAACGCATGGACCGAGATCGGAATATAGCCACTGAACAGCGTATATATGTGCTTTTCGATGAGCTCTTCCATGAGAATGAATTCGCGCTTCTTACTGTTGGTTCGTCCGGGCACCGCAAGGTAACGGCTTAAATTGGACGGTACCTGCAGGATAGCAAAATACGGTTCGTCCTCCGGGTCGTCCCCTTCCTTCATCAGCACGACCGCCAAATATAAAGCCTGAGTCCGCACCAGCGGAAACGGCCGCGCTTGGTCGACCGCCATCGGCGTCAGCACAGGGAAGACGATGGCGTGGTAATATTCGTCCATCGCTTTGCGTTGGGTCGCATTCAAATCGTCGTATTCGGTAAAAATAATGCCTTCTTTGCCGAGCTGCCGGATCACGTCCCGGTACGTCTTATACTGCTCCGTTACCATTTTGGACGAGCGCTTCATGACGCGTTTGAACAGTCCGGCAGGCGTGTAGCCGGTGAAATCTTTTTTCGTATGGCCCGCTTTGATCTGATCCTTGATCCCGGCTACGCGGACGCTCATAAACTCGTCTAAATTGGAAGAAACGATCGATAAAAATTTGACGCGTTCGAGCAGCGGCGTGTCGGGGTCCTGCGCCTCCTCCAGCACGCGCCAGTTAAACTCGATCCAGCTTAAATCGCGGTTCAGATAATGGTTGGCCATCTCACGCGCAGCAGTGTCCTTCATAAGGCAGTAAACCCTCCATAGTCATTCACCGTTTAGCTTCGTTTTGTTTACTTTCTATATCGTAATTCGACAATGTTAAGCGAGCGCGCTCTTTTTGTTAATTTTATGTAAACACAAGGGAAAATACACCTAATTTTTATCCAAGGCCGATTCAAAAAGAGCTTTATCATTATACAACGAAAAGAGCTCCCGAAAGAACTGGCCTCTTCAGGAACTCTTTACGTGATAATCGTTGGAAATCAAGGGATCTACTCGGTTGGCGGCAGAACGGTTTTAGCGATTTTTCCGTCCAAGGCTTCGTAATCGTAATAGCGGATCGTATCGTACAGCTCCTTGCGGGTTTGCATGTCTTGGAGCGATCCCGCTTGCGTCCCGGTTCGGCTAATTTCCGAAAATACGCGTTCATAGGCTTTGGCCGCTACCCGCAGCGAGGTTACCGGATAAATGACCATATTGAAGCCCCAAGCCTCAAACTGCTCTGCGGTAAAATACGGCGTTTTTCCGAACTCCGTCATGTTCGCCAGCAGTGGTGCATCGATAGCGGCGCGGAACCGCTTGAACTCTTCCTCGCTCTCCAGCGCCTCCGGAAAAATCCCGTCCGCTCCCGCCGCCAAATAATGCTTGGCCCGATCAACCGCCGCTTCGAAGCCTTCTACGCTTTTGGCATCCGTGCGGGCAATGACGACAAGCGTTGGGCTGATTTCCTTGATCGTCTTGATTTTTTGCATCATGTCTTCGGTGGAAACAAGCTTTTTGCCGTTCAAGTGGCCGCATTTCTTCGGCATTTCCTGATCCTCGATCTGGACGGCGGCCGCCTTGGCTTCGACCATTTCCTTGGCTGTCCGGGCCGCGTTCAAGATGCCGCCGAAGCCGGTATCGATATCCACCAGGAGCGGAAGCATGGAGGCGCGGACGAGCTCGCGGGCCCGGTCCGCGACTTCATTCGAATAAATCAGCCCGAGATCCGGCAGGCCCCGGCTGGCCGTATAGGCGGCACCGGACAAATAAAGCGCCTCGAAGCCGAACTGCCTCGCTATTCTGGCCGCCATTCCGTCGTGCGTACCCGGAATTTTGAGAATCGGGCCGGCTTCCATCCGTTTTCGAAAATCGGCCGCCAGCTCCCGTTGGTCCTTTTCCTGCTCCATCAACCAAGCCATCGTTACTCCTCCCGGGAAGTCTTATTCCGCAGCCGTACCGTTAAACTAAATGACGTACAGATTCATGTATTCGTTTACCGGCATCTGCTCCAACCGCTCCAAGTCAAGCGACAGTTCGAGGATTTGCGCCGCTTTTTGCTTAGGAAACCTGGTCAGCAGATTGGCTTCGAATTTGTCGATCACCTTCGGCAGCCCTTCAGCACGCCGTCTGCGGTGACCGATCGGGTATTCGCACTCCACGTTCGGTGTCTCCGTCCCGTCCGTGAAGCGGATTTGGATGGCATTGGCAATCGAGCGTTTGTCCGGATCGAGGTAATCCCGACTGTACTGCGGATTTTCCGTGACGACCATCTTCTCCCGAAGCGCATCGATTCGCGGATCGCTGGCCGCCTCATCCTCATAATGCTCTGCCGTCAACTCGCCATGCAGCAAGCCTACCGCTACCATGTATTGAAGGCAGTGGTCCCGGTCCGCCGGGTTATGCAGCGGGCCTTTCTTATCGATGATGCGGATGGCCGACTCGTGCGTCGTCATCGTAATCCGATCGATCTCGTCCAGCCGGTCCTTGATTTGCGGGTGCAGTGCAAAGGCGCATTCGACGGCGGTCTGGGCGTGGAATTCGGCCGGAAAGGAAATTTTAAACAGTACATTCTCCATCACGTAAGAGCCGAGCGGGCGTGCAAGCTTCAGCGGCTTACCTTGGAACAATACGTCCTGGAAGCCCCACGTTTTGGCCGAAAGCGCGGTGGCGTACCCCATTTCGCCGTTGACGGCCATGAGAGCGAGACGGACCGCGCGGCTGGTTGCGTCTCCGGCCGCCCACGATTTGCGCGATCCTGTATTCGGCGCGTGCCGGTACGTGCGCAAGCTGCCGCCGTCCAGCCAAGCGTTGGAAAGCGCGTTGACTACTTCGTCCCGGCTGCCGCCCAGCATCGCCGTAACGACGGCCGTCGAAGCGATCCTCACCAGCAGCACGTGATCCAGCCCCACCCGGTTGAAGCTGTTTTCGAGTGCGAGCACTCCTTGAATTTCATGCGCCTTCACGGCGGCGTCCAGCACGTCCCGCATAAGCAAAGGGGCTTTGCCTTCCGCGATGCGGACGCGGCTGAGATAGTCGGCTACCGCCAAAATGCCGCCCAGATTGTCCGAAGGGTGGCCCCATTCCGCGGCCAGCCACGTATCGTTGTAATCAAGCCAGCGGATCATGCACCCGATATTAAACGCCCCGTGTACGGGGTCCAGTTCATAGCGGGTTCCCGGCACCCGGCAGCCGTGAGGCACGGTGACGCCCGGTACGACAGGTCCAAGATGCTTCACGCATTCCGGAAAGCGCAGCGCCAAAATGGCGGTGCCGAGCGAATCCAATACGACGTGCTGTGCAATGCGCCGGGCTTCCGGACTTTGGACTTCGTATTCCAGCGCGTAATCCGCGATGTCCACTAACAGTTGATCCGCAGCGGACGCGGTTCGTCCTTGTTCATAAGCCATGGATGGGTTTGCTACCATATCGATGTCTCCTCCCACTACCAGTTAAGTGCCGATCGAGGCCGAATTGGGATGCAGATCGCGAGGTCCCTTGTACAGAACACGAGGCCGGAAAAGCCGGTTGTTCGCATGCTGCTCCATTACATGCGCGCAGACGCCAACGGTCCGGGCGGCAAGAAAGACCGGGGTGAACAAGTCGATCGGAATGCCCAGCAAATAATAAACTGGCGCGGCATAGTAATCGAGGTTCGGATACAAACCTTTTTCGCGGTTCATCACCTCTTCGCCGATGACGCACATGCGGTACAGATTCTCTTCGTTTTTGGCGGCCGCCAGCACAGCCAGCGCTTCTTTCATCAGCACCGCGCGCGGGTCCGGCTTCTTCATGTACACCCGGTGGCCGAAGCCCATGATGCGCTCCTTGCGGTTCAATTTGCCGAGGATCAGCGGCTCCATGCTGTCCTCATCTCCCGCTTCCAGCAGCATCTTCATGACGGCTTCGTTCGCTCCGCCATGCAGCGTGCCTTTCAGCGAAGCGACGGCGCCGGTCAGCGCCCCGTACAGATCGGCCTGCGTGGACGCAATGACGCGCGCGGCAAAGGTCGAGTTAGGCATTTCATGCTCGCTGTAGACGATCAGCGACTGATCGAACGTCTTCTCTTCCATTTCGGAAGGAACCTTTCCGGTAATCATGTACAAAAAGTTGGCGCTGTACGAGAGGTCTTGGCGGGGCTCCACCAGAGGCTGCCGCATGGACGCATGATAGCTGCTCGCCACGATCTGGGGTACCTTGGCCAACAGCCGGATCGATTTGCGGTAATTCGCTTCCCGCGACCGGTCCTCGATATCCTGGTCGTAGCCGGCAATGGCGGAAATTCCCGTTCTCAGGGCGTCCATCAGATGCGTTTGCTTCGGAAGCAGACGCAGGATCGACAGCGCATCCTCCGGCAGTCCGTACTCCGTCTTGAGGCTCAGCTCAAGAGCATTCCGCCACTCGGGCGTCGGCAGACTGCCGTCAAGCATTAACGAAACGGCGTCCAAATAAGTCACGGTTTTGGCCAATTCGATAAGATCGTAACCCCGCAGCACAATTTGTTCTTTTTCGACATCCAAATAAGAAATTTCAGTCTCGCTTGCGATAACGTTTTCAAGGCCGGGCTGGAATGATCCGCTCATCGTTCTTTCGCTCCTCCCGATGGTTTGACTTTGCCCCTTCAGTATATCGACCCTCTGGAAATCACGTCCAATATCCGTTAAGTCCTTCCTGATACGCAGAACATATCAAGCAGGCAAAAGAACACCCGTTCAATCGCCGAACGCTTGGCCGAGCTTCAAAAATTCAGGCAGCACCGGCGACGTCTCGTCTTTCCGCCAAATAAACGCTGTTTCCAGAACGGCGGCTTCCCGAATGTCCCGGTAAACGACCCCTTGATTTTGCTGGTGCCGAAATGACGCGGGAACCAAAGCAACCCCCATCCCTTCGGCTACAAAGGCAACAACGGTTAAAATTTCAGGCGCTTCCAGCGCAATGTTAGGCGAAAATCCGGCCTTATAGCACAAATGGATGACCGCATCGTGATAAGTAGAACCGTTTTGCCTGGGAGACAAAATAAACGGCTCGTCCTCCAGATCGCGGACGCTAAGCGCTTGCCGGCTGGCCAACGGATGCGCCTCGGGAAGCACCGCCATAAACGGCTCGCGCTTAAACAGCTCCGTATTCAAATATGGACTGTGAATCGAGGCGCGCACAATGCCGAGATGGAGACTTTTTTCGTGCAGCGCTTGCAGTTGGTTCCCGCTCTTCATTTGATGCAGCTTCAATTCCACCGAAGGAAAACGCAGCCGATACTGCTGCAGCAGCGGAACGATGTGGTAGGTCGCCGAACCGACAAAGCCAATCACCAGTCTGCCCGTTTGCCCGCGGCTCGCTTTCTCCGCCGTCTCGCGCGCTTGCTCCACACGCGCTAAAGCCGACCGCGACTCCTCCAGGAATACTTTCCCCGCATCCGTTAATTCAACGTGCTGCTTGCTTCGGGAAAATAACGAGAATCCGAGCTCTTCCTCCAGCTTGCGGATTTGCTGGCTTAACGGGGGCTGCGCCATATTGAGGCGTGCAGCCGCCCGGCCGAAATGCAGCTCCTCCGCAACGGTAACGAAGTATCGCAAATGACGCAGTTCCATAGTGCCTCTCCCCTTTGATCGCTCAATCCTTCCGCTTGTACTTCAATTATACAATAGCACGAATCATTTTGGAAAATATAGCATAAAAAGGAATAGGACCTGACCAAGAAAGGCCAAGTCCTTCATTATTTGTAGGTTAGCGGAATTTCGGGATGCGCTTTAGCTCATGACTTTGGCAAGGAGGGCATATAAATCCGGCACTTCTCTGTCGATCCGCACCGGCTTCCAATCCCGGTTCAACCAGACGTGCTGCGTTCTCCCGGTGACCAGCACTTCCTCGCCGCGCTTAATTTCGTAAGCGAACTGGATCCGAAGACTCCTCAATTCGACAACTTTGGTGTCAATCGTCACCAGATCATCGTAACGTGCGGGCGAGCGGAATTTCAGGTCCGCTTCGATCACCGGCAGCAGCAGGCCGCGGGCCTCCAGCGCCTGATAAGGCATACCCAACTCGCGGATCATCTCCGTTCGGCCGACTTCAAACCAATTCAAATAGTTGGCGTGATACATGACGCCCATCTGGTCCGTCTCCTGATAGCGGACACGTAAAGCATGCTGCATACGAACCTCCTGAATCCTAGAGTTGTAAAGCAAAGGAGCGAAACCGCTGTTCGATTTCGCTCCGATGGTTCTGTATCGTAAGGCTTCGACGATGTTCTATTTACAGCACGCGGGCGCGGCCGGAATAGATGACGCCGACTTCCGGATAGATGGATACTTCGTCGTTGTCTTTCAGGATGCCGATCGCGTTGTCCACACCGACGATGACAGGCTTGCCCAAGCTGATGCCGACAACCGCCGCATGGGACGTAATCCCGCCCGTCTCGGTAATAACCGCTGCCGCTTTCTCGAAGGCCGGCATATAGTCTTTATCGGTTGTAATAGTAACCAGAATGCAGCCCTCGGTCGTCTTCGCATTCGCTTCCTCGGCGGAGCGGGCCGTCACGACATGGCCTGTGGCGATTTGCGTGCCGATCCCTTGGCCTTTGGCGATCATTTCACCGATTTGATGAACCTTGATCAAGTTGGTCGTTCCGGAGCGGCCGACCGGCACGCCTGCGGTAATCACGACCAGATCGCCCAGGCTGACCAGGCCTGACTTCACGCTGGCATCTACGGCATGCTCGAACAATTGGTCGGTCGAAGTACACGTTTCGCCTTTCACCGGAATAACGCCCCATACGAGCGACAAACGGCGAAGCACGCGGTCGTTCGGCGTTACCGCGATAATCGGCGCCTTCGGACGGTATTTGGATACCATACGCGCCGTATAGCCGCTTTCCGTCGAAGTCAGAATCGCTTTGGCGTCCAGATCCAGCGCCGAGTTCGCTACCGCTTGGCTGATCGCCTCGGTTACCGTCGTCTGCTGCGCATTGCTTTGACGGATGAAAATTTCCCGGTACTCCAGCGCCGTTTCCGCACGCTCGGCGATGCGGGCCATCGTCTGCACCGACTCCACCGGGTATTTCCCTGCTGCCGTTTCGCCGGACAGCATCACGGCGTCCGTGCCGTCGAAGATCGCGTTCGCCACGTCACTCGCTTCCGCACGCGTCGGGCGCGGGTTGCGCTGCATGGAATCCAGCATCATCGTAGCCGTAATAACCGGTTTGCCGACTTGGTTACATTTTTTGATCATCGCTTTTTGCACGATCGGTACGTCTTCGGCCGGAATTTCCACACCGAGATCGCCGCGCGCTACCATGAGACCGTCGGATACCTCGAGAATTTCGTCGAGGTTTTCCACGCCTTCCTGGTTTTCGATTTTGGAAATGATTTGAATATGCGTTGCGTTATGGCGGTCCAGAATTTCGCGGATTTCAAGGACGTCGCTCGCTTTACGCACGAAAGAAGCAGCGATAAAATCCACTCCCTGCTGAATGCCGAAAATGATATCGTTCGCGTCTTTTTCCGTGATGCCCGGCAGGTTGATTTTCACCCCCGGCACGTTCACGCCTTTCTTACCTCCAAGCAATCCGCCGTTTTTAATCCGGCACACGACATCCGTTCCGCGGATATCCTCGACCGTCAGTCCGATCAAGCCGTCATCGATCAGAATGGTGGAACCGATCTTTACATCCCTGTAAAGGTCCCTGTATGTGATGGAAACGCGCTCGGCATCGCCGAGTACTTCTTCCGTCGTTAAGGTGATCAGATTGTCCTGAAGCAGCTCAACTTTTTGATCGTCCTTCAGCTTGCCGGTCCGGATTTCCGGTCCCTTGGTATCAAGCAGAATGGCTACGCTTTTGCCGAGCTCCTGACAAGCCTGACGCACGTTCTTGATTCTGTTGCCATGCTCTTCGAAATCGCCGTGGGAGAAGTTCAGCCTAGCAACGTTCATCCCTGCATCAATCAGCTTTTTGAACATGTCCAGCGATTCGCTGACCGGTCCGATGGTACACACAATTTTTGTTTTACGCATGATTTCCCTCCTGGATCTTGGTGAACCGACCGATTTGTCTAAATTTATTATAACGGTCTTCTATTAATTCATTCTCTGTCATCTTGAGCAATTCCTGCAAGTGGGTCCACAACATTTGCTTGATCGATTCCGCCTGCGCGGCAACATCCCGATGGGCGCCGCCCTTCGGTTCGGAAATGATCGCATCGATTACGCCGAGCTTCAAAATTTCGTCCGCCGTAATCTTCATCGCTTCGGCGGCTTCCATCGATTTTGAAGCGTCTTTATATAAAATCGAGGCTGCGCCTTCTGGACTGATAACCGAATAAATCGCATTCTCAAGCATAAATACGCGGTTGCCTACGCCAAGCGCCAAAGCGCCGCCGCTGCCGCCTTCGCCGATGACGACGCACAAGACAGGCACTCGCAAGGATGCCATCTCCATCAGATTCCGGGCGATCGCTTCCCCTTGCCCTCTCTCTTCCGCCGCATTGCCGGGGTAAGCACCTTTCGTATCGATGAACGTAATGATCGGACGCTTGAACTTGTCCGCCTGCTTCATAAAACGCAGCGCTTTGCGGAAGCCTTCCGGATGCGGGCTGCCGAAGTGACGCGCAATGTTGTCCTTCGTATCTTTCCCTTTCTGATGGCCGACCACGGTCACTGGAATGCCGTTAAAGCGTGCGATGCCCCCCACAATGGCCAGGTCGTCGCCAAATAAACGGTCCCCGTGCAGCTCGATGAAATCGGTGAACAAATGCTGAATGTAATCAAGTGACGTCGGGCGCTGCGGATGACGGGCGACCTGCATTTTTTGCCGGGTCGACATGCCGGCGTACAATTCCGTTTCGAGCTGCTCCAGCCGCTGCTCCAAGCGCTTGATCTCCTCGGAGAAATCGATCTGCTTGTCCGCTCCGAACTTGCGCAGCTCGTCGATTTTGGCGCGAAGCTCGACTAGCGGCTGCTCGAAAGGCATTTCACTAGCCATTAACGGTTTCCTCCTTTACCCCGTGCATGCTAAGAAGACGGGTCAGCGTACTGCGCATTTCTTTGCGGTGCGAGATCAGGTCCACTTGTCCATGCTTCAGGTTGAATTCCGCCGTCTGGAAGCCTGGCGGCAGCTTGATTCTCATCGTCTGTTCGATGACGCGTCCGCCGGTAAAGCCGAACGCCACGCCTGGCTCGGCAATAATGTAGTCTCCGAGCATCGCGAAGCTCGCGCTGACGCCGCCGAAGGTCGGGTCGGTAATGACGGAAACGTACAGGCCGCCCTGCTCGTTCAGCTTGGCGAGCGCCGCGCTCGTTTTCGCCATCTGCATCAGGCTGAGAATGCTTTCCTGCATCCGCGCGCCGCCCGATGTGGAGAAAATGATAAGCGGTCGGTTCGTCCGGGTCGCATGCTCGATCGCGTTCGTCACCTTTTCGCCAACAACCGATCCGAGCGTTCCGCCCATAAAGTCGAAGCTCATCACCGCTACGACAACCGGATACCCTCCGATCGTTCCTTCGCCGGTAATAACGGCGTCCTGCATGCCGGTAGACTCAACCGCTTTGTTGTACTTGGCTATGTAAGCGGGGAATTCGAGCGGGTCCTGGGATGCCATCTCACTGTCAAATTCCACAAAACGGCCTTCGTCCATCGTCATCTGGATCCGCTCTACGGCATTCAGCTTGTAATGGTACTCGCAAGCGGTACATACTTTTAAGTTTTTATCAAGCTCTTTGTTATACTGGATCGTCCCGCACTTGGGGCACTTGTTCATCAGGCCTTCCGGGATTTCGCGTTTCGGACGCTCTTCGGGAACGTCGATGGCTCCGTCCATCACCCGGTTCGGAGCCCTCCTGTCCACGGAAGGAACCGTGGCATATTTTCTTTTCTGAAACAAGTCTTTAAATTGCACAATTTTCACCTCGCTTGCGGTATTGGGGACTTGTTTAGGATCTATGCAAAATGGAATTCAGCACTTCCTGAACCTCTTCCAATTCGCCTTCGGGAACGACGATCTCAAATTGGTTTTTGGTCATGTTGATAGCACGGACTTGAACAAGGAAGCCTTCTTCCGTAAGTCTTTGCTTGATTCTTTCAGCGATTTTAGCGGTCGGAGCGATATAGATAACCGTCCACATGGAAAAGGACCTCCCGAACATAATGCAATAATGATATCATAAGTGCACTTTTTCCCGCAACCGAAGTTCGGTATGCCGGAGGGGAGGTCTTTATCGATAAAACGTGCGCCGTTTCGACAAATCCCGACAGTCAAGTTTGCGTCGAAAGGCCATCCGCCTCATCCTGATGCTTGTGCGCGATCCGGGCCGAAGCCGCGGCGGCCAGTCCCGCTACCAGGTCGTCCAAAAAAACGTGAATGCGTGTCGGGTGGTCGTTCAGCTCGCGAATGATGCCCGGCTTTCTCTTATCCAAATAGCCGAAGCTGGTCAGCCCGACCATGCCGTATACGTGAACAATGCCGAGCGCCAAAGTCTCGTCCACGCCGTACAAGGGCGCATCCGTCTCCATCAGTCCCTGCAGCGGCTCGGGCAGCTCCTTCCGTTCGGCCAGCTCGTCCAGCGCGATTCCGGTATAAAGCACGTATTGGACTTCACGCTTTCGGAGAACCGTCATCACGCTCTCGATGCACGCCTCCGCGGAAAGCGCGGGATTGTAGGGAAGCTGCAATTCGCGCACAATGTCCGCTATGCGTTCGACAGTAACGCCGCGTTTCTCCAAACATTCGACAATATGTTGGCAGGACATAGAAAAAATAACGCCTCCTCCGGTTCCATTTCGTAACGCGTGCAAACCGGCGAGTCTCGCGTCTCGCCGAAAGGGTGCAGGTTACTAAATGTATGCGGGGGAGGCGCGATTTATTTCACTTTCACGCTGTCTTTGCCAAGCAGCTCTTCAATACGAGCGAACAGCTCGGGGGACGGCTTCACCTTGTACTGGTCGCTTAAGCCGAGCGTTTTTTGGGTCCGCTCGTAGTACAGCACGACCGGCAGCGGACCGCCGTGCCCGGCGATCAGCCGCTTAAGCGATTCAAGCACCGCCGGCTGCTCGCGCTGCGGAGAAATGCGCATATAGACGCGCTGACCCGTCGTTGCGGCGCGGGAACCGCGGACGGCGGTTTCAGCGGCCTGCACGGGCCGGTCCGCAGCCTTGCGCTCCGCCCCGCCCGGCGAGGGGCTGGATGTTTGAGCCGCCGCCGGGGAAGCTGCCGCCGAAGCTGTGCCGCGGGGCGTGAAGCCGGAAGCGCGCCGCTGACCGCTTCGCGAGGAGCCTGCTGGGAGCGGCGCCGGCTTAACCGCCTTCTGCTCCAGATGCGGATCGGCCAGCGCAATAAGCTGATCGGCCAGCAGCTTGTAGTCTTCGTCCCCGAGCTGAAGCTTGGCGACGACCAGCACGGGCTTGCCCTTCTGCACCAGCGGGGCGTACTTTTTCCACGTTTCCGGGAACAGCACGACCTCCGCCTTGCCGACACGGTCTTCCAGCTCCATAAACGCCATCGGCTGGCCTTTTTTCGTGACGATCGTCTTGTTCGAGATGACCAGCCCGGCAACCATGACGTCGCTGCCGTCCGGGTACTCCTGAAGCCGGGACAGCAGGTCCGTCTCCAGCTTCTGCAGCACCGCATCGAAATCGTCGAGCGGGCTGCCGGAAATGTACAGGCCGAGCAGTTCCCGCTCCAGCTCCAGCTTTTGCGTCAGCGTGAACGGAGGAATCTGAGGGTATTCCACCTCCCAGTTGACCTCCTCCGTGAAGCCGTCGAGCACAAGCTGCAAATCTTCGCGGTCCTTGCGCCATTTGACCGCCGCATCGACAGCGTCTTCCAGCATCGCGAGCTGCTGGGACCGGTGGCCCGGCAGCGAATCGAGCGCGCCGCCTTGAATCAGCGACTCCATCACGCGCTTGTTGCAGACGCGCAGGTCGACGCGCCTGCAGAAATCGATCAAGCTGGCATAGACTCCCGTACGTCGCTCTGCGATGATCGATTCGATCGCGTGCGTCCCGACGTTCTTGATCGCCGCGAGGCCGAAGCGAATCGCGCCGGCGTTCTCAGCCGCAACCGGCGTAAACAGAAAGCCGCTTTCGTTCACGTCGGGCGGGAGCACGGCGATGCCCATGCGGCGGCATTCGTCGGCATATTCCGCAATTTTATGATGGCTGCCCGTCACTGCAGTCAGCATCGACGCCATGAACGGTACGGGGTAATGCGCCTTCAGATACGCCGTCTGGAACGCAAGCACACCGTAAGCCGTCGCATGTGCCCGCGGAAAGCCGTAGTCGGCGAAGCGGACGATCATGTCGTACACCCGGTTTGCCTCGGCTTCGCTGTAGCCTTGGCCGAGGCTCCCTTTCACGAAGTGGGCTCGCTCCTCGTCCAGCACTTCCCGCTTCTTTTTGCTCACTGCCCGGCGCAGCAAATCCGCTTCGCCGAGGCTGAATCCGGCCATCTTCGAAGCGATCTGCATAATCTGCTCCTGATAAACGATGATCCCGTACGTATCCCGCAGGATGGGCTCCAGCGCTTCATGCGGGTATTCCACCGGCTGCTGTCCATGCTTGCAGGCGATATACTTCGGGATAAACTCCATCGGGCCCGGCCTGTAGAGCGCGAGCACCGAGATGATGTCCTCGAAGTTCGACGGCCGCAGCTCTTTCAGCACGCGGCGCATGCCGGCCGACTCCAGCTGGAAAACACCCGTCGTATCGCCTCGGCTGAGCAGCGCATAAGTCGCCGAATCGTCGATCGGTACCTTCGTCCAGTCGAAGGGCGTCCCCGTCTGCTCGCAAATCCATTCCAGCGTGCGCTCAATGATGGACAGCGTCCGCAGTCCGAGAAAGTCCATCTTCAACAAGCCGATCGCTTCCAGATGCTCCATCGTATACTGCGTCAGCGCCGTCTGCTCGGTTCCTTCCTGCAGCGGCACGTACTGCGTCAGCGGCTCGCGCGAAATGACGACGCCGGCGGCGTGGGTGGAGGCGTGGCGCGGCATCCCTTCCACCTTCATCGCCAGCTCCAGCAGCTCCGCCGTCTTCGGCTGCTTCGCGGCGAGCGCCTTCAGGTCGGGGCTCGTGCGCAGCGCCTCCTCCAGCGTCATGCCGAGCTGATGCGGAATCAGCTTGGCCGCGCGGTCCACCTCACCGTAAGGCATGTTCAGCACCCGGCCGACGTCGCGCACCGCCCCTTTGGCGGCCATCGTTCCGAAGGTGATAATCTGTGCCACCCGGTCCCGGCCGTACTTGCGCACGACATAGTCGATCACCTCGTCGCGCCGGAGGTCGCTGAAGTCGATATCGATATCGGGCATCGACACCCGCTCGGGGTTCAGGAACCGTTCGAACAGCAGGCTGTAGCGGATCGGGTCCACATCGGTGATGCGCAGCACATAGGCGACGAGGCTCCCCGCCGACGACCCCCGTCCGGGTCCGGTAGCGATCCCCTGCTCGTGAGCGAAACGGATGAAGTCCCATACGATCAGAAAATAATCCGAATACCCCATCCGCTCGATGACGGACAGCTCGTAATGCAGCCGTTCTTCCACCTTGCTCCGCCACTCCGCGTCGTTCCATTCCTCGGCCGCGCCGTACCGCTGCTCAAGGCCATACCGGCAAAGCTGGGCGAGATACGCCCCGGCCGTCATACCGTCCGGAATCGGAGCGAATTCCGGCAAAATCGACTGCCCGAACTCAAGCTCAAGGTCGCATCGCCAGGCTACCTCCAGCGTATTGGCGAGCGCCTCCGGCGCATGGGCGAACAGCTCTGCCATCTCGTCCGGGCTTTTCAAATAAAGCTGCGATGTATGAAACTTAAGCCGCGCTTCGTCGTCGATCGTTTTGCCCGTACCTATGCAAATGAGGATGTCCTGCATCGCATGGTCCGGCTCGCGAACGTAATGCGCGTCGTTGGTCGCGACCAGCGGAATGCCGGTGTCGCGGGCAAGCCGGAGCATGTCCTGCATCACTTTCTTTTGTTCCGTCAAGCCGTGGTCCTGCAGCTCCAGAAAGAAATCGTCTCCGAAGATCGCACGGTAACGCAGCGCCGCCGCCTTCGCCTCGTCGTAGCGTCCGTGCAGCAGATGCTGCGACACCTCGCTGCCAAGGCACGAGCTGGTGCAGATCAGCCCTTCCGCATAGCGCTCCAGATGCTCCAGATCGATCCGCGGCTTATAGTGATAGCCTTCCAAATGTCCAATGGAGCACAGCTTCATCAGATTTTGATATCCGGTTTTATTTTTGGCGAGCAGAATCAGGTGATAGATCGGCTGCTCTTGACGGCTGCCTTTTTGCCGGATGGAGCCCGAGGTGAAATAAACCTCGCACCCGATAATCGGCTTGATCCCCCGCTGCTTGCACGCTTTATAAAAAGGAATGGCGCCGTACATCACACCGTGATCCGTCAGCGCCAGCGCCTTCATGCCGAGCTCGGCCGCACGGCCGACCAAATCGTCGATGCGCGCGGCGCCGTCGAGCAGACTGTATTCGCTGTGCACATGCAAATGTACGAAATCGCCCATCCGGGCCGCCTCCCCGCGTTTGAAATATTTATCCATAGTTTAGCATAATGCGAACAAGTGTGCCATATATATTAGTAAGGCGAAGTCGGCCAAGCCCCGAACGGCTGGGAACGGCTGCTCAACAGTCCGGAAAGGATGAGGAACGATGTCTCCATTTGTATCCAGATGCTTTCTTGATTTTTTCGTGGCGTTCGGAGTCGTGCTCGGGGGGACGATGCTGGCCGGCATTAGCGCCGTATTGACGCTCGAACCTCCGGTGTACCGGATGACGAGCGTCGCGGAGCAAATCAAAATTTGGGCGATCGTCGCCGCCATCGGCGGAACGATCGATCCGATCCGCGCGATTGAGACGCATTTTATCGAAGGACATATCTCCCCGGCGATCAAACAAATCATGTACATCGTCTGCGCCTTCGTCGGCGCGCATATGGGCTCGACCCTGATCCAGTGGATCTGCAAAGGAGGGAGCGAGGGGTGAAGACGCCCGCTTCCGCTTCGTCCGGCGGTTTTTTGCATGCAGCAGGCCTCCTTGTCGCCGGGATGGTCATCGGCGCCGCCCTGTTTCTGAGCGCATACAATCAACGCTTGAATATGATGATCGAGCAGAACCGGGAGCTGCTCTCCGCCAAGGTGGATCTGGAAGCCAAGATCGCCGATTTGACCAAAACGAAAAATCAGCAGACGACGATCAATCTCCTGAACATTTATATCGAGCCCGGAGAGCACACGACGCTCGACAAGGTGACGGAAAGCGAGCTGAAGCGCCGCATTCACGGCGACTTGAAAAAAATCGTTGTCGGCCGCAAAATATCCGATTTTGCCGCGATGCCTGACGTCTACGAGCAAATTTTGACGGAGAAGCCTTACGTCGGCGTGCTGGATAAGGATTATGTCGTACAGGCCGTCAAATGGATCGTGCTGACCCAAACAGAGCTTAAGGTATGGGTCACGGTCAAAGAGTGGAAGCGAATCCCGCTCTCGTAATCTTCCACAGCCGGTTGATTTCCCGCGCGGAAATCGCTAAAGTGGAAGCAGAACCCGTACATAAGGATGTGCCGCTCAAGATGCAAACCATGCAATGGACGCTCAGCGTGCTGATCGTCATCTTCCTCGTATTTTCGCTCTATTTCAGTGTGCGTTACCGCCGGGAACAGGAGCCGAAACGGCGCGGCCTGTATTCGGCCCGGATGAACATCTTCATGGGGCTTATGCTTGTCGTGATCGCCGTATCCCAGCTGTTCTTCTTCGAAGATTCCGCAACCCGCCGCATCTTCGGAACCGTCTGCCTGCTGCTCGGCTTGTTCAATCTGTTTGCGGGCATCCGCAATCACAATCTGTTCAGCCGGAAATAAACCGCCAACGCATAAATCTCGGGACGGCACCGGAGGACGATGTCCTTCCGGCCGCCCGCCAAGCCCGTGAAGCCATTTGCGGGCTTGAACGGCTTCGCAGCCCCCTTTTTCCGCTCTCCTCTAAGGCTCGAATACTTGCGCCGTCAGCATCGCCTTAGCCACCAAAGCGCCGTCCAGATGCATCTCGACATCGATTTTGCCGAATTTGCGGCTTACCTCGATAATGCGGGGACGAATTTCCACCGCGCTGTCGATCTGCACCGGCTTGATAAAATACGAAGCCATGTTGTCCAGCACAAGATCGCCCTTCTTGACATCCTGCACCGCGTGATAAGCAGCCTGCGTCATCAGCACCGTCAGCACGCCTTCGGAGACGGTGCCGAGCCGGTTCGTCATTTGCGGGGTAATCGTCCCGCGGAACACGGGATGCCCGTCCCGGTCCTTCTCTTCGCAGAAGCCCGACCAGATTAAATCCTCGAACGTCTCCCCGTGCTGCGGCTGGCGCTGAATATGCTGCATCGCCTTCAGCACGTCCTTGCGGCTGATAACGCCGGTCAGCTTGCGGCTCATGTCGATGATCGGCAGCAGCTCGATGCCCTCCCATACCATCAGATGGGCCGCCGCCGCCACCGACGTGTTGGTGTTTGCCGTCACTGGTCCCCGGGTCATCCGCTTGTCGATCGTCTGGTCCGGCTCGGCGCCGATCAAATCCTTCGACGTAATCATGCCGATAACGCGGTTCCACTCGTCCACTACCGGAAAACGGCTATTCCCGGTTTCCTCGTGCAGCCGCTGCCAGTCTTTCAGCGTATGGTGCGCCTTCAGCGCGTACACCTGCATCGATTGGGGGACGATGTCCTCGATCAGCAAAATTTTCTTCTTGATCAGCCGGTCGTAAATCGCCCGGTTGATCAAGGATGCGACTGTGAACGTATCGTAGCTGCTGGAAATGATGGGAAGCTCCAGCCGGTTGGCGAGCTCCTTGACCTCCTCACTCGTCCCGAAGCCGCCTGTAATCAGCACGCCCGCCCCTTGCTCCAGCGCGCCCAGATGCGCCGTGCTCCGGTTTCCGACGATCAGCAGGCTGCCCGGATCGATATAGCGCATCATCGCATCCTGCTCCATCGCGCCGATGACGAACTTGTTCAAGGTTTTGTCCAGGCCCGCTAGGCCTCCGAGCACTTCGCCGTCGACCATATTCACGACTTCCGCGAACGTCAGCTTATCCATCTGGTCGCGCAGCTTTTTCTCGACGCGGACCGTGCCTACCCGCTCCTTCGTCGCCACCAGTCCGATCGCATCCGCCTCCTTGATCGCGCGGTAAGCCGTCCCTTCGCTGACCCCCAGTATCTCGGCGATTTTGCGGACGGAGATTTTGCTGCCGATGTTCAAGCTCTCGATATATTTCAAGATTTGTTCGTGCTTGGTTGCGGCTTCCTGCACGTTGGTCGTTTCGTTTTCACTCATCTGTCTCACCAATCCATTCTAATTCTGTATCACTCTGTACTATATCTTATCATTTTTTTTGCACAAAAAAAACTGCGCTCAGGACTAGAAAAGCAGCCCGTCAGCATACAATGGATTAGGCGAAACCCCATAGGAGGTGTGGAATCCATATGCCAGACAACCCATTCGCAGGCGAGACGCGGACCGTCTACGAGCTTGATACGCGCGACGCGGAAGCATTCAACCGGTGCAAGAACCGCATTCACAGCATATGCACCGAATATTTGCAGAGGCCCGTACGCGTCTATACGGTCCACGGGCACAGCTACGAAGGCACGATCGTAAATATCGACGATCATTACGCGTATTTGCAAATGTCTCCGGAGCACGGCCGCGCCCTGCTTCCCGGCCCTTATGCTGATTCGTTCTACAATCCCTTCTACAGCAATGTGATCTTACCGCTCGTCCTGTTCGATCTGTTAGCGATCTCGCTCATTGTGTAGCCGAGGGGCAGAAAAAAAGTCCGTTTCCCACCGCTTAAGGGGTGAAAACGGACTTTTTTCGCTATCTTTTGATCTGCAAAAGGCTGCGCCTTCCCTGCAGCGATTGCTCCAGCCGCCATTTTTTCATTCGTTTGATCTTGAGCAGCTCCCGCTTCGTCTCCTCCTCCACGCCAAGCAGCTCGTGCAAATGTGCGGCAATGACGAGCAGCGCAAAAGCGATCCATCCCGCGCCGAAAACGGAAGCCAGCGTCCAGCCCCCGCTGAAATCGAGCCTTGGTACGGCGTAAAGCATCATGCCCAGCGCCAGGGCCAACCCCATGATATGACGGGTCCCCTTCAAAATTCCAGCCTCCCCTCGTACAACTTGTACGATACATTGTATGAGGGTCCCGGCCAAAATAGCACCTTAACTTCGCTAAGCGCTCCCGCCGGGGCTTAGCTTTGGCTTCTTGCGCCGGAACGACCGCATGGCTTGACCATACAAGAACGTTGCGATCCACGGAATCGTCAGACAAAGCGCGAACACCTCAAATATATAGGCATGATAAGCCGACATGGCGCTGCTGAACGGGAGGACATGCATTTTGTAATAGGTCATCAACGCCGGATGCGCCAAATAAATGCCGAACGAGGCGGCTCCAAGCGTCATGAGCACGCGCGCCGCCGCTTTGGCCCGCTCCAGCAGCAACTGGCCCAATCGGATAAAGCTCATGGCGGCAAAAGCCGCATAAGCGTAATACAAGACGTGATTCCAGGGGTGGGCCAGATCGACTTTCAGCCGCACTTCCATCTGGGACAAGCCCATGAAGCCGAAGCCGAGCACCGCCGTCAGCGGCAGCACCCAGACGAAGTGCTTGCGAATCCAAGCCGCGAATGCTTCGTAATGGAGACCGATCCATCCGCCTAGCGTAAACATGCTGAAATAGTTAATAGCGAGCGCAGGCATGTGGCCGATCGGCTTCACCCAGATGTGATACGCATAAAACCCGGTCTGAATGAACAGGCCGATCCAGATCAAGCCGCTGCGGAAACAGGGAAATGTCCGGCACAGCCACATCAGCAGCGGAAACAGCAAATAAAACTGGATGATAATGATCATAAAGTATAAGTGATACGAAGCTTCCCCCCACTTTAGCAAACCCAAAAATTCTCTCGTTTTCCAGTGCAGGTTTTGCCCGACAAAAATCCACTGGTTGTACAAGTAATAAAAGAGCGACCACACCAAATACGGGTACAGCACCTGCTTGACACGCTTCAAATAAAACTGCAGCGCCTGCTTGCCGCCGAAGTCGTCCTGATAGCGGTAAAACAATACCAGACCGCTGATCAGGATAAATACCGGCACGGCAAAACTGGAAAGCTTGTTGAGCGTCAGATACACCGCATGGGGGCCGCTGCCCGGCGGCAGCTCGACCGTGGGGTCGGCCGTCGAATGAATGAGCACGACCGCGAGAATGGCGATGGCCCGGACGATGTCCAGCTCCAACAGCTTCGGTTTCGATATCCGTTTCGTTTCTGTCACGTGCGTTTCTCTTCCCTTCTTACAGAAGTTCATAGGCATTTATACTATGTTCGATCCTTAGAATTTCCATGCTGAACCCTCCAACCGTTTGTCGATGGGTTTAATATATCTGCCCGAAGTAACTTTACAGTGACTTGAATGTGACAGTCTAGTCACTTAGCCCTGGTTAGATGATTTGCTTGTAGAGTAAGCGTCAAATAGCCCCCAACGCGGCTAGCTTAGCTAGGCTCGCTGGGGGCTATTTGACGTTCACCTTGTAGAAGGCTCAAAAGGATCTTGCTCCGACATGAAGTATTTCAGTCATGGCAGGAGTCGACGGGCTTGCAGGCACTTGCCCGATATAGGTAGTTTCTTTCACCAAGGGTTAGACGCCCTCATATGATGAAGTAGTTCGCTTCTCAATGTTCAAAGCATGTTGCGGCATGTCTTGCGGCAAGCCGGTGCTGGGAAGGAGTTCCGCATGAAAAGAACAAAGGTGACGATCCAGATCCAAAGCGCCGGCACTTCCTCGGACGGTTCCGTTCTGACGCTCAGCGAATCTGTAGTGAAAAGATGGAAGATTCCGCTGCAGCAGCCTCTCCAGCTCCGTTTCGGCTCTAGCCGGGAGGAGGTTTCGGTCAACTCTTCGTCCAAGGCCGGCGTGCTGCGCTTGAGCGGTTCGTTAGCTTCCCGATGGGGGCTTGCCCACGGGGATGAACTCTGTCTTCAATACAAAACCGGAACCCGTACGATTCATCTTGGCCCGCTGATCGGTGTCATGGTCAGCCGCGTTTACGCCAATTCCGCCGACAAGCTGTTCGGGGCGAATACCGCCTTTAGCCGCGAGCTCTCCGAGGCGTGCAGGCTGTATGGCGCATCGGTGTATTTCAGCACGCCTGAAGATTTGCGCGGACAGAGCGACGAGGTTCGGGGGTGGCGCGTCAAGGCAACCGGCGACTGGGAAAAAACGACGTTTCCGGTGCCGCACGTGCTGTATAACCGTCTGACCTCGCGCAAGCTGGAAAACCGGGCCAATGTGCAGCATTTTGTGACGCAAGCCAAGAGTCGCCATAATGCGGTGCTCTTCAATGAAAAGTATTTGAACAAGACGGAAGTATTCGATGCCCTCCACAAGGAAGCGGGTCTGCAGAAGTACTTGCCGGAGTCGTATTTGCTGCGGAACCTCCAGCTTCTCAAATCGATGTGCGCCAAGCATCCGACCGTGTTTCTCAAACCGATTACCGGCAGCCTCGGGAAAGGCATCATTCGGATTAAAAAACAACCGGACGGATACATTTGTCATTTTACGAATCTGGGCGGCGCCCGTAAGCAGTCCTTTGCGACCCTTGGCAAGCTGTTCAGCACCATCTCGGGCAAATTGAAAAGCCGACGCTATCAAATTCAGCAAGGGCTCGACTTGCTGACCGTGAACGGCCGGCCCGTCGATTTTCGGGCCTTGGTGCAGCGCGGGGAAACCGGACAATGGGGCATTACGTCCATCGTAGCCCGCATAGCCGGCACGCATCACTTCGTCTCCAATCTGGCTCGGGGGGGTACGCTGACAACGGTCAAGGACGCTTTGGGACGCTCCGGGGCTGCCGCGGCGGCCGGCGGCGTAGGCAAGCTGAGGCGGGCGGCCATCCAAATTGCCAAGGGCATCGAAACGCAGATCCAAGGCCATTATGCCGAGCTCGGAATCGATCTGGCGATCGATACGAATGGCCGGGTATGGCTGATTGAAGTCAACTCGAAGCCGTCGAAGGAGGACAATACGCCGCTGGCGGCCGGGCGCAAGATCCGTCCCTCCGTCAAGAAGCTGGTGCAATACGCCCGCTTCACGGCGAAGTTTTGACCGTTCGCCAAGCTTCCGAATCGGCGAACCGGAAAGCAGATCTCCCCCGATAAACTGCCCCCCGTATATGGGATATTTCGGGGTCCTGCGACGAACGCAGCTCCAACGGATCGAGGTAAAGCGCATGATGAAACCAGACCGCCCGAACGAAAGTACCGTCGGCATCATGACGACGCAAACCGATGAACATCCGCCTTTTGCCAACCGCGATTTCTACCGCCGTTTATGCACCCACGGGAGCCGCAGCGGCTTGACGGTATTCGTATTTTCTCCGCAGGGCATCGACTGGTCCCGGCCGCAAGTGACCGGGTATGTCTATGATCCGGCACTCAAGGAATGGGTCAGCCGGACCTTCGACCTGCCGGCTGTCGTATATGACCGCTGCTTTTTCACCGCCCGAAGGCAGTACGCCGATTATCGGAGCGCATTGCACGGTCTTAAGCAGCAGTCCTCCGTCCGGCTGCTCGGCCACGGCTTGAAGGGCAAGTGGGACGTTCAGCAAGCGCTTCGGCGGGATGGCCGGTTTGACCGCCATCTGCCGGAGACGCAGCCGCTGCGCAGCATGCGCACGCTCGCGGATTGGCTCCGGCGGTGCGGCGAAGCGATTCTGAAGCCGCGTGGCGGCTCCCAGGGACGCGGCGTGCTGCTCGTGCGCCGCGAAAGCGCGGCCCCTGCGTTCACCGTCCGCGGGCGTGATCCGCGCAACCGCGCCGTCGCGTGCGGCTTCGCCGACGCCGGGGCGCTGCTTCGCTGGCTGCGCCGCTTCGTCGCGCAGCGCAGCTATTTGCTGCAGCAGTATTTGCCGCTGCAGTCGCAAAACGGCGACGCCTACGATGTGCGCGCGCTCGTGCAGAAAGACGGCGACGGCCGCTGGAAGCTGACCGGCATGGCCGTCCGCCGGGGGCAGAACGGCAGCCTGACCTCCAATCTGCACGGCGGGGGCACGGTGGAACCCATCGGACCGTTCTTCGCCCGCGAGTTCGGGCCGGCACGCGCCGAGAAGCTCCTTCACGAGCTGAAGCAGCTCGCTATGGGGCTTCCGGAAGCGCTGGAATCTTGTCACGGGCGGCTCGCCGAGCTCGGCATTGATTTCGGTGTCGACACGGACGGCAATAGTTGGATTCTTGAGGTGAATTCCAAACCCGGCCGCTCCATCTTTACTTATTTACAAGACGACCAAGCCAAACTGGACGCACTGGCCAACCCGCTGCGCTACGCGCGGTATTTGCTGCGGCAGCCGCGTGCGCAGGCAATCGTCAGGCGAAAGCAGCCTTGACGAATGCCCGGCAAAACTTAGCCTACGCTTTCGGAGAAAGTTTTGCCTGCGGCAAAACTCTTAGGAGGTTCAACATGAGCTTGACAACTTGCACGATTCATGTCACCCAGCGTCAGGAGCGGGTCGTCTACCTCTCCGGCGAATTGGCGCGGGCGCTTAAAGTATCCAAGACACGAAACATACATCTGCACCTCGGCGGCAAAAGCGTATCCGCAGGTTTGAAGCTGTTGAAAAAGAGCGGAAACCATCTGTATTTGCCGTCATTTCTTTACACGCAGCTTCGCATTCCCCGGGCCGGCACCAGCATGATCACGTGCAGCAACGGCAAAGACATCCGCATCGGCCCGCTGATCGGGGTCTTGACCAGCGTCACGGGAGGGGACAGCGCTCCGTTCGGCAATCGGACGGAGTTTATCCGGCAATTTATGCGCGTCGGCTCCGACAATGCATTCTACTTCGGCTTTTCCCCCCAAAGCGTCAATTGGTCTCAAGCGACCGTCACAGCCATTCTCCCGCGCGGCGAAGGCGGTTGGGTACGCAAGACGATGCCGCTGCCGGATGTCGTCTACAACCGGCTGCCCAGTCGGAAGACGGAGCGGCTCGAGTCGATGAACGCTTTCAAACAGCGGTTTATTCGCAGAGGGATTCCGCTGTTCAACTGGACTTTTTTTGACAAATGGGATGTCTACAATTTGCTGGAAGGCACCGAAGCTTCCCGCTTCGTTCCCGAGTCCCGGATCAACCCCACCTCTTCGCAAATTAAGGAAATGCTGGAGAAGCATAAATTCATCTATTTGAAACCGACGGGCGGCAGCCTCGGCATCGGCATTTTCCGCCTGACGTACAATCCGAAGCGCGGCTACTTTGTCCGTTTCCGGCGCGGGGGACGCAATGTGCTGCTGCGGTTCAGCCGGTTCGAGGCCCTCATGTCGCTGCTTAACCGGCAGAGCGGAAGGCTGAACAACTACGTTGCCCAGCAGGGGATTCGGCTGATCGAACTTGATAACTGTCCGATCGACTTCCGCTTCCATATGACCAAGAACAGCAATAACCAATGGGTCGTTGCCGCCATCGGGGCCAAGAAAGCAGGCAAAGGCAGCGTCACGACCCATGTGCGCACCGGCGGGCAGCTGATGACTCCCGACCAGGTGCTCCGGCAAATTTTCGGCAACCGGGCGGACGCGGTGCTGGCGAACGCCAAAGAAACCGCCGTCAAGCTGGCGGAGGACATCGAAAAGAATTACCGTCATACCTTGGGCGAGCTCGGCTTCGATATCGGGATCGACCAGAACGAACACCTCTGGATGTTCGAGGCGAACTCCAAGCCGGGGCGGTCCATTTTCAAGCATCCGGCGCTGAAGGAACAAGGAAGAGCCTCGCTGCAAAACATTCACGACTACTGCCTCTACTTGAGCCAATTTCGGTCAAGGAGGGATTCCTGAGTGGATACCAACACCAACGCACCGTCCAAGCGCGAACATCCGACGCTGGCCATTCTTACTCACTCGGATGAAACGCGAATTTTTCGCGGGAATCAAGAAAATTTTATCGACCTGATCCAAATCGGTGCAGAGTGCGGCGTTCTCGTCTACGTCATGACGACGACCGATTTCAAGCTGTCCGGACGCAAAGCTGTCGGATACACCTACAATGCGGCCGACAAAACGTGGAGAAGAGGGGTGTTCCCTGCCCCCCACGTCATTTATAACCGGATTCCTTACCGCAAATTCGAGCTGCTCCCCGAGGTGCAGCAGGTGATTCAAACCTGCATGCGGCAGAGACGGATCCGTTTTTTCAATCCGTCCTTCTTTAATAAATGGACTTTGTTCGAATGGCTCAACCACGCCAAGAATACGCGGAGCTACATTCCCGTCACGAAACGTCTCTCCTCCGGCGAGGAGCTCGATAAGCTGCTTGCCGAGTACCCGTTTCTATATCTTAAGCCGATTCGCGGTAAAGCCGGCAAGGGCATCATGAAAGTAAGCCGAAGCCTTCTCGATACGAAGTCCAAAATTTTTGAGCTAAGCATTCAGGAAAAAACGAAAAGCCATATCTCCCGTTACCCGAGCGTCTCCCGGCTGTGGTCGGAAGTACAGGGGCTGATCGGGAGCAAGGACTACATCATTCAACAAGGAATTCCCCTCTCCAGCTATAAGCAGCGTCCGTTCGATCTCCGGGTGCTCGTGCAAAAGAACGGCAAAGGCCTATGGAGCGTCGCAGGGATCGGCGCCAGACTGGCCGGAAAGCTCAGCATCACGACCCACGTTCCACGGGGCGGTTCGATTGACGATCCCGCCAAGCTGCTTACGTACTCCTTCGGCGGGCCCGGAAGCAGACGCATCATTACCCGTGCCAAACAAGCCGCGCTCACCATCGCGAAGCAGATCGAGAAGTCCAGCGGCCATATGTTAGGCGAAATGTCTATGGACCTCGGCGTCGATCAAGAAGGGCACATTTGGTTTTTCGAGGCGAACTCCAAACCGATGAAATTCGACGAGCCGCCGATCCGCAAAAAATCGCTCGAAAATCTGATCCTGTACTCCATCTATTTGTCTAAACACAAACCGAAACGCCCTCTCAAAAAAACGGCTGCCTTTTCCCTTCTAACTCAAACAAACGCCGAGCGAGATAACTTGGAAAGATAGGCAGGTGAGCGGCATTTGGGTATCCAACTTGGCGTGCTGGCTATGTATATGCCGGGAAAGAAGCTGGAAGAGCTTTCGTTTTATCGCAAACTGAGCGTTTGCGGACAAAAACTCGGGGTCGATGTGTTCGTGTTTACTCCGGACGATGTGGATGACAACCCATCGCGAATCCACGCGCTCGCCTATAACCAAGCAACCCGCTCATGGACCCGCAGGTGGGTCGGCTTTCCGCCTATCGTCTATGACCGGTGCCGGTATCACGGGGCGGACAATTACCGCAAGATCACACGCTTCCGGCAAAAGTATACCAAGCTCCGCTACCTGAGCCGGCCGCTTGCCAACAAATGGACCATTCACCGCCTGCTCTCGGAAAATGAAAACATCACTCCGCACTTGCCTTCCACCATTCATTACAGAAATCGGAAACAGCTGGAGCAGTTTCTGAAGAAGCACCCGATCGTGTATATGAAACCGAAAAGCGGCACTGGGGGTCGCGGTATTGTCCGCTTGCAGCGGCTGCCAGGAGGCCGCAGTTATCTCATGCAGGGGAGGGATGCGGAGCGCCGCATTTTGCCGGCGAACAAGGTAACTGCAGCGCAGATTCCGGCGCGGCTTGCCGGCTGGGGATTGCAGAGCAAATACATCGTGCAGCAGGGCATTCCGCTCGAGCTGAAGGACGGCCGGGTGCACGACTTTCGGATGCTGGTGCAAAAAGACGGTCAAGGGAAATGGCAGGTAACCGGATGCGCCGGCCGCATCGGACCGCCGTTTTCCGTCACTTCCAATCTGCACGGGGGCGGGACGGCGATCTCGATGGAATCGCTGCTCAAAAGCCGTTTCGGGACGGAAGAGAAAGTAAAGAGCATCCAGGAAACCGCCTATACCCTCGGGCTCCATATCGCGCAGCATCTCGAAGCCAAGTTCGGCACGTTTTGCGAAGCCGGCATCGATCTGGCGGTCGATCCGTCGGGGCATGTTTGGCTGCTGGAGGTCAATCCGAAGCCTTCGCGCGACGTGTTCCGACGAACCGGAGATTTGCAGACGTACCGCAGGGCGATTCGCCGGCCCATCGAATTTGCTCTCCATCTGCTCCAACAAAGAGCGGCGACTAAAGCCAATACCAAACCTTTTGAACTTGTTCCGCAATCCCAACAAAGCGAATCTCACCAAGACCAGTCTGTTTAAAGCAGCGGTCTTTTCTTTTTTGCCGGATTTCTGGTCTTGTCCGCTCCTTTACGCATCGAGCAATGTCGGAAGGTCGCGGAAATCCGCGATGCGGACATCGGCCTGATCCAGCTCTCCCTCTTTGCGGAACCCCGCATAGTCGCAGCCGACTACGTAGAGCCCGTTCGCATGTCCCGCCTCTACGTCCGAGGAACGGTCACCGACCATCCAAGCGTTTGCGATACCGTGCTTGTCCAGCAGCTGCCGCACCAGATCCACCTTGGAGCGGGTCGCAAATTCCCCTGCGCTATATAAACCGCCGACTTCAAAAAGCGGCTCCAGCTCTTGGTGACGGATGACGCCTTTGACGTAAGCCTCCAGACCGTTGCTGGCAATGAACAGCCGCACGCCCCTCCGGCGCAGCTCCCGCAGCGTGTCGGCAACGCCGTCATACAGCTTGCCTTCCCCACGCGCCATTCCCTCTACTTGCAGCTTCAGCAATAGCTCGTCCGCGCGACGGTGAACCGTCACATCGACATCCGGCATCACCAGCTGCCATATATGCTCCAGCAGCATTCCAAGCCCGCTCAATATGTGTTTCTCATCTGGCGTTTCCCCTTGAAACAGCCCTTCCGCACGCAGCTGTTCGAATGTAGCGTGGTAAGCCGGCAACAGCAGCGTTTCCGTCTGAAACAGCGTCCCGTCCAAATCGAATATCATCGCTTCCGGTGTTCTCATGTTCGTCGACATTCCCTTTTTCCTCCTGACATCCGCATAAACATATCACGTCTTATAGAACCATGATTGCCACAGATTGTCAAACGGATGAATCACTCGGGCACTCCATCAAAGCATACCAACAGGGCACGCCAAGACAGGCTGCCCTGTTCGCTTTAAAACACCTTTTTCGCCCCCTGCTCCGCTTTCAAAAGCTCCACCGCCTCGCGGAAGCGGAGCGAATGAATAACTTCGCGTTCGCGCAAAAACTTCAGACTATCCTGCAAATCCGTGTCGTCCGTCATGTCGATCAGCCATTGATAAGTGGCGCGAGCTTTTTCCTCCGCGGCGATGTCTTCGTACAAGTCGGCGATCGGATCGCCTTTTGCCTGAATATAAGTAGCCGTCCACGGTATACCCGCCGCGTTGCTGTAATACAAAGCTCGATCGTGATTCACGTAATGCTCGTCTAGTCCTGCGGCCTTCAGCTGTTCCGTCGTGGCGTCTTTGGTCAGCTTGTAGACCATGGTGGCAATCATTTCCAAATGGGCGAATTCCTCCGTCCCGATGTCCGTCAGAAGCCCGATCACTTTATCTGGTATCGTGTAACGCTGATTCAAATACCGCAGCGCCGCCGCCAGCTCCCCGTCCGCGCCGCCGTACTGCTCGATCAGCAGCTTTGCCATGCGCGGGTCGCACTTGCTGACCCTGACCGGGTACTGCAGCTTTTTCTCATAGATCCACATCGCTCAAGTCTCCTCTCCTCGTTTGGCCTTGAATCAGACCTGCCACGGCCACGGCGGCTCCCACCATTGCCATGGATATCCCGAATAGCTGTGACCATACTGCAGCAGCGGACCGAATTCGGACTCGTACCGTTGGGCCAGAAGCTGGCGCTGCTGCGCACATTGATTAAACTGCTCCAACGCCTGGGCGTCTTCAGGGTGCGTATCCAAGTAGAGTGTCAGCTCCACCAGCACGAAATCGATCGCTTGCAGCTCTTCCAGCAGCGTGTAGTAATGAGGGGGCAGCGGTTGTTTCATGCCGTTCACCTCCTGTCCTTTCAGTAATGTTTGGATTCGTATGGACTATACAGCACAGGCCAGAGCGTACCGCACCGGAGCGCCTGAAGCGGGGGATATTGAGGAAGCCCCGGCGGTTGAAACTGAATATACAGATTTGGCGGAATAACATAGGTCTTAACCGTAATCGGCGGACAAGGGTCGAAGGGGCTGACATACGGATACCATTCTTTCTCAAGATCCATGGCCGGAAATGCCTCCTTTAGCAATCTACCAATATTTATACATTGCCGCTCGTCCATTATGCGTATAAAATGACAACAACTTCATCTGCCCCCTGCAGAAGGAAAAAAGGAGTTGAAGCTTTTTGTTTAAGAAAGCGCTCTCAAAAAGAGTGCTGCTAACGGTCGCCGCCTCTTGCCTGATCGCAGTCCCCTCCGCTTTCCCGGATTCGACTTACGCGGCTGCCGAACAAACCACAGCCGTCCTGTCCCAAGGCGTAGAGCCCGGCGTCGTCACCCACGTCGGCATCTATATGGGCAACGGCGTCCGCTACCCGCTCTGCCGGAATCGCCGTACAAAAGCTGGACAGCAGCTACTGGGGGCCCAAATACCTCGGCGCCCGCCGCTACTATTGATTGCTGGCGGTCCTCCTTTTTTACATGACAAAAAAACCGTCCGCAGCCTTATTAAATGGCCGTGACGGTTTTTCTCCTTAGTGAATATCCTTTTTCTTAAAACGTCCGCCCTGCACGTCGTGGATATTGCCGACTGCGAGAAACGCGGCTTCATCAGTCTCCTCGACGATCGACTTCAGCTTCGCTTCTTCCAGCCGGTTGATGACGCAGAAGATGACCAGCTTGTTGCCGCCGGTAAAGCCGCCTTCGCCTTGCAAATACGTGACGCCGCGGCCCAAACGGTTCATAATGGCGTCTCCGAGCTCGCGGCTGTTCTCGCTGATGATCCAGACGG
This sequence comes from Paenibacillus tianmuensis, assembly GCF_900100345.1. GTDB lineage: Bacteria > Bacillota > Bacilli > Paenibacillales > NBRC-103111 > Paenibacillus_G > Paenibacillus_G tianmuensis. The sequence goes on along the minus strand of NZ_FMTT01000014.1, from coordinate 57,070 downwards.
ATTTGGATTCGTCAAAGCCTTCGATCGTAATGTCGATCAGCTTGAAGGCGATGTAATACGCGATCAGCGAATACATCGCGTGATCCCATCCGAACACGAAGCCGGCGCTGCTCAGGATGAACAGGTTAAAAAACATGACCACTTCGCCGACCGAGAACGGCATCTTCTTGCTGAATACAATGGCCAAAATTTCCGTGCCGTCGAGCGAGCCGCCCGAACGGATGACCATGCCGACGCCGATGCCGACAATAATCCCCCCAAACACCGCCGCAAGCAACGGATCGTTTGTTAACGGAGGAACCGGATGAAGCAGCCATGTGCCCAAGGACATAAGGGCAACCGCAAATAAGGTAGATAACGCGAACGTTTTACCGATTTGCTTATAGCCGATAAACAGAAACGGAAGGTTGAGTAATAAGAGAAATACGCCGATCGGAATACCTGATAAATGGGAGCTAATAATCGAGATGCCTACGATTCCCCCGTCAATGATTTTATTGGGCACCAAAAAGTTTTCCAGTCCAACCGAGACGAGCGCCGCCCCCAATACAATAAAGAAGGCGCGCATTACCAGTTTGGGCAACTTTAATTTGGAATGCTGCTTTGCATTTTTAAGACTCGCCTGCATTGCTTCTCCCCCTTAGATTGCCGTAAAACCGTATGAACGACAAAATTTTAGTTATAGTTAATGTTCCAACTTGATGTTGATTTTAAGCAAGCCTACCCGGCGAAGCGCCTGGTACACAATAATTAACACGGGGCCCAGAATCAGACCGATCACCCCGGCCAGTTGGAAGCCCACATACATGCTGACTAACGCCGCCAAAGCATTGATCCCGACGGCTTCGCCGATAATTTTCGGTTCAATCAGACGGCGGAACAGCATGATGACAAGCAGCAGGATAATCAGTCCGGTTCCGAGCCGCATATCTCCCGCGAGCATGCTGTATCCCGCCCAAGGAACGAGCACGACGCTTGTGCCAAGCACCGGCAAAATATCCACAAACACGATAAGCAACGCAACGGCAAGCGGATAATTGACATTCAAAACAAGCAACCCGACCAAAGTCACCACATACGTTAGCAGACTGATCAGCACCTGCGCGAACAGGAAGCCCAGAATAGCACGGCGCAGATCGTTCAGCACCGCAGCCACCTTCGGTCTCGACTGCGTCTCGAACAGATTCAGAAACGACTGACGCAGCTTCGGCAAGCTGAACGAAATCAAGTAAAGACCGATCACGAACACGACAGAAAACACGAACAAATTCGGAATCGCTTTGGCCACGTCGAGAAAATAACCGGAGATGGCGGCAACGATACTTTTCAAATTTTCCGTAAGCATCCCAGCTCCCGCTTCCACGTAGCGCTGCACCTGCTCGGCAACGTCGTACGGCAGCAGCTTATAGAACAATTTGTTTCTTACCGACGAGTCCTCAATAAACAGCTTGGCGTCGCTTAAATAAACGGAAGCGTTCTTCCAGAATTGAATGGACTCCGTGACGATTTTGAAGCCGATCAGATAGACGAAACCAAGCAGCGAGCCGGTAAAAAGAGTACAGACCACAGCGGAAACCGTCACACGCCTGCCGCGGAACATTCGTGTCAGCAGCAGAACAATCGGTTCGAGCAACAGGGCAATCAACATGGCGAGCAAAAACGGGAAGCCGATGGTGAATAGTCCGTACAAAAGTACGGCGCCAAGTACGCAAAATACGATCGTTCTAAGCGACATCGAACGGCTACACCCCTATTCGTCAGAATGGTTTTGAGCAGCAAGCGGACCCAAAACGGGCTGTTTCTGAACAGGTTGAATTTTTACACGCAAAATACGCAATCGCTCGACCTCCGTAATTTCGAACAAGAAGCCGTTCTGCTCCAGCCTTCGGCCTTTGGAGACGGAGCCCTCCAACTGCTTGAACAGCCAGCCTCCGATCGAATCCACCTCATCATCCTCGATCCCGAGGGCAAGCCGGTCGTCAAGATCCTCCAGCAGCACGCGCCCGTCAACGGAGTAAGCATCTCCGATCTTCTCCACCTCGGGCCGCTCCGTTTCGTCGAATTCGTCGTGAATCTCGCCGACGATTTCTTCGAGAATGTCTTCGGTGGTAATCAGCCCGGCCGTTCCGCCGTATTCGTCGATCACGACGGCGAGCTGGGAACGCTTCTTCTGCATAAGCCGCAGCACGTGGCTGATTTCCATCGATTCGGGCACCATAAGCACCGGACGCAAGAAATCTTTGAGATCGTGTTTCTTGTCCGGATCGCAAGTGAGCACGTCCGACATATGGACAAATCCGATGATTTCATCTTTATCGTTCGTGGCCACTGGATAGCGCGTATGCTTCGTTTCGTAAACGATTTTCAAGTTATCCTCAAAGCTGAGCTCGGTAAACAAACAATCCATATCGGTCCGCGGCAGCATAACTTCTCTCGCGACCCGATCGGAAAACTCAAATATATTATCGAATAGCGCCAGTTCATCCTTGTCGATATGACCGCTTCGGGCGCTCTGGTCCATCAAAATCCGAATTTCTTCTTCGGTATGGGCTTCTTGCTCGATAGCAGGCCGAAACCCGGCCAGCTTCAAGAGCTTGTTCGCAGCGCCGTTCAGCAGCCAGATCACCGGATAAAAGAGTTTGTAAAACAGCATTAAAGGAGCCGACAGCCATAGAGAGGTTGTTTCCGATTTCTGAATAGCCATGGATTTGGGTGCTAGCTCGCCGAGCACGATATGCATGAAGGTGATCACGGCGAATCCGATCGCAAACGACAAGGCATTGGCATACCAGGCTTCTTCGAGTCCGAACGCTGCCAAAGCCGGTTGGACGATCAGATGCGAGATGGCCGGTTCTCCTACCCAGCCCAAGCCAAGCGACGCCAGCGTAATGCCGAGCTGCGTGGAGGACAGGTATGCATCCAGCTTTTGGGTTACAGCGAGCGCATACTTGGCTTTCGGGTTTCCCTCGCTCTCCAACTGCTGCAGGCGCGTAGTCCGGACTTTCACCAATGCAAACTCCGCTGCGACAAAAAAACCGTTCAGCAGCACCAAAAACAAGACCAGTAGAAGATTAAGCGAAATTAATCCGAAATCGAACCCCGTACTGTGACTTTCCAAGAAGGATCAGTCCCCTTTTCAAAAGTAAAATGAAATAATAGCTGAATTACACAAGTGCTTTCCGCTTACCGAAATCGACGTCTTTATAATACGTATCGACGACGAGAAGATTCGGTCCGCAGCAGTTGGCCGCCGGACAATGGCAGCTCACGATCTTGTTCAGGCGATGTCCTTTCCAGCGCTCGAATACTTGATCGAGCCGGTCCGCATGAATGTTGCCAAGCGCCGGCACATCCGCAAAATCGGTGACGAAAATATCGCCGGTGAACAAGTTCACGTTGAGGCGGTTGCGGCCGTCCGGGTCGTTGCGCACGGTCACGTTCGGCTCGTGGCGAAGACGGGTTACCAACTCCCGGTCCTCCTCCAGCGGGCTGCAAGCATAAAAGGGCAGCGTGCCGAACAGCATCCATAAATCACGGTTGCGGTCGTCGAGCAGCCGATGAATCGCAGCCCGCGTCTGATCCAGTGTCAGCACCGGCAAATTGGAGGCGAAAGCGCTTGGATACATCGGGTGCACCTCGTGGCGACGGCATCCTATCTCTTGAATCAGCCGATGGATTCCGCTTAGCTTCCCGTGCGTCCGGTAGTTGATCATCGATTCCGCCGAAACGAACATCCCGCCGCTAGCGAGCGCTTTCGCATTCTCGACCATCCGTTCATATAGCTTAGCCGCCGTCGTGGCGGATACTCTTCGGTCTGTCCGGACGAACCCGACTTCGTAGAAATCGTCGGCGTTCAAATAGTTGAACGAAATATGCATCACGTCGAGATAAGGAGCCATCGCTTCGTACCGTGAAAGGTCCAGCGTTACGTTGGAATTGATCTGCGAACGGACTCCCCGCTCCCTGGCGTAACGCAGCAGGGGGACGATATAGTCGCGCACCGTCTGCTCGTGATAGCTCGGCTCCCCGCCGGTGATGCTGATCGTCTCCAATCCCTCGACTTCGTCCAGCCGCTTCAAGATGACATTCAGCGGGATGCGCGGTCCTTCCGATACCATGAGCGATTCGCCAACGGCGCAATGCTCGCAGCGCATGTTGCATAAATTCGTCACGGTCAGCTCGACGCTCGTCAACCGGTGTTCGCCATGCGTTTGCAACAGGCGCAGCGGGTCCCACGGATCGTATTCGGGCGTTATCTGGGGCAATACGGGCAAATCGTTGACGATTAAACGGTTAGACATGTTGTTTTTTCACACCTGACTTGTTTAAAAAGTAAAATCTAACAATAATATATTACCCATTGTATCGTAATACGATTGAAAATAAAACCGCCGTCCTGCCGCATCGCACCTTACTCCCGCTGTTCGGAAAGGTCGCTGCCACGCGGCTTTCCCCATTTTCTTGCCCAATTTCCCATTTCCACAAGTATGGTTTGAAAGTCTTTGCCTTTATCCGTTAAGGAATATTCGACGGTTACCGGTACCGTAGGAAACACTTGACGACGGATAATCTCATGCTCCTCCAGATGACGCAAAATATCGGTCAATGATTTGGTGCTGATATGGTCCAAACTTCGGCGCAATTGATTGAATCGCTGCGGACCTTTAAACAGTTGACGGAGGACAAGGAAAGACCATTTTCCTCCGAAAATTTGGAGTGCCTCCTCCACAGAAGCCATGCATTCCTCTTCGTTTGAAATTGGGTCCACTCGATCACCTCCTTACGAAAGAGAAGTTAGTTTATTATTTAACATTATACTAAAAAATCAGCTATGCTTCAAATTAAAATCTAAGCGCCTGACAACATCAAAAAAAAAAAGACAGCTTCCGGGAAGCTGCCTCTGCACACGCTGAAACTATATAGGTTTATAATTGACGCCGGTGATCATGACCGACAGCATTTTGGACAAATCGATTTCGGGCGTATCCTTCAGCTCCTGTCCCTCCGCATCCAGCAGCAGCCGCACGACCGGGCGCTGCGGCACGTTCGCATTCAGATCGACAACCACTCCCGTTTCACCCGTGTTTAAAGTAACGGTGATGCCAATCGGATAGATGGCGATTTTATCTCGGAACAGCTCGATCTGCTGGGTTTCGTACAAGGTGCCCGAGCCGGTAAACAAAATTTCCATCGCCTGATGCGGAAGCATGGCGCTGCGGTACACGCGGTGGGTTGTCATGGCGTCGTAAGAATCGACCAGCCCGATCCAGCGCGCGAATTCGTGAATTTCCGAGCCTTTCAGTCCGCGCGGGTACCCGCTGCCGTCCAGTCTTTCGTGATGCTGAAAGGCACAGTGCGCAGCAAGCAGCGGAATGTTGGGCTCGTCCTTCAGAAATTGAAAGCCGAATACCGTATGGTGCTTGATCCGCTCATATTCGCTGTCCGACAGCTTTCCTTTTTTGCGCAGCAGCTCAAGCGGAATTTGGGTTTTGCCCACGTCGTGGAGCAGCGCCCCCAGGCCGAGTGTCATCAGCTCTTCCCGCTCGTACCCGTGCGCCATGCCGAGCATCGTCGCATAGATGCACACATTAAGCGAATGCTGGAACAAATATTCGTCCATGAGGCTGATATTGGTCAGCATAATCATGGCATCCTTGTGCTGGCTCAAATCGTCCAAAATCATGCTCATCATCCCGCGAAACGCTTTGCCGACCTGCAGCTGACCCACCAATTTGCGCTTGACCTGATCCTCCATCATTTTACGGAAGGAGGTCCGGATCTGGGTAATCGCATGGAGCCGCGTCTCTTCGCTAAGGACATCGTGGACAATCAGATCCCGGGTTCGGGGATCGTCGATATATACAAAGTCCACACCATGCTCGCCCAAGCGGGTAATAAGCGCCTGCGTCAATTCCACCCGCTCGCCAAGCAGCGTCAGCCCATCCGAGTTGTATATTTTTTTTCCAAGGCGCATGCCGGGTTTGACCATGCTTAGCGGAAGCAAACGCATTAACGAACCACGTCTTCTTTCTAAAAGAAAAATTTAGAAAATTATCGATATGATTAAGCGTATCGAATTCGAATAAAAAGAGCAATATATTTTTTCGCGTTTTGACAAAATTTATATGATCAGCTGACGAAAAAAGCCGGAAATAAGGGAATACCCTCAATTTCCGGCAAAATATTGTCGAATTCCGAACAATGCCTACCGCAGCACGAAGATCCAGAACAGCGCAGCGGCGACAAAGCGATAATACGCAAAATACGACATACTGAACTTTTGAACGAATTTGATGAACGTGACGACCGCGAGCAGCGCTACGATGAATGAAACGATAAAGCCGATGGCAAAAAATCCGAGATCTCCGGAAGAGAACGTATCGAGGTTTTTTAGCAGCTCATATCCGGTAGCCGCTACCATGACGGGGATGGCGATAATAAACGTAAAGTCGGCGGCGGCCCTGCGGCTCGCCCCGGCCAGCATCCCTCCGGCAATCGTCGATCCCGAACGGGAGAAGCCCGGCCAAATCGAAATGATCTGCCATAGACCGATGAAGAACGCCTGCTTGTACGTCAGCTCGTCGACATCGCGCGCCGTTACCTCTGGCTGGAATTTCTCCCCGACGATGAGCAGCACACCGCCAAGGATCAGGCCGATAAGCACGGTGGGCGGCGAGAAGAGGTGGGCTTTAATAAAGTCTTTTGTCAAATACGCGATCGCCAGCGTCGGCACAATCGCCAGCATAATATGCAGCAAGTTCATCCCTTTGCCCGCTTTGGGCTTTTCCTTGCTTAGGCCGAAGAGCCGCAAAATTCGTTTCCAATACACGACGACCCCGGCCAGTATGGCGCCGAGCTGAATGACGATCTCGAACGTTTTGATCAATTCATCCGTATCCGGAATCCCCAGCAGTCTGCTTGTCAAAATCATGTGGCCCGTGGACGAAACGGGCAAAAACTCTGTCAAGCCTTCCACGATGCCGATAATCACCGCTACCCACCAATCGTGCATACGCTCCTCCTACTCTCTCCCACGAATTGATCCAGTTCGTATCATGTATCGCTTTTTACATTCTAGCTTGTTTGCTGCGGTTTGTACACACCGGGAATTAAGTCTCGTGCGGCGATTCTCCGACCGCGCGCCACCGCCGGGAAAAGCTGCGCTGAAGCGACGCTTCGTCGCGAAGCTCCCGGAGCAGCACATCGCGCAAAAATTCCGGCAGGAAGAATTGAGGCTCCGTCCCTTCTCCGAGAGACGTGAAGCCGACCCGGAACGTAAACATGTCGATGGAGCCGACCAAATACTGCCGCTCCGCCTCCAGCGGCTGCCCGCCGACGTCCACGGCGCGAATTTTCGCATAATCGGCCCCTTCCGGGTCGTAATGTACCGTAAGTCCGTCAATGCACAGCGTCCCGAGCACTTTGCCGCGAAAGCCGTAGCCATACAGCGGTTTGTCCATGAACTCGGGAAGCAGCGATTCCTCCAGCGCGCGAAGCAGCCGCGTTCCGGTCAGCTTCATCCGGCACGGGTTGATCGGCGACGGGCATAACTGAAGCAGCATATCGGCCGATACCGGGCCTTGCGGCAACCCGCCGAGCAGCTGTCCGGCATTGACCAGGCCGATCTCGGCTCCCGTCCACCGGCGCAATCCCCCGGCCAGCAAATTCCCGAGCGGCGATTCGACATACCAATCGAACGGCATCTCGATAGGCAGGCGGGCGACCTCACGGTCCAGTTCGGCGGCGGCACGAAGGCCATACTGCCCGATCAGGCTGCGGATCTCCTCATCCTCCGGCTCGCTAGCCACCGCTTGCACGGAAGCCTCCGCACGCGCCAGCTTCTGTTCCGCGGGGTCCCATTCCAAATCGACAACTCCGACGTATTGTCCGTATTTGCCCGCGGCACAGACGAGCGTCCCGCCGATGCGCAGCGGTTCTTCGAGCAGATGATGCGTGTGTCCGCCTAAGATCAAATCAATGCCCGGCACTTCGGCCGCCATGCGTTCGTCGTTGCGCAGCCCAAGGTGGGACATGACGATGAGCACGTCCACTTCGGGACGAAGCTGCCGGACAAGGGGCGGCACGACGTCGAACGGTTCCCGCACGTCCCATCCAAGCAGGTTGTAAAACTCCGGAAAGCAGGCGGTGACTCCGATCAGCCCGACGCGCAAGCCCGCTTTTTGGACGATATGATACGGCAGCGCCCATGGCGGCAGCGCTCCCGTTGCCGATGCCGGCAGGTTGCAGATGACGGTGGCGAAGCTCGCCTGTCGGCCATACAGCTCGGAAAGCACGTCCTCTGTGTAGGACAATCCTTCGTTGTTGCCGAGCGTGACCGCTTCATACCCGGATGCATTCAGCACCCCGATGTTCGTCCGGCCGTTCGTCCCTTCGGTTTCCGGACGCATCCGGTCGATATGATCCCCGATATCGAGCGTAAGCGTCTTCTCTTCTCCGGCTTCCGCGCGAAGCCTTCGCAGGACAGAGGCGATGCGGGGCATTTGTTCAAAGTGGCTGTGAATATCGTTCGTATGAAGGACGCGCAGCCTCTTTCGTTCGATCACAAAGGCACCTTCCTTCAAGTAGCGAGTAGATGAACGGAGCTGTGAGCCGTCAAGTACAGGGCTTGAGCGGCTGCTCCGTTGTTATCGTATTTTTGAACCGGACGCGGCCGACGTACTCATCTGCGATTTCTATCGTCATGCTACGCCTCCATCTCCCTTGAAACATCACCAACCATTATATCATTTTTCGCTAAAAATATGGTATGCTGAAACTTAAAAGAACAGCCCGCAAAGCCGGTGAATTGCGAGCTTGGCGGCGGCCGGAGCAACCATCTGCCGCACAGAGGCCCCATTCGCCGGACTTCGAAAGGCCGCTTGAACGAAGGAGTAGAGCAACCATGAAGCTGAAGCTGCTGCTTTTCGCCGGATTAACCGAGCAATTCGGTTCTCCGGTACTGGAGCTGGACATAGAACAAGACGGGCTGACGCCGCAGGAGCTCAAAGCGCTGCTGGCCGCCCGCTACCCCGCGGCATCGGACGTGCTTAAGCAAGCGTTTGTCGCGGTGAATCAGCAATATGCGGACGACGCGGTCCGCATCACCGGGCAGGACGAAGTCGCGCTCATCCCGCCGGTTTCCGGCGGCGAGCCGGAGCCCTACGCCATCACCCGCGATCCAATCCGTACCGATGAGGTGACGGCTAAAGTGCTGCATCCGGACCACGGCGCGACGCTGGCGTTTGTCGGCACCACCCGGGAATTTACCCACGGCAAAAGGACCACGATGCTGGAATACGAAGCCTACGAGCCGATGGCGCTGAAAACGATGCGCCAAATCGGCGACGAACTGTCTTCGCGCTGGCCGGGTACGCGGCTCGCGATTACGCACCGTCTCGGCACGGTGCCGGCAGGCGAGACGAGCGTCGTCATCGCCGTATCCTCCCCGCACCGCGACTCCGCCTATGAAGCGAGCCGGTATGCCATCGAGCGACTGAAGCAAATCGTGCCGATCTGGAAGAAGGAAATATGGGAGGACGGCTCGGAGTGGAAGGGGCATCAGCAAGGTCCCTGGAATCCGGCAGCCGGTCTTCCGCAGGAAGGAGAGACGCGGGCATGAACGTACCTGACAGCATGACGGAGCAGGAGAACGTACAAGTTGCGGACCGGGAACGGTATTCGCGGCAGATGCTGTTCGCCCCCATCGGCGAAACCGGCCAAGCCAAGCTGCTACAAGCCCGCGTCGCCATCGTGGGCATGGGCGCGCTCGGAACGGTGCTCGCCAATCATATGGTGCGCGCCGGTATCGGCTTCGTGCGCCTGATCGACCGCGACTTCGTCGAGCGAAGCAATCTGCAGCGGCAGATGCTTTACGACGAAGCGGATGCGGCCAGCTCCGCGCCCAAAGCGGAAGCGGCGGCGGCCCGGCTTGGCGCGGCGAACTCCGGCGTTGTCATCGAACCGGTTGTAGCCGACTTGAACTTCGCCAATGCCGAGCAATGGCTGGCCGACGTCCAGCTTATTCTGGACGGCACGGATAATTTTGCGGTGCGCTTTTTAATTAACGATGTCAGCGTCAAGCACGGAATTCCGTGGATTTACGGCGGCGCCGTAAGCTCCCGCGGCGTCTCGCATACCGTCATCCCCGGCGAAACGCCTTGTCTGCGGTGCATGTTCGACCAACCGCCCGCGCGAGGCACGACGGAAACATGCGATACGGCAGGCGTGATCGGATCGATCATTCATACGGTCGCCTCCCACCAAGCGGCCGAAGCGCTCAAGCTGCTTGTGGGGGCCCATCAGCAGCTAAGCCGCAAGATGGTCCATTGGGACCTCTGGTATAACCAATACGCCGCGATCGACGTGTCAAAAGCGCGCAAAGCGGATTGCCCTTGCTGCGCGAAACGTCAATTCGAATACCTGGATGCTTCGCTGGAGGAAGATACGATCCAGACGCTGTGCGGCCGGAATTCCGTCCAAATCCAGCCCGTTGCGCCTGCCGCGCTATCTTTGGAAGAATGGGCGGAACGGCTTCAGCCGCTTGGACCGGTCGAGAAAAATCCGTTTCTCCTCAAGCTTCATTTGGATGAATCGTTGACATTGGTGCTTTTCCCGGACGGACGGATGATCGTACAGGGCACCGAAGACCCTACTCTGGCCAAAAGCTTGTACAGCCGCTATATCGGAATGTAATTCGTTTACAATTACAAAATGGATTAAAATATTAATTAATTTTTACTTCATTCGACAAAATTCGAGTGCTTTGGGTTCATTTTCCTGTTATCATGAGACAAAAGGGACTTTTACTCCGATGAAGTCCCGTGACCCCAGGACAGAGGTGAACCCGTTGTGCTCATATCGATCCATCAAGTCAAAGTTGGCGATCGACTCGGCTCTGATACGTTTAACGGGTACGGACTGCTGGTCCTATCCGCACATACCGAGCTTTCCGTCGATGACATCGAGAAGCTGAAGCTGCACAAAATCGACGAAGTGGACATCGCTTTTCCGGATGACCCAGAGCCCGACGCAGCAAGCGACGAATCTCCACCCGCGCGGACGGAGCACGCTGCTTCAGCTGCTGCAGTAGCAGCCTACCATGAAGCAGTGGACGGCATGAAAAACATTTTTGAGCAAGCGATCCAAAAAGGCATCGTGTACAAGGACCAGATTGATAACGGCTTTAACCCGCTTGTCCAGCAAGTTCATCAGGTGAGGGACGTCGTTTCGCTCCTGCTCGTATTAAACAGTTCGGATGATTATACGTATCAACACAGCGTGCAAGTAGGCATGATCTCCTATTATATCGGCAAGTGGCTCGGGCAATCGGAGCCGGATGCTATACTTACCGGCAAAGCGGGATATTTACATGACATCGGCAAAAGTCTCATCGATCCGGCCATTCTTCGGAAGCCCGGAAAATTGACGGCGGAAGAATATGAACGCATGAAAAAGCATTCGATCTACGGATACGAGCTGCTTCAGCGTTCGGGGCTGCCCGCAGAAGTATGCTTGGCTGCTTTACAGCATCATGAACGGCTCGATGGGTCCGGCTATCCATACGGTTTGCGCGGAGAAGAAATTCATCCGCTGTCCAAGATCGTCGCTGTTGCGGACATTTACAGCGCCATGATCTCAAGCCGGGTATACCAGAAAAAACGCGATCTGCTGTTCGTCCTGCGCGAGCTTCACCGGTGCAGCTTTGGACAAATTGATCCTCATATCACGCAATTGTTTATCCAGCACATGGTCCCGAATTTTATCGGCAAAAAAATTCAGCTTGCCTCTGGCGAAACGGGCACCATCGTACTCACCCATCCGACCGATGTTTTCCGGCCGCTCGTTAATCTTGACGGCACGTTCATCGATTTATCGGAACGGACGGATTTGGAAGTCGAGCATATTTTCGCGGATTAATAAACGAATGCCTTACATAAGAAGAACAGCCCTGACGGATAACCGACTGGGCTGTTTTTTCTTATGAGGATACCCGCTTGGCAGCCAAAAACGTCTGCTTCCAATACAGATTGTTGATATGGGTAATCTGCACGCCGTCTTTTGGCTCCGGAGCAGCGTGAATCATTCTCTGGTTCCCTACATAGATGCCGACATGGCCGACCGTCTTCTGGCTGCGAAACTTACCGGGAACGTAAAAGAACAATAGATCGCCTTTCCGCAATTGCTTTCGGTCGACTGCGTTGCCTTGCTTGGCTTGAGCCCGAGCTGTCCGGTTAAGCGTAATACCGGATTTGGCAAACACATATTGCGTAAACGTGGAGCAGTCGAACTTGCCCGAGGTCGCATAAGGCGCGGCGCCGAACTCATAGTTCACGCCGACGTATCGCTGCGCCCGCGTCAACAAAGCGTTCATATCGACCTGCCTCAGAACGGGGACCGCCATGTCATCCTTCCCGGAAAAACCTTCCAGCCCCTTCATGGCCTCCACAGCATCGGAAGCCTCCAGCAGCGGGTCGCGCTCCAGTCTCATCGCCGAAGCCCCTCCCGTTCCTTGAAACGAGTCCTTCGGATCGTCGCCGAAGTCAAGCTCCGCTCCCGTACTCGCCTCCAGCGGGCCGTTGATCGCCCCGCTAACCGCCCAGTCGGTGGCTTGGGCGACCGCCGCCTGATCCTTGATTTCGAATGAAAAATCTTTCCCAAACACCGGGTTTAACGCCGACACGGGGATATGTATCTGGGAATTAAAAAGAATAGGCGCTTCCTTAAGCGCCACCGTCTCATCATCTCTTAGCGCTGACGTTTGGCCCGGCTTCAGCTCGTAAGAGGCATCGTGCTCTCCCAACTGAAATACTCCCCTAGCCTGATCCCAATTGGACAGGAATCCGACAATTTTGGCAAAATCGGTACCGACCACATAAGAGGTCCCGCCTATCGTCACGGTGGGAATCGTCATTTCCACCCGGCCCTGCGGCAGCATGCGAATAAATCCGCCGTTCAGGCCGATCGTTGTCGTTTTTCCGTTGATTTCTTCGCTTTTTAAACGGTTTGCGGCTTGACCCTGATTGCTCGGAATACCCTGTTGATTCGAAAGCCGCTGTTCCTTGGATAATTGAGGCCCGCAACCTGCCGCCAGCAAGCACACAATCAACGAGGCCGTCACCGGACGCCGCCATGATCCGATCATCGCACCATGCTCCTCTCATTCGTGAATTCGCCGGAATTCGTCCCTTTATAGGATGAAGCATGAGTCAGGGGACTATGCATCCGGTTGGCTGGAAACAAATAAGCACAGTCCTCCTGCATAAATTGCAAGAATAGTTTTCATTAAAAGCTTCAAATAAAATTAAGGTAAAATTCATAGACATCGGTATAAGTGGTAATGTATGTTTATAACAACAGCCCAGAATACCCCAATGACTCTTCTATTAGGAGGTGTTCGATTACACGGCGACATTCAAATTGAAAGCGGATTCAAATCGTAGAAGACTGTCCGTCTGGTACAAAGAAAGTACTTGTCGAGTTCATTCTATGAGAAAAGGAGCTTGAAATGGTATGAAAAGAAAAATCGCGTCCATCGCTTTTGTGCTTGTCCTGTTGTTTAGTTTTGCTTCCACAGGTTTGGCAGCCTCAAGCGGACCAGGTACAGGCAACGATACTTGGGCGCCAGTCCAAGCCCATGGCGATATTTATATCGAAGGCAATTTCATAAACGTCGGTCGGATCAGCCTCGGGGTCAACTTTAACCTGTACCGGGTGACACTGAACGGAGATGTGCTGGTGGGCAGCAACTCGACGGGAACCATTATGGCCGGTCAATCTAAGCGTTTAAAAATTCCATTGGCTTCGAATCAACCCGACGGGCAGTATCGACTTGTTTTAAACTCACCGGGTGATTTCACCGTCGTTGCCTATTTGGGATATAAATAAATGTTAAAACCTCCACAGCCACTTTACTCCTTAAGGTGGCGATGGAGGTTTTTCATCTTCAGCTTAACGCCGTTGTTGCTTCGATTTTTTCACCCTATAAAAAAATACGTATCCGGGCGCCTAAGCGTAAACGTCACCTCGGATACGTATTTGCATGTTTCTCCGTAAATTAAAACTTAACCAATACTGCCTTCCATCTCAAATTTGATGAGACGGTTCATCTCGACCGCGTACTCCATCGGCAGTTCTTTCGTGAACGGCTCGATAAAGCCCATAACGATCATTTGCGTCGCTTCCGCTTCCGTCAATCCGCGGCTCATCAGGTAGAACAGCTGATCCTCGGATACTTTCGAGACGGTCGCTTCGTGCTCCAGCGTAATGTTGTCGTTCATGATTTCATTATATGGAATCGTATCAGACGTCGATTCGTTATCCATAATGAGCGTATCGCACTTGATGTTCGCTTTGGAGCCTTCCGAGTTGCGTCCGAACGAAGCCAAGCCGCGGTACGTGACTTTGCCGCCATGCTTGCTGATCGACTTGGATACGATCGTGGATGTCGTGTCCGGCGCCAAGTGCGTCATTTTCGCACCGGCATCCTGATGCTGGCCTTTGCCCGCAACGGCGATGGAAAGCACCATGCCTTTCGCGCCGCGGCCTTTCAGCACAACCGCAGGATATTTCATCGTCAGCTTGGAGCCAATGTTGCCGTCAACCCATTCCATTGTCGCGTTTTCTTCCGCAACCGCACGCTTTGTAACCAGGTTGTAAATGTTCGGCGCCCAGTTTTGAATCGTGGTGTAGCGAACGCGGGAATCTTTGAGGCAGATGATCTCAACGACGGCGCTGTGCAGCGAGTTCGTGCTGTAGACCGGAGCCGTACAACCTTCGACGTAATGCACGAAGCTGCCTTCGTCGGCGATGATGAGCGTACGCTCAAATTGCCCCATGTTTTCCGAGTTGATCCGGAAATAAGCTTGCAGCGGAATTTCCACCTTCACACCTTTCGGCACGTAGATGAAGCTGCCGCCGGACCATACCGCGCTGTTGAGCGCTGCGAATTTATTGTCACTCGGCGGAATAATCGTCCCGAAATATTTTTTGAAAATTTCCGGGTGCTCTTTAAGCGCCGTATCCGTGTCCATAAACAGCACGCCTTGCTCTTCCAGATCCTTCTGCATGCTGTGGTATACGACTTCGGACTCGTACTGAGCGGATACGCCTGCCAAGAACTTCTGCTCCGCCTCCGGGATACCGAGCTTGTCGAACGTTTCCTTGATTTCCGTCGGCACTTCTTCCCACGTTTTCCCCTGCTTTTCAGAAGGCTTCACATAGTATCGAATGTCGTCGAAATCCAGATCGTCCATATTACCGCCCCAACGCGGCATCGGCATTTTCAAAAACTGCTCCAGCGACTTCAGGCGGAACTCCAGCATCCATTCCGGTTCGCCCTTCATTCTGGAAATCTCGGTCACGATTTCACGGGTCAAGCCTTTTCCGCTCTGGAACACGTTTTTGTGCTCGTCGCGAAACCCATATTTATATTCTTCCATCTCGGGCATTTTCTTTGCCATGGGTATCGTACCTCCTTATTTGTTAGTTTTTACTTGGTCGATTCCTTTGCGCAGCGCGTTCCAAGCGAGTGTCGCGCACTTGATCCGGGCAGGGAATTTGTTCACGCCGGACAAAGCTTCCAATTCCTCGTATTCGAATTCCACAGGCTCGCCTTTCATCAGCCCGGAAAACTTCTCGGCCATTTCCAGTGCCTCTTCCAGCGTCTTACCTTTTACGGCCTCCGTCATCATCGAAGCGGAAGAAAGGCTGATCGAACAGCCTTCGCCTACGAATTTGGCCGCTTTGACCTTGCCATCCTCGACCTGCATTTGAAGCTGGATTTTATCGCCACAGGTCGGGTTGTTCAGATCGATACTGACGGACTGATTCTCGAAAGTGCCGCGGTTGCGGGGGTTTTTGTAATGATCCATAATGACTCTGCGGTATAAATCATCCAATTGCATAGCCGAAGTACTCCTTTGTTTTAATAAGGGAAGCGACCAACCGGTCTACATCGGCTTCGGTATTATACAGATAGAAGCTCGCACGGGCGGTTGCCGTGACATTCAGCCAGCGCATCAGCGGCTGGCAGCAATGGTGGCCGGCACGTACCGCGATCCCGTCGGCGTCGAGCACGGTGGCCACGTCATGCGGATGCACGTCATCCAAGTTGAACGTGATTAGCCCCGCACGATTTTGCTGCGGACCGTAAACCGTTAAGCCATCGATTTGCAGCATCCGTTCCATCGCGTAAGCCGTCAACTGCTTCTCATGCTGCTCAATGGCTTCCAAGCCGATGCTTTCGAGGAAATCGATTGCCGCTCCCAGCCCGACGGCGCCTGCGATAATCGGCGTGCCGCCTTCGAATTTCCAAGGCAGGTCTTTCCATGTGGAGTCGTACAAGCCGACATGGTCGATCATCTCGCCGCCGAATTCGATCGGCTCCATTTCCAGCAACAGCTCTTTCCTGCCGTAAAGAGCGCCGATGCCGGTAGGAGCGCACATCTTGTGGCCGGATAACGTATAAAAATCGCAGCCCAGCGCCTGCACGTCCACCTTGAGATGCGGCGTGCTTTGTGCGCCGTCCACCATCACTTTAGCGCCGTGGCGATGGGCGATTTCCGCGATTTCCTTCACCGGGTTAACAACGCCGAGCACGTTAGATACGTATACGACCGATACGATTTTGGTGCGCTCGGTAATCGTTTTTTCCACATCCTCCAGACGAATCGTACCGTCTGGCTGTAGTGGAATATATTTCAAGACAGCGCCGGTCGCTTTCGCGACCTGCTGCCATGGAATGAGATTGCTGTGGTGCTCCATCGGCGTAATGACGATTTCGTCCCCTTCGCCGCATACGGCCCGCGCGTAGCTCGAGGCGACCAGATTGATCGCCGTCGTCGTTCCGCGGGTGAAGATGATTTCCTCCGTAGACGAAGCGTTGATAAAGCGGCGCACCTTCTCGCGCGCGCCCTCATAAGCGTCCGTCGCGCGGGAGCCGAGTGTGTGAACGCCGCGGTGCACGTTCGCATTGTCAAGCTCGTAATAACGTTTGACGGTTTCGATAACCGACACCGGCTTTTGCGATGTGGCTGCCGAGTCCAGGTAAACGAGCGGATGTCCGTTCACATCCTGATGAAGAATGGGAAATTGACTGCGTATGTCCGCCGTATTCATTGTCCCAGCTTCCTTTCCACAAGAAGCTGCAGCTGTGACGCGATCTGCTCCAGTGGAATTTGAGACACCACCGGTGCCAGGAAGCCGTAAATGATCAGCCGTTCGGCTTCTTCACGCGAAACGCCGCGCGACATCATATAGTATACCTGTTCTTGATTCACTTGACCCACGCTGGCGGCATGGCCCGCCGTAACGTCGTCCTCGTCGATCAGCAAAATCGGGTTGGCGTCGCCGCGCGCTTTCGGGCTGAGCATCAGCACTTTTTCCGTTTGCTCGCCGTTTGCTTTGGTCGCGCCCTTCTCGATTTTGGTAATGCCGTTGATGATGGCCGTTGCCCCGTCGCGCATGACTGCGCGGGTAATCATCTGGCTGTCGGAGCTTTTGCCGAAGTGAACCGCCCGGGTGGACACGTTCAGCTTCTGCTCGCCGGTACCGACGCAGATCACCTTCGCATCGGAGGTGGAGCCGTTGCCTTCCAAAATCGAAGTCGTATCCGACATCGCGTTGCCGTAATGCATCTCGCCGACGATCCACTCGATACTTCCGTCGTTCTCCACAAGCGCGCGGCGGTACATCAGGTCGGTGACCGATTCATTCAAATTATGCACTGAGGCAAAGGTTACCTTCGCTCCCGGCTTAACGACGACTTCCACAACGCCGTTTTGCACCAAGCCGTTCAAGCTGCCTTCGGAAACGAAGTTGTCGACGTAAGTTACCGACGCATGCTGCTCGGCAACGATCAAGACGTGCGGCGAAAAGCTCGCTTCGGCGTCGTCCGTCACGAACAGCGCTTGGACGGGTACTTCCACCTGCACGTTTTTCGGAACGTACAGGAACACGCCGCCGCTCCAAAGCGCCGTATGCAGCGCCGTCAGGCGATTTTCATCCTTGCCTACGACAGACATAAAATATTTCTGCACCAGCTCGCCGTGCGTTTGGAGCGCTTCTTCGAGGCTCGTAAATACGACGCCCTGTTGCTTCAACGTCTCGGAGACGCTGCTGTATACTATACCCGAGTTTTTCTGTACGATCAGATTGTCCGGGTGTCCTTGCCCGTCGTTCTGCATCAGGCTCTTGGCCGAGGCTGGCAGCTCTTCGAGCGATGCGAGCTTGGCGCCCGCTTTATAGGTTCCGAAGGAAGCGAGGTTCCAACGGTCGATTCTTGTTTTCTCCAATGTCGGCAATTCGAGCGTTCCGGCAAGCTCCAGCGCTTGCCCGCGCAGAGCCGTCATCCACTCCGGCTCTTGTCTCGCTTTGGACAGCTCTACCAAGCTTGCGCGATCGATCGGAAGAACGGTTTGTGTACTCATGATTAATCCTCCTGTCCCCTTTCGATAGCTTAGTATTTCGGAGCCGTCGTATTCATCGGAATCTTGAATTCCTCTTCGTCCTGGCCTACCCGCTCGTCCACGATTCCAAGCTCTTCTTTCACCCAGTCATATCCTTCGTTCTCCAGACGCTGAGCCAGCTCCGGTCCGCCGGATTTCACGATGCGTCCTTGCATCATCACGTGTACGTAGTCCGGGGTGATGTAGTTCAGCAGACGTTGGTAGTGGGTGATGATCAGGAAACCGCGGTCTTCGGAACGCATCGCGTTCACGCCCGCCGCCACGATGCGCAACGCGTCGATATCGAGGCCGGAGTCGATCTCGTCAAGAATAACGATGCTTGGGTCCAGCATCACCATTTGCAGGATTTCGTTACGCTTCTTCTCGCCGCCGGAGAAGCCTTCGTTCAAATAGCGGTGCATGAACTCGGGGTTGATCTCCAGCTCCTTCATTTTCGCTTCCATCTGGCGGATGAACTTGATCAGCGAAATTTCGCTGCCTTCCTCGCGGCGGGCGTTAATCGCGCTGCGCAGGAAGTCCGCATTCGTCACGCCTGCAATTTCGCTCGGATACTGCATCGCAAGAAACAGGCCCGCACGCGCTCTTTCGTCCGTCGCCATCTCAAGCACGTCCTCGCCGTTCAGCGTCACGGTGCCTTCCGTCACTTCGTATTTCGGGTGGCCCATGAGAGCGGACGCCAGCGTACTTTTGCCCGTTCCGTTCGGTCCCATGATCGCATGCACTTCGCCGCCCTTAATCGTCAAGTTGAGACCTTTCAAAATCTCTTTGCCTTCGACAGTCGCTTTCAAACCGTCTATAGTAAAATGTGGTACGTTTGCCATAGTTTCGTGCCTCCGAGTTTTAATTATTATTTAATGATAATCATTACAAATTGATTATCAATGATTCTCAATAATAATATTATATCTCAATATGCAAAATCAAGGAAGTCCCGTCCGCGGATTTCCCGGAACTATTTTTGCGCAAGCGCCTCTCGAATCTGATTGGCCTCCATCCCAAAAGCTTCGTCCGTCAGCACCGGCCGGCGCGGAGCCCCATGCAGCGATTCGGGAAGCCCGATCCACGATTTGCACCCGTTATATTCGTCCAGCACCGGGATTCGCACAGGCTCGTCCAGCGCATACACCCTAAGCAGCATGACATGCAGCGGCTTCGTCCGCTTCCACTTCAGCCGTTCTTCGGCCAGCCGGTCCGACCAAATGTGAAACGGCTTCAGCTTCGCGAGCTGTTCCTCGGTCTCGATCAGTATATCCTCGGCAAGCTCGGCGTAGCATCCGATTTCCGCTTGTCCGCCGCTCCATTCGGGCGCCCGGTCACCCACCCGCTCCGCGTACTCCGGCTTGATCAGCTCTTTGCGCTGGTGCTCGTAGGTCGGGTACAAATAAAAGCTGTCGGATTCCACTTGAAAATCCCGGGTTTCCTCGCGGATGCCGCCTTTGCGCATAATCAGGATCTGCTTCCCCTGCTTCAAAGCCTCGACGGCCACGGCCCATTCCTTCAGTCCGACCGCCTGTCCTCTCCGTATCATCTCTTGCGTTTTCCTCCCTTAGTTAGTTTAGCCCATTCGTTTACGCTATTATAGATTTCCAGCCAAAACATTGCAATTCCGAAAGAGCATAAAAACGATCGCAAAAATCGATGCTAAAAACGCTACATCATTCAATCCGCTGCGAGGAGGGTGAAGAGCAATGCGCGAAGGTCTGATTCCAACCGTTCTCGGTACAGCTGTCGCAGCATCCGGCGCGGCTATGCGAAACAAATTCCCGATGGCGGCCGCCGCGGTCGTCGGTTTTGGGCTCGCACACGTCGTGCTGGGAGCCATTGACTTGGTGGAGCATCGCGGAAGAACGAAGTAGCCCCGGACTTTGCTCCGGCAAACAAAAAGGGAAGGCCCTATGCCTCCCCTTTTTCTTATGCAATCGTTTGTCCGATCAGTTTCCGTTCCGTACATAATAATTGAAAGCCGAGATTCGTTGGTCCTGCTCGTGACTCGCTTTTAGAGGATTGGCATGCAGGGCTACGGACGGATTTTCCGTCGAGGTCCACCCGAGCACGCACAGGATGGCGAAGCACCCCGCGGCCAATAGCAATCTACCGAGTAGTTTCTCCATATCAAAGACCTCCAGCTCCGCGTATTTACTTTTATTGTATCTCCCAGCGTTAAGCGCGTATTATCGGGGTATGAACCTTTTGTAAAAGACACGGCCAAGACCGGACAAAATGCAGTTCAGGAAAACGAAGTTCCTCTATTCCAACGCAAACCAAATTGCTTTATACTAGAGGAATGGCAGTTTTCATATGGAAAAAGGAGGAATTCATCCCATGTCCGCATATCATCCGCTGACGGAATCGGAAGCTATCGCATATGCAAGAAAATTACCCGACCTGTTTCAGCCCGATTCCGAGCTCACGAGCCGAGAAATCGGGGACGGCAACTTGAATCTGGTGTTCCATATTTCGGAGCCTTCCACCGGGAAAAGCATCATTTTAAAGCAAGCGCTCCCCTATGCCAAAGTCGTAGGCGAATCGTGGCCGCTGACTTTGGACCGCGCCCGGATCGAGAGCGAAGCGTTGATGATTCAGGAATCGCTGTGCCCCGACCTTGTCCCGCACGTATACACCTATGAGCCGGACTTGGCGCTCACGGTCATGCAGGATTTGAGCGACCATATCATTATGCGCAAAGGCTTGATCGAGCGGAACAAATACCCGCTGTTCGCCGGGCATATCGGAACGTTTTTGGCCCGTACTCTTTTTTACACGTCCGATCTCGGCATGAACCAGCAGGAGAAAAAAGAACGGGTCAAGCGGTTCATCAACCCGGAGCTGTGCAAAATTACCGAGGATCTGATTTTTGACGATCCGTATACAGATTCGCCGAACAATAACGTTCGGCCAGCCATTCGCGACGCGGTTGCCGCCATCTGGCAGGATACCGGGCTTCATCTGGAAGTGGCGATTCTGCGCGAGAAATTTTTGACCCATACCCAGGCGCTGCTGCACGGCGATCTGCATACCGGCAGCATCTTCATCAAGCCGGATTCGACTAAGGTCATCGATCCGGAGTTCGCGTATTACGGTCCGATGGGCTTCGATATCGGCGCGGTGTTCGCCAATCTGCTGCTGAACTTCGCCGCGCAGGAAGGCTGGGGCGAAGATGAGGCTTCGCGCCAAGATTTCCGCGACTACTTGACCGGCACGATCCGCGACGTATGGGAGACATTCGAGCGCGAGTTCCGGGAGCTGTGGAACCAGCACGGTACCGATCGGATCGCCACAACGCCGGGCTACCAGGACTGGTACATGAAAGAAGTGCTGCGGGACACGTTCGGCTTCACCGGCAGCAAGATGGTGCGCCGTGTGCACGGCCTGGCGCAGGTGGCCGATATCAATCAAATTCAAGACGAAGCGGCTAAAGAGCGCGCTCAACGGCTGGCGCTCGCCATCGGCACGGCGCTCATTCAATTTAACCGTCAGGCGTCTTCCATCGGAGAAATGATTGACATCGCCGAGAAGGCCGTGAAATAGATAAAGGAGTGTGCTGACACCTTGACTACAGAACAAACCAAACAAGCGGACTGGCTGCAATCGGTCCGCTGGAATTCGCTGGAGGACCGATTGGATCTTCTCGATCAGCGGCTCCTGCCAGACGAAATCGTCTATTTGGAGCTGACGACCTCCAAGCAAGTCTGGGATGCGATCAAGCAGCTCGCCGTCCGCGGAGCGCCGGCCATCGGCATTGCGGCAGCGTTCGGGGTGTATCTCGGCGTGCGGAGCTTCTCCGGAAGCCGGGATGCGCTGCTGACGGAAGTCAGCCGCCAATGCGATTACCTCGCAACGTCGCGCCCGACGGCGGTGAATTTATTCTGGGCGCTGGACCGGATGCGGGCGCGGGCCGAGGCGCTGCTTGGCACAGCCGCACCGGAGGAAACGACGGTGGAGAGCGCTCAGCAGGCGCTGCTGGACGAGGCCCGGGCGATCCAAGCCGAGGACGAGGAAACGTGCCGCTTGATCGGCGAGCACGCGCTGTCTTTGTTCGAGGACGGCATGGGCGTCCTCACGCACTGCAATGCGGGCGGCCTTGCGACCGCAAGGTACGGGACGGCGCTGGCGCCGATGTATCTGGCGCTGGAGAAAGGCATCACGCTTAAAGTGTTCGCGGACGAAACCCGTCCGGTGCTGCAGGGAGCGCGCCTGACGGCGTTCGAGCTGCAGCAGGCGGGTGTCGACGTGACGCTGATCTGCGACAACATGGCCGGCGTCGTCATGGCGAAGGGCTGGGTACAGGCGGTCATCGTCGGTACCGACCGCGTAGCCGCCAACGGCGACGTTGCCAACAAGATCGGCACCTACAGCGTCGCCGTGCTGGCCAAGGCTCACGGCATTCCGTTCTACGTCGCATGCCCGATGTCGACGATCGACTTGAACACGCCGACCGGAGCCGATATTCCGATCGAGGAACGGCACGAGGACGAGATTACGCAAGGGTTCGGCAAGCGTACTGCGCCGCAGGGCGTCAAGGTGTTCAACCCGGCGTTCGACGTGACGCCGAACGAGTACGTGACGGCCATTATTACGGAAAAAGGTATCGTTCGGGCACCGTACGGGGACAATTTGCGGAAGCTGTTTACGGAATAACCGCGGCGTTTTAGCAACGATAAAAACGGCCGTTTCTCGTGCATCTATGCATGGGAAACGGCCGTTTTATTTTAGAAACCGGTTCCTCCATCCGCAAGGTTCCGCAAGTCTTAAGACGCTGCCGGGTTTAGGCCGAAAACAGTTGCGAAAACCAGCGACATTGGCTATGATGAGGAAGAAAATAATTTTCACCATTTTTATCGGTATGAAGAAAATGATTTACAAAATCTTTGCAAAACAGGTGATCTGATGTCCGGTATACTGCAAGCCTTACGGGAAC
Organism: Paenibacillus tianmuensis; assembly: GCF_900100345.1. Taxonomy (GTDB): domain Bacteria; phylum Bacillota; class Bacilli; order Paenibacillales; family NBRC-103111; genus Paenibacillus_G; species Paenibacillus_G tianmuensis. Next base: position 33,688 of record NZ_FMTT01000014.1, on the reverse strand, counting down.
AGCAGCACCACATGAATCCGAAGGAACAAATTCTCGCGCAGTTCATTTTGGAGCATGCCCACGAGGCCGTTCATTTGAGTATTACGGAGCTGGCCGGACGTTCGGGAACGAGCGCTGCGACGGTATCCCGCTTTTGCCGCAGCCTGCTGTTCAAGGGCTACGGGGATTTTCGCATGAAGCTGGCCGCCGAGCTCGTCCAGCCTGTTCCGGCGAAGCCGTCCTACCAGGACATTGTCGCGGGCAACACGCTTCACAGCATCGCCCAGGCGATCGAAACGAACCATCTGCGTTCGATCTCGGATACGACGCGGCAGCTCGACCTCACGGAGGTCCAGCGGGCGGTAGACGCGCTGCACGATGCCCGGCGCATCGATCTGTACGGGATGGCGACCTCGGGGATGGTCGCGTACGATTGCCAACAAAAGCTCGTACGCATCGGCAAAATGGCGCAGCACTGGGCCGATTCCCACATGCAGATTACGTCGGCAACGAGCCTCGGCGAGGGTGACGTGGCGTTTGCATTCTCCTACTCCGGCGAAACCCCCGAAACGCTCGACGCCCTCTTGTGCGCCAAGGAACGGGGAGCCACAACGATTTCGCTCACCAAGTTCGGGGCCAATCGGATTTCGCAGCTCGCGGACATCCGGCTGTACGCCTCCTCGCTCGAGGAAGGGATGCGCCGCGGCGATATGGCTTCGCGGATCGCTCAGCTGCACGTGGTGGACATCTTGTTTACCGCGCTGCTCAGCTTGCACTTTGACGATTATGTTCCGCTTCTGGAGCAATCGTTTCAAGAAGTGAAAAAATACCGCAAAGAAAAAGGGAGATAAGCCATGAACATTTTAACTTTCCGCACGCAAGAAGAATTGAACAAAGCCGGCGCTGGCATCATTACCGGACTGCTGCAAACGAATCCGAGAGCCGTGCTCGGGCTTGCGACAGGCAGCACGCCGATCGGTATTTACCAGGAGCTTGTCGAGTCGCACCGGCAAGCGCTGGTCAGCTTCGCCAAAGCAACAGCATTCAATCTTGACGAATACGTTGGTCTCGAGCCGGGGCATCCGGCCAGCTATTATACGTTCATGCAGGAGCACCTGCTCGGTCTCGTCGACATTCCCCCGCAGCAATGCCATATTCCGAGCGGCACCGCGACGGATTTGCAAGCGGAATGCGCCAGCTATGACAGCCTGCTGGAAGAGTACGGACAGATTGACCTGCAGCTGCTCGGTCTCGGCCATAACGGGCACATCGGCTTCAACGAGCCGGACGCTACGCTTGAGGGCGGCACGCATCTCGTGGAGTTGAAAGAATCGACCCGCACGGCGAACGCGCGGTTTTTCGATAAGCCGGAGCAGGTGCCGACGCATGCCCTGACGATGGGGGTCGGCACGATTTTGAAAGCGAAAATGATTCTGCTCGTCGTCCGCGGCGCGGATAAAGCGGAAATCGTACAGCGGGCGCTGCAAGGCCCGATCACGACGGATTGCCCGGCCTCGCTGCTGCAGACGCATCCGCACGTCGTCGTCTTGTTGGATTCCGAAGCGGGAGGCCTGTTAAAATGAGCCGCGAAGCATGGGATACCCTGATCGTTAACGCCAAAGTCGTCACGCCGGATGCGGTAATTCCCGCCGGATACGCCGCGGTCAAGGACGGAAGGATCGAAGCGCTAGGCTCGATGGCCGAGCTGAACGAATCGCAGGCTGAAGCGGCCGGCACGAAAATCGACGCCCGCGGAAGCTGGCTGCTGCCCGGATTCATCGACGTGCATGTGCACGGCGGCTACGGCAGCGACTTCATGGACGGAACCGTCGAATCGCTTGAGAATATTACCCGGTTTCACTCCAGCCACGGGACGACCACGATGCTGGCGACCACGGTAACTGCTTCCCCCGAAGCGATCGGCCAAGTGCTGGAGAGCGTTAAGGCATACCGGGAAAAAGGGATGCCGTACGCGCAATTGGCTGGCGTGCATCTGGAAGGACCGTTCATCAGTCCGAAATGGCCCGGCGCGCAAAATCCGAACTTTATCGTCACGCCGAAGCTCGAATGGATGAAGGAATGGACCAGCCGCTATCCGGGCTTGATTCGCCTCGTTACGCTTGCTCCGGAAACGGAAGGAGCTTTGCCGGTCATTGCCTTTCTCGCCGGACAAGGCATCGTGGCCGCCAGCGGGCATACGGATTCGACCTATGCGCAAATCGGTGAAGCGGTCAAGCATGGGCTGAGCCATGCCGTGCATACGTTCAACGCCATGAAAGGGCTGCACCACCGCGAGCCCGGCGTCGTCGGCGCTGTGCTGACCGAGGACAAAATCTGCGCGGAGGTTATCGCCGACGGACACCACGTCCATCCGGCCTGCATCCGGCTGCTGACCCAAACGAAGCGCAGCGACAATCTGCTGCTCATCACCGACGCCATGTCCGCCGCGGGACTCGGGGACGGCGATTTTGAACTCGGCGGGCTCGCCGTCGTGGTGAAGGACGGCGTCGCAAGGCTCCGCGACGGCGACAGCCTCGCAGGCAGCACGCTGACGATGATCGGCGCCTTCCGCTATGTGGTCAACACGGTCGGAGTCAGCGTCGAGGAAGCCAGCCGGATGGCCAGCTGGAACCCGGCGAAGCAGCTCGGGCTGCTGGAGGAAACCGGCAGCATCGAAACCGGCAAGCAGGCCGATCTGCTGCTCGTCACGCCGGAGCTCGACCTTGAGCACGTCTGGGTTCAAGGAAGAGAATTGCATAAATAATCGCGTCACAACAAACCGGCTGCTTCCGTCTTACCGAACGGAACAGCCGGATTGTTTTTTTAGGAATATAGCTTTATTGCGCCATAAACTGCTGCGTCACGATGTAGAAGCGGAGCTTGTTCAAGTCTTTGGCCGAGATACTGTAAATTTCGGCGCCGTAGCTGATCGTTTTTTCTTGAATATGGGCGTAGCGGACCACAACCTTTGGATGAATCGTTTCTTCGTCGCACATGATCATCGTGTCGTAGACATGGTTCATTTTGACGGAGAAATCGTTAATTTCAAATCCGAACCCAAGACGGCTGATCCGGCAAAAACGAACCGCCATCGTACGAAAATCGTCGATCAACGTGCCGTACGTGTTCAGCTTGAAGCTGGGAAACACCAAGTTTTCGTCGCGGTACATATCGTCCAGTATGGCATCGGGTCTCGCTTCTATATTGAAAATTTCCGAATCCGCCGGAACTAAAATCAGCTTGGATTTGGAAACCTGCAGCACGCGCATTTGCACTCTTTTCTGAAAATCAAAGCAGATGACGGATTCCCCGCCCGTAAAGGAGGACGGCTCCGTGAAGGAAACCTCCATTAAATCCGAACCTTCGTAGGACACTTGCCCCTTGTAAACTTTCCCCTGATGTAGCAGCTTCATGTCTTTCATACCCATCACCTCCGCTTGATATCTCTACTATAATTCCGAATAATTATGAAAGTTTCAGTTAAATATTAGGAGATTATTAGATTTGATGTCGCTTGGTGTCGTTTCGTGAAATATTTAAACATGGTTAGGAAATGCGGAGAGTCGTTGGCTGGCTGTGCTACTCATGGGGAGGGAAATCCGATGGTGCGGACACGGTGTGCCAAAAAGCCCCCCGGCTTGCGAAGGGCTCGATTTTTGCTGCTAATTAATGCTCCATTTGATCTTCCGGCTGGGCCGCTTTGACGGTCAGACCGCCGTCGACCATCAGCAGATGGCCGTTGACCTGCATCGCTTCCTCGGAGGCCAGGAACACGACGGCATCTCCGATCTGGCGGGCGGTGCCGAGACGCTTCATCGGGTTCGCTTCGATTTCTTTGGACCGGATGGCATCGTCGGCCAAATAGTCCGTGCACATATCGGTATCGACCGTGCTCGGGCCTACCGCATTGACGTTGATGTTGTATTTGCCAAGCTCGATCGCCATCCCCTTCGTCAGCATATTCGCCGCCGCTTTGGACGATTGGTAATGCGGAATGACTGGGCTCGTGACGACGAGGCTGGCGGTCGACAAGACGTTGACGATTTTGCCGTAGCGCTTTTCGATCATGGACTTCGCCGCCAACTGCGAACAGAGGAAAATCGATTTGACGTTCGTATTATACGTTCGGTCCCACGTCTCTTCCGTACATTTCAGGAACGGTTCGAACGGCGCAATCCCGGCGTTGTTGACGAGAATTTCCACATCGCCCAGCTGCTCCTGCACCTGCCGGAACATGTCTTCCACCTGCTGCTTGCTGCCTACGTCGGCTTGAACCACCATCGCTTTGACTCCGTGCGCTTCCGCCTGCTTCTTCACGTTCTCCGCCAACGGGCGCGAACGCTCAGAAGTGAAGTTAATGGCAACATGCGCGCCTTCCTCCGCCAAACGAATGGCAATCGCTTCTCCAATGCCCCGGCTCGCCCCTGTAACGAGCGCAACCCGTCCTGCCAATCTTCCCATGAATCCGTGCCTCCCTCGTTGTGCAGTAAGCTTATAAGCTCGGTCCGATCCGGTTGATACTGAATTCGGTATGGCCCAAAATTTCCGCCTTCGTCAGTTTTCCGTTCGCGACCGCTTGAATTTCCTCCCAGACGACCTGACCTGCCGCCTCCAGGCTGAGCGTGCCTTCCAACATATCGCTGACGTCGACGTCCATGTTGTCCGACATTTTCTCGAACATCCGTTTGTTGCCGGTAATTTTGATGACCGGAATGACGGCGGCTCCGGTAGGCGTCCCCCGCCCCGTCGTAAAGCAGACCAGATGCGCGCCGCCCGCCGCCATCCCGGAGACGCATTCGATGTCGTTGCCCGGCGAATCCATAAAATAGAGCCCGTGCTTCGGAATGTCCTCGGCATACTCGATGACGCCTTTGATCGGTGCGCTGCCGCACTTGCTGATGCAGCCGAGCGACTTTTCTTCGATCGTTGTCAATCCCCCGGCAATATTGCCCGGACTCGGATTGCCACCGCGCATGTCGGCGCCCATCCGCTCGACTTCCTTCTCGAAGCGGTCGACGATATGATACAGCTTCTCCGAAATGTCCGGCGTGGCGCAGCGCGAAGCGAGCACATGCTCGGCGCCGATGATTTCCGTCGTTTCTCCGATCACGACGCCGCCTCCCTGCTGAATGAGCGAATCGGCAGCCGCACCGAGCGCCGGATTGGAAGCGAGCCCGGAGGTGGCGTCCGAGCCGCCGCATTTGACCCCGATGATCAGCTCGGTGAAAGGCACCGGCTCAGGCTTCATGTCATCGAGCTGGGCACGCATTTTCCGCGCGATTTCCACCCCGTACTGGATCGCTTTCACGGAACCGCCGACCGATTGAATATCGACCACTTCGACCGGCTTGCCCGTGGGACGGATTGCATCGGCCAGCGCATGCGGGTCGACGACTTCGCAGCCAAGGCTGATGATGATCACGCCGCCGACGTTCGGATTGCGGCCGGTTCCCGCCAACACGTCGAAGGTGCGGTCTTTGTCCGCGCCGATCTGGCTGCAGCCGTGTTGATGGGGGATCGATACCGTGTCCGGAACCATCTGGTTGATCCGGGTGCACACTTGGTTGGCGCAAATGACGGTCGGGATAATAAGCAAATGATTGCGGATGCCCACGTCGCCGTTTGGTCTTCTATATCCCATCATGTGATTCATGAGTATTCGTTCTCCCTTCGCTTCTCACGCTTTCGCCTGATCCCCGCGACCGCGAATTCCTTCGACGTTATGCACGTGAACATGCTGCCCTGCAAGGATCGGGACCGACGTCCGTCCGATCACTTCGCCGTACTTGCGGATATCCGTCCCGGCCGGGATGTCTTGGATCGCCATTTTATGCCCGAACGGAACGTCGTCCAGCAACGCTATTTCCTGGACGTGCTCCTGCACCCGGAAGGTGATCCGCTGACCCTGCTTCAAATCTTTGATCGCCGTCGCCACATGATCGCGCGGGTCCATCACGAGCGCGTCCGCTCCTGCGATAATCGGTCCTGCCATCCGCCGTTCCTCCTTTTGTCCGCTGCCGTTACGCCTGCTCGTTAACCATGCGGTTCGTCAGCGAACCCAGCTTCTCGATCTCGATCGTGACGACGTCGCCGTCTTTCAGGTAAACCTGCTTCTCCTCCGGATATCCGAGCACAACGCCCTGCGGTGTACCGGTCAAAATGACGTCGCCCGGCACCAGCGTCATATGCTGCGAAATGTAGCTGACGATTTCGTCGCAATGGAAGATCATATCCGACGTGTTAGAGTTCTGGCGCACTTCGCCGTTCACGATGCACCGGATAGAAAGGTTGTTCGGATCTCCGACTTCATCGGCCGTCACCAGGTAAGGTCCAAGCGGGCTGAAGCCGTCGCACGACTTGCCGAGCAGCCATTGCTGGGTGCGCATCTGCAGGTCGCGGGCGGACAAATCGTTCACGTTGCAGTAGCCGAATACGTGATCCAGCGCCGCTTCTTTGGATACGTACTTCGCTTTCTTGCCGATCACGATGCCCAGCTCCGCCTCGTAATCCACCTTGCTCGTCACGCTGACCGGCAGCGGCACGTCCTGTCCGTGACCCGTCAGCGTATTGTTGAATTTGTTGAACAGGATCGGATACTTCGGAATCGGCGCGTTCGTTTCTTCCGCATGCTTACGGTAATTCAGCCCGACGCAGATGATTTTGTTCGGATGCGGAACGCACGGGGCGTAAGTCAGTCTGGCCTCGTCCAGGATATAAGCGTCGCTGCCGCCGGCCGCCAGCGCTTGATCCACGTAAGCTTGCAGAGCCGTAGCCGCAAAAGGTCCGCCTTCGATGACTTCATGCACCGTCTGCGGCACGTCTGCGTTTCCAGCAGGGATCGCTGCAAGCGCTTTAGCAACATGTACGATGCCGCGGTCGGTCTTGACGCCGAGTTGTTCCTGTCCGTCTTCGATAAAAGTAAGCAGTTTCATATTTGAATATGCCTCCTTGGCTTATTGTAGGTTTAGTCTAACAAATCGATGCGCTACGCGTTCTTGCCGAAAACGGCGCCCCCGTCGATATATAGCGGGGAGCCCATCATAAATTTCGATTCGTCCGAAGCGAGGAACAGCGCAGCATTGGCCACGTCGTCCGGGCGTCCCAGGTCGCCGCTCAGCTGGCGTTTTTTAAGCGATTCGTAAGCTTCCTCCGGATTGTCGTAGGAAGTCCGCAAATAATTTTCCACGAACGGCGTCAGGATCGTCCCCGGCAGCAGCGCATTTACGCGGATGTTATAGGGAGCGTAATCGACCTGCATCGATTTGGTCAGCGCCAGCACGGCTCCTTTGGTTGCGGAGTACGATGCCCTGCGCGCCAGCCCGATTTCGGCGATGCAGGAAGACATGTTAATGATCGAGCCTTCTTTGCGCTGCATCATATGCGGCACGACGTACTTGCACGGCAGGAACGTACCGCGGATATTAACCGTTATGACGCGGTCCCACGCCTCGGGTTCCACTTCGTGGATCGCCCCCACGCCGCTGATGCCGGCATTGTTAAACAGCACATCAATCCGGCCGTACTTGGAGATGACGGTGTCCACCAGCGCTTGAACGGATTCGGGATTCGTCACGTCCGCTTGCACGAACATCGCGTTCCCTCCGGCTTGGCGTATTTCCTCGACCGTCTCCAGCCCTTTATCCTCCGCCAAATCGTTGACGATGACCGTCGCGCCTTCGCGGGCGAACAGCTGCGCCGTGCTTTTCCCGATGCCCGAGCCGGACCCGGTAATGAGCGTTACCTTATTGTGCAATCTCACGGGGCTCACATCCTTCGGTTAAGTGGTGGTTTGATACTGCGACAGCCTCTCGGCGAGCGCGCATATTTCATGCCGGGCCAGCTCCTGCTTCGCCTCCCATTCGTGCTGGAACATGGAGCAGCTGATCGCCGCGACGACCTTCCCGTTGCCGGAACGAACCGGAGCAGCCACACAGCAGAAGCCCATGACCGCTTCCTGCAAGTCGTACGCGTAACCGCTCGTCCTCAAGCTGGCGAATCAGGTCGGAGCGCTGCTGCAGCGTGTGCGGCGTTAAGCACGGATCGAGCGTTTCCGAAGCGTACAGCGCCCCGAGCTCGGGCTCGGCGACCCATGCCAGCATCGCCTTGCCGAGCGCCGTCGCGTGAGCGGGATATTTGATCCCGGGCTCCGACGATAAGCGCACCGGGGAAGGCATCTCCTCCTTCGCCAAATAAAGCACCTCGTTCCGTTCCAGCTTCGCCAGCTGAATCGTCTCTTTGATGACGTGCTTGGTGACGGAGGCTTCCTTGCGGAACCGGTCGATCAAGCTGAATTGCTTGAAAAAAGCGTTTCCAATGTAGCCCAGCTTGGACCCTAGCGAATACGTCGCGTCCTCCTCCCGTACGACCCAGTCCAGCGCTTCCATTGTGGCAAGCAGGGAAAACATCGAGCTCTTGTTGATTCCGAGCCGCTTCGACAGATCGATCAATTTCAGGCTGGAGGGCTGCTCCGAGATCGCTTGGAGCACAAGGTTGGATTTTTCGAGGGCAGGTACCCAATATTTCTTGTCCATGCTTCCTCCAAAACGAAGTTGGTTTTGTATATCAAACCAAGGTTTTGTATTTTGTCACTTTCATAGTACCACCGCGCTTTCAAAGGTGTCAATCGGAATTTGGCCCTACGGGCGGCGTGAACGGTCGGCTGCATCAAGCCCGGTTCAGATCCTGGACTGTGAACGATGAAGAACCGTCCACTCCAGAGCGAGGACGGTTCGTGTCGTTATTTAAAGTAATTGAACGCCGTGGCTTCGGCGCTCTAGATTGACTAAGGTTTCGTTAGATGCTTGCCGGAAATGAGGTAAATCCACTTTCCGTCGGGACTGCTTCCCGCCACCGAGGTACCGCTCCAAACACCAGAGACGATCTTACGCTCCGCACGTTTGTCTGCGTCGAACACGACGAGGTCTTGATTATAAACCGAATCCTTGGGTGCACCCGGGCTCTCTTGCGTTCTGAGGAGCAGGTGAGTTCCGGTAATCCATGCGTCTCCCCCCGGTATCCTATCCTTCGAGATTTTGACAGCGCCTTTATAAATTCCGGCGTTGTAATAAAACTGATACACTCCGTCCGTCGTCTGGATAAAGCCTCCCCAAAGATTGTCGGACAGCGGCAGGTGCAAGGGCTCCAGCTTCCCGGTCTTCCAGGTGTAGACGTACCGCTTTTCATGACCGGTGTCCACATCCATATTAACGTAAACGCGCTCCCCGTCGTCCTCGAAACCGACAGGCCATCTGCCCGAATGCGTCTGACTGAAAGGCACACTGCCAACCAAGGCCTTGGACATCCGCTGCTCCTTACCGGACTTCAGATCGAAAACAAGCAGGTCGAGATCCCGCTCCTGCTCTCTTGTCCCCACAGCCATAATCAGCCGGGTCCGGTCTTTGCTGAAGCCCGCTCCATGCACGTAATCGTTCAATCGGACCGCAACGGCCGTATCGCTCGCTGGAATCTCCGTCCCCTGCTCCGGCTGCTCGTAAAAGAAGCCCCGGCGGTCGGCGACGAATGCCCCGCTTCCCATATAACGGGTCATTAATTTATTGGGGTACGGGATAAGCTTTTTCTCTTTCACATCGTACACGGTGTAAATGCCTTCAAAAGGAGCGTCGCATCGACAATAATGAGTCGTACGGCTGAGCAGCAGAAACTTTCCCGAATCGTCCAGCATTTCGATTCCGTAAGGCGGATCGAACGAAGTGAGCGGCTCCGAACTTTTGCTGTCTACGGACATTTTCCACAATTGATTCGGCCGCTCTACCACTCCCTTGAACGTAGGAGTTTCGCCAAGCATCCTCCCGCTCTTCGTTTTCGCTCCCGAAACGCTTAGCTGATAAGAATGAAACGTTGGCTCAGGCAATGAAATTTCCCCAACTGTCAAGTCCAGCTCCCGATCGTTGACCCATCGGTAATCGAAGGAAGGAACGATCCCATCCCCGAAGGCTTCTTCCTTCTCCGTGTACTGCTTGGCTTGCTCCAGCAAGGCGGCTTCCACCGAAGCCTGATCCATCGCTTCGCGAAAATCCAGCGTAAACTGCTGCTTCGTCGGAGCAACATTCGTCGCGACGGGGGCTTGCAGCCGAGGCTCATCCTTCAGCCGAATCCGTACGTCATCCGTGGTTTGGTCACCTAACGACGGCGGATCGTTCAATGCAGGGGAAAGCGTCTTCGTCGAGGCGGTCGGACCTCCTTGTATGGCGGACGGTTGCTCAGCGGGGCTTATTTCCGCGCACCCGGCTATCGAGAGAGTGACGGCAAATGCCGCGGCGGACGACAACGTCAGGAAATACGTTTTCAGCAAAATAACCCCCTTTGAAGATCGCATCTAAACGATATTGACGTTTCGTTCTGCCAAATGTTGCATGTTGCCTAGCTTTCGGTAAAGCAATTTTAAAGAAAAATTCAGAAAAAAAATGAACTCTTTTCGCCTTTCATTCGTATATAATGCGAGGGTATGAAATAATTGGAAAAGGCGGCACTGTAAGGTAATCTGCTGTCTTTCGGAAAAGGTGGAGAAGCAATGAAACGAAGTCGTATTGGGCTCACGGCCGGGCTGGCTGTAGCCGTGCTGATCGCGGGATGTAATTCCAATTCCGGGGGAGGAGCCAAACCGTCCAAGACGCTTAAGGAGCTTGGCAAAGACGAGAAAGCAAGCATCAAGGTCGTATTCTGGGATAAAAATTCCTTTTTCCAGCAGTACGGCAACTTGTTCTCGGCGAAATTTCCGAATATTGACGTACAAGTTGTTTCTACACAAGGGATCTCCCTCGGCAACGGCAAGGATATGAACGAGGAATTCCAGAAGCTTGTCGACGACGAGAAGCCGGACGTGCTGATGTTTCAAACGCCGGATATGTTCGAAAAATGGGCCAATGACGGCAAGCTGTACCAGCTCGACGACGTTATCCGGCAGGACAAGTTCGATATCGAAAATATTTTGCCAAGCCTCGTAGAGCAAATCAAAGCGAAAGGCAACGGTAATATATACGGGTTGACCCCTTCCTTCTACAGTCAAGCGTTATTTTATAATAAGGATTTATTCGAGAAGCACGGCGTTCCGCTGCCGAAAAACAAGATGAGCTGGAACGAAGTGCTGGACCTCGCCAAGCGGTTTCCGAAGGACGGGCAAGGCGATAACCGGATCTATGGCTTTGCCCAGAACTCATCTTATGCTTTCGGAGATAAGAAGCAGTTTGCTTATCAATATATGAACAACATCGGATTGACCAGCGGATTATCGGTCGTCGATCCGGACAAAGGGACGGTCACGGTCCAATCGGATGGCTGGAAAAATGCGCTTCTGGCAACTGTTGAAGCGTTGAAATCGGGTGCGGTATTTCCTGGCAACGACGAAAAATTCGATCCGAATAAATTGCAGTCCATGGAAGACTATATGAGGAAAGATTTGTTCGCCACCGGAAGAGTCGCGATGTCGCTGGAATACTCCTTTACCATGAGCAGCCTTCAACGCGCCAAGGAATTGCTGAAGGATGTGACGCCGGTTAATTGGGATATCGTCACCGTACCAGTCGATCCCAAAAATCCGGATGTCTCAAACTCCGTAGCCCTTTCCGGTCTGTTTGCCGTCAACGCTAACACGTCCAATCCTAGAGCCGCTTGGGAGCTCGTCAAGTACATTAACAGCGAGGAAATGGCGAAGTTGCAAGCCAAATCCGAAGACGGCGCTCTCCTTTCGCGAACGGCTTACGTTAAGGAACGCGACGGACGCAGTATGGAGCCGTTCTATATGCTGAAAATGAGCGAGAACGACTTTTACAAAAACTTTAGCAAAATACCGATGGGATTTGATAAACCGTTCAGCGAGTTGGCCGGAACCGAAATCATGTCCGTGGTCGAAGGCAAGAAATCGGTGGACGACGCGCTCAAGAAGATGCAGGAAAAAGGGCAGGAAGCTTATATTAAAGCCAAGCAAGAGCAGGATGCCAAAAATGCGAAGGAAGGCAAAGATCAGAAGCCTGCCGAGCCGGCGAAAAACTAAAGCTTGAACAACGCAGCGGCGTCTGGGGAATGGCAAAGCCCCGGACGCCGCTGTGCTCTCTTGTCCCTTGACGTTTCGTTCTGCCAAATGTTGCATGTTGCTAGGCACGAGCAGGGCATCAACCGTTCGCCTAATCCCCACGTAGCTTTCGGCTTCTATAACAGATTGTAAAGCAATTCTAAAGAAAAATTTAGAAAGAAAAATGAATTCTTTTCTGCCTTTCATCCGTCTTTTTAGTGTGGGATGAAGAAATAATTAGAAAAGACGGCGCAGTAAGGTAATAAATATAGCTGTCTTTCGGAAAAGGTGGAGAAAAAGAGATGAAACGAAGTCGTATTGGGCTCACGGCCGGACTGGCTGTAGCTGTGCTGATTGCAGGATGTAATTCCAATTCCGGGGGAGAAGCCAAACCGTCCAAGACGCTTAAGGAGCTTGGCAAAGACGAGAAAGCAAGCATCAAGGTCCTATTCTGGGACAAAAACTACTTCTTCCAGCAGTACGGCAATATGTTCTCGGCGAAATTTCCGAATATTGACGTGCAAGTCGTTTCTACGCAAAACATCTACGGCGGCGACAAGAACCCGAACGAGGCATTCCAGAAGCTTGTCGAAGAAGAAAAACCGGATGTGCTGTTGCTCGATTCGTCGGAAATGTTTGAGAAGTGGGCCAATGACGGCAAGCTGTACCAGCTCGACGACGTCATCCGGCAGGACAAGTTTGACATCGAAAATATTTTGCCGAGCGTCGTGGAGCAAATCAAAGCGAAAGGCAACGGCAATATTTACGGGTTGACCCCTTCCTTTGACAGTCAGGCGTTATTTTATAATAAGGATTTATTCGAGAAGCACGGCGTCCCGCTGCCGAAAAATAAGATGACCTGGAACGAAGTGCTGGACCTCGCCAAGCGATTCCCGAAGGACGGGAAAGGCGATAACCGTATCTACGGCTTTGCGGATAACGCCTCTTATTTCTCGGATAAGAAGCAGGTTGCTTATCAAATGATGAAAACTATGGGAAAAACCAGCGGATTATCCGAAGTCGACCCGGACAAAGGAGCGGTCACGATCCAATCGGACGGCTGGAAAGAAGCGCTTCTAGCGACAGTGGAAGCTTTAAAATCGGGGGCGGTATTTGCCGGCAGCGATGAAAAATTCGATCCGAGTAAGCCGATGACGGAAGACCCTATGAAGAAAGATTTGTTCGCCACCGGAAGACTCGCCATGACGGTGGAAAGAACTTATATGATTAACAGCCTTCAACGCACCAAGGAAATGCTGAAAGACGTAACGCCTGTCAATTGGGATGTCGTTACCGTACCGGTAGATCCGAAAAACCCGGAAGTTTCGAACTCCGTCTCCCTTTCCGCGCTGTTCGCCGTCAATGCCAACTCGTCCAATCCGAGAGCGGCTTGGGAGCTCGTCAAGTTTATCAACAGCGAGGACATGGCCAAATTGCTAACCAAGTCCGAAGACGGGACGCTGCTTTCCCGAACGGCTTATGTCAAAGAACGCGAGGGCCGCAGTATGGAACCGTTCTATATGCTGAAAATGAGCGAGCACAGCCTTTACAAAAACTTCAACAAAATCCCGATGGGATTTCATCAACCGTTCTACGAGTTGGCCGAAAACGAAGTCATGTCCGTGGTCGAAGGCAAGAAATCGGCGGACGACGCGCTCAAGACGTTGCAGGAAAAAGGGCAGGAATTTTATATTAAAGCCAAGCAAGAGCAGGATGTCAAGAATGCGAAGGAAGGCAAAGATCAGAAGCCTGCCGAACCGGCTAAAAACTAAAGCTTAAACAACGCAGCGGCGTCTGGGGATACAAAGCCCCGTACGCCGCTGTTTTTTCCTTTTTTTACAAATCGAACGAACAGTTTTTGCAACCCCTCGTATCTCGCACGCAGCCACTGGATACCCAGCACTTGTTTCTTCCCCACGTTGCTTTCGCTCCCGAGAACAGATTGTAAAGCAATTCTAAAAGAAGAATGAATTTTTTCTGCCTTTCATCCGTCTTATTAGTGTGGGATAAAGAAATCATTGGAAAAGACAACGCGGTAAGGTAATATGCTGTCTTTCGGAAAAGGTGGAGAAAAAGAGATGAAACGAAGTCGTATTGGGCTTACGGCCGGACTGGCTGTAGCCGTGCTGATTGCGGGATGTAATTCCGGGGGAGGAGACAAACCGTCTAAGACGCTTAAGGAGCTTGGCAAAGACGAGAAAGCAAGCATCAAAGTCCTATTCTGGGACAAAAATTACTTCTTCCAGCAGTACGGAAATTTATTCTCGGCGAAATTTCCGAATATTGACGTGCAAGTCGTTTCTATGCAAAACATCCTCATGAGCGACAAGGACCCGAGCGAGGCATTCCAGAAGCTTGTTGACGAAGAAAAACCGGATGTGCTGTTGTTCGACTCGACGGATACGTTCGAGAAGTTTGCCAATGACGGCAAGCTGTACCAGCTCGACGACGTCATTCGTCAGGACAAGTTCGACATCGAAAATATTTTGCCAAACGTCGTGGATCTGATCAAAGCGAAAGGCAACGGCAATATTTACGGGTTGACCCCTTCCTTTGGCAGTCAGGCGTTGTTTTATAATAAGGATTTATTCGAGAAGCACGGCGTCCCGCTGCCAAAAAATAAGATGACCTGGAACGAAGCGCTGGACCTCGCCAAGCGGTTCCCGAAGGACGGCCAAGGCAATAACCGGATCTATGGCTTTGCGGAGTACGCATCGTATGCTTTCATAGGAATGAATGATAAGAAGCAGATTGCTTATGAAATGATGAAAGGTATCGGAGCGACCAGCGGATTATCCCTCATCGACCCGGACAAAGGAGCGGTCACGATCCAATCGGACGGCTGGAAAGAGGCGCTTCTAGCGACAGTGGAAGCTTTAAAATCAGGGGCGGTGTTTGACGGCGGCAACGAAAAATCCGATCCGAATAAGCCGATGTCGATGGAAGAACATATGAAGAAAGATTTGTTCGCCACCGGAAGACTCGCCATGACGGTTGGAGGGCCTTATATGATCAGCAGCCTTCAACGCACCAAGGATACGCTGAAAGACGTAACGCCTGTCAACTGGGATATCGTTACCGTACCGGTCGATCCGAAAAACCCGGAAGTTTCGAATTCCGTCTACCTTTCCGGGATGTTCGCCGTCAATGCCAACTCATCCAATCCGAGAGCGGCTTGGGAACTCGTCAAATATATCAACAGCGAGGACATGGCCAAATTGCTAACCAAGTCCGAAGACGGGTCGCTGCTTTCCCGAACGGCTTACGCCAAAGAACGCGAGGGTCGCAGTATGGAGCCGTTCTATATGCTGAAAATGAGCGAGCACAGCCTTAACAAAAACTTCAACAAAGTCTCGTACGAGTTTTTTTATACACCGTTCAACGAGTTGGCCTTAAACGAAATTCAGTCCGTCATGGAAGGCAAGAAATCGGCGGACGACGCGCTCAAGACGATGCAGGAAAAAGGGCAGGAATTTTATATTAAAGCCAAGCAAGAGCAGGATGCCAAGAATGCGAAGAATGCGAAGGAAGGCAAAGATCAGAAGCCTGCCGAACCGGCTAAAAACTAAAGCTTAAACAACGCAGCGGCGTCTGTGGTACAAAGCCCCGGACGCCGCTGTTCTTTTCCTTATTTTACAGAACGAACAGTTTTTACAACCCCTCGTATCTCGCACGCAGCCATTAAAACGGCAGCGCCAAGGAAAATCCACGACGAAAAGACAGTTAGCAAATCTGCCCTGTTGAAACGACGATATCCTCTTGATAACGGATCGCTGCACCGATCCCTGCCGCCAGTCCTTTGACGACAGCGTCCAGACTCATGCTCGGTTGTCCTGTATGCTGCACGGCTTGTTCCGGCAAAAACGGAATATGAATAAATCCTCCGCGAACCGCCGCGCTGCCCGTCGCTGCCAGATGATGCATCAAGCCATAAAACAGATGATTGCAAACGAATGTGCCGGCCGTATGCGAGACGGAAGCCGGAATGCCGTGATCGTTCATCTCCTTCACCATAGCTTTAATCGGAAGCGTGGACCAGTAGGCGGTAGGGCCTCCGGGAACAACCGGCGTATCGACCGGCTGCTGCCCGTCGTTGTCGGCAATCCTGGCGTCATTGATATTAATCGCGATCCGTTCGACCTTAATATCCGGACGGCCGCCGGCTTGACCGACACAAATGACGAGCTTCGGCTTGATTTCCGACACAGCCGCAAGCAGCCGCTCAATCGATTTATCGAATACCGTCGGGATCTCGCGGGTTTCCACCCGATGGCCTTCCACCGTTATTCCCTGCAGCCTTCGGACGGCTTCCAAAGCGGGGTTCACCCGTTGCCCCCCGAAAGGATCAAACCCGGTAACAAGAACGTTTTCCACTATCCCATCCCCCTCACCAGCAGCGTCAACATCATTGTATTCCCCCTTTTAGATGTTATGGTTATCGTGAGCTTGCACCAGAGCAATCCCTTCGGCCTGGAGTATGTCCCGTATCCTGCGGGCGAACTCCACGGCATGCTTCCCATCGCCATGGATACAGATCGTCTCGGCTAGGATCGGAACATCCGTCCCCTGCTGCGATTTTACCGTTCCTTCCTTCACCATGTTCGTAATTTGGTTAACCGTCACCGACAGGTCGCTGATCAAGGCGTCCGGTTGGCTGCGCGGAGTCAGACTGCCGTCCGATTGATAGGTGCGGTCGGCAAACACCTCGCTTGCCGTCAGCAGGCCGAGCTTGGTTCCCGCGCGAATCAGCTCGCTTCCGGACAGGCCGTACAAGATCAGCCTCGGATTGACTTTATAAACCGCCTCAGCAATCGCCTCGGCCAGCTTGGTGCTGCGGGCCGCCATATTGTATAGTGCCCCGTGCGGCTTGACGTGACGCATCACGCCCCCTTCCGCCTGAACGAAGCCGTTCAGCGCCCCGATTTGGTAGACAACCATATCGAACGCTTCCTGCGGCGAGATATCCATATTCCTCCGGCCGAAGCCGATTAAGTCCGGAAGCCCCGGGTGGGCGCCGATAGCCACCTTTTTATCGAGCGCGGACTTGACGGTTTGGCGCATCGTGCTGGGATCTCCGGCGTGGAAGCCGCAAGCGATGTTAACCGAAGTAACCAACGACAGCATTTCCTCGTCGTTCCCCTGTTTATAGGCCCCGAAGCTTTCCCCAAGATCGCAATTCAAATCCACAACATACATGGACTTCCGCCTCCTCTCAACTTTCAGTGAATTACAGACCGCTACGCATGTGATTTACCGGGTTTTCAAATAAAGCTTTATCGCCTTGGTCAATCGTTCGAATTCCTGCTCCTTCCGGATATAAAGCTTTTCTGCCTCCTGCAAAGAAACCTCGGCGAAACGGATGTTGTCTCCGGGTTTGGCTTGAGCCAAAACGGGAAGATCCGCTGTGATGACCTGCGCGATTCTTGGATAGCCTCCGATGGTTTGCCGGTCCGCCATCAGCACAATCGGATTCCCTTCGGGCGGCACCTGCACGGTACCGAATGAAACCGCTTCAGATAGTGTCTCCAGCGATTTCTTCAAAGCCAACGTTTCCCCCAGCAGCCGGTATCCCATCCGGTCGGACTGCGGCGTAATCCGGAAGGGCCGGGTGACAAACTCGGTTTGGCTTACTTCCGTAAAAGAATCGTATTCCCGGCCTCGGATCACCCGGATCACGGGATCTTTGGCATAGCCGGGCAGTGCCTCGTTCCCCATAAACCATTCCGCTGCCAGCCACCTTTTCGCAAGGAGAGCGGCCTGTCGGGCTTTCAAGTACCCCGCTGCCGGTTCGGAAGGAAGACCGCAGCCAAGCCGGTCGCCAGCCTTCAAGGCTCTCCCCTCGTGCCCTCCGATTCCCGCCCGCAGATACGTGCTGCGGCTGTGCATCCTAAGCGGAACATCGATTCCGCCCGCTATGGCCAAGTAAGCACGGGCGCCCGACCGGCACGGCCCGAATTCGAGCATGGAGCCTTCCCTGATCAAGAGGGGCCTCCATAAAGGAACCGGCTCTCTTTCAATCGCAGGCGAAAGATTTCCCCCGCAGATGGAAATGAGCGAATCGGCTTCAAATCGGATGATCGTTCCCATTAACGTGACTTCCAAAGCGGCTGCGTTGTCCTCGTTGCCGACCAGCGCATTCGCCGCACGGAGCGCGAACGAATCCATGGCCCCGCTTACGATAACCCCCTGTCGTTGAAATCCGAATCTCCCTTTGTCCTGTACGGTGGTCAGAAGTCCCGGATTTAGGATGTGCATGCTCATGCGTCGTTCTCTCTCCACTCTTCGAATTGTTTAAACCCGATCGGCTGGAAACGAACAAGATCTCCCGCCTTTAACAAACTCGGCGAAGGGTGGTCGGGGCGAAATAACGGCAGCGGCGTTCTTCCGATAAGCTGCCAGCCTCCCGGCGTGGAAATCGGATAGATGCCGGTCTGGTTTCCTCCGATGCCCACCGTTCCCGTCTCAATATGCAGCCGTGGAGTGCTTCGCCGCGGAGTGGCAATGCGTTCGGACAGCCCGCCCAAGTAAGGAAAGCCTGGAGCAAACCCGATCATATAGACCAAATAATCTTGAGACGAATGGATTTCGATGACTTCCTCGGGAGGTCAGCCCGTGGTATTCGGCCACGCTGCTCAAATCCGGCCCCAGCTCGCCTCCGTAGCATACAGGAATATGCACAATAGTCGAAGCGCTTTCAAAGGTGTTATCCGCGTTAGCAATCGCCCGCTTGACGATGCCTCGGATCATCTCATACGGGGAGCGGAATCCTCTGCCGTCTCGACCTCTGCAGGTTTCCCTTGTCACCGGGTCGCGCAGCCTCAGGGGATCGTAAAACACGGTAACCGTCACAAAGGCCGGAACGAGTTCGATCAGCCCCGGAAACGGATACCGCTCAAGATATGCAGCCAGAGCTTGAACTCGGCGATGCGTCTTCGGATCGATGCCGTCCCCCCATTGGACGGAAACCGCAGCATCGCCGAGCGGAAAGATCTCCGGCTCCATCCGCTCTTCGCGCTGTATGTCAGGCATACTGCCTACCTCTTTTCATCGAAGCGTTAGCACAGGAACGACCCGTTTCACCATATGATCGTACAAATGACCGCTGACCTCCAATTGACCGTCCGCTTCGTAGCCCTTGGCCTCGTACAATCGTCTCGCCTTGTCGTTGCTTTCCTCGACGATCAGCGAAACCTTGTCGTATCCCCGCCGTGCGGCTTCCGCTTCGAACGCCTCCATCAAAGCCTTGGCAATGCCCTGCCCTTGATAGGCCGGATCGACGGCAAGCGAATCCAAATAAAACTCGTCGTCCCGCGCTTCCTTCGTAAATTCGACGTCGGGTTGACCGATCCCGGCAAGCCTCTCAGTGAGCGGCCGGTCCAATTCGGCCGTACGGCTGCCATGGTAAAACAAAATAAAGCCGACCGGCAGTCCGTCACGCTCTGCGACGAGCGTATTCTCATAGCTGAGCCGGTTGCCCCGGCGCTCGTAAAATTCTTGCAAAATCCGCTGCGCCTGCTCGGGATCGGTGGCGCCCGTCAAAGTAAACGCAATATCGCCGATGGCGGAATAAATGAGCGGTACGACGCAAGCAGCGTCTCCCGGTTGAGCTTGTCTTATCATAAGAAAGAATCCTCCTTAGGCTTAGGCCGCGCAGGTCTTACACGGACTGCAGCCAAACATTTTTAAATTCGATCCAGCCGAGTGAATTAATCGCTACCCCGCGCAAGGACGGGTCGTGCACCGTCTGCAGCCCTTTGAACAAGAGGAACAGCACTACGTGCTCTTGGTTCATGCATATTACAGCCGTTGTGCAGCAGCTCTATGCGTTCCCAGTGATGCCGCACCGGATAGGTTACACCGTCATGATTACACAGCATCTTTTCGGAATCGCTAACTTGAAAGCTGTGCAATTTTTCCGGAGGCACGAATACCACCTCGACCCGGTCCAAGTGCGCCCGGGATCAAGGGTCTGAATGGACCGGAACACCGGGAAACGGAGCGTATCGACCGGATTGCTATCGGCCGCCTCCTTCTTGTAGCCGAAATAATCAGACTTCCGGCCACGCATCCCCAGGTGTATGGAAGGTACAGTGCAGCTCAAAGTATTGGATTTCCAGCATGATCGTTTCAGCCGCTTTCGTTAAGGTTAAGCTTATTGTACTTCTTTTTGGGCGCGGGGTGAACCGGGGGATGTTTTCGGGATGCCAGAAACGGCGCTTGTTTCGCTATCCAGAACAGATGTACGGGTTAGTTGAGCTGGGCCTTGGCCTGATGAAACCGCTGGAAATCGCTAGTCAGACGGTACAGCTTGGCTTCCGTTCTTTTCACGAATTTCGGATTGTTGCTGTCCAATATTTCGTCGATATACCAGTCCAGCTTCCCTTTTAACTCCACAAGCCAGAAAGCGGGACGATCCCGCCGGAGCCGCTGCAAATCATCAGCGAAAGCTTCGGATAAAAAACGGAGCTTTGGCGGCTCCAGCCAGCCGCGGACGGCGAAGTCGCGCGGGGTCGTATCGTACCGGAACTGCTGCCCCGGTACTTCATCCCAGAAGTCTTTCCATTCCCGAATCAAGCCGGCTTCGTAATAGATATACTTCAAGAAACCGCACAGCCAGGACGTACAGCTCGTATTACGCTGTCCGCAGCCGACGCCGTCGTTCAGAAACGGGCAGCTTAAGCAGCAGGAACCGCCGCTCGGAATACAAACTTTACAGATCAGATCCGCTCCCACGCCTTCGAGGTAAGTCAAACCCGCTTCGATCACTTCTTGTTTGGTCGTCGGGCGCACAAGCTCTTTTTGTTCCCCAGTCCGAAAGCCGGACATACGCAATCGCCTCTTTCTGAAAAATAACCGCTCAAACTTTTTAAATTCTTTGATTATTTGAATGTAATATTATACGGTCACGGTTTGTTTTACAACCCGCTTCTTATCTGTGGTATGATATTCATATATTCAGACGTTCAACGTTTTAAGGGGCTTAGATCGATGAATCGTGAAATCCAGCAGTTTAAAGCAGAGTTTTTCAAGGCGTTGGCGCATCCGATGCGAATCCGGATTCTTGAGGTGCTGTGCGAAGGGGACAAAAACGTCAACGAGCTTCAGGCTATTCTGGGAAGCGAAGGCTCCGCCGTATCGCAGCAGTTGGCTGTGCTCCGCAGCAAAAATGTAGTCAGCGGAACCAAAGAGGGAACTTCCGTCATTTATTCATTACGCGATCCTCTGATTAAAGACCTCCTCGGGGTAGCCAGACAAATCTTCGATAATCATTTGGTGGACGCCATCTCGCTGCTTGAAAACATACGCAACGAATAATCGTGCAGACGTAATGAAAGGCAAATGGCAAAAACCGGCTCTTGTTGTTAGCAACAAGGAGGCCGGTTTTTTGGTTGTTATCCGTTGATGCGGCGAAAATCGGCGCTTGTCCGCCCATTGACAGAACGGATTCCCGGGTGTATATTCCCCATATATTCAAATAATCAAATATATGAAAAGAAGGTCTTGTCATGAAGCGGTCGGGAAGATTTGACGGGTACAGCGCAAATGATTTTCGCCAGGATCTGATCTCAGGCTCGATTGTCGGGGTTATAGCCATTCCTTTAGGGATGGCTTTTGCCATTGCGGCCGGAGTCAAGCCTCAGTACGGCATTTATACGACGGTGATTGCCGGATTTCTCATCTCACTGCTCGGCGGGTCCAAATTCCAGATCGGCGGGCCGACGGGCGCGTTCGTTCCGATTTTGTTCGCCATTGTGATGCAGTACGGGTATGAAAATTTGTTGATCGCCGGGGGGCTGGCGGGAATCATCCTTGTCTTGATGGGGGTATTCAAGCTCGGAGCGCTGATTCAATTTATTCCCCGTCCGGTAACGATCGGCTTTACCGCCGGAATCGCCGTCATCATTTTCACCGGCCAAATCGCCAGTTTTCTGGGGCTGAGCGGCATCCGCAAGCATGAGGATTTTATATCCAACATGAAAGAGATCGGGCTGCACCTGTCGACGGTAAACCCATACAGCGTCATTACAGCTGTCGTTTGTCTCGCTTTGTTATTGGTGACCCCGAAACTGCTGCCCAAAGTGCCCGGATCGCTCGTCGGCCTGCTCGTATCCAGTGTGCTGTCGGTTGCGCTGTTCGAGGGCCGGGTCGATACGATCGGGTCGACGTACGGCGCCATTCCCGGGACGCTTCCCCAGTTTCATGTGCCGGAGGTGACGCTTGAGAAAATCATCCCGCTTCTTGGCCCGGCCTGCGTCATCGCGGCGCTCGGAGGAATCGAGTCGCTCTTGTCGGCGGTCGTAGCCGACGGCATGACAGGAAGCCGCCATCACAGCAACCGTGAGCTGATCGGACAAGGGATTGCGAACATCGTCACCCCTTTGTTCGGCGGCATTCCAGCGACGGGCGCGATTGCCAGAACTGCGGCGAATATTAAGAACGGAGCGGCAAGTCCCGTGTCGGGGATGGTGCACAGCGTATTCGTCCTGCTCGTGCTGATTATGCTCGCCCCCTTGGCTTCCGCGATTCCGCTGGCCAGCATGGCGCCGATCCTGATGATCGTAGCCTGGAATATGAGCGAGCGTAGACAATTTATTCATATTGTGAAAACAAGAACAGCCGATTCCGTTGTCCTGATCATTACTTTCCTGCTTACCGTGCTGACCGATCTGACGACGGCCGTGCTCGCCGGATTGATTCTTGCGGTCGTCCTGTTCGTCCGGCGGATGAGCGGCATGCTCACGGTGGCCAAGGTTTTGCCTGACCCGGCCTCGCACCGCGGGAAAGTAGCCTCCCATATCGTCAACGAAAGCCACGACTGTCCGCAGATTGCGATTATTTCGGTGGAGGGAGCGCTGTTTTTCGGAGCGGGAACGCTGTTTGAAAAGTCGATTTCGGGGACGCTCGACGAACGGCCGAAAACGGTGATTCTGCGCCTCGGAAAAGTGCTGTTCATGGACACGACGGGGGAGTCGTATTTGGCCGGTGTGGTCCGGGATATCATCCGGCAAGGCGGCGTCGTTCTGATCTCGGGCCTGCAGCCTCAGCCCCGGGACGTGTTGAAACGAACCGGACTTGACGAGTTGATCGGAAAAGAGCACTTTTTTACGCATACGGGCGATGCGATTGATTACGCTTTGACCCGGCTGGAGCATCAGAAGTGTCTGGGCTGCCGGCACTTTGCCTTTCGGGAGTGTGCCGCCTTATCTCAACCGGATACCGCAAATGAGCGTTAAAAAAGCAGCCCCGGTCAAGTCGAGCTTGCGGGGCTGCCGCGTTATTGAAATGGTTAACCTTCCACTAAGCTGTTCAGTGGGACCTCTTGCTCCTGCTCGGGCTGACCGAGCGGATAAATTCTGGCGCTCTCCCGTTCTTCGTCCACATGCTGGATATAAATCGAAACCCCTTCGTACGTCACGTTCGCCATCACCGGCGAAGCGGCGATTTCTTGGGCGCGCTGCTTATTCATGGCTATGACCTCCTTGGATTAGATAACCGTCATAGTATGCGCACAAGCGGCTGGAATATGCTTCCGACCCCGACTACGACTTCGATTTAAGCTCGGCTTACCGGATAATGACCGCGTACACCTTGCCCGGACCGTGGATGCCGATCGTCAGATCGTTCTCGATGTCGGCGCTGCGGCTCGGTCCGGTAATCAGGTTAAGCGACGAAGCATACTGCCCCGGCAGTTGCTTGCCGCGGGTAATCTGCTCGAACGCCTCGCCCATCCGGTACACAAGCTGATCGGCCCGGAAGACGGCGAACAAAATTTCCGTCAGCAAGCTCACCGAACGGCCGCGCTGCGGGGAGCATTGCAGCACCAAGGTGCTCGTATTCGCTACGGCGAAGTCAGGCCAGACGATCCCGAGCTGGCAGCGCTCGGTTCGCTTCAACAGCTCGCTCCGCTGTGCCCAGTTCGCGCCCCCCGCCGCCTTCGGCCATACGTCGCTGTCGCCCGCTTCCGCGTCCGTCTCCACCGGCCGCCATGGCGCGACGGCGATGCCCGAGGCAGCCAGCGCCTCGTCCAAGCCAAGCGCCTTCAGACCCTCATGCTCCCAGCGGGACACATGCGTAACGCCAAGCTCGGCGGCGATGTCCCGCAGCCACGCACTGACTTTGTCCGCTGCCTCGGCTTCATCCACCACCAGCACCTTGCCGGTCAAAGCCTGCCAGTTCCAGGCGAACAGCTCGATCTTTTCCTCCGTGGTGAGCTTGATCTGCTTATAAAACTCCGGCGCTCCGCGAAACGGATGCGCCGGAGCCGCCGCTGCGACCTCCCGACGTCCGAGCCTCGACGACAAATTCGCGATAAACGCTTCACGGCCGCGGATCGTTTCGTTACTCATGGCGCCCGCCTCCTTTCCCGGAGCCATCTGCCTCGTCTCGGCCTCGCGCATCTTGCCCGCGGGCTGCTCCGGCTTCGCTCCGGCCGCCCCGCTGCTTTAGCTCCTGTTGGAGCGCCTCCCAGCGGTCGCGGAACGACAGCTTCGGCTTCATCGGGAAATGGCGGGACTGCGTCCAGCCCGCTGCCGGACCCGGCGCCTTCTTGATCACGCCTTTGCTCACGAAAGGCTTCATCATATAATAGGCGGACTTCGTCGCCATCTTGTACAGCGTAACGTTCCCGAACGTCGTCCGGAACGTCTTGAAGGCGGCGCGCTCCGCCAGCGGCGTCAGCCCGAGGCGCACCTTGCGCGCCCGAAGCTGCACCAGCATGTCGTGCAGCGGAATTTTGACCGGGCATGCCTCATAGCAGGCCCCGCACAGACTGGAGGCGTAAGCGAGCTGCCCCGCTTCCTTCATGTCCTTCTGGAGCAGCGGCGTCAGCACCGCTCCGATCGGACCGCTGTACACGCCGCCGTAGGTGTGGCCGCCCACGTGACGGTACACGGGGCACACGTTCAGACAGGCCGCACAGCGGATGCAGTGCAGCACCTCCTGGAACACCGGATCGCCGAGCTGCGCCGACCGGCCGTTGTCCAGCACGATCAGATGAAGCTCCTCCGGCCCGTCGAGCTCGCCTTCACGTCGCGGCCCGGTGATCATCGACGTGTAAGTCGTCAGCTTCTGCCCGGTAGCGCTGCGGGCAAGCAGGTTTAGGACGACCTCCAGGTCGTCATAGGTCGGCACGAGCCGCTCCATGCCCATGACGACGACGTGGCACTTCGGTAGCGTCGTCACCATCCGCCCGTTGCCTTCGTTGGATACAAGCGTGATCGCCCCCGATTCGGCAACGCCGAAATTGCAGCCGGTCAGCCCGATATCCGCTTCTAGGAAATAATTGCGCAGCCGCTGCTTGGCATACTTCGCCAGCACCTTCGTCTCCGGCGCAAACGTCTCGCCCGCTTCCTCCGAGAAAATATCCGCGATCTGCTGCTTGTTTTTGTGAATTGCCGGAATGATCAGATGCGACGGCGTTTCCTTCGCCAGCTGCAGGATGTACTCGCCGAGATCCGTCTCGATCGCCTCGA
The DNA here is from genome assembly GCF_900100345.1 of Paenibacillus tianmuensis. Lineage (GTDB taxonomy): Bacteria > Bacillota > Bacilli > Paenibacillales > NBRC-103111 > Paenibacillus_G > Paenibacillus_G tianmuensis. The sequence continues at coordinate 8,209 of NZ_FMTT01000014.1, read as the reverse complement.
TCCCGCGTTCCTCCAAATGACGGTTCAGATGAATTTCTTCCGATACCATCGATTTTCCTTTTGCCACCAGCTTCGCCCGGCGTTTCTCGGCAATTTCCATAAACGTCTTGACCGCCTCGTCCCCCGTCTGGCAGAAATAGACGTGGCCTCCGGCTTTGGAAACGTTATCGGTAAACTGCGTCAAATAATAGTCGAGATGTTCCACGACATGCTTGCGGATCTGTCTCCCCCGCTCCCGCCAATCCTCCCAATGGCCAAAATCATCCGTCACCTGAAGCTTGGCCGTCTTCAGCTTGTGGGTTGTAAGCGCAACCGCCTTGCGGAGAAAATCGTTCGCCAGCGCTTCTTCCGTCCGCTTTTTTAAGCCCGTGCCGATCAATTCCTTCTCACTTGCCATGCCGCTCACCGCGTTTCACTCCTTCCTCCAGCAGCTGGGCCAGATGCATGACGCGCACCGGCTTGTTTTCTTTATTCAAACGGCCCCCGATGTTCATCAGACAGCCCATGTCGGTCCCGATCAAAAGGTCGACATTCGTCACGCAGACGTTGGCGGCTTTCTCGCAGACCATCGCTTCCGACATGTCGGCCATCTTGACGGCAAACGTGCCGCCGAAGCCGCAGCAATCTTCCTTGCGGGGCAGCTCGACCAGTTCCAGCCCCTTGATATGCGCCAGCAGCTCGCCCGGCTCCTCGCGCACCCCGAGCAAACGCATCGCATGGCAGGACGGATGATACGTCGCTTTGCTCTCGTGCACCGCGCCGAGGTCTTTAACGCCCAATACATGGACCAAAAACTGAGAAAACTCGTACGTTTTCCCGATCAGCTTCTCCGCTTTGGCTTTCCACTCCGGCTCGTTCTCGAACAGCTGCGGGTAATAATGATGGACCATTCCGGTACAGGAGCCGGAAGGCGAGACGACATAATCGCTGTGCTCGAACGCGCGGATCAGGTTGCGTGCCACCTCGCGGGCTTCATCCTGGTAGCCGCTGTTGTACGCGGGCTGTCCGCAGCAGGTCTGCATCTGAGGAAAATCAACCTCGCAGCCATACCGATGCAGGAGCCGGACGACGCTTTCGCCGACTTCCGGGTAGAGCTGGTCGGCCAAACACGTGATGAATAAAGAAACTCGCATACGGGTCCCCATCCTTCGGTTTATGGTTTCTCGTTCTTACTTGTCAGGTTATCAGATAAGTTGTTTTTTGAAAAGAGCCTTCGGCTTTCCGAGAGACCAGGACGGATAGGCCGCTCCGCTCAGCAACGGCCGGACCCTTCCCGGGACCTCTCTCATCCTACTTTTTCAAATAACGGATCAGCACCTGCTCGACATGAAACAAATGCCGCCGCATCTCGTCTTGGGCAGCCGCCGTATCCTGCCGCCGGATTGCCTCGAACACGGCTTGATGCTCCTGCAGCAGCTGCCGGGACACCGTGCGGTTCGCATACATTTGCAGCCTGCGCGTTTCGCGGATCGCCGTCTGCATCTGTGTCGAGATCGAGTCGATCATCCGCGCCATGATCGAATTGTGCGTCGCTTGAGCAAGCACGAGATGAAACTCGATATCCGCCCGCTCGCCTTCCTCTTCGTCGCCCAGATGCTCCTCCATCCGCTTCAGCACCGCCTCGAAGCGCCGCAGGTCGTCCTCCGTCCGCTTCTCCGCTGCAAGCGCCGCATTGGAAACCTCCAGCGCCTGGCGCGCCTCGATCAGTTCCATCACCGTGTCCCGGCTCATCAGCAGCGAGTTGAATTCCGGCAAATCCACGTCCTGCGACTCGATGCTGCGCACATAGCTGCCTTCCCCTTGGTAACTTTCCACAAGGCCCATCGCTTTGAGCGCGCTGAGCGCCTCCCGGATCGTGGACCGCCCCACTTGGTAGCTCTCCGACAGCTCCTTCGTGGAAGGAAGCTTATCGCCCGGCTTGAGCGAACCGCTGACGATCTGCTCCTTGATTTGCTCGGCGATGGCTTCGGAAATTTTGCGCGGCGTAATTTTTTGAATATCCACCTTCCCGTCCCCCCGTTCGTCTTGATGCGTCAGTTCCATTATACTCGCTTTTGCAAGGAGCACAACCGGACGCAGCCGCCGCTTGAACGCGGCAGCAGCCTGCCCGGGAAGCACAGGAACGGCGCGCCCTCCGGATCATGAACCGTTGTTTTGACGGGCCGTCTGCTCGTCCAGCCAATGGAGAACGTCCTGCATCACTTCATCGCGGTTGATCTCGTTCAGCATCTCATGACGGCTTTGCGGATACAGCTTGCACGTCACATGCCGCAAGCCCAGCTTCCGGTACATCCCTTCCAATTCGAGAACCCCTTTTCCTCTACGGCCGACCGGATCAAGCTCGCCGGAAAATAAATAGACCGGCAAATCGACCGGAATCTGACGCATATTCCGCTCATCATGAATTTCTTGAAGCCCGCCTAAGAAATCGATCCAGAAGCCCGTCGTCATCGAAAAACCGCACTCCGGGTCCGCAGCAAAGAGATCGACTTCGCGTTCGTCGCGGCTGATCCAATCGAACGACGTCCGATTCGGCCGAAACTGGCGGTTATAGCTGCCGAGCGTAAGCCTCATCAGCAGCTCGCTGCGATACTGTTCCCCTTTGCGTGCCGCCAGTCTCCGCGCAAGCGCGCTGCCGATTCCGAGCAGCTTCTGCGGCCCATTCGTTCCGGACAAGACGATGCCGTCCACTTTCCCGGGAAATAAGTACATATATTTCTGGGTCAAAAATGATCCCATGCTGTGGCCGAATACGTAAAAAGGAACGTCCGAAGACCGTTCGCGAATCAGGTCCGTCAGCTGCCCCATCGCTTCCGCCATGCGTTGAAAACCGTTCTCGCCGATGACGCCGAGCCGCTCCGGGCTGCCGGCCGTCCGGCCGTGCCCTCTGTGGTCATTGGCGTACACCGCATAGCCCGCCTCCGTCAGTACCCCGGCGAATCGCTCGTAACGAGCGGCCGTTTCGGCCATCCCGTGCGCGATTTGTACCACGCCCTTCACCGCTACGTCCTCTTCCGGAAGCCATTCATAGACGAATATCGCTTCTCCGTCAGCGTCTGGAAATGTAAATTGTCTGTCTCTCATCGGACTCCTCCGTTCTCCCGAATATCCTACCGTCTTATTATAGGACGAACTGCTCCTTCGGGGAAAGATGTCTCCGTCCATGAAAAAACGCCCGATTTTTTCAGGCGCTTTACCTCAAGTGATTTCGGTCAAAACATCCGTGCAACCGCATCTCGGCCCTTCATTCCCGGCACCACGCCAAGCGACTCGGCCCCGTAGGTGACCGACTCCAGCGGTGCTTCCAAAAGCTCCTCGATCGTCCGTACGCCCGTCGCCCGGGCGGCGATAATGCCCCGTTCCTTCAGACGTTCATTCAGCAATCCCACATCAAGCGCACCGCACATAATGTACCCTTTGTCGGTCGTCACGGCGAGCAGCGTCGTCTTCGGCAGCTTCACCTCGATCGCCAGCGCCGTGCGCCCTTCCAGCTCAACCGGTTCCATGCGCATCATTGACCCAAGCATCCCCTTTAGCACCCGTATGCCTATACTATATGCCCTTGGGCTTTCATCCGTGCGCGGGGTCGGGGAATCGTGTAATACTCCCAATGTCAAGACACGATTTTTTGAAAAATAAGAGATAAAACACTAAACTCCGTAAATTATATCTTTTGTCAATTCAATAAATTCTTTTGTTTCATTGCGATTTACTTTAGAAATATCAAATGGCTCCCCGTTTATGACCATATTTTCTATATTACTGCTATCTAATTGCTCGATTTGAGGAGCTTCTCCAATAAAAGTACAATGAATCAGGGTGCTCATAAAAAATTGGGTTCCAATAAATGTACAGTTTTCAAAACGGCAATATCTAAGATCAACTCTCTTTAGGTTGGTAGAATTGAAATTGCAGTTAATAAAAACAAGATCGCTTCCCAAAAGTTTATTTAAATTTGCCTTGTAAAAAGATGTATTTTGTATTGGTTCACCATCGTTGTTTAAGACAGTTTTGTGCAAATTTGCATATTCGAATGAGCAATCAATTAATATGGAGCTGATTCCAGATTTTATATTTGTATAATCAAGAGTTACATTTTTTAATATACTTCTTGTAATCGATGTCATAGTTGAACATGATAAATCTATATCCTGTAAGTTTTGATGAGAAAAACATTTCAAGTCCAAACCTCTAAAGTCTCGTTTTGACGATATCTCGCCAAAAGGAGAATTATGAAAATTAACATTTGCATCTTGACGATTACGCCAATCTTTTTTCCATAAAACTTTGTTTAATTGAGCGACATAATCTTCGTCCCATCTGTTTTTCAATGCTTCTATTTCTTTCTTTTTGAGTGCCAAATTAACTCATTCCTTTTCATAATCTCCCTGTCTACCGCAAATTGATAATACCATAATATAGCATTTTTCGACAGTACGCAGATCATGTTTCCTACAATAAGTCTCTATCTTCTTTTTGTCCAACTCTTTGAAAACATGCAACGACTCCGAATTTTTGGTAAAATGGTGTTTGTCCAAACAACATCAGTCAAAGAAAGGAGAAGACTTACTCAAGAACGGATTCTCCATTAATCATATCGCCACAAGCAATTTTAAAGCTAGTGAACTGGACTTCGGTACGCATGGAGTGCCTTTGAATCCATATATACCAGATCTTCTAAGAGGTGAAACATGGCTATTGCATTAATCATTAGAAATTTCGGTGATAATAAAACAAGATTAGTTTCTGCTGTTCGTAAATGTGTAAATATAAGTCTGAATTCAATCTTAACAAAAGTTGGAACAAATACTCCAGTCTTTGTTAAAGAATTATTTGATGATATACATGATCCTGAATTTCCTGAAAAATTGATAGTTATGATGCAAGAATTTACCCAACTGAATGTCGATTATTCTATTTATGAATTAATAGGTGATAAGCCATACATCAGCGAGGGTAAGTATTACGAAATTACTTTGGATAGACTCAAAAATATGATATCCACAAGGAAGCGTACTATGAGTCAGCGTTGGGATTAAGGAGAAAAACATGAAAATGGACGTGTCACTAACAATAGCAGTTAAGGATAGAAAGTTGGGTAAATCTTTCAGACGAATTTATTCTGACATAGAGTTACTGACATCTTCGTTGTCATCATGTGAATTAAGTCACCCCATTGGTCAACGAATTTTAATAATAGCAACAGATACAGAAGGCCCTGAGTTTTTCAAAGATAATAGTAAACATGGTGAGTTCACGTATTTTGTAGGGATAGAACCCTTATCTGATGATGTTTTATTAAAAAGAAGGCTGTTTGAGATTATGAAAGAAGTTTTTGAGAACATACCCTTTACGATTCCTGACCATGAAAAATACAGAGAGGTTTTTGCACATTGGGAGCCAAGTTTTGTTAAAGCTGATATTTGAAGTTATGAGGAACAAGTGTCGAAAAGTTACCTATTTCTTTTTAAGGTAAGTAAGCAGCGCCAAAATGAACATGTCGAGCATGAACATGAGCGTCAAAGCGTCCTTAACCTCCATTGGCATCACCTCTTTTCCGAGAGGTTAGCCGACCGCCCATAAAGCCATTCTATTGTTATTGGGTTATTTTACCATATAATGTATGAATAGAATCTAATTATCAGATAGAAATAATATGCATATTTTTTTAATTTTACCTTAATAAACTGATTTTTTGCTCTGCTAAATTTTAATGTTGAAAACGGATCAATTGAATATTTCTGTACTTTTTACATAGCCATAAATGCAAATTGTACTATCTTCTTTAACAAACGGAATTTTTAGTTTTTGTAATATCTCTATGAATTCACCAGTAATATCAATTATTTCAGGTTCAATAAGTCTACCCCTATTTTTTACATATATTGGTCTGACCCGCAACCATTCAACGGAATAAAACGGACGTATCCCTTGCTCCCAATCGCCCCAATACCATACGTCTTCTTCAAAATTTTCTGGATAAGGAGCATCTTCTAATACATACTTAACTTGGTATGCAGGCGTAAATGGCAATGTGTCAATAACAGATTTTTGAAACTGCTCCCATTTCGTATTGTTCATAATCGAAGCTAATTGTTTCTTATTCACAACTGCTTGAACCTTTTGCTTTTCGTCCATATTCGCCTCCCTAAATACCTCTGTAAGACTTCCCAACCCGCAGGGAAACTTTTTAACTTTCTCATGATGGTCGGATAAGTATCCCCTCATCATAATTTAAAGGTGTGACCCAAAGGACACAAATAATTTTTCACAATTACATTTTCCGCGATTTCGCGGTAAACTCCGAGCTTCCAACTATCAGCAATTTACGGATCGTTAAAGTCAATCGATCTGAACGATACAAATACAATTGTTCTCCCGCTTCAATGTAAATGAATGGGAGCTAATGTATAATAAGTTGATCTTCATATTCAAATTCAAAAAGGAGGATGAAAATTCGTCCCCCCTAATTATAACGAACGGACTTTTCCGTTGGTTAAAGAGCTGGCATATTTATGAATCTACGTGATTCCTATTCAACTTACTGACCCATGCTTGTGAAAATCCTAAAATTTCGGCTAGTTCCTTTTGCGATGCCTTAGGGTTCTCCTTCATCGCTTGATGCAGACGATCCAATGACTTTTCCCTTCTTGGGGTGATTTTTTTCTTAATTGTCTCATTAGCTCGTTTACGTTCTATTCCTTTGATGAAGACCTGAAGCACCGGAAGGCTTTGAATACATGGTGAACAAACATAAAATCGTTTGAAGTAAACGAGTTGTTGCTTACCTGAACAAAACAAACATTCTTCTTCTGGATATTTATAAACCATGATCGTCTTTTTCTCCTCGTCACTGAAACACTCTGTCATGACATTGGGATCAAGATTCAAAACACGCCTAACCTCCGTGGGGATCACAATTCTTCCGAACTCGTCTACCCCCTGACAATTCCCGTTCTTCTATCATCTTGCATCAATCACACCTTAAACAAAAACGATTTCTAGTTTTCACATCGCATTTTCCTAATTTGAGCAATTAAAACGTAGGTATCTAATTGTTGGCTCAATTGGACCATATATTCGCTCGTTAAACTCTCGCCTTGCTGTACCGCCTCTTCCATTTGGTTCTGAATGTTTTTCATTGCGTTCCGCAATGTTTCATCGCTGAAATGACTGATATCGTATTGGGTATAATCCTCCTTTCTGGATACTGACATGGCTATATGACACTCTCCTCTTTCAACTATTTTAGTTTTGTATTTTTACAAATTAACTTTATCATACATCTCACAAAAACCTTATAATCCCATTTTGTGCAACGAATGTTTGAGAAATAAACAAAAAAAGAACAGGTTTATAATCACCTGTTCATTGATAAGCATTCAAATATGTTTTTCCGAATGACAAAATAATTAATGCCCTCCATCAACATCACTATATAAAATCATTAAGCCCGGGCTTCTGTTTTCATCCGGCGATACAACAAACACCGTTCCAACCACAGCTAAAGATAGAGCCATTAACAAGACGAATTTCTTCACAATCCCCACCTCCAATAAATGGTTTATTTCACATTACTATTCATACGCCTCCTTCAACTTCATTATATGTTTAAGCTCCAAGGATTTCGACAGTTTTACGAGATATGATAATAACTCCTGCAAACAGTCATCTTTCTCTTTCAAAGCGCTGACGCTCCCGAACGCTTTTAAACTCTTAACACTGCTTTCTATTCCATCATCGAACAAGCCAATTCTAAGCTGGTATAAGCCTTTATACTTATGGAATCTCCCAATAGCTATGTATTTCTGTGGTGTTTGTGGCTGCTTGGGCAATATCTCATCTTCCTTTTCCAATATTTCTGTAATTGACTCAAACTTCGCAGCTTGAAAAAGGCAGGTAAGCCTTGAGATAACTGGGCAAACCTGCGATCCATTGTTGGAGTTGACTTTTAATCATTTGGGAGAGTTTTTTGTTTGCCCTCGTTGCCACCTCATGAATCAAATCGATGAGTTGTTGCAAGGCTACGACCCAGTCCAAGGTGCTAACCTCATCGCATAACAAATAAAACAAACCGCCAAGTGTGCGCTGATCGGTGCTTTGCCGATGCTGCCATGCAAGCAGAATGTATCTGGAAAATACAATCGTCGTATGACTAACGAGTAAGTCATACGAGAGCCCTTGAAACTCCTTTTGCAAACGTAACAAG
>NZ_FMTT01000006.1:156933-204325 GCF_900100345.1 Paenibacillus tianmuensis | reverse complement strand
CAGATGTATAAAGCTCGTTGGCAGATCGAGGTATTTTTTCGTTGGATTAAGCAGCATTTAAACATTCCTACGTTGTTTGGGACAACAGAGAACGCCGTTTATGGTCAGTTATTTGCAGCATTGATGGTGTACGTTCTGCTGAAATGGCTGTTTGACTCCGTTTCTGCATCCATATCTCGGCATGTGGAACTCTCCTTTGTCCGATTTACACGTTTATTCGCTCTTCATCTGCTGCCTGCTGAATGGCTTATAAAGATTCAATATATTGTGCAGACACATAACCCCCAGAGGGTTGTTTAGATTACATAATTTGGTTAATCAACAGGCCTGGCCCAATGTGGACATTTTGAAAGAAATGGTCGATATGATCTCGGCTACCCGATCCTACGAAGCCAACGTCACCGCACTGAACGCTTCCAAAGCTTTGATCGGGAAAGCGTTGGAAATCGGGAAATAGTTAACGAAAAGGAGTAATAATCATGATCGAATCCCTGAAATTGCAGCAGCCGCAGCAGATTGCCGGCGCCGTTCAACCCAAAATAACAAGCGCATCCGAAGCTTCGGACCAATTCGGAAAATTTTTGAGCGACGCCATCGCCGATTTGAATGACAAGCAGTCCACCGCCGATGTAATGAAAGGCCAGTTCGTCACAGGAGAAATCTCCGACGTGCATCAACTGATGATCGCCTCTGAAAAAGCGTCCTTGGGATTAGAGCTCACGGTTCAAGTGCGAAACAAAGTCATCGAGGCCTATCAAGAAATCATGAGAACGCAAATCTAATCTTCAATCGTACCTGACGAGGGTTCATCAGATGGGGTGAAACAGTGAACGAAAATGTGCTCCAATATTGGAACCGAACGAAGCAATATTGGAATCAATTCAGCAAAACGCAAAAGTGGACTGTTGTCGCAACTGTGATTTTAGTCATACTGACGGTGGGGATTATTAGTTATAATTTTTCTAAAACCGAGTATGCCTTGGCTTATACGAACTTGCAGCCTAGCGACGCAGCGGCCATCAAAGCGTACTTGGACGGCGCCAAAATCCCGTATCAGCTCAGCGAAGACGGAAAAAGCATCGGCGTTCCGCGCAGTCAAGTCGCCAGTGTCAAGCTTGCCGTCGAATCGCAAGGCTTGAACAAAAACGGCAACGTCGGCTATGGCGCTTTCAGCCAAAGCAGCACCTTCGGCACCACAGACAGAGAATTCGATGTCAAATACGTCAATGCCGTTCAAGGCGAGCTGCAGCAGCTCATCAACTCGAACAATGCGATCGCAAGCTCGAAAGTATTGATCAGCTTGCCACAGGAAAGCTTGTTCTTGCGGAAGGGGGAGCAACCGGAGAAAGCATCGGCCTCCGTCGTGCTTGATATCAAGCCGGGCTATACGCTTGATCAAGCCAAGGTCGATACGATGTATAACTTGGTTTCCCACAGCATCAAAGGGCTGCCGATTGAGAACATTACGATTTCCGATCAAAACGGCGATCTGCTGGAGTACTCCAAAGCGAACGGCAAAGTGAGCGGAGCTTCCAATATCGCTTTGCAGCAGTTCGAAATCAACAACAAGTTCAGAAACGACGTGCAGCGCAATGTGCAGCAAATGCTCGGCTCCATTCTCGGTCGGGACAAAGTGATCGTAAGCGTGTTCTCGACGATGAACTTCGATCAGACAAGACGCAAGGAGCAGCTGGTGACCGCGCCGAATACGGTAGACCAAACCGGGCTCGATATTTCGATCCAAGAGATCCAAAAGAACTATACGAGTGACGGCGGCGCAGGGACGTCCGGCGTTCCGGGAACGGGCGCGACGGATGTGCCGGGATACCCCGGTAGCAGCAACAGCGGAAAGACGAATTCCGAAGAGCTGCAAAAAACGGTAAACCGGGAAGTCAACCGGATTACAAACGAAATTGAGATGACGCCTTACATAGTAAAAGATTTAACCGTTAACGTCGGGATTGAACCACCCGATCCGTCCGATTCGAACTCGCTTTCAGAGGAAACGGTTAAGGAGATCCGGAAAATCCTCGTCAACGTCGTACGTGCAGGATTGGCCGATAATAAGCAGACGCTGACGGACGCAGAACTTGAAAAGAAGGTAACCGTGTTTCCTCACACGTTCGCTAAAACGAACGGAACTCAAGGAACGAGCACGAATTCGATGCTGCTCTATGGGGCACTCGGCGGTTTGGCTCTTGCGTTGCTCGGCGGAGGCGCCTACTGGTTTATACGCAGACGCAAGGCGCAGCAAGAGGAAGAAGAGATTCTGGACGAGTCGCCGCGAGTGGAATTCCCGACCATCGATATCGATAACTTGAACAATGAAAATCAAGTGCGCAAGCAGCTGGAACAGCTTGCCAAGAAAAAGCCGGATGAATTTGTGAATCTGCTCCGCACTTGGTTAGTAGACGAATAGAGGTGTGCAACACTTGGCTAAAGTACAGCAACCGGGTTTAACGGGGCGACAAAAAGCCGCAATTCTATTGATTAGTTTGGGTCCGGAAGTGTCCGCTCAAATTTTTAAACATCTGCGTGACGAAGAAATTGAGCAGCTCACTTTGGAAATAGCCAATGTCAGAAAAGTTGACAACGCCGAAAAAGAAGCGATCTTGGCAGAATTCCATCAAATTTGCTTAGCCCAAGAATTCATATCGCAAGGCGGTATCACTTATGCGAAAGAGATTTTGGAGAAAGCACTCGGATCTCAAAAAGCATTGGATATCATCAATCGGTTGACGGCGACGCTTCAAGTGAGACCTTTCGATTTCGCCCGGAAAGCCGATCCTGCTCAAATCTTGAACTTCATCCAGAATGAAAATTCGCAAACCATTGCTTTGGTTCTCGCGTACCTGCAGCCGGAGCAAGCCTCCATCATCCTGTCCTCGCTTCCTCAGGAGAAGCAGGCGGATGTGGCGAAGCGGGTTGCCTTGATGGACAGCACGTCGCCGGAGGTCATCAGCCAAGTTGAGCGGGTACTTGAGCAGAAGCTTTCCGCCACGGTTACGCAGGACTATACGAATGCCGGCGGGATTTCGGCCGTCGTTCAAATTTTGAATGGCGTCGACCGGGGGACAGAGCGTACGATCCTCGATTCGCTTGAGATTCAGGACCCTGAGCTTGCCGAAGAAATCAAGAAGCGGATGTTCGTATTCGAAGACATCGTCAACATCGACAACCGCTCGATCCAACGGATTATCCGCGACATCGAGAATGCCGACCTCCAATTGGCGCTTAAAGTGGCCAGCGAAGAAGTTCGGGAAGCCATTTTCAAAAACATGTCCAAGCGGATGGCCGAATCGTTCCGGGAAGAAATGGAGTTCATGGGACCGGTTCGGCTGCGTGACGTCGAAGAAGCGCAAACACGCATCGTAGCTACGATCAGGCGTTTGGAAGAAGCCGGTGAAATCATCATCGCCCGTGGCGGAGGAGATGATATTATTGTCTAATGTCATCAAATCATTTCAATATGTAGCGATGGAAGACAGCAAGCTTGTAGAAGCTCCGGCCCCTCCCGTTCTTAAACAAGAACCGCTGCAAGACGGCGAACTGACGGAGGAACAACGGCTTGAGCTCGACAATCTGATGCAGATGAAGGACCAAATTCTTCAAGATGCCGAGTCGTTTGCCGAAGAGCAGGTACGCGCCGCTATGGATGAAGCCGCAGCCGTCAGACAGCAAGCCCAAGCCGAGATTGAAGCCTGGTGGGACGAGCGCAGACAGCTGGATCAGGAAACGATCGAGCAAGCGATGGACCGGGGCTTCGAGCAAGGCTATCAGGAAGGGCTGGCCAGAGCCGAAACGGAGCTTCGCCAACAGTACGACAGCATGCTGCAGGAAGCGTCGCAAATTTTGGAACAATCGTACATATTAAAGCAGCAGATCATTCAAGAATCCGAACCGTTCTTAATCGAGCTCAGCTGCTCGATTGCCGAGAAAATCGTCGACCGCCAGCTGACGCTGGAATCCGAATGGGTCATCGAACTCATCAAAAAGGTGCTGTCGCGGCGAAGAGAAAAGGGAATTATTGCGCTTTGCGTATCGCCTTCTCAATTCTCCTATATACAAGACGCGCGAGAAGAACTTTTGTTGCACTTAGATTCGCAAGCGGAGCTGCAAATTATTCCGGATGCTTCGGTACAAGATCGCGGATGCGTTATTCGGTCCTCCTTCGGAAGCATCGACGCCCGCATCGACACGCAGCTGAACGAAATCAAGAATGCGCTTCGGCAAGTGGCGCTGCGAAGCGAGGGATCTTAGATCATGCAGGTGCCATCCGCGCAGAAATACATAGAGCATTTAAGTCAAGTCGACCCGGTGCGTGTAAACGGAAAAGTCACTCAGGTCATTGGATTAACGGTCGAATCGGAGGGACCGGATGCGAGCATCGGCGACGTATGCTACATCTATCCGCTCAAATCGAACCAGCCGCTCAAAGCGGAAGTTGTCGGCTTTAAGAACAACAAGGTTATTCTTATGCCGCTCGGCGAGCTTCATGCGATCGGTCCAGGCTGCGATGTGGTCGGAACCGGCAAGCCGCTGACGGTGCAGGTAGGACACGAACTGCTCGGCAAAGTGCTGGACGGGCTCGGGCAACCGCTCGACGGAACGTTTTTGCCGTCGCGCATGACACAATATTCTACGAATAATATACCTAACAATCCGTTAAAACGGCCGCGCGTTCTGGAGCCGATAAGCGTCGGCGTACGATGCATCGACGGCCTGCTGACGATAGGCAAGGGACAGCGCGTCGGTATTTTCGCCGGGTCCGGCGTCGGTAAAAGTACGCTGATGGGAATGGTCGCCCGCAATACATCAGCCGATGTGAATGTGATTGCGCTGATCGGAGAGCGCGGCCGTGAGGTGCTCGACTTTATCGAACGCGATCTCGGTCCCGAGGGGCTGGCCCGTTCGGTTGTCATTGTCGCAACGTCAGATCAACCGGCGCTCATCCGGATCAAGGGTGCGCTGATCGCTACGACGATCGCCGAATTTTTTCGCGATCGCGGGATGAACGTGATGATGATGATGGACTCGGTAACCCGGTTTGCCATGGCACAGCGTGAAGTCGGCTTGGCAGTAGGCGAACCTCCTGCAACTCGCGGCTATACGCCCTCCGTATTCGCGACCCTCCCTAAGCTGCTGGAGCGGTCGGGCACCGGGCCTAAGGGTTCCATTACGGCCTTTTATACGGTTCTTGTCGACGGGGATGATATGAATGAGCCGATAGCGGATGCTGTACGGGGAATACTGGATGGTCATATCGTGTTGAACCGTAACATAGCCAACCGCGGGCATTACCCCGCTATCGACGTTCTTGCAAGCGTTAGCCGGGTGATGAAAGAAATTGTTCCTCACGAGCAGCAGCTTGCGGCCGAGAACCTGAAAAGATTGCTATCTGTGTATAAAGATTCGGAGGATCTGATCAATATCGGGGCGTACCAGCGAGGATCGAATTTGGAAATTGATCAATCTCTCGATGCTATACAAGCGATATGGGATTATACGCGACAGCGCGTCACGGAGAAGCTAACATACGCGGAAGCGCAGGAAAGGCTAATTCAAGAATTTTACAGGGGATGAGAAGGAGCATGCGATTTCGATACGCTTTTCAAAAAATCGTTGATTTGAAGATGAACGAGAAAACGCAAGCGGAATGGATGCTGTCCGAAGCGCTCGGTAAAATGCATGCGGAGGAATCTTCTCTGGCCGAGCTGGAGAAAGCCAAGTACGAGATGCAGGAGGAGCTTCATAAATCTTCCAGCCAAGTGACGACGGTATCCAACCTGCTCATGTTGCAAGGTTATGTGAACCATATTGACGGCCGCATTCAGCTCAAGCATCGGGATGTGCAAGAAGCCAAAACGATCGTGCAGCTCAAACAGGATGATTTGACCGGCAAGCTGCTTGAAGAAAAAGTTTGGACGAAAGCAAAAGAAAGAGCGTTTCAGCATTTTTCCAGCGAGGCTTTGAAGAAAGAACAAAATCAGTTGGACGAAATGGCGACGAATCGTTTTAAGCGGCTTTCGTAATTTATGAACATGCGGGGAGGTGAGGAAGTGGCAAACACAGATACGGAGAAGTCCTCCTCTTACGGAGCTATGGAGCGGTTTTTAATATGGTTCCTTATCCCTTTTGTTTTTACAGCTGTACTGCTCGGCGTTCTACTGACGATTTTCGATTATGACGTGATGAACAACGTCCTTCGGGCAGCCAATAAAATTCCTATTGTGAACAGCATCATCCCGGATCCGAAAACGAAGGAGACGGAAAACAAGCCGGAAACGGCGGAACCCGCTGGGGCCGAGTCGTCCGCTCCGACACAGGATCATGCGAATGCCGGCACGACGGATAAGCTTCAGGAATTGGAACAATCGCTGAAAAAGGCGGAAGCCACGCTGCAGCAGCGGGATGAGACGATTAAGGAATTGCAGCTCAAGAACAGTACATTGGAAGAAAGCGCAAAAAGCAAGACTTTGAGCGACGAAGAGTATGCGCATCAAATTCAGCAGCTTGCTACCATGTATGCAAAGATGTCGCCGAGCAAATCGGCGCCGATTATGGAGAACTTAACCTCCAAAGAATTGGTTCTGGTGCTTGGGATGATGAAGCCGGACGAGCGCGTAAAGGTGCTGGAGAAGATGAACCCGAAGAAGGCCGCTGACGCCTCGATTCTGCTGAAGGACCAAACGAACGTAAGGGATACGGAAATTGCAGCCTTGCAGGAACGCTTGAAAGAATTGGCGGCGCAGAGCAAACAGCCCGCAGACAAGCTGAGCAAAGACGATTTGGGCAGCACGTTCGCAAATATGACGCCTAAAAGCGCGGCTACCGTCTTGCTGGAGATGCAGAAATCGAATTCCGACAAAGTGATCTCCATCTTGAGCTCTATGGATAGCGGCGGACGCTCCAGAGTTTTGTCAGCCATATCGGATCAATCCAAAGAAACCGCGGCCCTGATTTCGGCCCGACTGGTTCAATAAAACTAATGGAAAGGAGGTGAAAAAAGATGGAAATTTCGAAACAAACTCCTGTGGCCACTTCTGCCGGGACATCCGCTGCCGGATCGAACGCTTCCGCCAGTACGGGGAGCGCAGCCGGAGGGGCCGGATCTTTCTCGTCGGCTCTAAGCGGAACGATGACAGGCGATGCTTCCGGAGCGGGGGCTGCCACTACAGGAAACGCCGGCTTGTCGGCACTCGCTCAATTGATCACTCCTTTAGTTGCCGCGCTCCCGCAGACGGCGGATCAGGCTCAGGCTCAAACCGTTCAACAAATCGACGGCTTAATCCAACTGCTAGACTCGCCTAAGGGTGAGGATGCGAACGCGCTGACGGACAACCCGGATTTGCAAGCTTGGTTGCAGCAGCTTCAAGCGATGCTGGCAGCACTTTCCTCGAATCAGCCGGATAGCGATCAAGCGGTTGTTCCAACGGAAGAAGGAGATAACGCAGAAGAGAGTGCGGATGCGCTTAACCCGCTGCTGTTTATTCCTACGACGCCTGCTGTAGATACGCCTGCGGAGAAGGAGACCGGTGAGCTTGGCGCGATTCAGCAGCCCAAAGCGTTGACGGCGCAGGAAGCCGCCGCATTGTTGAAACAGTTGAAAGACCTGTTAGCGGAAGGAAAAACAGATCCGAAGCTTCAGCAAACGGTGAAAGAGTTGCCGCCTGTTCTGATGTCGGCTGCTTCCAAATTAAGCGAATTGCAAAAACCAAGCGCCGATCAACGCCGTGTTCCTTCCACTATACAGACGGCAGCGACAGCGGAAGCAGCTCCGTCTTCAGATGCCGGGAAGCTTGTCCAGGTGGTCCCTAGCCCGGTGCAGAAGCTCGAAGCGCTTACAGCCAAGGCCACGATGGTTCAGCTTCATCTGGACCCGCCGAAAGCCGACGAAGGGCCTCTGTTTGAGCCGCTGAACGCGGGAATGGCAGACGGTGCGGAAAATCAGCCGATGCCGCTGCACGAATACATCAAGCAGCAGGGCGGACATGCGCAGATAAAAGCGCCGGTTGTGCAGATGCAGGCAGGTACTTTTTCGGAGGACATGACGCAGTTTGTCGTTCGTTCCATATTTATGGGAACCTCGGCAGACGGAATGACCGAGGCTAAAATTTCGTTGTATCCTCAGCATCTCGGACACGTTGAAGTGAAGCTGACCATGCATAACGGACAACTGGTAGCGCAATTCGTAGCGGACAGCTTGGCCGGTAAGGAAATGCTGGAAAGCCAGTTATCGCAGCTCAGAACAACATTGCAAAATCAGGGCATCCAAGTGGAGAAGCTTGAAGTAAGTCAAAGCCAGAACTACCAGTCCGGCCTGTTCCAAGAAGGACGCCAGCAGCAGTCCGGACAATCCTCCAAACAGCAAAAAGCGGCCAGCGGCCGAATCGCCGCGATGGAAGACGAGCTGAAGGAAGAAGCGAAGACTTCGAGCGCCGCAGGCAGCCTGGGAACCGGATCGATTGACGTTACGGCCTAAGTAAGCTTACACCGATGGAGCAGGGGGTGAAACCGTGCCCGATTCAAATGTCAGCACCAGGAACATATGGCCATATTACGCCAAAGGAAATATTCAGAACGCCGGCAAAGCCGAGGAGAAAGGGAAATTGGGAAAAGACGAATTTCTTAAAATTCTCATGACCCAATTGCAAAACCAGGATCCGACGCAGCCAATGCAGGATAAAGAATTCATCGCTCAGATGGCTCAATTTACATCTGTCGAGCAGCTTACCAAAATGAGTTCGGAAATGAAAATGTTTCGGCAGTCGCTAGGATTTGCTTCCGGTCTGATTGGTAAAAAGGTTACCTATACCTACGTCGACAATAACAACAAATCGGTCGTCAAAACCGGAACTGTGGAGTCCATCCTGATGAAGAAGGACGAGCAGTACGCAAAAATTAACGGCGACGAAGTGAAGGTGGATCAGATCAGCCAGATTTCCAATCCGGAGGTAACTCCATGACGGATCGAATAACGGTTGGTCGCCTGTTTCCGAATGCAATGGCGCCGCAGCCCGTACGACGAACGGACCCGGAACCAAGGGTTCAGACAACCTCGTTTGATGCGATGCTGCAAAATCAACTCGTGCGTTTCAGTCATCACGCGGAAGAACGATTGCGGCAGCGGGGCATTCAGCTTGGGCCCGAGCAGCTTGTCAAGCTCAACACCGCGATTGACAAAGCCGCGAGCAAAGGGGCAAAGGATTCGTTGATGCTGATCAACGATACGGCTCTGATCGTCAACATCAAGAATCGCACGGTAGTTACAGCCATGGACGGAGCATCGATGAAGGACAATGTATTTACCCAAATCGACTCGGCCATGATTATTTCGTAGCGATAGGCCGGCCCGAATTTCGGAGGCCGAGGTTGTGGACCGACTGAAACAACCGAAGAACGAATAGGTTATAAAACTTGCTGTAACTCACGTTAATTACATCATCATTGACAACTGTTTCCATCCATCGATGCGCAGTTGCAATATGGGAGGATAACTATCGATGTTAAGATCGCTTTATTCCGGTATTTCGGGTATGAGAGGTTTTCAAACGAAGCTTGACGTCATTGGCAACAACATCGCAAACGTGAATACGTACGGCTTCAAAGCCGGACGCGTAGCGTTCAAAGACATGTTAAGCCAAAATATTTCGGGTGTTACGGCTCCTACCGATAATAAAGGCGGGGTAAATGCCAAGCAGATCGGACTAGGTGTCACGGTTGGCGCTATTGATACTCTCCATACACCTGGCAGCGCTCAAACAACAAATAAGATTACGGATTTGCGCATAGACGGAGACGGGTTTTTCACATTAAAAGCTGACCCTGGACAAGCACAACCTTTCCTGTCTCGGGCGGGCAATTTTGATGTGGATTCCCAACGTCGGTTGGTTAATGCTGACGGGCTTTTCGTGACGGACAGCGAGGGAGCAATTGTCACAATCCCGGAGACGGTAACAGCTTTCTCCATTGCTAATAACGGTGAACTCGTTGGGGTTGGCGCCGACGGAGCTTCGACGCCGTTGAATATATTTATCGGTGTCGTTAGAGTGGTGAACCCTGGCGGACTTGAGAAAATTGGCGGAAACCTGTACCGTGTTACACCGAACGCAATGCCGCCGGATGCTATTGAGCTCCCTACAGGAGACGCCGCCCGTGCCAACAACCCGACAACGGGCACCGGCGCTATCGTTTCGGGACAGTTGGAAATGTCCAACGTGGATTTAACGGCCGAATTTACGGAAATGATCATCGCTCAGCGCGGTTTCCAGTCCAACTCGAGAATTATTACGACATCCGACGAAGTGCTTCAAGAAGTCGTCGGTCTGAAACGATAGTTTGCTTCAAGGGGGAGGGACTCTCCCCCGACTTTATCCTTTCGGAGGTAACCGATGGTCCGCCTGACACGGCTTAATGGGAAAGCAATCGTCCTGAACGCGCTTTTGATCGAATCAATCGAAGAAACGCCGGACACTATGGTCACGCTGGTGACCGGTAAAAAAATCATGGTGCTCGAGCCGGTGACGGAAGTAATGGACACCGTACACCGCTTTTTGCAAACCGTAGGTCTTGTCGGCGGTACGGTTAAGAGCCTGAATTCGGAGGGGTCGTAAGTTGTTTAAAAGCAGAATTTTCATTATGATTGTTGCTATTCTTATTGCAATTACATTGATATTGACGGCTGCGTTCGTCCTGTGGAACTATATGGATAAAACTGGTCGGAACCCTCAAGAGCAGGCGCAAAGTTCCGCCCGCGATGTAAAACAAGCCAAAAAGCTGACTCCGGATGAGGTCAAGCAAAATACAGTCATCATGAAAGACGTGCTTACCAATTTGGCCGGGGGCAATGGCAAATTCATTAAATTGAGCTTTGCCTTTGAACTGGAAAATAAGAAGGCCAAGGAAGAGTTTGAGAAGTTGGACAGCCAAATGAAGGCCATTGTCATTCAAACGCTCTCCGATATGACACCGGAGCAAGTATCGGGAAGCAAAGGCTTCGACAATCTCACTTCCGCCCTTATGAATAAAATGACCCCGCTTCTCCAGGCGGGAAAAATCAATCAAATCTTGATTACGGATTTCGTACTCCAATAACTACATAGCATGCTGCAGCAGCTCAAAGGAGGTGACGCTAATGGTTGATGTTCTTTCACAGAATGAGATTGACGCCTTGCTAGCGGCGCTTTCTTCAGGGGAAATGGACGCGGAGGAGCTTAAAAAGGAAGAGACGCAGAAAAAAATACGGGTTTACGATTTTAAACGAGCCGTACGTTTCTCCAAGGATCATATCCGGAGCTTAACCCGAATTCACGAAAACTTTGCCCGGTATTTGACGACGTATTTTTCCGCTCAGCTTAGAACCTTTGTCCAGATTAACGTAGTGCAGGTCGAACAGCTGCCTTATGACGAATTCATCCGGTCCATTCCGAAGATGACGATTCTCAACATTTTCGAAGCGGAGCCGTTGGAAGGCCGCATGGTGCTTGAGGTTCACCCGAACGTAGCCTTTGCGATGCTGGATCGGCTGTTAGGCGGAGCGGGGACATCGCCAACGAAGATCAATGCGTTGACCGAGATCGAGACCATTGTCATCGAACGGATTTTCAGCCGGGCCTTCGACAGTTTGCAGGAGGCTTGGAAGACAGTTATCGATTTGTCCCCGCGGCTGGAAGCGCTCGAAACGAATCCGCAGTTTATGCAGATCGTATCGCCTAACGAAACGATCGCGCTTATCTCGCTCAGCACCAAAATCGGCGACACAACCGGGATGATTAACCTGTGTATCCCACATGTCGTCATCGAACCGATTATGCCGAGACTTTCGGTGCACCATTGGTTCGTTTCCCAGAAAAAAACAAGTGCCCCGGAGGAGTTAGCGGCTCTGCAGTCCAGGGTGCATAAAGCGAAACTGCCGATTATCGCGGAGCTGGGTTCTTCCCAAATTTCCGTGAGGGAGTTTTTGAGCCTCAACGCCGGGGATGTCATTACGCTTGGCAAATCTGTGAATGAGCCGTTAGACATTCGCATAGGGGAAAAGTTGAAGTTTTACGGCAGTCCCGGAACGACGCGAGGCAAGCTGGCTGTCCAAATCAGCGAGATTGTCCAGGAAGAAGGAGTGGAAGAGAATGACGAATAACAAGGATTATTTGTCTCAAGAAGAGATTGATGCGCTATTGAAACAATCGGGCGATAGCGGCTCCTCCGCTATTTCCGAGTTTGTTCCTCAAGTAGAAGATTATTTGTCTTCTTTGGAGCAGGATGCGCTTGGCGAAATCGGAAACATTACATTCGGAAGCGCAGCTACTGCACTTTCCACCCTGCTTGGCAAAAAGGTCGATATTACGACTCCGAAAGTATCCATCATCGCACAATCGGAGCTCGTCGACGAGTTTCCGAAGCCGCACGTGGCTGTTCATGTAAACTACGTCGACGGATTTCACGGGATCAACCTTTTGGTGATCAAAACCCGCGATGCCCAGGTCATTGCCGATTTGATGATGGGCGGAGACGGAACGGGACAAACGGAAGAGCTGAGTGAAATTCATATCAGCGCGGTTCAGGAAGCGATGAACCAGATGATGGGCTCCTCCGCAACATCGATGTCGACGATCTTCAACCGGTTTGTCAATATTTCGCCGCCGGGAATCGACATATTAAATTTAGCGTCAGGGGAAGGAACTGCTAACCTGCCTCCAGAAGATGTATTTATCAAAATCTCTTTCCGACTGAGGATCGGCGACCTGATTGATTCGACCATCATGCAGCTGCTGCCGGTCCCTTTCGCCAGAGAGATGGTGTCTACGTTAATGGGAGGTGGAGATGCAACAGAGGAACCTGCACCGGCGCCTGTACAATCCGCGCCGCCCGTTTCCCAACCTGCACCGGAGCAGCCAGCCTATGCCGCGCCGGATCCTTATTCGCAGCCTCCGGCAGGGCATCAGGCGCCGCCGCAGCACGGTTATCAACAGCCAGCGTACCAGCCGCCGATGGCTCCACCTGCAGCGCAAGCTTATCCGCCGCAGCCGGCCAACTATGGTGTTCCGACGGCACGGGGAGTGAACGTCCAGCCGGCACAATTTGCCAATTTCAGTCACCCACAGCTGTCTCCTGCAGAAGATACGAACTTGAATCTGCTGCTGGACATCCCGCTTAAAGTGACGGTCGAACTGGGTCGTACGCATAAGGTCATTAAGGACATTCTCGAATTATCTCAAGGATCGATCATTGAGCTGGACAAGCTGGCCGGGGAACCTGTCGATATTTTAGTCAATAACAAATTGATCGCCAAAGGCGAAGTCGTCGTCATTGACGAAAACTTCGGTGTCCGTGTGACGGATATTGTGAACCAATGGGATCGGATTCAAAAATTACAATAATCAATAAATAAGACTACTCAAGCATCCTATAGGAGGAATGGTTACCCATGGCAAACCGTATTTTGATTGTAGACGACGCAGCATTTATGAGAATGATGATTCGCGATATTTTAACGAAAAACGGCTATGAAGTTTGCGGGGAAGCAAACGACGGCGCACAAGCGATTGAAAAATTTAAAGAGCTCCGCCCCGATCTCGTTACGATGGACATCACGATGCCGGAAATGGACGGTATCCATGCGCTTAAAGAAATCAAGAAGCTTGATGGGAATGCCAAGGTCATTATGTGCTCCGCTATGGGGCAGCAGGCTATGGTTATCGATGCGATCCAGGCAGGCGCCAAAGATTTCATCGTGAAGCCGTTTCAGGCGGACCGTGTTATTGAAGCGATTAATAAAACCTTGGGATAATTTTAACCAGGGGTTAAACGATGGGTCTTGCGCAAATTGAAAGGAAAGTGAAATGTTGAGAAGACTCATAGCCAAGTTATCGTCCGGTGTTGCTATGGTTTGGGTGCAAACAGCAGTATGGCCTGCTGCTGTTTGTTTCGCGGAACCGGAGAACCCGGCCCCCTCCGGGGCGGGAATGCTGGGAACACCGGATCGGCTTGTAACGGAAGGCAGTTCAGGGGGCACGTTCTGGATGATCTTCCAAGTTCTTTTTTTTCTTCTACTTATTATCGGAATTTTTCTGGTCATCGTGAAGATGATTTCGCAGAAAAATAAATTTTTATCCGGGCGGTCGATTCGATCTTTGGGCGGATTGCCGCTCGGACAAAATAAATCGATTCAAGTTGTCGAAATCGGCCGTTCGCTTTATATCGTCGGAGTAGGGGAGAACATTCAGCTGCTCGAAAAGATCGAGGACGAAACCGAGGTCGCTTTGATTACGGAGCTGATGTCCTCCGGCCCGGCGTTTGCGGGCCCGACCTTCGATTCCATCGGAGGCTGGCTCAAAAAGCTTCGCAACAAGCCGGCAGTCGAAGAAGACATCGAAGTGACAGCCTCATTCCAAGAGGTGTTTCACACAAAAATCCAGCATATGTCGGATCAGAAGAAACAAATGGAGCAGCTGCTCAAGCAAGACACTAATTCAGATCGGTTGAATGATAAATGATGAAATTCAATAAGAGGCTCATTTTCCTGCTGATTCTTCTTGTTCTGTGCGGTTCGCTCGCAAGCTCTGCCTATGCGGCCGATCCGATTCCCGGAATCAACATCGATATCGGGGCATCCGACAATCCGCAGGGGGCTTCGAGCGCCGTTACCATCGTGCTGCTGATAACCATTCTCAGCATCGCTCCGGCCATTCTGATTCTGATGACCAGCTTTACCCGAATCGTCATCGTGCTCGGCTTTGTCCGGACGTCGCTCGGTACCCAGCAAATGCCGCCGAACCAAATGCTGATCGGTCTTGCGTTATTTCTGACCTTTTTCATCATGGCGCCAACGCTTGGGGACATCAACCAAACGGCTGTGCAGCCTTATCTTAAGGGAGAGCTGACCCAGACGGCAGCGCTGGAGAAAGCATCCGTTTCGATCAAGAAGTTCATGTTTCAGCATACCCGGGAGAAAGACTTGAAGCTGTTCCTGGACTACACCAAGGCGCCAAGGCCCAGCGGAGTGGAAGATACGCCGATTACGGCACTTGTTCCCGCCTATGCGATTAGCGAGTTAAAGACGGCGTTTCAGATGGGCTTTATGATCTTTATTCCGTTTTTGGTCATTGATATGGTCATTGCCAGTACGCTGATGGCGATGGGGATGATGATGCTGCCGCCGGTGATGATTTCATTGCCGTTCAAAATTTTGCTGTTCATCCTTGTGGACGGTTGGTATCTCGTCGTTCGTTCGCTGCTGCTCAGTTACAATACATAGACGGACCACTCGGGAGGAAAGCGCATTGAGCTCGGAATTTGTAATCAGATTGGCCGGAGAAGCGGTATACACCACGCTTAAAGCCAGCGCTCCGATGATGGTGCTGGCGCTGACGGTCGGCTTGATCATCAGTGTGTTTCAAGCGACGACGCAAATTCAGGAGCAGACCCTTGCCTTTGTTCCGAAAATCGTCGTTGTGCTGCTTGCGATACTTATATTCGGTCCTTGGATCCTGACGACACTTGTTGATTTTACCTATAATCTGTTGAATAACCTGTATAAATACGTGGGATAGGTTGTGGGTGAAATGGAGTGGGTTTTGCAGGCTCTTCCCGGATTTTTGTTGTTTTTTTGTCGGATTTCTTCGTTTTTTGTCATTGCTCCGGTGTTTGCGGCCCGTAATGTGCCGATGCAGTTCAAGGTAGGGCTATCGTTTTTCGTTGCTTTCATTACGTTCTTCAGTATCGGGCTGGCGACGCCTGTGGCTATGGATTCGTTGTACATTCTTTCCGTTTTCCGGGAAGTGCTTGTGGGATTAAGCCTCGGTTTCATAGCGTATATGTTCTTTCAGGTCGTTCAGATCGCCGGTGCGTTCATCGACCTTCAGATGGGGTTCGGTATAGCGAACGTGATCGATCCGCTGACAGGAGCACAAAGTCCGATTCTGGGTAACCTGAAGTACATGATCGCCACGCTGCTGTTCTTAAGCTTCAACGGCCATCATTACTTGCTCGAAGGGATTATGCGAAGCTACGAATGGATTCCTTTGAATAACGATTTGTTTGTCAAAAATTATAACGGTCAGCTTTCGGACTTTATGCTGAAGACGTTCTCTCAAGTATTTGCCATAAGCTTTCAAATGGCGACGCCGCTTGTCGTCGCGCTGTTTTTGACCGATGTCGGTCTTGGGCTTCTCGCTCGGGTAGCCCCGCAGTTCAACATTTTCGTCATCGGGATTCCGGTGAAGATTATCGTTGGTTTTATTCTGCTGCTTCTCTTGTTTCCGGGATACGAATTGATCTACAAAGAGAAATTCTCGACCATGTTGGAAACGATGGCCAAGTTTTTCGGATTGTTCGCTGGCAGTTAGCGTGTGAGGAGGCAGGCCGTGGCTGCATTACGTTTAAAGCTGGATTTGCAATTGTTCTCGGGAGAGAAAACGGAAGCGGCGACGCCTAAGAAAAAACAAGAAGCCCGCAAAAAAGGGCAAGTGGCCAAAAGCATGGAAGTGCCGGCCGCCTTTATCTTGTTTTTCTCCTTCTTATCGTTTTTCTTGTTCGGAGGCTACATGAAAGAGCGACTCGTCGGTTTGTTTCGCTCGATCTTCATCGACTTTCTCAATATGAACGTTACCATGGATAACAGTATGGTGTTATTCGAAAAGATCGCCACACAAATGTTTTTGATTCTCGGTCCGATTTTTTTGATCTCGATGGTCATCGGCGTTGCCGGAAATTATGTGCAGATCGGCTTTTTGTTTACGGGCGATCCGCTCATGATGAAGTTTAGCAAAATTAATCCTCTCGAAGGGGCAAAGCGGCTGTTCTCTATGCGGGCCATCGTCGATTTTCTCAAATCGGTGCTTAAGATGACGGTGATCGGTGTTGTTGTTTATACGACGCTAATGGCGGAAAAGGACAACATATTGCAGCTTGCGCGGCTGCCGCTGGAAGAAATCATCGCTTTCACCGCCTCCTTGACACTGCAATTGGGGATAAAAATCGGATTGATTTTGATCGTCATGTCGATTTTGGATTACATTTACCAGCGCTACGAGTACGAGAAGAGCTTGCGGATGTCCAAGCAGGATATTAAAGACGAATACAAGAAAACGGAAGGGGATCCGCTGATTAAAGGGAAAATCCGCGAGAAGCAGCGCCGCATGGCACTGCAGCGGATGATGCAGGACGTTCCTAAAGCGGACGTCGTCATCACGAACCCGACGCACTTTGCCGTCGCGCTTCAATACGATGCCTCCAAGATGCAAGCGCCTACCGTTATCGCCAAGGGGACAGATTACATGGCCTTGAAGATAAGGCAGATTGCCAAGGATAACGGCATCATAACGATGGAAAACAAACCGCTCGCCCGCGCGTTATACGCGCAGGTTGAGATCGGAGAATCGATACCGGCCGATATGTTTCAGGCCGTAGCCGAGGTGCTGGCATACGTATACAAAGTTAAAGGAAAAGCGAACTAATTCCGGAAAGGAGGACACCCTGCAATGAAAGCAAAAGACCTGGTCGTGCTGATCGGCGTGATCGGCATCGTTTTGATGATGGTCGTCCCGGTGCCGATATGGTTGCTGGATGTCCTGCTGATTATCAACATATCGGCTGCTCTGATGATCATCTTGATCGGCATGAACACACAGGACGCGCTCCAGTTCTCCATCTTTCCGTCGCTCCTGCTCATCACCACCTTGTTCCGGCTTGCGCTGAACGTATCGACAACCAGAAACATTTTGGCCCATGGGGACGCGGGCAACGTGGTCAGCACCTTCGGCTCGTTCGTTGCTGAGGGCAACATTGTCGTCGGCTTTGTAGTTTTTATCATTTTGGTGCTAGTGCAGTTTATCGTCATTACGAAAGGCTCCGAGCGGGTTGCCGAGGTGGCCGCGCGGTTTACGCTCGACGCGATGCCGGGGAAACAGATGAGTATCGACGCGGATTTGAACGCAGGGCTGATCAACGAACAGCAGGCCAAAGAACGACGCGAAAAAATTTCGCGCGAGGCCGACTTCTACGGCGCGATGGACGGTGCGAGCAAATTCGTCAAAGGGGATGCGATCGCCGGCATTATCATGCTGTTGATCAATATCATCGGCGGCTTGATTATCGGAATGGCGATGAAAGGAATGTCGCTTAAGGAAGCGGGAGCGCTTTATTCGATCCTGACGATCGGGGACGGGCTCGTCAGCCAAATCCCGGCGCTGCTGATCTCTACCGCAGCGGGGATTATCGTGACGAGGGCGGCATCCGAAGGAAACTTGGCGCACGACTTGACATCGCAAATCTTTTCTTATCCGAAGCTGCTTTATATTGTAGCGGGAACGATTACGGCGCTGGGCATTTTCACGCCGATCCATCTGATCACGACATTGCCGATCGCTGCCGTACTTGCATTCGCCGCTTACAAAATGCAGCAGACGATGAACCGCAAGCAAGCCGCCGAAGTCCAGCTTGAGGAGGAACAGCAAATCGAAGAAGTACGAAGCCCCGAAAGTGTCATCGGCTTGCTGCAGGTCGATCCGATCGAGTTCGAATTCGGCTACGGACTTATCCCGCTGGCAGATACGCAGCAGGGCGGCGACTTGCTCGATCGCGTCATTCTCATCCGCAGACAGTGCGCTCTCGAGCTCGGAATCGTCGTACCGGTGATCCGTATTCGTGACAACATTCAACTGCGCCCGAACGAATATGTCATTAAAATTAAAGGTAACACGGTCGCACGCGGCGATTTGCTACTCGGTCACTACTTGGCGATGAGCCCGGGAATCGACGACGATTCGATTACGGGGATCGATACGCTGGAGCCGGCCTTCGGCCTGCCGGCGCTATGGATTGACGAAGCGACTAAGGAACGGGCCGAGCTTTCCGGCTACACGGTCGTCGATCCGCCATCCGTCGTAGCGACTCATTTGACGGAAATTATTAAGAAGCACGCTCACGAGCTGCTGGGCCGCCAAGAAACGAAGGCGCTTATCGAGAACGTCAAGGAGCATCACCCGGCGCTGGTCGACGATTTAATCCCGAATGTACTGTCGATCGGCGATGTGCAAAAAGTGCTGGTCAAGCTGCTTCGCGAAAAAATATCCGTCCGCGATCTCGTCACCATTCTGGAGACGCTCGCCGATTATGGCACGTACACGAAGGATCCGGAAGTGCTGACGGAATATGTCCGCCAGGGCCTATCCAGACAAATTACGCAGCAGTACATGACTGGAGGCGAGTCGCTGAAAGTCATTACCGTCGGACCGACGCTGGAGAAAAAAATTGCGGAGTCGGTACAGCAATCGGATCAGGGCAGCTATCTCGCGCTCGATCCGACGTCCAGCCAAGTGATCTATCAGAAGGTTACCGATCAAGTGACCAAGCTGCTTCAAGCAGGTCAGCAGCCGATCGTTCTCACCTCGCCCACCATTCGCATGTACTTGAGGCAGCTGCTTGAACGTACGATGCAGGACATTCCGGTTTTGTCTTACAGCGAGCTCGAACCGAGCGTTGAAATTCAGAGCATGGGGGTTGTTAATCTATGAGAGTGAAGCGGTATGTCGTAGACTCCATGCCGGATGCCCTGCAAAAAATTCGCACGGACCTCGGGAAAGACGCTGTCATTATCAACACGAAAGAAATTCGTTCCGGCGGATTTCTCGGCATGTTTTCGAAGAAAAAGATCGAAGTGATCGCTGCTACGGATTCGGTGTCCGGAGGCGGGCAGCCGGCGTCCGGCAAGTCGGCGACCGCTACGTTAGCCAAGCCGGTCGCCCCGGCGGCTAATGCGTTTGTGGGGAGCACGGCTGCGGCTGCCGCTTACGGGATGCAGCGAGACCGGGAACGGGAAGCGCAGCCGGCGCTGTCGTTTCCCGAAGTGCCGGACGTGCTCCCGGAAAGCCCGCCTTCCCCGGCCGGCCCTGTGGGGTCACAGCCGCTATCCGTCAGCGGCAGAGCTCAGGAAGACACGCTGCTTGAAGAGATCAAGCAAATGAAAGAAATGATGCAGAAGCTGTCTTTGCAGCGTATGCCGGAGGCAGCTCAAGATCCCGTCTTGATGGAATTGGAACACCGGCTGCTCGACCAAGAGATCGATTCGCAGCTTATCCGGGAGCTTCTGGCTAAAGTATCAGAGGAAGCCGAAACCGAAGGCGTTCCGGTCACGGAACAATTTGCGATTGACTCCCTCCGGACGCAGCTCCACACGCTGCTTCAGCCGCAGGGCGGCAAAGGGATCGCTTCCGATACCCGAATCGCGCATTTTGTCGGGCCTACGGGCGTCGGCAAAACGACGACGATTGCCAAGCTGGCCGCCGAACAAGTGCTGAAGCACCGCCGCAAGGTCGGGTTCATCACCTCGGACACGTACCGGATCGCAGCAGTGGAGCAGCTCAAGACGTACGCTACCATTTTGAACGTGCCGCTTGAGGTGGTCTTTTCTCCGCTGGATTTGAACAAGGCATTCGAGAATTTGAAAGACTGCGATCTTATTTTTATGGATACGGCCGGTCGAAACTTCCGCAACGAGATGTACGTTTCGGAGTTGAATGCGCTGCTTCAATCCGGAGGAAAGAGCGAAACGTTCCTGGTACTCAGCTTAACGACTAAATATAAAGATATGAAGGCCATTACATACAACTTCAGCAAGTTCAAACTAGATAAAGTATTGTTTACGAAGAAGGACGAGACCGATTCGTACGGCGCCGTCGTCAACCTCATCCGCGATTTCGGATTGCAGACTTCTTATATCGCCAACGGGCAGAGCGTTCCCGACGATATCGAGGAGTTGAACGAGAGGCAGTTGATCGACTGGATTCTGGAGGATAACAACCATGAATGATCAGGCACAAGAGCTTCGGAATCTGATCAAGCATCGATGGAACTCCACAGAGAAGTCGACACGCATCCTCGCCGTTACGAGTGGTAAGGGCGGGGTCGGCAAATCGAACTTTACCCTGAATTTTGCTCTTGCGCTTCAAAAAAAGGGGTTCAAAGTACTCATTTTCGACGCCGATATCGGTCTGGCCAATATCGACGTGCTGATGGGAATTACGCCGAAGTACAATTTGTATCATTTGCTGAAAAAAGAAAAAACGATTTGGGATATCATTCATAAGGGTTATAACGATTTGCAATTCATCGCAGGTGGGTCCGGCTTTAACGATCTGATCCGGCTGTCCGAGGAACAATTGGATTATTTTCAAGAACAGATCGGCCAGTTGAACGGACATGCGGACTTTATCATTTTCGATACGGGAGCCGGGTTGTCCAAAGAAACGCTCAAATTTATCGTTGCCGCGCAAGAAACGATCGTGGTGACGACGCCGGAGCCGACTTCGATTACCGATGCTTATGCCATTATCAAAATGGTGAGCTCGATGGATTACGACATTCGCTTCCGGCTGGTCGTCAACCGGGTGACCGATTGGCGAGAGGGCAGGCAAACCGCCGAGAAGATCAGGTTGGTCGCCAAGCAATTTTTGAATCTGGATATTCCAACAATCGGCTACGTGCTTGATGATGCTGCGGTATCCAAAGCCGTAAAAAAGCAGGTGCCTTTCACCGTAGCTTTTCCGTCGAGCGGCGCATCCAAATCGATCTATGATCTGACCGATGATTTTATTGCGAACCAAAAACCGGCGGATATGAACTCGGGGGCGGTCAAAGGCTTCTTGAATCGAATGATTAAGCTGCTTAAATAAAAGAGAACGTCCTCCGCCTTCAGAATCGGACACAACGCAGAGGAGTGAAACGTATGCAGCCTTATGATGTGCTGGTGGTGGATGATTCGGTTTTTATGAGGAAAATCATCACCGACCTTATATCGGGGGACCCGGCGCTGCGGGTAGTAGGAACCGCGAAGAACGGCAAGGAAGCCGTCGAGCTGGTCAAAAAGTTGACCCCCCATGCGGTTACCATGGATATTGAGATGCCGGAGATGAACGGGCTGGATGCGCTTCGCGCGATCATGCATGAACACCCCGTTCCGGTCGTCATGCTAAGCAGTTTGACTCAGGAAGGCGCGGCGGAGACCATCAAAGCGCTCGAATGGGGGGCTGTCGATTTCGTCGGAAAACCGTCGGGTTCGATTTCGCTCGATTTGCATAAAGTCAAACAACTGCTGCTCGAAAAACTGCACATCGCGGTAAAAACGAACATGCGCAAGCTGTCGCGACCCGCGATGAGCAAGCCGTCGCTGAAAGCCCCGGAGGTGACGAAAGATCCGCGGCCGTTCTCGGAACCGGCTTCAAGAACGGAACGGCGTCCCACTGCCGGTACGGCCGGCTTCGAACATATCGTCGCCATCGGCACCTCGACCGGAGGGCCTCGGGCGCTGCACCAGGTGCTGTCCGATTTTCCGGATAACTTTCCCGCTCCGGTCGTTATCGTCCAGCATATGCCTCCTAATTTTACCAAGTCGCTGGCGCAGCGGCTCGATTCCGTTTCCAGGCTGAAGGTGGTTGAGGCGGAAGCGGGCATGATTCTGGAGAGCGGCACCGCTTACGTGGCCCCCGGCGGCTATCATATGACCGTCGCCCGCAACGGGAGCCATTCTTACAAGATCCATCTGTCCAAAGAAGATCCGCGCGGCGGACACCGCCCCTCGGTGGACGTGCTTTTTGAATCGCTGCTGCCGATGAGGGAGCTTAAACGCCATATCGTACTCATGACCGGAATGGGCTCCGACGGAGCGAAAGGGATGCTCGCGCTGAAGCAATCCGGGGCCGTAACGACGATCGCCGAATCGGAAGACACCTGCATCGTATATGGTATGCCCCGTGCGGCGGTGGAGCTGAAATGCGTAACTCATGTGCTCCCCCAGCAGGAAATTACCGCTAAGCTGGTGCAAGCCGTCGCCCGCGAACCCTGACTTCCGGGTAAGCTTGGATAGAGCAATTACCATGATGGAGGTGTAGATATGGAAATGAATCAATACCTCTCGATGTTTATCGATGAGTCGAGAGATCACTTGCAAGCGTTGAACGAACAGATGCTCAGTCTGGAGAGCAGCCCGGAAGACATCACGATCGTGCAAAATATTTTTCGGTCGGCACATACGTTGAAAGGAATGTCGGCGACGATGGGATTCGAGGATCTGGCGTCGCTGACTCACGAGATGGAGAATGTGCTGGACCTCGTCCGGAACCATAAGCTGAAGATGGATTCGTTTATTTTTGACGGCTTGTTCAAAAGCCTGGATTCCTTGGAGTCCATGGTGGAGGACATCATTCAAGGCGGTACAGGCCAAGCGGACGTAACCGAAATCGTCGCCGCGCTGAAATCCATCGTTTCCGGCGATTATGCCAAGGGCGGTGCAGCCGGAGGCGCAACCCCCAAAGCGGAACCGACAACTGCCGCCGGGGGAGAGTTTGACGAATTTCAGTATTCGATTCTTCAGCAATCCATCGAAGCGGGCATTCCTGTGCTTCGCCTTGAAGTAACTGTACGACAAGATTGCGTGTTAAAAGCGGCTCGCGCTTATATGGTGTTCAATGTGCTCGAGCAGAACGGGGAGGTCATCAAGTCCAACCCTTCCGTGGAAGATATCGAGCAGGAGCGGTTCGATCAATCGTTCGTCGTTTATTACATATCCCAAATCGACAGCGACGATCTGCAAAAGCAAGTCGCGAGCGTATCCGAAATCGATAAAGTGGACGTCATCGTTTTGGATCAGGCCAAGCTCATGGAGTTCATGAGCCCGCCTTCCGGGTCCAACGCAGCGGCCGCACAGGCACAAGCCGAGACAGCCGCCGCATCGACGCAGGAAGCGCCGAAGCAGGAAGCCAAAAAAGCGCCTGCCTCAGGCGGTGCCCCTGTAGCCGGACGCACGATCCGCGTCGACATAGAGCGGCTTGATACGCTGATGAACCTGTTCAGCGAGCTGCTGATCGATCGGGTACGGCTGGAGCAGCTTGCCAGCGAAATTCGCCGCAGCGAGCTGACGGAAACCGTCGAGCATATGTCCCGGGTGAGCAGCGATTTGCAGAATATCGTACTGAAGCTGCGCATGGTGCCGATCGATACCGTCTTCAACCGATTCCCGCGCATGATCCGGGATGTCGCCAAGACGCTGGACAAAAAGGTAGACCTGATCATCACCGGCGCCGATACCGAATTGGACCGGACGGTCATCGACGAAATCGGCGATCCGCTGGTGCACTTGCTTCGGAATGCCGTCGATCATGGCGTGGAGCCGTCTGCCGAGCGCGTTACCCTTGGAAAGCCCGAAACCGGAACGATTCACCTGCGCGCGTATCATAGCGGAAACCATGTGTTTATCGAGATTGAGGAAGACGGACGCGGCATTAACCGGGACAAAGTGTTGAAAAAAGCTTTGGAAAACAACGTTTTGACCAAGGAACAAGCCGCGCACATTACGGATGACGAGGTCAATCAGTTGATTTTTGCCTCTGGCTTCAGCACGGCGGATAAAATATCGGACATCTCCGGCCGCGGGGTCGGACTTGATGTCGTGAAGACGAAGATTCAAAGTCTCGGCGGACAAGTCCAACTAGATTCGGAATGGGGAAAAGGCTCTAAATTTTCCGTTCAGCTGCCGCTGACGCTGTCGATTATCTCGGCGATGCTGATCCGGCTCAATAACGAGAAGTACGCTATCCCACTTTCTTCCATTGTGGAAACGATGGCTGTCCGTCAGGAACAAATTCGCTCGGTTCACGGCAATCGCATGGTCGACTACCGTACCGGGGTCATCCCGCTCGTATCCTTGGCTGATCTGTTCGATGTGCCGGGAGGAACGAATATTTCCGAGAACGAGACGCAAGTGGTCATCATACGCAAAGGCGACAAAATGGCGGCGCTCGTCGTCGACGAATTTATCGGCCAGCAGGAAATCGTGCTGAAGACGCTCGGCAAATATTTGACCAAGCTGTTTGCGATTTCCGGCGCAACCATTCTGGGAGACGGACAAGTCGCGTTAATTATCGATACGAATGCCTTGATTAAATAGCGGGATGCAAAGACGTCTATATTCACGCGATAACTTAAGGAGGCTGCGAGTATGGGAGAAGAATTGAAAGTCATCGTGTTTGCTTTAGGAAGGGAAGAATACGGGGTAGAGGTTGAGAAGGTCCGCACCATTGAACGGATGCAGCCGATGACCCGGGTTCCGAAAACGCCTGAATTTGTCAAAGGCGTCATCAATTTGCGCGGCGTGGTTACCCCCGTCATCGATCTGCGCGGCCGCTTCGGATTTCCGGAAACAGAGTATACCGACAACTCGCGGATCATTATCGTTGCCGTCGGCGACATCGAAGTCGGCCTGATTGTCGATTCGGCCAACGACGTCATCGATGTGGATTCGGATCATATCGAAGATCCGCCGGAAATCGTAGGCGGCATTAAGGCCAAGTACCTTCACGGGATTGCCAAAATAGGCGAAAGCCGGCTGCTTGTGCTGCTGAACCTGAAGGAAGTATTGAGCAAGAGCGAGATCGTTCAACTGGAGAATGTAGAGGAGTAGGCCTAGTGGAAGCATTTAACTCTTTTGCCGATTTTCAAATGGATGTGCTGAAGGAAGTCGGAAATATCGGTGCCGGACATGCGGCTACCGCACTCTCGCAGCTGCTCGATAAACCTGTAGATATGCTTGTGCCCAAAGTGCGAATGGTTCCTTTCGAGGAAATCGCGGACAGCGTAGGAGGAGCCGAGCAACCCGTTATCGCAATATTTCTCAGAGTCGAAGGGGAAACGCCGGGAAATTTGTTCTTTATTCTGAAGTTCGAGTCGGCCAAGAAGCTTCTTCACAGCTTGGCCGGAATCGAAGTAGTGGAGGGCGACGAGTACTCTGAAATGGAATTGTCCGCGCTGAACGAGATCGGCAACATTTTGGCGGGCTCGTACTTATCGTCGCTGGCGGATTTCACACAGCTGAACATGCAGCCCACCGTTCCTTCGCTTGCGATTGATATGGCGGGAGCGATTCTAAGCTACGGCCTGCTCCAATTCGGTCAAATGGGAGACCAGGCGCTCTTGATCGACACGAAGTTTCTGGACGGAAGCGACGAGGTGGAAGGGCATTTCTTCCTCATCCCGGACCCGGAGTCCTTCGAACGTATTTTCGTTGCTTTGGGAGTGCATACTCCATGATCCAAGACAATCTGATTAAAGTAGGAATGGCCGACCTGAACGTCGCTCACTTGACCGGTGTGCTCAAGACGACGGGGCTCGGCTCCTGCGTGGGCGTTACCTTGTTCGATGCCAAGGCCAAAGTAGCCGGAATGGCCCACGTCATGCTGCCGACCTCGGATATTGCCAGAGAAGGAAAGCTGAACATCGCGAAATATGCCGATACGGCGATCCCCGAAATGATTCGCCAGATGGAGGATCTTGGGGCTCAAGTGAAGCGCATGGTTGCCAAAATGGCCGGTGGCGCACAAATGTTCGCCTTCGGCTCCCAATCGGACACGATGCGGATCGGACCGCGGAATGTCGAGTCCTGCAAGGAAATGCTCAGCCGTTACCAGATCTCGATTATTGCCGAAGATACCGGCGGCAATTACGGGCGAACCATCGAATTCGATTGCGAATCCGGTATGCTTATGATTCGCAGCGTACAACACGGAGTGAAGGAATTGTAAACCTATGATCGGATCGATACGTTGGAACTTTATCGTAGGGGCCGCGGCATTCGTCATTACCTTTGCCTTGTCGATCACCGACAATATTTGGCTGACTACCTTGATTCGCAGCTTCTACAGCTTTGTCCTGATGTTTGTAATTGTATTTTTGTTCCGTTGGCTGCTTGGCACGGTTGCCGGATTCGCGGGCGCTCCCATTCCTGAGCATTCGGAAGAAGAGGATGAGCTTAAAGGGACGGCGGTCGATGTTGTAACGCCCGATCAGGATGCGGAACTGCATCAGATGCTGAAACCGTCGCCGGGTCCGATGGACGCCGTGGAGACCGATTTTTCCCCGCTGAATCCGCCGAAGCTCTCAACGAAGATCCAAGGGAGTCCTGACGAATTGGCACAGGCGGTTCGCCGAATGTCTGAAGAATAAGGATGGTGACTATCTGTCATGATCGCGCAAAAATCCCATTTGGCGAATATCGATGTTTGGAAGCAATGGAGAGAAGACCGACAGTTGAAAGCGAAGCAGGCGCTCATCGAAACCTATTTGCCGTTGGTCGATTACGTTTCGGGTCGACTTTCCATCGGTCTGCCTAAAAACGTTTCGAAAGAAGACTTATCCAGCTGCGGTATTATGGGCTTGATCGATGCCATCGAAAAGTTCGACTACGAGCGAGGACTGCAGTTTGAAACATATGCCTCCTGGCGCATTCGTGGAGCGATGATTGACGGGCTCCGTCAAGGCGACTGGGTCCCCCGTTCCGTGAGGGAGAAGGCCAAGAAGATCGAGGACGCTTATCAAAAGCTCGAACAGCAATACTTGCGTTCCGTAACCGATAGCGAAATGAGCTCTTATCTGGATGTTAGCGAGCAGGAATTTCAACAGATGGTACAGGAAATCGCAGTGACGACTGTCTGTTCGATCGACGATCCTATTCGGGAGGAAGATTCGGAGACGCGGCTTTCTTTGTTAATTGACGAAAAGGCGAAAAGTCCGGAATCCAAAGTCAATGAAGTATATTTAAAGGAAACGTTAGCTAAAGCTATCGAACGGTTGACGGAAAAAGAGCGGACCGTTGTATCCCTCTTTTACTACGAAGAATTGTCTTTAAGCGAGATCGCCGAAGTCATGAATCTTTCCCCATCCAGAATATCACAGCTGCACTCAAAAGCGATTTTGCGGTTAAAGGGTTCTTTGAGCCGTCATAAGTCGCAGCTATTTTATGACTAAGGGGTCGGAAAGTGGGGAGAATGATGGCCGATCTGGCGATGCCGCTCAGCTATTATATGGATATTTCGTTGTCCGACGACAAACTGTTCGCTTACCTCAAGTTTGCGAATTGCGAGGATTCGTTCCGTGTCTCCAAAGAACAGCTTAAGGAATTGATTGCCTCGTATCACATCGTATACGGCATAGATGAGGAGAATATCGCCGCGATCGTAGACGATCCGAAGGCTTTCTTCTTCTCTCAGAACGTAATCGCCAAAGGCGATGCGCCGAAGAACGGTCAGGACGGGCGCGTCCAAATGATGTACAATTTGGACGACAAATCCAAAAGCCCGGCTGAGCTGGAGGACGGTAAGGTCGATTATAAAGAAGTGACGACGATCCATAACGTGAAAAAGGGGCAGTTGATCGCCCAAAAAATTCCGCCCGCCTTAGGTGTTCCGGGACGCGCGGTAACCGGGGAAACGCTTTTTGCGAAGGATGGGAAAGAAGCTCGCTTCAAGCTCGGCAAAAACGTCGTGACCGATCCGGAGCAGACGGCCATTTATGCTGCCATTGACGGCATGGTTACCAAGACAGACCGGGATAAAATCAATGTGTTTCCGATCTTTGAAGTGAACGGGGATGTCGATTATAATGTCGGAAATATTGATTTTGTCGGGTCCGTCGTCATCCGCGGCAACGTTCTGCCGGGCTTCCGCATTAAAGCGGTGGGAGATATCCGCATCACAGGCAGTGTGGACGCCGCAGACTTGGAGGCAGGCGGCTCCATCGAGATCAGCGCGGGAATCCTTGGGCATAACAAAGGAACGATCCGCGCCGGAAAACGGGTAAAAAGCTCTTTTATCCAGGATGCCAACATCAATGCGGGAGAGGAAGTGCTGGTCAGCCAGAGCATTATGCACTCTCAGGTGCGCGCTGGCAAACAAGTTGTATGCAAAGGCACCAAGGGACTGATTGTCGGAGGAATGATTCAAGCGGGCGACGCGGTTATTGCCCGAACGATCGGCAACTCCATGTCGACCGGCACGGTCATCGAAGTCGGCGTCCTGCCGGAGCTACGCAACGAGCTTCAGCAGCTTCGCACGCAACAAAGAGCTTTGAGCGAGAACCTGGACAAAACGGATAAAGCGCTCGTGCTGCTCGACCAATTGGCAGCCACGGGACAGCTTGGGCCGAACAAAGTGGCGATGCGGGTTAAGTTGAATCACACCAAGAAACAGGTTACGGAAGAAATTACGAGCTCCAGGGAACGAATGCTGGAAATTGAAAAATCGCTTGAAGACTCGGAAAAAGCAAAGGTCGAAGTCATTTCTAACGCCTACAGCGGAACGAAAATCGTGATCGGCCGATATACCAAGTTTATTAAAGATACTTCTCCCCGCGTCAGGTTTCAACTGATCGACGGAGATATCGCGATGCTTCCTATCGTATAAAGGCTGACGTGTGCGTACAGCTCGAAGGAGGGGATGCCGGTGAGCATGAAACCGGTTGAAATGCAGTTTGCGCTGCATAAGAACGACGAAGCCGGTCTGAAGCAGCATCAAATGGTGCAAAAGCGAGTGGAAGACCAGGCCATGCTGAACAGCTCCAACGAGAAGTCTACGATAAAAGAACGTCAGGTTAGCGCCAAGACGGAGGAGACCGGTCAAGCTTCGATCAAAGACGATCAGTCGGACCGTTCGGGCGAACGGAACTCCCGAGGCGGCGGAGGGGCCAAGAAGTCGGCTGAGGAAGCCAAACAGGCGTCAAGCGGCACCGCGCCGGAGCATCCGTTCAAGGGGCGTCATATCGACTTGACTTTATAACTATTTTGTTGTGAAACTAGGTGAATGCAATTGGACCAACCTTGGGTATACATCGTGCTGGTCGGGCTTCTAATCGTGGTCTATGCAAAGATTATCCCGCGAAAATCCGAAGGAGCGGCCAAGCCCGACGGCGCCATCGTAAAAGAGATGGAGCAGGCAATGGATCACTTGGCTATGGAGCTTGAGGAGCAAAACAAAGCGCTGATCGAGCTGTTCTCCGGGACCAAACAAACGTACGAGGAGCATGCGGCTAAACTGACCTCGCGTGTGGAAACGCTTGAAAAGCAATGTCAGGAGCTGCGGCACGAACTGGGCCGGCTGACGTTCTCGGAGGAGCAGCGGCGCATGTCCCGCCAAGCCGACGCGTTAAAGCTGGGAGAAGCGTTGGGAGCGAGCGCCGGGGCCTCGGTATCGCCGGCCTATTCGGAGTCCGCCGCGCCCGACGCGCAGCCGGAAGCAGCGAACAAAGCTGCGATGAATATGAAGGAGCGCTACGGCGAGCTGTTCGGATTGTACGAGTCCGGCAAATCGACGGACTATATCGCCAAGAAGCTGGGCATGAACAAAGGGGAAATCAGTCTGATCCTGCAGCTTGCCAAACAGGAGGAACGCTCGAATGCTTAAGAACAAATCGCTTCTGTACGGGCTCGGCACCGGTTTGATTTTGGGCGCCGTTCTGCTTCAGCTGATGAATGCGGTTGCTCCGTCGAGCAGCGCCGCTTCCAAGCAGCCCGCGGCAGGACAGGCGCCCGAGGAGATGGACCGCATCCGGCTCAAGGAAGCCGCTTCTACCTATTTTAATGTGTACGACAAAAGTCAAAAGCTGTACGACCAGCCGCAGGTCGATGCCATGATCGCGCAGAAGCTGAAAGAAGAGAAGGACAAACAAGCCGCACAGCCGCAGTCTGCCGCGCCCGATAAGGAAACGTACATTTATGTCTCCAAAGGCATGACTGCGGCCCAAGTAGCGGATTTGCTGCAGCAGAGCGGCGTTATTGCAGACCGGACCGCCTTAGTAGACGAGCTGAGACAAAAGCAACTCAACGATAAAATTATCTCAGGCGTGCATGGATTTAAGGGGTCTCAAGAGCTGACGCAAATCATAGCCAATTTAACGACACCATAAAACGATCAGACTCGGGCGGTTGGGGTCTGACTTTGTCTTTTTTCGTCGAGCTGCCGCGGGTGTTGCATACGATTGTCAGTTATGGTATAGTAATTTTCGGTGTTAAAAACCACACGTCGGTTAATTCCGGTAATGGTGCTCCCACTGGGTTCGACAGATGCTTGCTTAAGCGTCTCGGCCAAGGAGTTTTACCGGGAGATGCGATCGGCGGAGGAAACCACAAAAACCAATTTAGAGGAGGTGCGTGAGGATGGCAGTTATCTCCATGAAACAGCTGCTTGAAGCTGGGGTACACTTCGGTCACCAAACCCGTCGTTGGAACCCGAAAATGGATCGATACATCTTCACCGAAAGAAACGGAATTTACATCATCGACCTGCAAAAAACGGTCAAAAAAGTTGAGGAAGCTTACAACTTCGTCAAGTCCGTAGCCGCAGAAAACGGCACGATCTTGTTCGTAGGTACGAAAAAGCAAGCACAGGATTCGGTTAAAGAAGAAGCTGGACGTTGCGGAATGTACTACATCAACCAACGTTGGCTCGGCGGTACGCTGACGAACTTCCAAACGATCCAAAAACGGATCAACCGTTTGCACGAGCTGGAAAAATGGGAACAAGACGGCACGTTCGAAGTGCTGCCGAAAAAAGAAGTTATTATTCTTCGCAAAGAAAAAGATCGTCTTGAGAAATTCTTGGGCGGTATTTCCCATATGAAAGGTCTGCCAAGCGCACTGTTCATCATCGACCCGCGCAAAGAGCGCATTGCCGTTGCGGAAGCGCGCAAGCTTGGTATTCCGATCGTTGGTATCGTAGACACGAACTGCGATCCGGACGAAATCGACTACGTGATCCCGGGTAACGACGATGCAATCCGTGCCGTGAAATTGCTGACGGCTAAAATTGCCGACGCGGTTATCGAAGCTCGCCAAGGCGAAGAGACTTCAGCTTAATGCATTGAATACGAGAAAGGGTGGTTTAAAGGTGCAAAATCCTTTCACCGCCCTTTTTTTGGGAATACATATCACATTCCAAGGAGGCCAAATCATGGCAGTTAGTGCAGCAGCAGTAAAAGAATTGCGCGATAAAACAGGAGCAGGCATGCTCGATTGTAAAAAAGCATTGGAAGAAGCAAACGGCGACTTGACCAAAGCTGCCGAGATTTTGCGCGAAAAAGGTCTTTCCGCGGCAGCCAACAAAGCAGGCCGGATCGCAACGGAAGGCATGATCGAGTCCTACATTCACGCCGGCGGCAAAATCGGCGTATTGGTTGAAGTAAACAGCGAAACTGACTTCGTTGCGAAAAACGAGCAGTTCAGAACGTTTGTACGCGACATTGCTTTGCATATCGCAGCTTCCAACCCGAAATTCCTTCGCCGTGATGAAGTTCCGCAAGAAGCGCTGGACAAAGAGCGCGAAATCTTGACGAACCAAGCGCTGAACGAAGGCAAGCCGGAAAAAATCGTCGAGAAAATCGTCGAAGGACGTCTGGCGAAATACTACGAGGAATACTGCCTGCTTGAGCAGCCTTTCGTAAAAGACCCGGACAAAACCGTAGAAGAAGTACTGAAAGAAAACATCGCAACGATCGGCGAAAACTTGTCGATCCGCCGCTTCGTTCGTTTCGAGCTCGGAGAAGGCCTGGAGAAGAAACAAGAAAACTTCGCTGAAGAAGTTATGTCCCAAGTTAAACTGTAATTCAACAAGATAAATGCAAGGGAACGAGGAACACGCTGTGTTCCTTGTTTTTTAACAGAAAGCTTTAGCGGTCTGATTGAAATGGAGGGGTTGGAGCTTGGAACGTCCGATTTATAAAAGAGTCATTTTGAAATTAAGCGGAGAAGCGTTAGCCGGACAACAAGGTTACGGCATCGACTCCGAGATGATTTCGTCCATCGCCCAGCAGGTGAAGGAAGTAGTGGATCTTCAGGTGGAGGTCGCCATCGTCGTTGGCGGCGGCAACATCTGGCGCGGCATTGCCGGAAGCGCAAAAGGCATTGACCGGGCAACTGCAGACTACATGGGTATGCTGGCTACGGTGATGAACTCGCTGGCGCTGCAGGATGCGCTGGAAACGATCGGCGTACCGACACGGGTACAAACGTCCATCACGATGCAACAGGTTGCAGAACCGTACATCCGCAGAAGAGCGATCCGGCACTTGGAAAAGGGCAGGGTTGTCATTTTTGCGGCAGGAACGGGCAATCCGTATTTCTCGACGGATACGACCGCGGCGCTTAGAGCAGCCGAAATCGAAGCGGAAGTGATCTTGATGGCGAAGAACAAAGTCGACGGCGTCTATACCGCCGACCCGTTCAAAGACACTACCGCGCAAAAATTCGAAACGCTGACTTACCTCGAAGTGCTGAACAAAAACCTTGGCGTTATGGACTCGACCGCATCCTCCTTATGTATGGACAACAATATTCCGTTGGTCGTCTTCTCTATTACGGAAAGCGGCAATATCAAGCGCGTCGTAGTTGGGGAGAAGATCGGCACGATTGTAAAAGGGAGTGTGTAATCTATGCCGCAATCCATTAAAAAAAGTGCGGAAGATCGCATGGAGAAAGCGATCGCCGCGCTGAAGAAGGAGCTGGCTTCGCTTCGGGCGGGGCGGGCAACCCCTGCACTGCTGGATCGCGTTCAAGTCGAATACTACGGCTCTATGACACCGGTAAATCAGCTGGCGAACATTAATACGCCGGATTCCCGCACGCTGATGATTCAGCCGTGGGACAAAAGCTCGGTTGCCGCTATCGAAAAAGCGATTATGAAATCCGATCTTGGATTGACGCCTTCCAACGACGGCAGCGCGATCCGTATCGTCATTCCGGCTTTGACGGAAGAACGCCGTGCCGAGCTCGTCAAAATGACGCGCAAGTTCGGTGAAGAAGCGAAAGTGGCGATCCGCAACATCCGCCGCGACGCGAACGACGATATCAAAAAACTGGAGAAGACGGGTATATCGGAAGACGAGTCCCGCCGTCATCAGGACGACATCCAGAAGTTCACGGACAAGCATATCGCGGAAGTCGACAAAGTATTGGCTGCCAAAGAAAAAGAAATCATGGAAGTGTAACCGGTAAAGACCCCCTTATTCGAGGGGGCTTTTAGTCTTTCCTGATGGGGGATTCAGACATGATGTCATTCAAAAAATGGTTTGGAAGCAAACCAGAAGGAGAGCAAGCCGCTCTCAAGCTGGATG
Organism: Paenibacillus tianmuensis; assembly: GCF_900100345.1. Classification (GTDB taxonomy): domain Bacteria; phylum Bacillota; class Bacilli; order Paenibacillales; family NBRC-103111; genus Paenibacillus_G; species Paenibacillus_G tianmuensis. The sequence continues at coordinate 170,404 of NZ_FMTT01000006.1, read as the reverse complement.
CGGACAACATTCCGAACCATGTCGCCGTCATCATGGACGGTAATGGCCGATGGGCACAAAAGCGGGGACTGCCGCGGGTGGCAGGCCACCATTCAGGTATGAAGAACGTAAAAAAAATTACGATGGCCGCAAACAGCATCGGTGTGAAGGTGCTGACACTGTATGCTTTTTCCACGGAAAATTGGAAAAGACCGAAGGAAGAAGTCGACTATTTAATGAAGCTCCCGATGGAATTTTTTCCGAAAGAAATCGGCGAACTGATTGCGAATAACGTCCAGATCCGTATGACGGGCTGGCAGGAAGATCTGCCTGACTTTACGCTGAAAGCGGTTCAGGACGCGATCGATCAAACGAAGCACAACACCGGCCTCATTCTGAACTTTGCGCTAAATTACGGAAGCCGCAAAGAAATGCTCAAGGGCATCCAGCAGCTTGCTCAGGATATGAAAGAAAATAAAGTAGCCGCGGACGAAGTGGACGAGGCGCTTTTCTCCAAATATTTGTTAACCGATCCGCTCCCGGACCCCGATCTTCTGATACGCACCAGCGGAGAGCTTCGGATCAGCAACTTTATGCTTTGGCAGTTAGCTTATTCGGAACTATTTTTTACAGATTTGTGCTGGCCGGAATTTACAGAGCAGCATTTCTACGATGCTGTCGGGGAGTACCAACGCCGCGCCAGAAGATACGGCGGTTTATAGCGGCCGTTGACAACAGGTAGGGGCAGCTCGGCTTATGTCCGTCTGCCAGCATAAACGATGGAGGAATCGCGATTTGAAGCAGCGAATTGTCACAGGAGTCGTGGCAGGGCTCGCCTTTTTCATCCTGTTGTATTTGGGAGGCTATTGGTTTGCCGGGTTAATCCTGGTATTGTCGCTGATCGGGTACGACGAGTTTTTACGGATGAGCGGTCTTAACAAGAACAAAACGATCTCAATTTTAGGCTATCTAGGGGTCATCGGCCTTGTTGTACCGTGGCAGGAGGCCGGGATTTCGATAGAGCGCTTGATTTGGTTGTTTATGTTTGTTTTTCTGGCCGTTACCGTTATTTCGAAAAACAAAATTACGATCGATCATGTGACTACGGCATTTTTGGGCATGGTGTACGTGGGTATCGGCTTTCATTACATGGTGGAGACGCGCTGGCTATCCGAGAATGGGCTTTATTGGACGCTGCTTGTATTTTTATGCATTTGGTCAACGGATTCCGGCGCGTATTTTACCGGATCGATGATTGGAAAAACACCGCTCTGGCCTGCCATTAGTCCGAAGAAATCCGTCGAGGGAGCGATCGGCGGCACGGCATTGTCCATTGTCGTTGCACTCGGCTTTGCCTGGTACCGTCCGGAGCTGCTTAGCTTTGCGCAAGCGATTTGGATCGGGCTCGTCATTGCGATTGTCGGTCAGATGGGCGATTTGATTCAATCCGCCTATAAGCGGGTCAAGGGCATCAAAGATACGGGAACGATCCTGCCGGGACACGGCGGCGTGCTTGACCGCACTGACAGCTGGCTGATCGTGTTTCCGTTCCTTCATTTAGCGGCTCTGCTCCCGCACGTATAACTATTGCCCCCGAGGTGAACGTTGGTGAAAAAAGTCAGTATTCTGGGGTCTACCGGTTCCATTGGAACCCAGACCTTGGATGTCATATCGCATTACCCGGAACGTTTCGAGGTGGAAGGGCTTGCCGGTGGTTATAATATCCCGCTCCTGCTGGAGCAAATCGAGCGCTTTCGTCCCCGCAAGGTAGCCGTTGCGACGAAGGAAGCGGCGGAACAGCTGCGTGCGGCAGCGAAATCGGACGCTCAGGTTCTATACGGTGAAGAGGGGCTGCACGAAATTGCGGCGGGCACCGATGCCGAGCTTGTGGTCACCGCTATTGTCGGCAGCCAAGGACTTAAGCCGACGCTGGCCGCGATCGACGCGGGTAAGCATATCGGTCTTGCCAATAAGGAGACGTTGGTTAGCGCAGGGCATCTAGTGACGGAATTAGCGCAGCGCCGCGGCGTCGCTTTGCTTCCGGTCGATAGCGAGCATTCCGCCATATTCCAATGCTTGAACGGAGAATCGCGGGATCGCGTACATAAAATTACGTTAACCGCTTCCGGGGGATCGTTTCGTGACCGCACCCGGGAAGAGCTTACACATGTAACGGTTGAAGATGCGCTCAAGCATCCGAATTGGTCGATGGGAGCGAAAGTTACGATCGATTCGGCGACGATGGCGAACAAAGGGCTGGAAGTGATCGAAGCCCACTGGCTCTTCGGCTTGCCTTACGATCAGATAGAAGTACTGATTCATCCCGAAAGCATTATCCATTCATTCGTTGAGTTCGTAGACTACAGCATTATCGCCCAGTTAGGGATGCCGGATATGCGGGTGCCGATTCAGTATGCGTTGACCTATCCGGACAGGATGGCAACGCCTTCCGAACGTTTGCGTTTATCCGATGTCGGGAAGCTGCAGTTTCGCGAGATGGATTTCGACCGGTATCCGTGTTTGCGGATGGCGTACGAAAGCGGACGGACGGGCGGCTCCATGCCCACCGTGTACAATGCGGCTAACGAAGTTGCGGTAGAACGGTTCTTGAAAAGAGAAATTTCATTCCTGGCCATCGAAGAGGTGATTGCCAGGGTCATGGACAAGCATTCCCCGATCCCGGGCCCGGATTTGTCCGCCATCCTGGAGATCGACCGTTGGGCCCGGGAAGAGGCGCGCAGCTTGGGCTAAAATGATCCGTTTGAAGATGCGACGCCAGGGCATCTTTCGGCGAAGCTGCTCATATGTTCATATCATGAGTCCCGGCTTGTATTCCCTTTGGGATTAATGCTAATCTTAAAGGAAGGCTTCGGACGATTTTCATGCAGCCAATACCATTTGCCCATAGCTTGGATATGAACATTTGCGCTTAAGGAGGCCGTACACCCATTGGCTAACATCCAGATCGTATTTCAAATTGTTCTTTTGTTTTTTGTTCTAGTCACGATTCATGAATGGGGACATTTTTACTTTGCCAAGCGAGCGGGCATTCTCGTTCGGGAATTCGCTATCGGCTTCGGTCCCAAGTTACTCTCCTCCAAACGCGGAGAAACCCGGTTTACACTCAGACTTCTTCCGATCGGCGGGTTCGTCCGAATGGCCGGGGAAGATCCGGAGATCGTTCAGATCAACCAGGGTCAGCGTATCGCCGTGCAGTTGGACGATAATCAGGTCACACACATTTACTTGAACGAGTTCGAAAGCCGCCGGGAAGCGATTGAAGGCGTCGTCGAGCAGATCGATCTGGAAAAAGATTTGTTCGTCCGTCTGGATGTCGATGGGGAAATCGAACGTTATTCGATTCATCCTCAGGCCATGATGGTGTCCAAGGAACAGGAGACCCAGATTGCCCCGTTGGACCGCCAGTTCGGGAGCAAGTCGGTAGGACGGCGCGCAATGGCTATCTTTGCCGGACCGCTGATGAATTTTATTCTTGCCTTGGCGCTATTTGTAACCGTAGTGTTCGTAGCTGGACTGCCCGACAAGGTGAAAATTCAGGAAATCAGTTCAGCTTCCGCTGCGGAGAAAGCGGGGCTCCAGTCCGGCGACATTATCCTTCAGGTAGATCATGTGCAGATCGGCTCCGACCGCAATAAGCTGACCGGCTTAATTCAACAATCTCCGAATAAACCGATGGTATGGATTATTGAGCGCAACAAGGAGCAGATCCGCAAAGAAGTGACTCCGCTTATGGACAAGGACGGCGTCATTCGCGTCGGCGTCTCCCTTCTGACTGAAACGCGCCCTGCCACGGTGCTCGAAGGGTTTACCGGAGGCTGGAACACCCTTGTTTCCGCATCGACCATCATCCTGGACGGCTTTGGCAAGCTGGTGACGCTTCAGGTAAAAATGGACGATTTGGGCGGTCCGGTAAGGATCGTGGAATTTACAAGCCAGCAAGCTAGCGCAGGGTTTATCCAATACATCTATTGGATGGCCGTTATGAGCCTTCATTTGGGATTGTTCAATCTGCTGCCGATCCCGGCGCTGGACGGAAGCCGGCTGCTGTTTTTGCTGCTGGAGGCGCTCCGCGGCAAGCCTGTCGATCCGAGTCGCGAAAGCATGGTCCATTTTGTCGGCTTTGCGATGATGATGCTGCTTATGATCGCTGTCACTTATAACGATATATTACGTTTGATTAAAGGTTAACGAATTGCCGTCCGTAGGGGGAAAACAGAACGATGTCGAACCAAAAGCAAGACAAACAGTTTGTGAAAGAAATTACGCCGCAGGGCGAGGATTTCTCCCGCTGGTATATTGATGTCATTAAAAAGGCCGATCTCATGAGCTACTCGCCTGTCCGCGGATGCATCGTATTTAAACCGGACGGGTACGAGCTTTGGGAAAATATTCAGCGGGAGCTGGACCGCCGGTTTAAGGAAACGGGACACCGCAACGCTTATTTCCCGCTGTTCATTCCCGAGAGCTTTTTCCAAAAAGAAAAAGAACATGTGGAAGGGTTCAACCCGGAGCTGCCGTGGGTAACGGAAGCAGGCGGTGAGAAGCTCGAAGAGCGGCTGGCGATTCGCCCGACATCCGAGACGATGATCGGCCACATGTATGCGGAGTGGATAAATTCCTACCGCGACCTGCCGCTCTTGATCAACCAGTGGGCCAACGTGGTCCGTTGGGAAAAGCGGACGCTGCCGTTCTTGCGTACAAGCGAGTTTTTATGGCAGGAAGGCCACACGGCTCACGAGGATGAAGCTGATGCGCGCAAAGAAACGATGCAGATGCTGGAAATTTATCGTTCTTTCGCCGAAGAGTTCTTAGCGATTCCGGTCATTATGGGCCAGAAGACGCCTTCCGAGAAGTTCGCGGGCGCCGTCGATACGTATTCCATCGAAGCGATGATGAAGGATGGCAAAGCGGTGCAAGCGGGAACTTCCCACTATTTGGGCACGAACTTCGCCGTGGCGTTTGATATTAAATATTTGGACCGCGAGAATCAGCATCAGTTCTGCCATACGACCTCTTGGGGAGTCAGCACCCGTCTCATCGGAGCTCTGATCATGGTTCACGGCGACGACCGCGGTTTGGCTTTGCCGCCGAAGATCGCACCGACGCAAGTCATCATGATTCCTATCGGTCCTCCGAAGACGAGAGAGCAGGTTGTCGGCCGCGTAGACGAGCTGTACGCCCAGTTGAAGCAGGCTGGCGTACGTGTGAAAGTGGACGATCGGCCGGACCAAAGTCCGGGCTGGAAATTTAACGAATACGAAATGCGTGGCGTACCGGTCCGCGTCGAGCTGGGACCGCGGGACATGGAAAACGGGCAAGTGGTCCTGGTGTCCCGGATTACCGGAGAGAAGCGTGTCGTCCAGCAAGACCAATTTGTAGAAGAAGTGCAAAAGCTATTGACGGAAACGCAGCAGGAAATGTATGATCGAGCCAAGCGGTTCCGCGACGAAAGCATGACTGAAGCGGATACGGTGGACGAGCTGAAATCGTTCCTCGAGCAAAAACGCGGCTTCGCATTGTCGGGCTGGTGCGGCTCCGCCGCCTGCGAAGCGCAGGTCAAAGAAGAGGCAGGCGCAACGAGCCGCAATATTCCGTTCGAGCCGGGCGTATCCAAGCCGAAATGTCTCGTCTGCGGCGAAGACGCCAAGCACACCGTCGTCTTCGGCAAATCGTATTAATTAACACGATTTTTTCTACTAACGCAATGTAATTAGGAGTTTGTGTTTAGAGTTGGCTTAAGTTGCTTATTTCTTCGAAGGGCCTCAGGAAAAGTGTTACCACGGAGAGTGAAACGGCCGCCTTTGAAATCAAGTTGTTACCTTGTAGGTTTTTATAAAATAAGGCAACTTGATTTCAAGAGCGGTGGAGTGGTAATACTTTTCCGACGCGGCAGTTACTGAAGATGATCGCTACATTTCTAAAACAAACGCCTAACCTTTTACATAAGGGGCAATGGGAAAGCAACACTCCTTTTGCCCCTTTCATCGTTTTACGGGGGAGGAGCACCATGAGCAATGACAGTACGGCGCTGAAACGGGACCGCTTTGAAATGCTGATGCAGCAGGCCAGTGTACCGGCAGACGTGGTTCGGTCTTTTTTTTCGGACGGGTATATCGATAAAGTGGAAACGAGCCGCAAAAACAGGGAATGGACGTTTCATATCGTCAAAACTCAAGTGGTGCCGCAAGATATTTACCGTTCCTTCTGCAAAATGATCCGGGACAAATTCTCGCACATCGCTGCCATCCGTTTCGTGCTCCAATACACGCCGGATGTGAAGCCGGAAGAAGTGGCGCACGAATACTGGAGCATGTTTCTCGAATGGGTGCAGCGGGAAGCGGCATCGATTAACGGCTGGATGACCAAGGCCAAAATTGAAACGAACGGGAACGTGCTTACGCTTTATTTGCTAGACACGATCGGCTTTGAATTGGCTAAGAAAAAAAATATCGGCGGACTGATTCAACGATATTTCAGCGGATTTTTCGGCGTGGATTTTCATGTGAAGTATGCGGTCAGCGATTCCCGTGAAGAAGAGCTGGAGAAATTCTCGAAGCAAATCGAGCAGGAAGAGAAAGAAGTAACGATTAATATCTTGACGGCTGTTGAGGCGGAGAACGAAGCGGATGCGCAGCAGGATGCGGAGCTGAAGCTGATGGTCGGTTATGACATTAAAGATCCGGCGGTTCCGCTGCAGGACGTCAGGGATGAAGAGAAGAAGGTTACGGTACAAGGCACGGTCTTCGGCCTGGACACGAAAGAGCTGAAGAATGGCAGCACGCTGTTCATATTCAACGTTACCGACTTTTCGGATTCGATCATGGTCAAGGCGTTTGCCAAAACGAAAGAAGACGTTAAAATTTACAGCCTGATCACGAACGGCAAGTGGCTGAAGCTGCGCGGCCGGGTCGAGTACGACCGGTTTATGCAAATCCCCGAGCTCGTGATGATTCCTTCTGACGTCAATGAAATCGTTGCCCCGCCGGACCGGAAGGACGATGCGGAAGAGAAGCGTGTGGAGTTTCACCTCCACACGGCGATGTCTACGATGGACGGAATCACGCCGGTCGACCAATATATCAAGACCGCAGCCAAATGGGGCCATAAAGCGATTGCCGTGACCGATCACAGCGGTATTCAATGCTTTCCGGAGGCGTATAAGGCTGCGAAGAAAAACGGGATCAAGGTCATTTACGGCTTGGAAGCCAACGTCGTCAACGATTCCGTGCAGGTCGTTATGAATGCGACGGACATTAGCCTGACCGATGCGGAATATGTCATTTTCGATATTGAGACGACAGGGCTTTCTGTTACCAGCAACAAAATTATCGAGCTTGCCGGCGTCCGCATGAAAGACGGTAAAGAAATCGACCGGTTTGCTACGTTCATTGATCCGCATGAGCGCATTCCATACAACATTCAGCAGCTCACCAACATTACGGACGACATGGTCAAAGGTGCGCCCGAGCTGGAAGAGATGCTGCCCAAGTTTATCGAGTTCGTAGGGGATAGCGTTCTGGTAGCGCATAATGCGCGATTCGATATTGGGTTCATTCAAGCAAACTGCAAACGGCTCGGTTTGCTCGAAGTGACTAATCCTGTGCTGGATACGCTGGAGCTTGCCCGGCTGTTGTTCCCGACGCTTAAAAATCACCGGCTCAACACGCTATCCGATAAGTTCAAGGTCGGCTTGGACAACCATCACCGGGCGATCGACGACTCGATTGCGCTTGGTCACGTACTTTTTCACCTGTTGAAGGAAGCCGGGGACCGCGGCTATAAGCTGCTGTCCCGTTTGAACGACGAGGTCGGCAAAAACCTCAAAACGCAGCGGCCATTCCATTGCTGCATTTACGCTAAAGACATGACCGGCAAAAAAAATCTGTTCAGTCTAATATCCCTTTCGCACACGGAGTATTTTCACCGGGTGGCCTGCATTCCGAAGAGCAAGCTGATGGAAATGCGCGAAGGCTTGATCATCGCTTCAGGCTGCGAAAAGGGCGAGTTTTACGAAACGGTGCTGAACAAATCGGTCGAAGAAGCGGAAATGGTCGCAGCATTTTACGACGTGCTCGAAATTCAGCCGATTGGCGTGAACATGCACTTGGTGGACAAAGGATTGGTCGGCAGCCCGGCGCAGCTGGAGAATGCCAATCGCAAAATTGTCGAAATCGGCCGCAAGCTTGGCAAGCCTGTTATTGCGACGGGCAACGTGCATTATCTGCATCCGCGGGAAAAAATATACCGTGACATCACCATTCACGGAATTACCGGCTTTAGCCCGCTTAAGGATATCCGCAAGCCGGATGTGCACCTTCGCACAACGAAAGAAATGCTTGCAGAGTTCGAATACTTGGGGAAAGAAACGGCTTACGAGGTCGTTGTGAAAAATACGTCGGAGCTTGCCGACCGGTTCGAGGAATTGGAGCTGTTTCCGACCAAGCTGTTCACGCCGATTATCGAAGGAGCGGACGATGAGATCCGCGATACCTGCTACGATACGGCGAAGCAGATTTACGGAGACCCGCTGCCGGAGGTTATTGTAGCGCGACTGGAGAAGGAACTTGTGCCGATTATCAAGTACGGTTTCTCGGCGAACTATCTGATCTCCGAGCGGCTTGTTAAGAAGTCGAACGCCGACGGCTATCTAGTCGGTTCGCGGGGCTCGGTCGGTTCCTCGGTCGTAGCGACATTCCTCGGCATTTCCGAGGTTAATCCGCTGCCGCCGCATTACATTTGCAAATCGTGCAAGCACAGTGAATGGATTCTCGACGGATCGATTCCCAGCGGCTTCGACCTGCCGGACAAGAACTGTCCGAACTGCGGGGAAAAGCTGAAAGGGGAAGGCCAGGACATTCCGTTCGAAACGTTCCTCGGCTTCAAGGGCGACAAGGTTCCCGATATCGACTTGAACTTTTCCGGCGAATACCAGCCGCACGCGCATAACTATACCAAAGAGCTGTTTGGGGAGAAAAGTGTGTTCCGGGCGGGCACGATCGGTACGGTTGCGGAAAAGACGGCATTCGGTTTTGTAAAGAAGTATGAAGAAGAGCATGGCAAAAAGTGGCGCGGAGCGGAGTTGAACCGGCTGGCTTCCGGCTGCACGGGCGTAAAGCGAAGCACCGGCCAGCATCCCGGCGGGATCGTAGTCGTGCCGGATTACATCGAGGTCGACGATATCACTCCGGTGCAATTTCCGGCCGACGATACGAGCGCCGAATGGAAAACGACGCATTTTGATTATCACGCCTTCGACGCCAACCTGCTGAAGCTCGATATTCTGGGACACGATGATCCGACCATGATGCGGATGCTGCAGGATTTGACCGGCGTCGATCCGACAACGATTCCGATGAACGATCCGAAAGTCATGAGCATGTTCAACTCCGTGGGCGCGCTCGGCGTGACGCCGGAGCAAATCCGGACGACGGTGGCGACCTACGGGGTGCCGGAGATGGGGACGAAGTTCGTGCGCCAGATGCTAGAGGAAGCAAAGCCGTCCAGCTTTGCGGACTTGCTGCAAATTTCGGGTCTCTCCCACGGAACCGGCGTGTGGCTCGGCAATGCGCAGGAACTGATCCGGAAAGGCATCTGCACGATTAAGACGGTGATCGGGTGCCGCGACGATATCATGCTGTATTTGATCTACAAAGCGGGTATGGACGCGGGGCTGGCGTTTAAAATCACCGAGAGCGTGCGGAAGGGGAAAGGGCTCACCGACGAGTGGAAAGAAGATATGAAGAAGCATAACGTTCCCCTGTGGTACATCGATTCGTGCGAAAAAATCGAGTACATGTTCCCAAAGGCACATGCTTCCGCTTACGTTATTTCCGCGGTACGCACCGCTTATTTTAAGCTTTATTACCCTATCGCTTACTATGCGACTTACTTTTCCGTCCGCGCGCAGGATTTCGAGATCGAGCTGCTGTGCCAAGGCTACGACGCGATTTTGCGTAAACTGATCGAAATTGAGGAAAAAGGGTTCCAGGCGACGCCAAAAGAGAAAAGCATGATCTCCATTCTCGAAATGGCGCTGGAGATGTCGGCCCGCGGCTTTTCCTTTAAACCGATCGATTTGTACAAATCGGAGGCGACAAAGTTTCTTATCGAAGACGACTCGCTTATTCCGCCGTTTTCCGCCGTTGCGGGGATCGGGGAGAACGCGGCGAAGAACATCGCGGCTGCCAAAAACGACGGCCCGTTCTTATCGATAGAGGACTTTCAGACCCGAAGCAAGGCGTCGAAGACGATCATCGAGCTTCTTGGCGGCATGGGCTGCTTCCGAGGCCTTCCGGAAACGAATCAGCTTTCGCTGTTTTAGAACTCGTGAAGAAGTCTTTTTTGCTTCCTCAAGCGCCTTTTTACGCCTTATTGCATGATCTCTGTACTTGTGGTATAATCTTCTTCGGTAGCAATGTAATATCTCGTGACCAAAGAGTGGGGAAACCCACTCTTTACATTTTGTATAAGGCCCCAAAGCGAGTGAAGACGCTGAGCTTCCATACTCTAACTATCGCTCGCTTTTTCACCCTACTAAGGAGGAACGCACGTTTGAGCACAAACATCAAATCCACTGTGGAAGAGCTGGTTCGCCCTTTTTTGGACGAAAACGGATTTGAGCTGGTCGACATCGAATATGTGAAAGAAGGCGGCAACTGGTTTTTGCGAGTATATGTGGATAAAGAAGGCGGCATCGATATCGATGACTGCGGCCGCATCAGCGAGTACCTCAGCGCCAAGCTGGATGAGAAGGACCCTATCGAATCGGCTTACTTCCTGGAAGTGTCTTCGCCCGGGGCGGAGCGTCCGCTCAAGAAGCCTCAGGACTATCGTAAAGCGATTGGCGAGCATGTCTTCGTGACGACGTACGAACCGGTAAACGGTTTGAAGGAATTCGAGGGCACGCTCGTGTCGTACGACGAACAAACGGTTGTCGTCGAGGTCGGCAAGAAAAAGCACGAAATCTCGTTTGACAAAGTGGCCGGCGCCAGGCTCGCCATCAAATTCTAGTCGATCTGCCAAAGCGCTGGGCAGCTCGTATTTTATGAGAGGGGGAACTCCATTCAAATGAACATGGATTTTATCGAAGCGCTGAACGAAATCGAAAAGGAGAAAGGCATCGCCAAAGACGTGCTGATCGACGCGATTGAGGCAGCGCTGATTTCGAGCTATAAGCGCAATTTCAATACCGCGCAAAACGTGCGCGTCGACATCAACCGCCATACGGGTCTTATTAAAGTATACGCCCGCAAAACGGTCGTCGACGACGTGCTTGATCCGCGGCTGGAAATTTCGCTCTTCGCTGCAAGAGAAATGAACCAAAATTATCAGCTGAACGACATCGTCGAGATTGAGGTTACTCCTCGCGATTTCGGCCGGATTGCGGCGCAGACGGCGAAGCAGGTCGTCACGCAGCGGATCCGCGAGGCGGAGCGCGGGCTGATCTACAATGCCTATGTCGATAAAGAGGAAGATATCGTCAACGGCATCGTGCAGCGTCAAGATACGCGCAACCTGTATATCGATTTGGGCAAAATCGAAGCGGTCATGCCGCTGAACGAGCTGATGCCCACGGACAAATTCAAGCACGGAGACCGCATTAAAGCGTATATCACCAAGGTCGAAAATACGACCAAGGGGCCGCAGATCATTTTGTCCCGTACCCACCCGGGGCTTTTGAAACGGTTGTTCGAGCTGGAAGTTCCGGAAATTTTCCAAGGGGTCGTCGAAATTCGTTCCGTCGCTCGCGAAGCCGGCTTCCGTTCCAAGATCGCTGTATACTCCCGCAATCCGGAAGTCGATCCGGTCGGTTCTTGCGTCGGGCCGAAGGGCATGCGCGTGCAAACGATCGTCGGCGAGCTGAAGGGCGAAAAAATCGACATCGTCCGCTGGATGGAAAGTGTGGAGGAGTATGTCGCCAACGCGCTCAGCCCGTCCAAGGTGCTGGAGGTGCAAGCGTTCGAAGCTGAGAAAATGGCCCGGGTTATCGTTCCGGACTATCAGCTGTCGCTTGCCATCGGCATTAAAGGGCAGAATGCGCGGCTGGCCGCCAAATTGACCGGCTGGAAGATCGACATTAAGAGCGAGACGCAAGCCGAGCAGGAGTACGGCCGACCGAAGACATATGCTGAAGAAATGCACCAGGATTCCGTCAGTATCGATTAATTCGCAGACATCGGTCTGACGGCCATGCGGGAGGGGGATGATCCGATGAAACAAAGAAAAATACCTCTGCGTAAATGCGTAGCCTGCCAGCAGATGATGCCTAAGAAAGAACTAATCCGCGTGGTGAAAACGCCAAATGATGAATTGCTCATCGATTTGACGGGAAAAAAAGCCGGACGCGGCGCCTATTTGTGCGGTAAACTATCCTGCTTCAAGCTGGCCAAGAAATCGCGTGCGCTGGATCGCGCACTGAAATCGTCGGTCAGTCCGGATATATACGACGCTCTCGAGCAGGATTTTATTAAGGTGGAAGACGAATTTATTGCCGGAAAAGACGCGGTGGATGATGAACAAGAATAGCGGCAAATTTTTCTCGAATCTGGGGCTCGCCATGCGGGCGGGAAAGCTGATTACCGGTGAAGACATGGTGATCGAATCGGTCCGAAGCGGCGAAACGAAGCTTGTAATCGTGGCCGAGGACGCTTCCGCAGGCACCTTCAAGAAAGTGAACGATAAGTGCATTTATTATCAAGTTCCTATCCATCAGTACGGCCGTCGGGATCAGCTTGGGGCAAGTATCGGTAAAGAAGCGCGAGTCGTCATTGGGGTAAACGATGCGGGATTTGCGCGGATGTTGTTGAAGCAGTTAGATCGTACGGAGGTGGACGGTATTGACGAAACAAGACAACAATAAAGACAAACTCAGAGTGTACGAATATGCCAAATCTTTGAATATGAGCAGTAAAGAGATCATCACAATATTAAAAAGACTGGATCTTCCGGTCAACAATCATATGAGCGTAATGGAGAATGATGCGGTGTCAAGTGTAGAGAAATTTTTCAGAGATGTTAAAGCCAATGCAGCAGCAAAACGGAGCGAGGGCGGAGCCAAAACAGGGGATAAGCCGACCAATCGTCCGGAGTCCAAACAACAAACCGTAGCGGCGCAGCCAAAACCGGAACAGCGCCCGCAAACGACGCAAGTACAATCGGCTGCACCTAAGCAAAACAACGGTCAGGGACAAAACAGACCGCAAGGTCAAGGCGGCGAAGGCCGTCAAGGTCAAGGCCAGCCTCGCCAAGGGGATCGCCAAGGACAAGATCGCAATCGTGGTGGTCAGGGTCAAGGAGGCCAAGGCGGCGGCTATCGCGGCGGTCAAGGCCAAGGTCAAGGAGGCCAAGGCGGCGGTTATCGCGGCGGCCAAGGTCAGGGTCAAGGGGGCCAAGGCGGAGGCTATCGCGGCGGCCAAGGTCAGGGTCAAGGAGGCCAGGGCGGAGGCTATCGCGGCGGTCAAGGCCAAGGTCA
>NZ_FMTT01000006.1:2736-156783 GCF_900100345.1 Paenibacillus tianmuensis | reverse complement strand
CAAGGTCAGGGTCAAGGAGGCCAGGGCGGCGGCTATCGTGGAGGCCAAGGCGGAAGTCCACAAGGCCAGCGGCCGGATCAACGCAGAGGCGGAGGCTTCGAGCAGCGCAATAACGATCGCAACCGCCAGGCGTCCATTCCTCCGAAACCGACGACAGCCACCATGGGTCAGGAATTAAACGATTCGGCAGTGAACAGAGGCGCGAAGAAACCGAATAACAATAAACGCTTTGAAGATAACCGGGGTGGCGGCGGAAGGGGTCAACAAAACCGCGGTAAAGCCCAAGGTCGGGGTGGCAGGAATCAGGAGCCGCCGAAACCGAAGATCGACAATACGCCGAAGAAAATTATCGTGCGCGGAACGATGACCGTAGGCGAGACGGCCAAAGTGCTGCATAAGGACGCTTCCGAAGTCATTAAGAAGCTTCTGTTCCTCGGCGTCATGGCGACCATCAATCAGGAGCTTGAACTGGATGCGATCCAACTGCTTGCGTCTGAATACCGCGTGGAAGTCGAATTGAAAATTCCGGTCGAGGAAGACAAATTCGAACAATTCGAAGAACAGGACGAAGAAGCGGATCTGATGGAGCGTCCTCCGGTGGTGACCATCATGGGTCACGTCGACCACGGTAAAACGACGCTGCTCGATGCGATCCGCAAGACAAGCGTTACCGAAGGCGAAGCGGGCGGTATCACGCAGCATATCGGCGCTTACCAAGTAGAAACGCACAACAAAAAGATTACGTTCCTCGATACGCCGGGTCACGAAGCGTTTACGTCCATGCGTGCCCGCGGCGCACAGGTGACGGATATCACCATTATCGTGGTTGCTGCCGATGACGGCGTCATGCCGCAAACGGTCGAGGCGATCAGTCACGCCAAAGCGGCGAAAGTGCCGATTATCGTTGCGGTGAACAAAATCGATAAGCCGGATGCGAACCCGGACCGGGTCAAGCAAGAATTGACCGAATACGAGCTTGTTCCTGAAGAGTGGGGCGGCGATACGATTTTCTGCAACATTTCCGCGAAGCAAGGGATCGGGCTGGAAAATCTGCTCGATATGATTTTGCTCGTATCCGAAGTGCAGGAGCTTAAAGCCAATCCGAACAAGCGTGCCAGAGGAACGGTCATCGAAGCCGAGCTGGACAAAGGCAAAGGGCCGGTGGTGCGTGTCTTGATCCAACACGGTACGCTTAAAGTGGGCGACAGCTTCGTCGCAGGCGTCTGCTTCGGACGTGTGCGGGCCATGATGAACGATAAAGGACGCAAGCTGAAAGAAGCCGGGCCTTCGACGCCGGTGGAAATTACCGGTTTGACGGAAGTGCCTCAGGCCGGCAATCCGTTCCTGGTCTTCGAGGACGAGCGCAAAGCGAGAGATATCGCCGAGAAGCGTGCCATCACGCTGCGTCAATCCGAGATGGGAGCAAACGCCCGCGTTACGCTGGACGATCTGTACAAACAGATTAAAGAAGGCGAAGTCAAGGATCTTAACGTCATCATTAAAGCGGACGTTCAAGGTTCTGCCGAAGCACTCAAAGGCTCCTTGGAAAAAATCGACGTCGAAGGCGCTCGCGTTAAAATTTTGCATAGCGGCGTAGGGGCGATCACTGAGTCGGACGTCATTTTGGCATCGGCTTCCAATGCGATCGTCATCGGCTTTAACGTCCGTCCGGAGCCGCAAGCGAAAAATACCGCCGAGCAAGAAAAAGTCGATATCCGTCTGCACAGCATCATTTACAAAGTCATGGAAGAAATCGAGCAGGCCATGAAGGGGCTTCTCGATCCGGAATATAAAGAAGTCGTTATCGGGCATGCCGAAGTACGCAACATCTTTAAAGTGTCCAAGGTCGGCACGATTGCGGGCTGCATGGTGACGGACGGCAAAATCGTCCGTTCTGCCGAAGTACGGATTGTCCGCAGCGGAATCGTCGTATTCGAAGGCAAGATCGACTCGCTGAAACGATTCAAGGATGATGCGAAAGAAGTGGCACAAGGCTACGAATGTGGTATATCTTTGGAGCGTTTTAATGATCTTAAAGAGGGAGACACGATTGAAGCCTTCGTTATGGAAACTGTAGAGAGGTGATCAGCTATGGCAAAAATTCGCGTGGGCAGAGTCGGGGAACAAATCAAGAAAGAATTAAGCCAGATCATTCAATCCGAACTGAAAGACCCGCGCATCGGTTTCATTACCGTGACCGGCGTCGATGTGACGAATGATTTTTCCCAAGCCAAAATATTCTTGAGCGTGCTTGGCAGCGATGAACAGAAGGAAGAAACGCTGAAGGCGCTCGCCCGCGGCACCGGCTTTATTCGCTCCGAGCTCGGCAAACGAATTCGGATGCGCAAAATTCCGGAACTGCTGTTTAAGTTCGACGCCTCGATCGATTACGGAAGCAAGATCGAAACGCTGATTCACCAAATTAACGACGGGAATACCGAAGCATGACCGCAGCGGAATATGCCGTTCAGCTTCAAGCGGCGGCCGGGTTTATCCGCGAGCAGGATGATTTTCTGGTCGTAGCCCACGTGCAGCCCGACGGCGACGCCGCCGGGTCCACGTTTGCGATCGCTTGGATGCTGCAATCGTTAAACAAACGGTTCACGCTGATCAACGAAGGCCCGATCCCGGACAAGTTCATGTACATGGCCGGGCCTCATGCGGTCATCGAATACGAGAAATCTCCGCCCGAACGCAAATTCGCGGCGGTGATCTCGGTCGATTGCGCGGATTTCGGACGAATCGGCTCGGTGAGCGAATGCTTCGAGCCGGAGCGGAAGCTGCTGAACATCGATCATCATGCTACCAATGACGGTTTCGGCACCGTTAATCTGGTGCGTTCCGATGCCGCGGCTACCGTGGAAGTGCTGTACGATCTCGCGCTGGAGTTGAATTTGGAGTTCACGCCGGAGCTGAACGATTGTATTTATACCGGCTTGCTGACCGATACGGGAGGCTTCCGTTATTCCAACACGACGCCGAAAGTGATGCAGATTGCGGCAGATATGCTGGCGCGCGGTGTGAAGGGGCACGAGCTTGCCGAAAGGCTGCTCGAAACGATGACGCTAGGTCAGGTATGCTTGCTGAAGCGAAGCCTCAATACGTTGTCCTTTGCCCATGACAACAAGGTTGCCTGGCTGGCCGTCACTTTGGACGATTTGTCGGCTACCGATGCATCCAGCGAAGATATGGACGGACTCGTCAACTATGCCCGCAATGTCGAAGGGGTTGAAGTCGGCATGTTGTTTAAGGAAAAAGAGCCCGGAATCATTAAAGTCAGCTTCCGTTCCGGAGGCTTGGCCGATGTTGCGGCAACTGCCCAAAAATTCGGCGGCGGCGGGCATGTCAAAGCGGCCGGTTGTACGATTCGCGGTTCGATGTCCGAAGCGGTTGAGCGAGTCGTTAGGGAAGTAGGGATGGCGCTCGCATGACAACGGAATTGGAAGGCATTTTGCCCGTATGGAAGCCGAAAGGCTTTACTTCCCACGATGTGGTGGCTAAAGTGCGCCGCATCGTGAGAATCAAGCGGATCGGCCATACGGGAACGCTCGATCCCCAAGTGACAGGCGTCCTGCCGCTTTGCATCGGCAGGGCGACCCGGCTTGTCGAGTACATCCAGGAGCTGCCAAAAGCGTACGAAGCGACGCTGCTTTTGGGACTTGCTACTGATACGGAGGACTTGTCGGGGGAAGTGCTGGAACGGGTGGAGTGCCTTGGAGAACGGTTGACGCCGGAGCAAGTGACTGCAGCGGTCTTACGCTTTATCGGCGACATCGAGCAGGTGCCGCCGATGTATTCTGCTGTCAAGGTGGACGGCAAACGATTGTATGAGCTGGCGCGGCAGGGCGTTCAAGTGGAGCGGAAGTCCCGAACGGTCACCATTTACGGCATCGATGTGCTGGAGACGGACTGGTCTGGAGATTATCCGCAAGTCAAGTTTCGCGTCAACTGCTCTAAGGGAACGTATATTCGTACGCTGTGTGCGGATATCGGACAAGCTCTCGGCGTTCCTGCCGTTATGGCGGAGCTGGTGCGAATCGCAACCGGACATATCGGGCCGGAACGATGCCTGACGCTTGAACAGATCGAAACTCTCCACAAAAACGGAGAGCTTGCTGGGCGGTTGATTCCGATGGAGCAGGCGGTTGCCCATTTGCCGTCCGTCCGGCTTTCTTCCGTTCAAGCACAGAAGGCGCTGCAGGGTCAGAAGATTCGCGTCAGCGAAGGGCAGAAGGCCGTATTAAACGCCTTTTTGTCCACCGGCGAGCAGGCGGTCGCCTGCTTCACGGAAGAAACGGGCGCGTTAATCGGGCTTTTTGAATGGGATTCGGAACCGGAATTGCTGCTGCCGGTCAAAATATTTTCTTGAGCTTGAGCGGTCAAACGCACCAAAGAAATGTAGGTGAAGGACACACCCATGGAAACGGTACAGCTATCGTATCCGCTGCCGCAGGACGGCCGTCTGGACGATTCCGCCAAGGTGCTGGCGATCGGCGATTTCGACGGCGTTCACCTCGGTCACCGGGAAGTGATCCGGAGGGCGGTCGAACGCGGGGCCGAGTTTCAACTGCCGGCTGCCATCATGACGTTTCATCCGCATCCCAGACAAGTGCTCGGGATGGACAAATACACCAAGCTGCTTACGCCGCCCGCGGCCAAGCAGGAATTGCTGCGGCAGCTTCAGGTCGATGCGACCTATGTCGTGGATTTCAGCGAATCGTTTATGCGCGTAACGCCCGAACAGTTTGTCGAGCACATGCTTGTGCCGATGAAGGTCAGTACGGTTTTCGTCGGATTTGACTTCACCTTCGGCTACAAGGGCGCTGGGACGCCGGATACGTTGTGCGATTTGGCCAAGGGGAGATTTGCGGTAGAGGTGGTTCGTCCGTTTCACAGGAACGGCGAGAAAGTCAGCAGCACATTGATTCGCGAATGCTTGCTGCGCGGCGATATTGCCGAAGCGAATGCGCTGCTTGCCCGGCCTTACCGGCTGGAAGGGACGGTCGTGCACGGAGACGGGCGAGGCCGTACCATCGGTTTCCCGACCGCGAATCTTGAGGTGAGTCAGCCTTATGTCATTCCGGCCAATGGCGTCTATGCCGTACAGGTCACGGTCGGGGGGCGCAAAGTAGGCGGGGTCATGAATGTCGGGGTGAAGCCTACCTTCGTTACCGGCCTGACGAAGCCCGCGCTGGAGGCGCATTTGTTCGATTTTCACGAAACGATCTACGGAGAGAACGTACAGGTGGAGCTGCTCGCGTTTATTCGTGAAGAACGGAGATTCGCTTCAGTTCAAGAGCTGATTTCCCAGATCGGTCAAGATGCGGATCAAGCGCGTTCGATCCTTGCGGCTCGGAAAACGATTCAAAACTCGTAATTTTATTTTACTTTTATAAACAAACTATGGTATACTATGAGACGTTGTCGATTCAACATGCTATCGCATGAGGAATTCAGGACATCGCATGAACCTTGGCATGGAGAATCGAGTACTCCATCGGTCTCTGGGCCACAGGGGATATACTTATTATTTTTGGAGGTGACTCAATCATGGCATTGACACAAGAACGCAAGCAGGAACTGATCCAAACGCATAAGACGCATGAAAGCGACACAGGATCTCCTGAAGTGCAAGTTGCAATTCTTACGGAAAACATCGTGAACCTGACCAGCCATTTGAAGACGCACAAGAAAGATCATCATTCTCGTCGCGGTCTGCTCAAAATGGTCGGCCAACGCCGTAAGCTTCTGACGTACTTGAAAAACAAGGACGTCAAACGCTACAGCGCTTTGATCGAAAAACTCGGTCTGCGCCGTTAATTCAGTCTTACAACTAAAGCAACCACGTTTGTCCTTTGTGCACGCCGGAACGCCTGGCGTACGGATGCACGGGCTGCGGGGTTGCTTTTTTAAAATATCGGGATACTGTCGTTGCAGCTCACTGCGCAAGCTGTACTTTTGAGTTACTATTTTCATAAAAAGCAGGAAATACTGACTAATATGCAGAATGGTTAAGGAAGACCAGCGTTTTGGCGATCCGGAGGCAAGTTTGCCCTGATCGGTAGCCAGGCAATGGCGGTAGTGCGGGGACCCGGCTTCGAGTGATAATTGTACATAACGAAATCCGGGTATGAAATTTCAAAAGCTGTGAATGAAATTTGAGGAGGTTGAATATGGAGAAGCAAGTGCAGATGGATCTCGGCGGACGTCCGTTGATTCTGGAAACCGGACGTCTGGCGAAGCAGGCGAACGGAGCTGTCGTTGCACGCTACGGCGAAACCGTCGTGCTTTGTACGGTAACGGCTTCCGCCGAGCCGAAAGATTTGGATTTTTTTCCTCTAACCGTGAACTATGAGGAGCGTCTTTATTCGGTGGGTAAAATCCCCGGAGGCTTTATTAAAAGGGAAGGTCGTCCCAGCGAAAAAGCGATTTTGTCCAGCCGTTTGACGGACCGTCCGATTCGTCCGTTGTTTCCGGAAGGCTTCCGCAATGACGTGCAGATCGTTTCGATCGTCATGAGTGTGGATCAGGAATGCGCGCCGGAAATTGCGGCCATGATCGGGACCTCCGCGGCGCTCAGCATTTCCGACGTGCCGTTTAACGGACCGGTGGGCGGAGTCATTGTCGGACGGGTGGACGGGCAGTTCGTCATTAACCCGACTGTCGAGCAGTCGGAGAAAAGCGATATCCATCTCGTCGTGGCGGGTACGAAGGATGCTATCATGATGGTCGAAGCCGGTGCGGAAGAAGTGCCGGAGGAAGTGATGCTGGAAGCGATCATGTTCGGTCATGACGAAATCCGCAAAATCGTTGCCGTGCAGGAACAACTCGTGCAGGAAGTCGGCAAGCCGAAAATGGAAGTCAAGCTTCACAGCGTCGAGAGCGACGTGAATCAAGCGGTTCGCGATTTCGCTCAAGCCCGTTTGGTGGAAGCGGTCAAGATTTCGGAGAAGCATGCAAGACAAGATGCGATCGATGCGATCAACAGCGAAGCGAAGGAGCATTTTGCCGCGGTCTACGCCGAAACGCCGGAGAAAATGGCCGACGTCAAAGAAACGCTGTACGATATCGTGAAAGAAGAAGTGCGCCGCTTGATTACGCACGATAAAGTTCGTCCGGACGGACGCGGGCTCGATGAAATCAGACCGATCGAATGCGACATCAACCTGCTGCCGCGTACACACGGCTCCGGCTTGTTTACCCGCGGCCAAACGCAGGCACTCAGCGTATGTACGCTCGGAGCGCTCGGCGACGTGCAAATTCTCGACGGTCTCGGCCTGGAAGAATCGAAGCGGTTTATGCATCATTACAATTTCCCGCCGTTCAGCGTAGGCGAAGCCCGACCGCTGCGTGCGCCGGGACGGCGCGAAATCGGACACGGGGCGCTCGGCGAACGTGCGCTGGAGCCGGTTATTCCTTCCGAAGTCGATTTCCCTTATACGATCCGTTTGGTTTCCGAGGTGCTGGAATCGAACGGCTCGACTTCGCAGGCGAGCATTTGCGCGAGCACGCTGGCGATGATGGATGCGGG
Organism: Paenibacillus tianmuensis; assembly: GCF_900100345.1. Classification (GTDB taxonomy): domain Bacteria; phylum Bacillota; class Bacilli; order Paenibacillales; family NBRC-103111; genus Paenibacillus_G; species Paenibacillus_G tianmuensis. The sequence goes on along the minus strand of NZ_FMTT01000006.1, from coordinate 149,252 downwards.
CGTTCCAATCAAAGCTCCGGTAGCGGGCGTAGCTATGGGTCTGATCAAAGACGGTGAGCATTACTCGATCTTGACGGACATCCAGGGGATGGAAGACCACCTCGGCGATATGGACTTTAAAGTGGCCGGTACGGCCAAAGGGGTTACCGCGCTGCAGATGGATATCAAAATCGACGGCATCGACCGGGCCATTTTGACGGATGCGCTGGAGCAGGCGAAAAAAGGCCGCATGCACATTTTGAACAAAATGCTGGATCGCATTTCGCAGCCGAAATCGGACCTGTCGCCTTATGCGCCGAAAATCGTCACGATGCAGATCAACCCGGACAAAATCCGCGATGTCATCGGAGCAGGCGGCAAAATCATCAACAAGATCATCGAAGAAACCGGCGTGAAAATCGACATTGAGCAGGATGGCCGCGTCTTCATCGCTTCGTCCAACAGCGAGATGAACGAAAAAGCGCGTCAAATCATCGAAGGCATCGTCCGCGAAGTCATCGTCGGGGAAACGTATCTCGGCACCGTGAAGCGGATCGAAAAGTTCGGCGCTTTCGTCGAAATTTTACCGGGCAAAGAAGGCTTGGTACACATTTCCCAGCTGTCGACCGAGCGCGTAGGCAAGGTGGAAGATGTCGTCAAGATCGGCGATACGATTACCGTGAAAGTAACGGAGATCGACAACCAAGGCCGTGTCAATTTGTCGCGTAAAGCGGTATTGACGGCGGAGGTTCCAGCCCAAACCTAATTTAACGCTTGAGTTTTCAAGCGAGCATGCAGAAAGAGCCAGAGTAGTCTGTCTCTTTTTTGTTTGCCCGAAAATCCGGATTACTGCCGCGGCTCTCTATACGATGGTCTAAACCTGTCCTGCAGGGCATAAGATGGGGACAAACAGGTGTGGACAGGAGAATGGGCATGAAACGCAAACGATGGTTAGCTGCGTCATTATGCTTTGGAGCGCTGCTGCTCGGCTTGCAGTTCTCTCCGGCGGTCGACCGATTCGTACAGCATGCCAGAGAGAAGAATGGTCATGAACGAGCTGCAGACGATGCACGAACGCTGTCTTCTCTGCTGTCGCTTAGGGTATGGAGTGACGAAGGGAGAGAGCGGCGGGCCAGAGTGCTTGAGAGAATAAAGGCCGAGGCGGCGAAGTGCAATATACCGCCGGTGAACGCCAAGATCGACCGCGTCTGGAAAGCGATACCGGGGTACAACGGGCTGGAGGTCGATGTCGAGAAGTCGCTGGAGCTGGCGGAGCGGCAGTCGTTTCCGGAAACGCCGCAGCTCGTGTTCCGCGAAGTGCCGCCTCAAGTCGATCTGGATCAACTCGGACCGAATCCGATCTATAAGGGCAACCCGGCGAAGCCAATGGCAGCGCTTATGATCAACGTGGCGTGGGGCGACGAGTATTTGCCGCGAATGCTGGACGTTCTCCGTAAGGAGCAGGTGCATGCGACCTTTTTTTTCGACGGGATGTGGCTGAAAAAAAATATTCCGACCGCCCGCAAAATTATGGCGGAAGGACACGAAGTCTCCAATCATGCGTACTCTCACCGGGACATGAGCAAGCTCAGCCGGACGCAAACCGCTGCCGAAATCAGCAAGACCGAGACGATGCTGAAGCAGGAATTGGGCGCGCAGAACCGTCTGTTTGCCCCGCCCTCGGGAGATTACAATCAAATGACCGTAGATGTCGCGTACGAGATGAACCTGCGCACCATTTTGTGGACGATCGATACGGTAGATTGGAAAAAGCCAGAGCCTTCTTCCATCGTGCATAAAGTAGCTACACGGATCGAGCCCGGCTCGCTGATCCTGATGCATCCTACGTCTTCGAGCAGCGCCGCGCTGCAGGGCATGATTCGCGCCATCCGGGCCAAAGGGCTGTCTTTGGGTACCGTCAGCGAGGTCATCTCGCCCGCGCGGGTTCCGAAGGTTGAGTCCGCCGGACAATAATGGTAATATCAAAATGTTATACCTGTACAGGGGAATCAAGACTTCGCCGTACCGAGGAGGCTTAAAGCGTTTGGACAAATACACACTTACCAACGGACTGCGGCTCGTCATCGAGAAAATTCCGACGTGCCGCTCCGTTGCTTTCGGCATCTGGGTCAAAACCGGATCGCGCAGCGAAAACGAGACGAACAACGGCATTTCGCATTTTATCGAGCATATGCTCTTCAAGGGCACGGAAAAATACTCCGCCAAAGATATCGCCGAAATTTTCGACGGCATCGGAGGCAACGTGAACGCCTTCACTTCGAAGGAGTACACATGCTATTATTGCAAAGTGCTGGACGAGCATCTGCCGCTCGCGGTGGAAGTGCTCTCCGATATGTTTTTCGGTTCGGTATTCGATGAGACGGAATTGGAAAAAGAAAAAAATGTCATCTATGAAGAAATCGCGATGTATGAAGATACCCCGGACGATATGGTGCATGATCTGATTGCCCGGGCCGCATTCGGCGGGCATTCGCTCGGACGTACCATCATCGGCACGCAAAGCAATCTGGCGGCGATGACCTCCGATACGCTCAAGGAATACATGAAGTCGCACTATACGATTGCCAATACGGTCATCAGCATCGCCGGCAATATTAACGACGATGTTGTCGGCTTGATCGAGAAGCATTTCGGCAGCTTTGTGAATGCGGGCTCGCAGGCCCCGCTTGAGCCTTTGGCGTTCCGGAGCGATTCCGCGTATCACCAGAAGAAAACCGAGCAAAATCATATTTGCTTATCGCTGCCCGGGCTGGCTGCGAAGGACGACCGGTTGTATGCGATGATCCTGCTGAACAATGCGATCGGCGGCGGCATGAGCTCCCGGTTATTCCAGGAAATCCGCGAGAAACGCGGGCTGGCCTACTCGGTATATTCCTATCATTCTTCCTACCAGGACGGCGGCCTGTTTACCGTGTATACCGGTACGGCGCCTAAGCAGACTAAAGAAGTGCTTAAGGTGACGCTGGAGCTGCTGGCCGACATCAAGGAGAAGGGATTGACCCCAACCGAGCTGAAGAAAGGCAAGGAACAAATGAAAGGCAGCTTGATTTTGAGCCTGGAGAGCACCAGCAGCCGAATGAACCGGATCGGGAAAAATGAGTTGATGCTCGGCCGACATTACAATCTGGATGAAATGATACAACGTATCGAGAGCGTGAAGATGGAGCATGTTCAAGCGCTGACGGCGGAGATGCTGTCCGTGCCTTTCGCATTGGCTATGGTCGGGCAGACGAATGATGCCATCGCCGGATTTAGGAGGGATCAGCTTGTCTGAACGAATCGAAGTGTTCATTAAACGGCTGCCGGGGAACGAGGATATTGCGCTGCCACAAAAAATGTCCGAGCTTGCCAGCGGTTTCGACCTGTATGCGGCTGTAAGCGAGCCAATCGATCTCGTGCCGGGCGAACGGATTCTCATTCCGACCGGATTTGCGCTTGCCATGCCGGGAGGGCTGGAAGCCCAAATTCGTCCGCGAAGCGGGCTTGCTTTTAAACACGGGATCACATCCTTGAACACGCCAGGCACGATCGATGCCGATTACCGCGGCGAAGTCAAGGTGCTGCTGATCAATCACGGCAAAGAAACGTTCACCATCAACCGTAACGAGCGCATCGCGCAAATGGTGTTCCAAACGGTGCCGCTCATTACACTGACCGAGGTAAGCGAGTTGGACGAGACGGAACGCGGAGCGGGCGGCTTCGGGCACACGGGAACAAAATAAGGAAGACGGACGATCTAAGCGCTTTTCCACAGGCCGGCAATTAGGCCTGACGGAAGAGCGCTTTTTTGTTGGCTATCGAACGATGCGTGCCGTCGGCGTTTGGGGGCTTGATCTGCTGGAACCCATCTTTGGGCTGTCGCATAAGATGATTTATCGAGAGCGACATGGAAAGAGGTGAGAATGAATGCTGACCGGGATTCAAGTAGCGTTGATCGGCGGCGATGCCAGGCAGCTCGAGGTGATTCAAAAATGCTCCGAACTCGACGCATCCGTCGTTTTGTTCGGCTTTGATAATTTGCAGAACGGTTCAAGCGGGATTACCAAGGCAGAATTGACGCCCGAAGCGCTTGTGGCTTTGGATGCCGTCATTTTACCTGCTGTTGGGACGGACGATCAAGGAAATGTGGACAGTCTGTTTTCATCCAAGGAATTGCGACTTACCCATGAACATATAGCTGCTCTGCCGAAACATGCCATCGTCTTTACGGGCATGGCCAAACCTTACTTACGCGAATTATGCTCGAACGAAGGCATCGGGCTGATCGAATTGTTCGACCGTGACGATGTGGCCATTTACAACTCCATTCCGACAGCCGAAGGTGCGGTGATGATGGCGATTCAGAACACGGATATCACCATTCACGGCTCGGAATCCATGGTGCTTGGCTTCGGAAGAACCGGAGCGACGCTTGCCCGCACGCTGCAAGGCATGGGCGCGAAAGTCAGGGTAGGCGTCAACAAGCCTGAATATTATGCCCGCGCGATCGAGATGGGAATGAATCCCTTTTATACCCAAGAGCTGATTTCCCACGTATCCCAAGTGGATTTGCTGTTCAACACCATCCCGGCCATGGTCGTTACCGCTCAAGTCATCGCCAATATCCCGCATCGCGCCATTATTATCGATCTAGCCTCCAAGCCGGGCGGAACTGATTTCCGCTATGCCGAAAAACGCGGGGTGAAAGCGATGCTTGCGCCGGGGCTGCCCGGCATTGTCGCTCCGAAAACCGCCGGGCGCATCATTGCCGATACGCTGACCCGCATCATCATGGAGGACGCAAGACGAAGGAGGAACGGGGAATGAATTGGGATCAACTGACGGTGGGCTTCGCGTTGACCGGGTCTCACTGCACGTTTGCCGAAACGATGCCGCAAATCCGGCGCTTTGTCGATGCCGGGGCCAAAGTCGTGCCCATCGTATCCAATACGATCATGACCACGGACACGCGGTTCGGCACATCGGCAAATTGGCGAAAAGAGTTGAAAGAGATCACAGGAAATGATATTATTTCTTCAATTGTAGATGCAGAACCGCTCGGTCCTTCGAAACTCCTCGACATAATGGTGATTGCTCCCTGTACCGGGAATACGACCAGCAAGCTTGCTAACGCCATGACGGAAAGTCCCGTGCTGATGGCGGCCAAAGCGCAGATGCGCAACGGGAGACCGCTTGTGCTGGCGATTTCGACAAATGACGGATTGGGACTGAACGCCACGAATATCGGTAAGCTGCTGATTACCAAAAACATTTATTTTGTCCCGTTCGGACAGGATGCGCCGAACGTCAAGCCGAATTCGCTTGTAGCGCGCATGGATTTGATCATGGAAGCTTGCGAGGCAGCCCTTCAGGGCAAGCAGCTGCAGCCGATGCTGATTGAACGGTTTCATTACTGATCCTGCATTTTTTATCATTTATTCTTTAGGGGAGAGGACAATACATGTCGAATCAAAAGTTGTTTAACGTCGCAGTAGTAGGCGCGACAGGTGCCGTAGGAGAACAGATCCTCCGTTTGCTGGCTCAACGGAATTTCCCCATCCAAGAGCTGAAGCTCTTGTCCTCGGCCCGGTCCGCAGGCAAGAAACTTCAGTTCAAAGGCCGTGAAGTGACGATTGAAGAAGCAACACCGGACAGCTTCAAAGGCGTGGACATTGCCCTGTTCAGCGCAGGAGGCGACGTCAGCCGGGCACTGGTTCCGGAAGCGATCAAGCACGGAACCGTATGCATCGACAATACCAGCGCGTTCCGGATGGACCCGGAAACGCCGCTTGTCGTGCCTGAGGTAAATATCGACAAAGTCAGCGACCACAAAGGCGTCATTGCCAACCCGAATTGCTCCACGATTCAACTGGTGCAGACGTTAAAGCCGCTTTATGACCGTTTCGGCATTTCCCGCATCATCGTTTCCACATATCAAGCGGTATCCGGCGCGGGCGTCAGCGCGATTAACGAGATGCTTCGCCAGTCTCGCGAAGTGCTGGAAGGAAACGCTGTGGAGCCACAAATTTTGCCGGTAGGCTCTTTGCCGGTCAAGCATCAAATCGCATTCAACGCTATTCCGCAAATCGACAAATTTGTGGACAATGGCTTTACTTACGAAGAAATGAAAATGATCAACGAAACGAAAAAAATTATGGGTGACGACACGCTGGAAGTTACCACGACTTGCGTGCGGATTCCGGTCGTGTACGGCCATTCCGAATCGGTTTATGTCGAGCTTAAGCAAGATTTCGATATCGAAGAGGTGAAACGCCTGCTGGCTGACGCACCGGGGATCGTCGTACAGGATAACACTGCCGAACAGCTGTATCCGCTGGCTACGGAAGCGGCAGGTAAGCTGGAAACGTTCGTCGGCCGTATTCGCCGCGATCTTAGTAACCCGAGAGCCCTCAATCTGTGGATCGTATCCGACAACCTGCTCAAGGGAGCGGCTTGGAACGCCGTCCAAATTGCCGAATACATCGCGATCGAGCAGCAATAATTGGAACTAGACTGGCTTTCTGAGACACTCAGGAAGCCAGAATTTTGCTATTCACTATGGCATATGGATAAGGGGAGAGATCGCATGAGGATCTTGGTGCAGAAGTTCGGAGGCACATCTCTTTCCACAGCCGAGGCTAGAACACACGTTATTGAACACATCCAAGACGCATTGAACCAAGAATACAAAACGGTTGTTGTTGTTTCGGCTATGGGTCGCAAAGGAGAGCCTTACGCAACGGACACGCTACTGGATTGGATTGGTCAAAATGGAAATACGCTGCCTGCGCGCGAAAGAGATATGCTGCTATGCTGCGGCGAATTCATCTCGGCCGCTACGTTATGCAGCTTACTGAACGCCGAGGGGATTCCTGCTGTTGCTTTAACCGGCGCGCAGGCAGGAATTTTAACGAATGACGAGTTCGGCAATGCCCAAATCGTCTCGATACGGCCAGGGCGGATGCTTGAACTACTGGAGCAGGGGAACGTCGTCATCGTTGCCGGCTTTCAAGGCGAGACGGCGACAGGTGATTTCACAACGCTCGGCCGGGGCGGAAGCGATACGTCGGCTACCGCGCTTGGAGCGGCTTTAAATGCGGAGCTCGTCGAAATTTTCACGGATGTGAGCGGGATTTTGACGGCAGATCCGCGGATCGTGGAGGAAGCAAGACCGCTTTCGGTCGTCTCTTATATGGAAATCTGCAACATGGCGCATTTAGGTGCCAAGGTCATACATCCCAGAGCGGTAGAAGTCGCTATGAATGCCGGAATTCCGGTAAGGGTGCGCTCCACGTTTTCCAAGGATAAAGGAACGCTTGTTACGCATGCCGACGCGCTTCGGAACGAATCCGGCGCCGTGCAGGACCGGTTTGTCACAGGCATCGCTCACGTGCCGAATATCTCGCAAATTCGGGTAGCGCCTCAGGAGGGCAGCTACGATCTTCAGCTTAACGTGTTTAAAGCTATGGCGCGGCAGCGGATCAGCGTCGATTTTATTAACGTCAACCCATCCGGCGTCGTGTACACGGTCTTTGACCATGAGGCGGAGCGGGCAGCCGAAACGCTTCAGGGACTCGGCTATACGCCGCACATCACGCCAAACTGCGCGAAAGTTTCGATCATTGGGGCCGGAATGAACGGCGTACCCGGCATCATGGCCCACATTGTCGAAGCGCTTACGGAAGAGGACATCCAAATTCTGCAATCTGCCGATTCGAATACGACCATCTGGGTATTGGTGCAAGGCGACGACATGGTCAAAGCCGTCCGTGCGCTGCATCGCAAATTCGAGCTCCATAGATAACGCATAATGTTTTAGGAGGAGACAACACGTGGATTTTGGCACAATGATAACCGCTATGGTTACGCCGTTCGATGACAAGCTTAACATCGACTGGACGCAATTTGAGAACGTGATGGACTACTTGATTGAGGAGCAGCAAAGCGACAGTCTCGTCATCTGTGGCACAACCGGCGAATCTCCTACGCTAACGGAAGAAGAGAAGCTCGAAAGTTTTCAAAGGGCCGTAAAGTACGCGCGCGGCCGCTGCAAAATTATTGCAGGGACCGGCAGTTACGATACCGCTCATTCCATTCATTTGTCGCAAGCGGCCGAAAAGTTGGGTGTCGATGCGCTGTTGCTGGTGGCGCCGTACTACAACCGGCCTTCGCAAGAAGGACTGTATCAGCATTACAAAGCCATTGCCGAGTCGGTTAACATCCCGATCATCCTTTATAACGTGCCTGGGCGGACCGGTGTCAATATCGATCCGGAAACGACGATTCGTTTGTCGCACATTCCGAACATCGTAGCGACGAAGGACTGCGCGGATACGGACCAGTTGACGCAGATCATTACCGGCGCCGCCCCGGGCTTTCTGGTCTACAGTGGCGACGATAGCGCCACGCTCCCCGCTTTGGCAGTCGGAGCGCGGGGCATCGTCAGCGTTGCAAGCCATGTCATTGGCAAAGAAATGAGAACGATGATCGATTGCTACTTGCGGGGTGAAGTAAAAGAGGCCGCGAGGCTTCATGGTCAACTGCTTCCGGTGTTCCGCGGGCTGTTCTTATGCCCTCATCGCGTACCGAGCCCGGCTCCGGTCAAGCATGCGCTTAACCTGAAAGGATTGCATGTGGGCGGGGTTCGCCTGCCGCTTGTGGACGTCACGGAACAAGAAAAACAATTTATCGCTTCGCTTTTTGCATAAGCTTTACGACAACCGGTGCCCTGCGGCATCGGTTTTCTTGTTTTGGGAATAATACGCTTTGCGCAAGGGGAAGGGTTGAGTTGACCTGCTCACTTGTAAAAAGTTATTTTTTTCATGTATAATGATGTCAAGTGACTGGTGCGGTTAAAATTTGGTTTGAATAATCATATGGAAATCGTCGTCAATTACATTGAGGAGGTTTAGTTACTTGTCCAAAAAAAATATAGACAAATTAACGATTTTCGCCCTGGGCGGCGTGGGTGAAATCGGGAAGAACATGTATGTCGTTCAATATGCGAACGATATTGTAGTTGTAGACTGCGGCTTGAAATTTCCGGAGGAAGATATGCTCGGGATCGATATCGTCATTCCCGATATTTCTTACTTGACGGAAAATCGCGATAAAGTGCGCGGAATCGTCATTACACACGGCCACGAAGACCATATCGGCGGCTTGCCTTACGTTCTTAAGAACCTGAACGTTCCGGTGTACGGGACAAGGCTGACGATGGGTCTGATCGAGATGAAGCTGAAGGAAGCGAATCTGCTCGGGGAAACGAAACGGATCGTTATTACGGCTGATTCGGAATTGAAGCTCGGCTGCATGACCGCCACGTTCTTTAAGACGAACCATAGTATTCCCGACTCGGTAGGGGTATGCTTGGAAACGCCGGAAGGCAACGTGGTTCATACCGGCGACTTCAAGTTCGATCAGACGCCGGTCAACGAGCAGTACGCGGATCTTCACCAGATGGCAGCGATCGGCCGCAGAGGCGTCATTGCACTGTTATCGGATAGTACGAATGCGGAGCGTCCGGGCTATACCGGTTCGGAGCGCAGCGTAGGCGCGGAAATCGAAGACGTATTCCGCAAAGCGAAGCAGCGTGTCGTTATCGCAACCTTCGCTTCCAACATTCACCGGATTCAGCAGGTCATTGACGCGTGCGAATCGACCCGCCGCAAGCTGACCGTAATCGGGCGGAGCATGGTGAATGTCGTGAGCATTGCCAGCGAACTGGGCTACTTGCATGTTCCGGATGGCATGCTGATCGAACCGGAGGAAGTGAACAAACTCGCGGCCGACCGCGTAGCCATTCTATCTACAGGGTCCCAAGGCGAGCCGATGTCGGCGTTGACGCGGATGGCCCGCTCCACGCATCGCAAGATGGACATTTTACCCGGCGATACTGTCATCATTGCCGCTACGCCGATTCCCGGAAATGAGCGGTATGTAGGGCGGACGGTGGACGAACTGATGCGCATTGGCGCGCATGTCATTTACGGGCCTGGCTCGATCACCGGGGTACACGTATCCGGACACGGCAGCCAGGAAGAATTAAAGCTGATGTTGAATATTATGCGTCCGAAATATTTTATCCCGATTCACGGAGAGTACCGGATGCTTCGTCAGCACGGGATGCTTGCCGAGTCGGTCGGCATCGCGCGCGAAGATATTTTTATCGTGGATAACGGCGATACGGTGGAAATTCAGGAGGGCGTCGCCCGCAAAGGCTCCAAAGTGCCGGCAGGCAACGTGCTCATTGACGGTCTCGGTGTCGGCGATGTCGGCAACATCGTGCTGCGCGACCGCAAGCTGTTGTCCCAAGACGGCATTCTGGTCGTCGTCGTAACGCTCAGCAAGCAGGATGGGACGATTCTGTCCGGTCCGGACATCATCTCCCGCGGCTTCGTATACGTACGGGAATCGGAAGGATTGCTGGAAGAAGCAAACCGGATCGTGACAAGCACGCTCCATCGCTTAATGAACGAAAATGTCAATGAATGGGCTTCGCTTAAAACCCATGTCAAAGACGCGCTAGGCCGATTTTTATATGAGCAAACCCGAAGAAGACCGATGATTTTGCCGATCATCATGGAAGTGTAAAACTTCCCACCAGTCATACGAACTCACTTGAGAATAAAGTGGAAGAAGAAGCATTTTGTAAAGACCGCGTAAAGCGCGGGGGATATCCCCCGCGCTTTACGCGGTCTTTTTCCGTATATCCGTACTCGGCGCCCCGCATAGTTTTGGCCGACTGCACCATACTAACAAGGACATTTCAGCTAATGGAGGGATGTTCTTTCATGCAAACCAACGATAAACAAGAGCAGCAGCCGGTGCAGCCGCCCCAAGCGCCGACGACGGAAGAAGGACGCAAAAGCGCAACGGTCGACGCGATTCAGCAGCTGGGGCAGACAGCCGCGCCTACCACCGAATCCAATATTTTTTGCATGACCATTATCGGTCAGGTCGAGGGTCATATCGTTCTGCCGCCGCAAAACAAAACGACCAAGTACGAGCATTTGATTCCGCAGCTTGTAGCCGCGGAGCAGAACGCGAAAATCGAAGGCGTGCTTATTATTTTGAATACGGTAGGCGGAGATGTGGAAGCCGGGCTGGCGATCGCCGAAATGATCGCTACGTTGTCCAAGCCGACGGTAACGCTCGTGCTCGGCGGCGGGCACAGCATCGGAGTTCCGATTGCCGTCTCGGCCAATTATTCGGTTATTGCCGAAACCGCAACGATGACGATTCATCCGATCCGTCTGAACGGTCTGGTGATCGGCGTACCGCAGACCTTCGAATACTTGGACAAAATGCAGGAGCGGGTCATCCGATTCGTAACACGGCATTCCCGGGTAGACGAGAACAAATTCAAAGAACTGATGTTCAAAACGGGCGAGCTCACGCGCGACATCGGCACGACGGTCATCGGTGCGGATGCGGTCCGATACGGACTCATCGACTCGCTGGGCGGTATTGGGGAAGCCATCCGTAAGCTCAACGCCTTGATCGACGAGCGGCGCGCCAACAATGGGGGAGGCATGATCCAATGATTCATTATTCGATACTGCCGCTGGAAACCGTCTATGAAGGAATCGAAGCGATGAAATCGTCCACCGTCGATATTGTGATGAACGGGGTCAGGATGCAGGTTGAACCGGTCAACGGGCAGCAAGCGAAGATCGTCCGGCTGATCAGCTGCAATCCGCAGGATTTTTTGAACCCCCAATACGCTCCAGGGCGAATGATTGAGTTTCAGCCGATGGTCCGGGAATCCGGTGAATAAAGGGAGCTGCGCAACGGATCGATGCTTTTCCCGGCTCTTTATTTGCCGGAGGGGAATATATTTTCGCATTTTTCGTTTAGCTTCACCCCAGTTTATGGTATAATAAAGGCTCGGGGGTGAGCGGCCTTGGCCAGGAAAAGGAAAAAGGGCAAGGGAATCAAATCAAATCTCAAATTTGAACTGTACGGCATCGTTATTTTGATTTTTTCGATCATCGCTTTATCCCGCGAAGGTTCGGTAGCCCGTTCGTTAACCTATTTGTTTCGGTTTGTGATCGGAACTTGGGATTTTCTCATTCCGCTCGTGTTTATATACGCCGGATTGTACGCGATGATGAAGAGGGAATGGCCGGTTTGGCGGACGCACCGCAAGTTCGGGGTGCTTCTGATCATCCTGTCGCTGCTGCTGATGAGCCATATCAGTCTGTTCTCGCAGCTTTACCCGAATAGGAATTTCACGGAAGGCCAAGTGCTGTCCCAAACTTGGGCAAGCATGGTGGACGGATTGGATCCGACGGAAAAAGGAATGACGATCCTGACCGACGGCGTCGGCGGGGGAATGATCGGGGCGGTGCTTTACGCGGTGCTGCACTTTTTGTTCAGCAGCCCGGGCGCCCGTCTGATTCAATACACGCTGTTCGCCATAGGATTCATTCTCATTACGGGATTGTCGATCGGCGATATTATGAACAAAATAAGCAGCCGCAAGCCGTTTGCCGAGACACTCCTTGGTCAATACATAAAGCGCAAGCTGCTGGAGAGAAGCCGTGCGAAGGCGGCGGCCGCGAGCGCGCAGCGCAAGAAGAAGCCGTCTGTTGCATCCGTCTACGTACCATCTCCGGGGGACGAGTTCGACGAGGAGACGTTGAAGCCGGAGCGCAAGGAACGGAAGCCGGGAAAACTGCGCAGCTTGTTCTTCGAACTGCTTAATCCGTCTGAAACGCAGGAGAAGATCAAGACGGAAGACAAGCCGAAAAAGGGGCGCGTTCAACCGGAAGCGGAAGATTCGGCGGTCCCGGTCTATTCGGCGGTCCCCAATTCGTACGACAACGATTCCGGCTTCCCGGAGCAGAAAATTCCTTACGAGAAAGAGCACGAACCAGCCATTCCGGTGATCCGCGACTTTCAAGAGGCGGTTTATCAGGAGGCGGCGCGAACATCCGACAGTTCCGCTTCTGCCGAAAATGTCTCAGACCGAAAACCTGACTCGGCGGCCAATGAGCAAGAAGGAGCGGAAGGATCAAACGATTTTGATATCAAAAATAAACCGCTCGCTATCCCGTACGAGCTGCCTTCCTTGCAGCTGCTGGCTAAGCCCGCTTCGGGCAAAGGAAACGACTCGCTGGATTACAAGGCGGTTGCCCGCAAGCTGGAGGCGACACTTGAGAGCTTTGGCGTGCGCGCCAAGGTACTGGAAGTCGTCCGCGGCCCCGCGGTTACCCGTTATGAAATTCAGCCGGACGTCGGCGTAAAGGTGAGCCGCATCGTCAGCTTGACGGATGATATTGCCCTTGCCTTGGCTGCGAAGGATATCCGTATGGAAGCGCCGATTCCGGGCAAGTCGGCCATCGGGATCGAGGTGCCGAATACCGAGGTATCCGTGGTCACGATGCGCGAAGTTATGGAAAGCCCGGCCTTTCAGGACGCAGCGTCCAAATTGTCGATCACGCTGGGGCGCGATATTTCCGGGCAGCCGATCGTCGGCAATCTCGCTCGGATGCCGCACTTGCTCGTTGCAGGCGCGACCGGCTCGGGGAAATCGGTTTGTATTAACGGGATCATCACAAGTGTTCTTTATAAAGCAAAGCCCGATGAAGTCAAATTTCTGATGATCGACCCGAAGATGGTTGAGCTGAACGTGTACAACGGCATTCCGCACCTGCTGGCTCCGGTTGTGACCGATCCGAAGCGGGCCTCGCTTGCGCTCAAAAAAGTCGTCGTTGAGATGGAAAAGCGGTACGAGCTTTTCTCCAAAAGCGGTACGCGTAATATCGAAGGCTACAACTCGATGCTGGTGGAAACACAGACGGGAGCGCCGCTGCCTTTTATCGTCGTCATCGTGGACGAGTTGGCCGACCTGATGATGGTTGCGGCCAACGACGTGGAGGATGCGATCTGCCGCCTCGCCCAGATGGCGCGCGCCGCAGGCATCCACCTCATCATCGCTACGCAGCGGCCGTCGGTCGATGTCATTACCGGCGTCATCAAAGCGAATATTCCTTCGCGGATCGCTTTTGGCGTCTCTTCGCAGGTAGATTCACGTACAATCCTTGATTCTGCGGGCGCGGAGAAGCTGCTTGGCCGCGGGGATATGCTTTACTTGCCGATGGGCGCTTCGAAGCCTGTCCGGGTTCAAGGAGCCTTCCTCTCCGATCAGGAGGTCGAATCGGTCGTTGGCTTCGTCCGGACGCAGGGACAGGCGGAATACGTGGAAGACATGGTTCCGCATGTCGAGGATAAGCAGGAAGAGATGGAAAAATTTGAGGACGAATTGTACGATCAGGCGGTCCAAATTATTCTTGAAGCGAAGCAAGCGTCCGTATCCCTGCTGCAGCGCCGTATGCGCGTCGGTTATACGCGTGCCGCCCGGTTGATCGATACGATGGAAGCGCGCGGTATCGTAGGTCCGTATGAGGGCAGCAAGCCGCGTGAAGTCTTGATGTCGCTTGAGCAGTATCAAATGAACCGAATGAGCTCCTGAGCGGCTTCCGGATGCGTTATCCAGGCCCAGCGATTCCCAGTTTAGGCTGAATAGAAGCTGACTCCCTTTCTCATAATAACCTTAAAAAGGTTGCCGCAACGAAGGCGGGAAAGGTGAGGTTGCCAGAATGAATAAACGATTGATCTTCATTACGCTTGGCCTAGTATTTATTCTGTTCGCCGGACTTCAGCTCAAGCAGCATCTGAAGGTGCAGCAGACATTCAGCAAGAACGAAATCCGCTACGGAGCGTCCGGCACGGCCGACGTCTACGAGCTCCAAGGTCGTTTGAAGCATCTCGGGTTTTATTACGGCAAAGTGGATGGCGATTTCGGTTATCAGACCTTAAAGTCGCTCAAGTGGTTCCAATCCGAATTCGGGTTGAATGTCGACGGCATCGCCGGGGACAAATCGAAGCTGAAGCTGTGGGAAGCCACGAAAGGGTGGAAGGCCAAAGCCGAAGAGCTGCCTCCTTGGGTAACCGGCGCCGGTCAAGGGCAAGCCGCCGAAGGCGGAGTCGCGCCCGAAAGCGCTGCGCCGCCGGCGAACGCAGGTATACCGCGCTCCAACCGTCTCGGACTTTCCGAAGAGGACCTGAACTTGATGGCCAATGCGGTACACGGCGAGGCGCGCGGGGAGCCATATATCGGCCAAGTCGCCGTTGCCGCCGTTATTCTCAATCGCGTCAAATCGCCAAGCTTTCCGAATACGGTCTCTGGTGTTATTTTCCAGCCAGGAGCCTTTACGGCCGTAGCGGACGGACAAATCTGGCTTACGCCGAACGAAACGTCCCGAAAAGCGGTTCAGGACGCGCTGAACGGTTCGGACCCATCCGGTGGATGCATTTATTATTTCAATCCGGTAACGGCCACGTCCAAGTGGATTTGGTCCCGTCCGCAAGTTAAGCAAATCGGCAAACATATTTTCTGCAAATAGCGCATGTAGTAGAAGTAACCATCTTCACGGTTGCTTCTTCTGTTTATAGAGGAATATAATGGAATATACCCGGGAAGGCGAAAGTAAAGCCATGATGATGAGAGGAGTTGTTTCGTCTTTGAAGCAAATACAATTCGAACGGGGAACGGTGCAGGGCGTGCGTGTGCACGTGCTGCCGACGGAGCAGTTCAAAACTTTTGCATTATCCGTCTATGTGGGAAGTCCGCTTCAAGAGGATACGGTTACGCCTAATGCGCTTATTCCTTTTGTGCTGCGGCGCGGCAGCAAGGCTTACCCGGAAACGAAGCAGTTTCGCGAGAAGCTGGACGATTTGTACGGGGCCGGATTCGGGTTTGACGTGTACAAGCGCGGGGATTACCAGATGCTTCAATTCCGCATGGATGTCATTCAGGACGATTTTGTTTCCAGTCCGCAGCCGATGCTTGGTCAAGCCATTCAATTTTTGGGCGAAGCGATCACGCAGCCAGCGATGGAAGGCGGGACCTTGGTCCGCAAATATATCGATTCCGAGAAAACGACGCTGCAGAAGCGGTTGGAATCCATCGTTAACGACAAAATCCGCTACGCTGCGGAACGGTGCATCGCCGAAATGTGCAGCAACGAGCCTTACCGGCTCCATCCGCTCGGCGCGATCGAGCGTATCCCTTCGATCGAGGCGGAAGGTTTAACCGAACGGTATGAAGCCTTGCTGCGGCAGTCGCCGATTGATATTTATGTGGTAGGCCACACGAATCTGGAGCAGGTGATGCCCTTGATCAAACGCTATTTTGCTGTCAGGGGCGAGCGTACTTCGGACTATTCGCTCAGAGCCGAGCACCGCAGCGTCGGTCAAGTGAAAGAAGTCGTCGAGCGTCTCGATGTCAATCAAGGAAAGCTGAACATGGGGCTTCGCGTGCGAACCTCGTATGCGGACGATTCGTACCCTTCGGCGCTGCTTTATAACGGTATCTTGGGCGGATATCCGCATTCCAAGCTGTTCACCAACGTCCGTGAAAAGGCGAGCTTGGCCTATTACGCCTCCTCCCGCTTGGACGGGCACAAAGGCATTCTGACGATCCAATCCGGTATCGAAATCCAAAATTACGAGAAAGCCGTCTCGATTATTAAGGAGCAGCTGAAAGCGATGGAAGAGGGGCAAATCAGCGACACGGAGCTGCAGCAGACGAAAGCGATGATTACGGGACATTTGCGCGAGCTGCAGGACTCGGCCTTCGAGCTGATCGCTTTCGATTTCAACAACCGTCTGTCCGGCGCCGACCGTACGGTTCCAGCGCTGATCGAAGCGGTGGAGCAAACGGATACAGAGCAGATCCGCCGGATTGCTCGCCAAGTGCAGCTGGATACGATATATTTTTTACGCGACAACAAAGGGGGGCAATAAATGCGCACGATCCCTTATCCGCATGTGAAGGAAACGCTGTACGCCGAAGAGCTTCCGAACGGACTGAGCGTCTTTATTTTACCGAAGGAAGGCTTCCAGAAAACGTACGCCACCTTTACGACAAAATACGGCTCCATCGATAACGATTTTCAGGTCGAAGGCGAAGCGCGACGCAAAGTGCCCGACGGCATCGCGCACTTTTTGGAGCACAAAATGTTCGAGGAACCGACAGGGGACATCTTTTCCGTGTTCGCTGCCCAAGGGGCTTCCGCCAATGCATTCACAAGCTTCGATCGTACGGCTTATTTATTTTCAGCGACCGAACACATCGAGGACAACCTGTCGACGCTGCTTAACTTTGTGCAAAATCCGTATTTTACGGATGCAAACGTCGAGAAGGAGAAAGGCATTATCGGCCAGGAGATCAACATGTACCGGGATAATGCGGACTGGCGGGCGTATTTCGGACTGATCGAAACGATGTACCATAACCATCCGGTTCATATCGATATCGCCGGAACGATCGAATCCATCGGTGAAATTACGAAAGAAATGTTGTACGAGTGCTACCATACGTTTTATCATCCGCGCAATATGAGCTTGTTTGTCGTAGGTGGGGTTAACCCGCAGGAAATTATGGAACTCGTTAAACGGAACCAAGCGGGGAAAACGTTCAAGCCGCAGGGAACGATCAACCGTTATTTTGAAGACGAGCCGCACCATGTGAAGTCCGCGCGCAAAGTGACGGTGCTGCCAGTCTCGCTGCCCAAGTGCTTGTTCGGCTGCAAGGAGCCGGATCAGCCTTTGCAGGGGCGGGAGCTGCTGAAGCGGGAGCTGACCATGAAGGTGCTGCTTGACGTGCTGGTAAGCCCCAGCTCGGCCATTTATCAGAAGCTGTACGACGAGCAGCTGATTTCCGACAGCTTCGGCTCCGAGTACAATATTGCCGAAAATTATGCGTTCACCGTGATCGGTGGAGATACGAAGGACCCCGAACGCTTGATCGGCCGCGTGCAGGAAGAAATCGACCGGGTCAAAGCGGACAGCGTTGCCTCCGCCGATTTCGAGCGCAGCAAGAAGAAAAAAATCGGCGCTTTCCTGCGCCAGCTCAACTCGCCTGAAGCGATCGCCAATGAATTTACGAAATACCGGTTTAAGGGCATCGATTTATTCGATATTCTGCCGGTGTATGAAGAGCTGACCTTGGCGGATGTCAACGAGCGGCTGCGAGCGCATTTCGATTGGAGCCGTCTGGCGGCTTCGATTGTGACAAGTGAAGCGAATGGAACCTAGTCACAGCAAGCCGTTTCCGGAGCAAACGGTGCTCGTCACGGGGGCGAGCCGCGGGATTGGCGCCGCGATCGCCAGCCGTTTCGCTTCGGTGGGCATGAATGTGGTCATTCATTACCTGAATTCGCATGAAGGGGCCAATGAAACGGCCCGCAGCTGCATGAAGATGGGGAGCCGCGTGTTAACGGTAACGGCAGATCTGCGGTCGAGGGAACAGATCGAGCGGATGCAGGAGAAGCTGGCGCAGCATGACTTCGTTCCGGATATTTTGGTCAACAATGCGGGCATTTCGCATTACGGCCTGTTCTCCGATCTGGAGGAGGCTCAGTGGGACGAAATTATGGACATTAACTTGAAGGGCGCGTTTCTGATGACACGTCAATTTATGCCGGCGATGATCCGTCAGAAGTACGGCAGAATCATCAACGTATCCTCGATCTGGGGCATCTCCGGCGCTTCCTGCGAGGTTGCCTATTCGACCGCCAAGGGAGGCATCAATGCTTTTACGAAGGCGTTGGCGAAGGAGCTTGCCCCGTCCGGGGTCACCGTGAACGCCGTCGCTCCCGGCGCGGTCGATACGTTGATGATGGCAGGCTTTGACAAGCGGGAGAAAGAGATGATCGAGAATGATATTCCCGTCGGCCGCTTCGGCAAGCCCGATGAGATTGCGTCGCTCGTCTATTTCCTTGCGCTTCCCGAATCCGGCTACATCACAGGTCAAATCATCAGTCCCAACGGAGGCTGGCTGACCTGACGGCCCGTATAAATCCTTACCGAAATGCAAACATTAACGTCGTAACGACATTCATTTCGATAAGGAGGATGCATACATGGCTACGATGCTTAAAGTGTTCGATCGTTGGAAAGAATTTTTGGGAGACCGTGTGGAGCAAGCGGAACGGGCAGGGATGACGGAAGAAACGATCTCGCAGCTCGCTTTTCAAATCGGTGAATTTTTGTCTGACAAAGTCGATCCGGAAAATAAAGAAGAACGCGTGCTGAAAGATCTGTGGGACGTATGCGATGAAGAGGAGCGCAAGGTCATGGCCCGGGTCATGGTCAAATTGGCTAAAGCACATCAATAATTATCCGGCATTGTACACGAGCCTCCTGTTCAGGGAGGCTTTTCTTTTGTTTCCCGCACCGTCGCTTGTCGAATTGGCTTCGCGCCCAGTTTTCTTATATACTGGTATAGACGAACGGGAGAAAGAGGTTGAACCGCAAGTGAAGAAGCTGAAACGTTTGTTTGTAGGAATAGGCATTCTAGGTTTGCTTAGCGGCTGCGGCAAAAACATCCCAGCGATCGATCCTGTCTTGCTTGAAGCAAAATCGTCGATTCTCGTCGTAACGGGACAGGAAATGCCGGACAATGTAAAAGCCGCTCTGCAAACGACACTAGTCAATTGGCGCGATAAAAAGCAGACGACCTTCGAGTGGATGGACAACACGACCACACTGACCGAAGAACAGCTGACCAAAATTAAAACCAGATCTTATGACTATATCCTTGTTGCCGGACATAATTTAGTACAAAATATGCTTCCCGCCGCAGCGAACATCCCGGAACGCAAATGGGTGATGCTGGACGACCGGCTGGCGCGACAGTCCCCTGTTGTTAGCGGCAGCAACATCATGGTGAAGCTGGTCCCGGAGGACCGGTTCCGGCAGGAATGGAACGATTGGGTAGGGCAGCAGCTTGATAATGGCCGGGCGATCGAATGGGTGACGACATCCGCTTATCCGATTCCGTCCGAATGGGCGCCTTCCGAAGAAGCGGAGTATATCAATCTGGCCGACGCCGAAGGCTGGTATACGCAGTTTCAATTCCAGGTACGCAGTCACGGGCCGTTGTGGATCGCGGTATTCGCCCCGCTGGAAGCGGCGCAATTACAAAGACTGAAGACCATGCAGGTTCCGGTGATTAACATGGCTTCCACCAGCATCGAGCTGCAGTGGGGAGGCATATTTGCATCCATTGAAGATATGATGGCTAAAAAAGCTTGGACGCCGGGGATTCAGCCGTATTCGAACGCCGAAGCGAAAATCAATAAAAATTTGTGACTTTATGCCCTGAAACGGGGAGGATTTTATCGAATATTGTAGAATTCTTTTGTAGCCCATCACAAACCTAGGATCGGAGAACGACGGATGATAGCGGAAACAAATGAAATCAAGCAGTGGTACATGGAATACCGGATCCACAAAAACCGTCCGGGGCTTCTCGGGGACATCGCCTCCCTGATGGGGATGCTCGATATCAATATCGTCACCATCAACGGGGTGGATAACCGTACCCGCGGCATGCTTTTGCAGACGAACGATGAAGAAAAAGTTGAATTAATGGGTAAAATGTTGAAAAAAGTGGATAATATAACTATAACGGCATTGCGTCCGCCCAAGCTGGTCGATATTCTTGCCGTCCGTCACGGCCGCTATATCGAGCGGGACTCCGACGACCGGAAAACGTTCCGCTTCACCAGGGACGAACTGGGACTTCTGGTCGATTTTCTGGGCGAGCTGTTCAAACGTGACGGCAACCATGTCGTCGGGCTGCGCGGGATGCCGCGCGTCGGCAAGACTGAGTCGATTATTGCCGGGAGCGTCTGCTCCAACAAGCGCTGGACATTTGTCTCCTCAACCTTGCTCCGCCAGACCGTGCGCAGCCAGCTTTCCGAGGATGAAATGAATCCGAATAACGTATTTATTATCGACGGGATCGTCTCGACGCTCCGTTCCAACGAGAAGCATCATATGCTGCTGCAGGAAATTATGGCGATGCCTTCCACCAAGGTGATCGAGCATCCGGATATTTTCATCCGGGAATCGCAGTATACCTACGATCATTTTGACTGCATCGTGGAGCTTAGAAATACACCGGACGAAGAAATTACATACGAGACGTTCACGGCCGGATTTGACGAATATTAATGCCCTGTCCAGGTTCTGAGCGTCGGAAAGGGGTGACCACGTGTCCGATCTCGGTCAATTGCTAAAAAAAGCCAGAATTGAAAAGAAAATATCTCTCGATGACCTGCAGGAAACAACCAAGATTCGCAAACGGTATCTGGAAGCGATTGAGGATGGCAACTACAAAGTGCTGCCCGGGAATTTTTACGTCCGGGCTTTTATAAAGAGCTATGCCGAAGCGGTCGGGATGGATCCGAACGAAGTGTTGAACATGTATCAGAATGTCATCCCGCAACCGGAGCCGGAGCAAATCGAACCGGTTCGCACCAAACGGACGACCCGCAATACGGAATGGCTCGGAAAATGGGCGTCCAATGTAATGGTTATTTCCTTCGTCGTGCTTATTCTTGGGGTCATCTACTACTACGTAAGCCAAAACTATAGCGGCAGAACGAATGATGCGACCAAAGATTTGCCGAAGAAAATTACCGAAAAGGTCGAGCCTGCCGCTAAGACGCCCGATCCCGGAAATACCGGAGCGAATGGAACTAACGGAACGAATGGAGCGCTTGCGGATAATAAGCCGGTTCAGCAGGTGCCTACGCCGCCCCCGGCGCCGACTCCGACAACGGAGGTTAAGCTGGTCAAAAGCGAACGGGGAACCGATTATTACACGGTTACGGGGACGGATAAGCTGAAAATCGAGATGAAAGTGACCGGGGATTCCTGCTGGGTCGAAGTCGATTCGCCGCCTGGCCCGAATAAAACGGTGATCGATTCCATGACGTTCAAAAACGGGGAAACGAAAACGTGGGATTTGACTGATACGGCTTTCTTGATTTTCGGAAAAGCCAATGCGGTCGAGTTGAGCGTTAACGGCTCGCCGGTTGTCGTAGGCGATCAGCCGAACGTGAAAAAAATTCAAGTCGATATTCAAAAGTCATAGCATAGCCGCCGGAAAAACGGAAATACTGGACAACGTATGCATCTCGTTCATTTTCGCTTGAAGGACTGACATGTTTTGCCGGTCGGCCGACAGCGATAATGCTTAAATTTCTGGCGCATTTGAACAATACGGCTTCAAGACACGCGAAAGCTTTGTGCTGAGGGTGTCTTTTTTGTTACAATAGAGGGCGTGGAATTTAGATATGAAAGGGGAGCGGATTTTGTGAGCAGTGAAAACTCGTTTGATATCGTATCGAAGCTGGATCTTCAGGAGATGAACAACGCCATTAACCAGGCGGAAAAGGAGATCGCGACACGCTTTGATTTCAAAGGAAGCAAAAGCAGTATCTCGTTGGAAAAAGAAGAGCTGGTGGTCATCTCCGACGACGATTTCAAGCTTCAAAACGTATTGGACATTTTGCAGTCCAAGATGGCGAAGCGCGGCATATCGCTTAAAAATTTGGATTACGGCAAAGTCGAGCCTGCTGCGGGCAGTACGGTGCGTCAACGCATTAAAGTTAAGCAGGGGGTCGACCAAGACAACTCAAAAAAAATCAACGTGCTTATCCGCGATTCCAAGCTGAAGGTAAAAAGCCAGATCCAGGGGGACCAAATTCGCGTAACGGGAAAAAGCAAAGACGACCTGCAGCAGGTTATGGCGCTGCTCCGGAAGGCGGATCTTTCGCTCGATCTTCAGTTTATCAATTTCAGGTAAGGCCAAAGAACGGTTCGGCTGCCTTACGGAAACGGGCCTGTAAGGTATTTTTACTGCTTTTGACACCTTTTCATACGGTATATTATACTTGAAGCAACCGTTTAGTAGTAAAAGGTACTAACCATGGTGGAGGATTTTGACATGACAGAGAAAGTGAAAGTGGTTACCTTAGGATGTGAGAAAAACCTGGTCGATTCGGAGATCATGTCCGGACTCGTGCATGAGCGCGGGTATTCTTTGGTTAACGATAAAGAAGAAGCGACCGTCATTATTGTAAATACATGCGGATTTATCGATGCGGCCAAAGAGGAATCGGTCAATACGATTCTCGATTTGGCGGAGTTGAAGCAGACGGCCAATCTTAAGGCGCTGATCGTATCAGGGTGCTTGACCCAGCGGTATAAGGAAGAATTGATGAAGGAGATGCCGGAGATCGACGGAATCGTCGGAACCGGGGATTTCCACAACATTAACGACATTGTCGACCAAGCGCTGGTCGGCCGCAAGCCTGTGATGGTCGGCAATCCGGTGTTCAACTACGAGCAGAAGCTGCCGAGACGAATGGCGACTCCGCGCTATACGGCGTATGTGAAAATTGCGGAGGGCTGCGACAACGCCTGTACGTTCTGCAGCATTCCGATCATGCGTGGCAAGTTCCGCAGTCGTTCCATCGAATCAATTCTGGACGAGGTGGCCCAGCTGGCTTCGCAGGGCGTCCGTGAAATCAGCCTGATTGCGCAGGATTCGACCAACTACGGGACGGATCTGTACGATACGTTTATGCTGCCGGAGCTGATGAACCGGGTAAGCGCCGTGCCGGGCATCGAATGGGTGCGGCTGCATTACGCGTATCCCGGCTTCTTTACGGACGAGCTGATCGACGTCATCGCGAACAACCCTAAAGTGTGCAAATACGTCGATATGCCTTTGCAGCACAGCGAAGACAGCATTTTGAAGCGGATGCGGCGTCCGGGACGTCAGCGGGACGCACGGGAGCTGATCCGCAAAATTCGCGACCGCATTCCAGGCGTATCGCTTCGCACGTCGATTATTGTCGGTTTTCCGGGGGAAACGGAGGAAGATTTCGAGAATCTGAAATCGTTTATCCGAGAAATGAAATTCGACCGTCTAGGCGTGTTCACTTATTCCAAGGAAGAAGATAC
Source organism: Paenibacillus tianmuensis (assembly GCF_900100345.1). GTDB lineage: Bacteria > Bacillota > Bacilli > Paenibacillales > NBRC-103111 > Paenibacillus_G > Paenibacillus_G tianmuensis. The sequence continues at coordinate 125,438 of NZ_FMTT01000006.1, read as the reverse complement.
GCCGGCTTCCCGTCTGCCGGACCAAGTGCCGGACGATGTTAAAGAGTACCGCTCGAACGTACTCATGGAGCTGCAGCGTGAGATTGCAAACGAACGCAACGGCGAGCGGATCGGTCAAGTGATCGACGTTTTGATCGAAAAATACGACGGGCACAACGACGTCTATGTCGGCCGTTCGCAATACGATGCTCCCGAGATCGACGGCGAAGTGTTTGTCGGCGGCGGGCAGCTCAAAATCGGCGAAATTGCCAAGGTTCGCATCACGCACTCCTTCGAGTTTGACTTGTCCGGGGAGGTCGTGGCATGAATCTGGCCAACCGGATCACTCTGGCGAGAATATTTCTGGTTCCGATCATCATGTTATTTCTGCTCGTCAACGTTAAGTTTCCGCACATTCGCATCGAGCAGTTCAGCATTACGTACAACCAGATCATTGCGGCGCTGATCTTTATCATAGCCGCCAGTACCGACAGTTTGGACGGGTATATCGCCAGAAAACGGAAGCTTGTCACCAATCTGGGCAAGCTTCTGGATCCGCTGGCCGACAAGCTTTTGGTGTCTGCCGTATTGATCTCGCTCGTTGAAATGAACAAGGTTGACGCTTGGATCGTCATCGTGATCATCAGCCGCGAGTTCGCCGTCACCGGCTTGCGGCAGATCGCTTTGCTCGAAGGGTCCGTCATAGCGGCCAGCAAATGGGGGAAATGGAAGACGGCGGCGCAGATTACGGCCATTATCGCACTGCTTATCAACAATTTTCCGTTTGCGTTCATCAACTTCCGCTTCGACATCGTGGCCAGTTGGATTGCCGCTATCATTACGATTTATTCGGGCTTCGACTATTTTATCAAAAACAAACATGTCATTAATTTTAGCGATCAAAAACAGTAGGGACAGCCTATTGTTTTTGTGCTGTTTGGAGGCGTACCGTGAGAGCTGAGATCATAGCCGTCGGCACTGAGCTGCTGATGGGACAAATCGTAAATACGAATGCGCAGTACCTGGCCAAAGGCCTTGCGGATATCGGCGTGGGCGTTTATTTCCAGACAGTCGTCGGCGACAACGTCTCGCGGATCAAAGAATCGCTGCATATCGCCAAGGGCCGCGCGGATCTCATTATTTGCACGGGCGGACTCGGACCGACGCAGGACGATTTGACGAAGGACGTACTGGGCGAGGTGCTCGGGCAAAAGCTTGTCATTCATGAACCTTCGATGAACAAAATGACCGAGATGTTCCAGCAGCGGGGCATCCCGATGGTGGAAAGCAATGCGCGGCAGGCGCTGATGCCCGAGCATAGCGATCCGCTGCCGAACGACACGGGGCTGGCGGTTGGCGTAGCGGTAACGTACGAGGGTACGCATTACATTTTGCTTCCCGGCCCGCCCAAAGAGATGAAGCCGATGTTCGACCGGTATGCCAAGCCTTGGATTGAATCCAAGATGGATGACGTGCAGCCGCTTTACTCGGTCATGCTGAAGTTCGCAGGGATCGGAGAGTCGGCGCTGGAGCATGCCGTGATTGATTTAATCGAAGCCCAGACGGACCCGACCATTGCCCCTTATGCCAAGGAGGGCGAGGTGGCGATCCGGCTTACGACGCGCGCCTTTTCAGCTGACGAGGCGATGGCCAGACTGCGTCCGCTGGAAGCGGAAATCCGTAGCCGGCTGGACGAGCATATTTACGCGGCGGAGGACCTCACTCTGGAGCAGCAGGTGCTGCGTATGCTTGCGGAAAGCGGGCAAAAGCTTGCCGTAGCCGAGAGCTGCACGGGGGGCCTGCTCAGCGATTTGCTGACAGCTGTTCCAGGGAGCTCGCAATCGTTTCTGGGAGGCGTCATTTGCTACTCCGTGGCGTTAAAGCATAAGTTGCTCGGCGTGCCGATGGAGCTGCTGGAAGGTCCGGGGGCGCCCGGCGCTGTCAGCGAGGAGACCGCGGCGGAGCTTGCGCGCAATACGCTTCGTCTGCTGGATGCGGACGTTGCTGTATCGATTACTGGCGTCGCAGGGCCCGGCGAGTCGGAAGGCAAGCCGGTCGGCTTGGTCTACGTAGGTCTCGCGCGCCGGAACGGTCAAGTCTTCGCCGTCAAGCTCCAGCTGTCCGGCAACCGCGAAACGATCAAGCTTCGGGCAGCGAAAAGCGCACTCTATCATTTGTGGAAATCGATAAAATCATAGTTGCCAGAAGACCCAAAATAAAGTATAATAGATGTTAGCGGAAGAACCGTAACATTTTTGAACCAAACGTGTTACGGTTTTTCTTTTGCCAAGCAAGCGAATGTATGTTCGGAAAAATGCTTGTCAGCCGATTCAAAACACGGTAATATGGTATCAACAGATAAATCAAAAAGGACGTGATTCTTTTGTCAGATCGGCGCGCAGCCTTGGAAAATGCCCTTCGTCAAATTGAAAAGCAATTCGGGAAAGGTTCGATCATGAAATTGGGCGAATCGACCCATATGCAGGTAGAGACGATCCCAAGCGGATCGCTGGCCTTGGATATCGCTCTGGGCATCGGCGGATTTCCGCGAGGTAGAATTATAGAGGTATACGGACCGGAATCGTCCGGTAAAACGACGGTAGCGCTTCACGCGATCGCCGAAGTTCAGAGAGCCGGCGGCACCGCGGCGTTCATCGATGCGGAGCACGCGCTGGACCCGCTGTATGCGAGCAAGCTCGGCATCAACATCGACGAGCTGCTGCTTTCCCAGCCCGATACGGGCGAGCAGGCGCTGGAAATTGCGGAAGCGCTGGTGCGCAGCGGCGCGGTCGATATCATCGTCATCGACTCGGTTGCGGCTCTCGTACCGAAGGCCGAAATCGAAGGCGAGATGGGCGATGCCCACGTCGGCTTGCAAGCCCGCCTTATGTCGCAGGCACTGCGGAAGCTGTCCGGGGCGATCAACAAGTCCAAAACAATCGCTATCTTTATCAACCAATTGCGCGAGAAGGTCGGCGTCATGTTCGGCAACCCGGAAACGACTCCAGGGGGCCGCGCGCTCAAGTTTTATTCGTCCGTCCGGCTTGATGTACGCCGCGTAGAGACGATTAAGCAAGGCAATGATATGGTCGGTAACCGGACCCGGATCAAAGTCGTCAAGAACAAAGTAGCGCCTCCGTTCAAGCAAGCGGATATCGATATTATGTACGGCGAAGGCATCTCCAAAGAAGGCAGTATCGTCGATATTGCTAGCGAGATGGATATCATCCAAAAGAGCGGTGCGTGGTACTCCTACAATAACGATCGCCTCGGCCAAGGACGTGAAAATGCGAAGCAGTTCCTGAAGGAAAACCCGCACATTGCCGACACCATCGAGAAGAAAATTCGTGAGAACTGCAACCTGGCTCCGGTGATCGGGCCGAATTCGGACGATGAGGACGAAGAGGAAGAATTGGCGCTGCTTGAAGAGAAAGAATAAACGTTCCGGCACCTTTAATCCAGATTAAAGGTGCCTTTTGCCATTTTCAAGGGAGGTACTTGGATTCATGACCGAGCAGGAAAGGCCGCAGCTTCAATCGGGGCTGATTACGAAGGTGGAACGGCAGCGCAAGGGGCCGCACCGTTATAACATTTATATCGACGAGACCTTTGCGTTCTCGGTCCATGAGGATTTGATGATCAAGCACAGGCTGCTCAAAGGCGAAGCCGTTGAAGCGGCGCGGCTTGAGCAGATTTTGGCCGAAGACGAGGCGCAAAAAGCTTATTTGGACGCAATCCGTCTGCTGTCCAGCCGGCTCCGGTCCGAACACGAAATGAAGGCCCGGCTGAAGCAAAAAGGGTATACGCCGGAAATCACGGCATCGACGGTCGAGCGTTTAGCGAAGGAAGGCTACTTGAACGACGAGCAATTTGCCGAGCAGCTCGCCAAGCAGCGTCTTGAATCGCAAAAAAAAGGGCGGCATTGGATCAAGCAGGAGCTGCAGCAAAAAGGGATTCGCAAAGATCATATTCTAGCGGCGATGGAGCAGGTGGACGAAGAAACGGAATTTGCGATGGCGTACAGTCTTGCCTCGAAACGGTATCGTTCAGAGCTGGAGAAGGATCCGGTGAAGGCCAGGCGGAAAATTGCCGGCTTCCTTCAGCGCCGGGGTTATCCGGGGAAGGTTGTTAGCAAAGTGCTGGCGCGTTTGCCTCGAAAAGGACCGGAAGGGGATTGGGACGAAGAGATGTTCCCGGAAGAAGAGCAATTCTAGCAAATATGGAAAACGTAATCAAGCGACGGACGGAATATCGACTCATTCGGACCCAACACCTTGACAAGCTTCTTTATCAAAAGATAAAATAATTATGTGAATGCGATACACAGAATCTTCCTGAGCAGCCTGAGGAAGATTCGAACAAAGTAAAATCGCCAATTTTTACTTTTTACTAGCGCTTGTAGAATGGATTAAACAACCTGATTATCCCAAGCTTACCCCTTGGAGAAACAACGAGGAGGTGAACTGGATGCCTACGACAGTCATCTGGATCATAGTCGTTCTCGTTGTTGGTGTTCTATGCTTCGGGATCGGTTATTTTATCCGCAAGTCCCTTGCAGAGGCGAAGATTTCCAGTGCTGAACATGCTGCCGAGCAGATCAAGGAAAATGCCCGTAAAGAGGCAGAAGCACTGAAGAAAGAAGCGGTTCTGGAGGCGAAAGACGAGATTCACAAGCTCAGAACCGAAGCTGAAAAAGACATTCGTGACCGTCGAAATGAAACTCAACGACAAGAGAGACGATTGTTGCAAAAAGAGGAATCGCTGGATAAAAAATTAGAATCTCTTGAGAAAAAAGAGGAGCAGGTCGCCAACAAGGAGAAACGAATCGAAGAAACCCAAGCGCAAATTGATCAGATTTATAAAGATCAAGTTGCCGAGCTGGAGCGAATTTCTGCGTTGACGATGGACGAAGCCAAACAAATCATTTTGACCAACGTAGAACAGGAAGTTCGCCATGAAACCGCTCAATTGATCAAGGAAATCGAACAGCAAGCCAAAGAAGAAGGCGACAAAAAGGCTAGAGAAGTCATCACACTCGCCATTCAACGCTGCGCGGCCGATCATGTGGCCGAAACGACCGTATCAGTCGTAGCGCTTCCGAATGAGGAGATGAAAGGCCGGATTATCGGCCGCGAAGGCCGCAATATCCGGGCCTTGGAGACGCTCACCGGTATCGATTTGATCATCGACGACACGCCGGAAGCCGTCATTTTGTCCGGGTTTGACCCGATTCGTCGGGAAATCGCCCGAACTTCCCTTGAGAAGCTTGTAGCGGACGGACGAATCCATCCGGCCCGCATTGAAGAAATGGTCGAGAAGTCCCGAAAGGAAGTCGACGAGCGGATCCGCGAATACGGGGAGCAAGCAACGTTCGAAACCGGCGTACATGGTCTTCACCCCGACTTGATCAAAATTTTGGGCCGACTCAAATTCCGTACAAGCTACGGTCAAAACGTGCTCAAGCATTCCATGGAAGTGGCTTACCTCGCCGGACTGATGGCAGGAGAACTCGGAGTAGACGTGACATTGGCGAAACGTGCCGGTCTCCTTCATGACATCGGGAAAGCACTGGATCACGAAGTGGAGGGCTCTCACGTCGAGATCGGCGTTGAGATCGCCAAGAAGTACAAGGAGCATCCGGTGGTCATTAACAGTATCGCTTCGCATCACGGCGACTGTGAGGCGACTTCGGTCATCGCTATGCTGGTCGGCGCGGCTGATGCGCTGTCTGCAGCAAGACCGGGCGCGCGCCGGGAAACGCTCGAAACGTACATCAAAAGGCTCGAGAAGCTCGAAGAGATCTCCGAATCGTTCGAAGGCGTCGAGAAATCGTATGCGATCCAAGCCGGACGCGAAGTGCGCGTAATGGTTCAACCTGAGAAGGTGGACGATACCGAGGCATTCCGACTGGCAAGAGACATTACGAAGAAAATCGAAAGCGAGCTCGATTATCCGGGTCACATCAAGGTCACGGTCATTCGGGAAACGCGTGCTGTAGAATACGCCAAATAATTGCATACACGACAGAGGGAAGTGGCGATTTTGCCACTTCCCTCTCTAATTCAGCGGAAAGTTGCAGTAAATTTAAAGTGAGGTAGGGGGAGAGTCCGATGAAAATACTGTTCATTGGAGATATTGTCGGTTCGGTCGGCCGCAAAGCGTTGAAAACGTGCTTACCGACCCTCAAAAATAAATATAACCCGCATTGGATCATCGCGAACGGAGAGAACGCGGCAGCAGGGCGGGGCATCACGGCTGCTATCGCCAAAGACTTCTTCGAGCTTGGCGTGCACGGGATCACGATGGGCAATCATACGTGGGACCAGAAAGAAATCTTCGATTTTATCGACAAGGAAGACCGAATGGTTCGGCCGGCCAATTTCCCGAAGGGAACGCCCGGAAAAGGGATGACGTTTATCAAAGTAAAAGACATCGAGCTAGCCCTCATCAATTTGCAGGGACGCACCTTTTTGCCTCCGCTCGACTGTCCGTTTGAGAAAGCGAATGAGCTGGTAGAGCAAGCTAAAAAGAGAACGAAGTACGTCTTTGTGGATTTCCATGCTGAAGCGACTTCGGAGAAGCTGGCGATGGGCTGGCATTTGGACGGCAAAGTATCCGCCGTCGTCGGGACACATACACACGTACAGACGAACGACGAACGGCTGCTGCCCCAAGGCACGGCTTATGTGACGGATGTAGGCATGGTCGGCCCGCGGGACGGTATTCTCGGGATGGAGCGGAACGCCGTGCTGCAAAAATTTAAAACCCAGCTTCCCGTCCGCTTTGTCGTAGATGAAGGCAAATGGCATTTTCATGCCGTCAGCATGGAATTGGACCTGGCTACAGGGCTCGGAAAAAAGATTCAATTGATTCGCATGGATGAAGAAACGATCTTGTTTGATTAAATTGACGGACAATTCAAATTTTTTTGAAAATACCATCTTCGGGTAGAAGGAATTAACCGCAAATTCCTAGAATATGATTAGTACTGGAAGCAATCATCATTCCCGAGGAGGTACTTTTCATGGAAGTATTAAAAGTGTCAGCAAAATCCAACCCAAATTCCGTCGCAGGCGCGTTGGCTGGAGTATTGCGTGAACGCGGGGCTGCTGAGCTCCAGGCCATCGGGGCAGGGGCCCTCAACCAAGCGATCAAAGCCGTAGCCATCGCGCGAGGATTTGTGGCTCCCAGCGGGGTTGATTTGATCTGCATACCAGCATTTACCGATATTGTCATCGACGGCGAAGACCGGACAGCCATTAAGCTGATTGTAGAACCGAGATAATGGCTTTGCAGCTTATAACCGAATGACCAAAGCGCCTGTTTACTTTTGTAGACAGGTTTTTTTGGTTTTGTTTCATTTTGGCCCAGCCAAGCCTACTCCCGAGGAGGGGATAGCTGATGTATGTTATCGACGGGCATTGTGATGCTTTGCTCAAGATGGTTGAGAACCCGGCCATTGATTTCTTCGATCCTCATGCGAACGCATTGGACGTATCTTATGCGAAAATGGCGCAAGGGGGCGTAAAACTGCAATTTTTTGCGATTTACTTGCCTGAACGTATAACTCAGCCGCATTTTGACCATTACTTGGAATATATAAATATTTTTTATCAGAAAGTGATGCGGGACCCGCGCATGCGGCAGGTAAAAAACCGCGCTGATTTGGAAGCGGTCCTGACGGGCAATCAGACCGGAGCGATGCTCACGCTCGAAGGCGCGGATGCATTGCAGGGAAACCCTTTATATCTTCGGACGTTATACCATCTGGGCGTCCGAATGATCGGAGCGACATGGAATTACGCCAATTGGGCGGCAGATGGGGTGCTTGAGCCAAGGCAGGGCGGATTTACGCAGCGCGGCAAAACGTTTATTAAAGACTGCAACGATTTGGGTATGCTATTGGATGCGTCCCATTTGTCCGAGGCGGCGTTCTGGGATTTGGCGGCGGCTTCGGCCAAGCCGTTCGTGGCGACGCATTCCAATGCAAGGGCCGTGTGCGGCCATCCGAGAAATCTGAACGACGGGCAGATCCGGGAAATTGTCCGGCAGGACGGACGCATCGGTGTAACATTCGTTCCCTGGTTCGTACACCAAGGCCGTCAAGCTTCTATTGACGGCGTCCTGCAGCATGTTGAGCATATTTGCTCGCTGGGGGGCGGCGGTCAGCTTGTGTTCGGATCGGATTTTGACGGCATCGATCAATGGATCCCGGGACTGGAGCATGCGGGGAAGATCCCGTATCTGACGGAAGCTTTGCTTAGACAGTTTCCGGAGGAGCTGGTGAGAGGGTTCATGTACCGCAACTGGTTTACGTTCCTTCATCGTCACTTGCCGATTCATTAAAAGTTAACATCTGATTTATAGATACAAGACAACTAAATTATTCTCTAATCGATATGGATTTGATCTAAAAAAGCTATCTATGCATTTTGTCGAAAACCCTTGCTTTTTACGTGTATTAGTCATAGAATTTGATGAGACAACTGAAAGATTTTTTTTATATGAAATCTTTACAGTTTATGGTTTTGCTGCATGTCAGCGAATTTAAAAGGAGTGGACAACGTTGATTAGCCAATTATCTTGGAAGGTCGGAGGACAACAGGGGGAAGGCGTGGAAAGTACCGACAAAATCTTTTCCACGGCATTGACCAGACTGGGGTACTACTTGTACGGGTACCGTCATTTTTCCTCGCGGATCAAAGGCGGCCACACAAACAATAAAATCAGAATCAGTACGATGCCGATTCGCTCCATTTCCGACGATTTGGACATTCTCGTGGCCTTTGACCAAGAAACGATTGATGTGAATGCGCACGAGCTGCGCGAGAACGGTGTAATCATCGCCGACGCAAAGGTTAATCCGGTCGTTCCGGAAGGCGTGAAAGCAAGACTGTTCCCGGTGCCGATTACGGCGATTGCGGAAGAGCTTGGCACTTCCTTGTTTAAGAATATGGCTGCTTCCGGCGCATCTTGGGCTTTGCTTGGTTTGCCGCTTGAAGTGTTTAATAAAGCAGTAGAAGAAGAGTTTGGCCGTAAAGGCGCTGCCGTGGTGGAGAAAAACGTGGAAGCGGTTCGCAAAGCTGCCGAGTTCGTTCTCGAATTGACGGGCGGTCCGCTGCCTGAATTCCAACTGGAGCCTGCCGACGGCAAGCAAAAGCTTTTCATGATCGGCAACGACGCTATCGCTCTCGGCGCAGTCGCCGCAGGCTGCCGCTTCATGCCTGCCTACCCGATCACGCCGGCTTCCGAAATTATGGAATACCTGATCAAGACGCTGCCGAAATTCGGCGGGACGGTTATCCAAACCGAAGATGAGATCGCAGCATGTACGATGGCCATTGGGGCCAACTACGGCGGCGTTCGCACCCTGACGGCTTCCGCAGGCCCTGGTCTTTCCTTGATGATGGAAGCGATCGGCTTGGCCGGTATGACGGAAACGCCTGTCGTTATCGTCGATACGCAGCGCGGCGGTCCGAGTACGGGACTTCCGACGAAGCAGGAGCAATCCGACGTGCTTGCTATGATTCACGGAACGCACGGTGAAATTCCGAAAATCGTTCTGTCGCCTTCGACCATCGAAGAATGCTTCTACGACACGATCGAAGCGTTCAACTTGGCAGAAGAATATCAGGTACCAGTTATTTTGCTGACGGACCTGCAGCTTTCCTTGGGTAAACAATCAAGCGAATTGCTCGATTACAATAAAATCCAGATTAAACGCGGCGAGCTGCAAACCGGCGAACTGCCTGCTCCGGGCGAGAACCAAATGTTTAAACGCTACGAATTCACCGAGAACGGGATTTCCAAGCGTTCGCTGCCGGGTCAAAAATACGGCATCCACCATGTAACCGGGGTTGAGCACTCTGAAGACGGACGTCCGTCGGAAAGCCCGGTTAACCGCAAGAAAATGATGGACAAACGTTTGGGCAAAATGAAGCACATGAAAGTCACCAATCCGATTCTGGTTGACGCTCCTCATGAAGAGCCGGATCTGCTCATTATCGGTATGGGCTCCACGGGCGGCACGATTGACGAAGCAAGACGCCGTCTGGCCGACAAAGGTATGAAAACGAACCACATCACCGTTCGTTTGCTGCATCCGTTCCCGGTGGAAGAGATCAAGCCGTACCTGGAAAAAGCGAAAACGGTCGTTGTTCTTGAAAACAATGCTACGGGTCAGCTTGCTTCCTTGATTAAGCTGAACGTTGGCTACGCCGATAAAATTAAGAGCATGTTGAAATATGACGGTAATCCGTTCTTGCCTGCCGAAATCACTAAATACTGTCAGGAGTTGAACCTTGTATGGCAACGTTAAAAGATTTCCGTAACAATATCAAACCGAACTGGTGCCCAGGTTGCGGCGACTTCTCCGTGCAAGCGGCTATCCAAAGAGCGGCTGCCAATGTCGGTCTGGAACCAGAACAGCTTGCGGTTGTCTCGGGGATCGGCTGCTCCGGCCGGATTTCCGGTTACATCAACGCTTACGGATTCCACGGTGTTCACGGACGTTCGTTGCCAATCGCGCAAGGTCTCAAAATGGCTAACCGCGAGCTGACCGTCATCGCCGCAGGCGGCGACGGCGACGGCTTCGCGATCGGGATGGGTCATACGGTTCATGCGATCCGTCGTAACATCAACATCACCTATATCGTTATGGATAACCAAATTTACGGCTTGACCAAAGGCCAAACGTCGCCCCGCAGCGCCGAGGGCTTCAAGACGAAATCGACGCCGTCCGGCTCCATCGAGTCCGCATTGTCGCCGCTTGAAGTAGCGTTGGCTGCAGGAGCTACGTTTATCGGTCAATCGTTCTCCAGCAACTTGAAACAGCTGACTTCCTTGATCGAAGAAGGCATGAAGCATGAAGGCTTCTCTTTCATCAACGTATTCAGCCCGTGTGTCACGTTCAACAAAGTGAACACGTACGAGTGGTTTAAAGAGCATATCGTCGATCTGGAAGAAACGCCGGATTACGATGCTTCCAATCGTGTGGCAGCCATGACCAAAATCATGGAAACCAACAGCCTCGTGACGGGACTTATTTATCAAGACAAGAGCAGAAAAAGCTACGAGGATATGGTTGCAGGCTTCAAACCTGAAGGTCTTGCGAAGCAAAATCTTAACATCACCGAGCAAGAGTTTGAAAAATTGGTGGCGGAATTCAAATAATTTTCCGAAATTTCTTAAGCATATGGCCCTGGGCCGTATGCTTTTTTTATGCCGTGCGGGTATAATAGATTTGAGCTTCATGGAATCTTTTGCATAAGAGAGGGGCATATGGACATGAAACAAGTACCGATCGGCGTTTCCGCCAGACATATTCATTTGTCGAAAGAAGATATCGCTTTGCTGTTTGGCGCAGGGTATGAATTAAAGGAGATGAAGGCATTATCGCAGCCGGGGCAGTATGCTGCCGAGGAAACGGTCGCGGTCGTCGGACCGAAAGGCCGTTTCGATAAGGTTCGCATTTTGGGACCGGCCCGCAGCAAGTCCCAGCTTGAAATATCTCGTACCGATGCGTTCGCTCTCGGGGTGAACCCGCCCGTACGCGAGTCCGGCCATATCGACGGTACGCCGGGGATTAAGGTCATCGGACCGGCCGGTGAAGTGGAACTGGAAGCGGGCGTGATCGTAGCGGCGCGTCATATTCATTTTCATACGGACGATGCGGCCAAGTGGGGCATTGCGGATAAACAGGAGCTTACCGTGCGCGTCGAAGGAGAGCGTGGCGTAACGTTTGAGCATGTGATTGCCCGGGTATCCGATCAATTCGCGTTGGACATGCATATCGATACGGACGAAGCGAACGCAGCCGGAATTAAAACCGGTGATGTCGGGGTTATTTTAGCGTAACCCATCCATGAATTTCTTTGAAATGCAGGCTGCAAGCATGATATAATGAAAGGTATGATCTTTGCAGCATATGCAAGCTTCAGGAGGAATTCATTTCATGACGACAAAAAATAAATCCGAAAAAGATTACTCGATATATTTCCAGCCGCCGTCTCTCAGCGATGCGAAGAAGCGGGGGAAAGAAGACATTCAAGTGCATTACGATTTCGACATCCCGGAAGAGATGCGTGAGATCGGCAAGGACAAGTATTACTTGATTCAAACGTACGGCTGTCAAATGAACGAGCACGACACCGAGACGATCAAAGGCCTGCTGGAACAGATGGGCTACCGGTCCACTGATGACCGCAAGCAGGCGGACATCATTCTGCTCAACACCTGTGCCGTACGGGAAAATGCTGAAGATAAAGTGTTCGGGGAGCTCGGCCATCTCAAGCATCTGAAGATCGAGAAGCCATCGCTGATCCTGGGCGTGTGCGGCTGTATGTCGCAGGAAGAATCGGTCGTGAACCGGATTTTGAAGAAGCATCCGTTCGTCGATCTAATCTTCGGCACGCACAACATCCACCGTGTGCCGTTCCTGTTGAAGGAAGCGATGTTCAGCAAGGAAATGGTGATCGAGGTATGGTCCAAGGAAGGCGACATCATCGAAAACCTGCCGAAGAAGCGCGAAGGCATCAAAGCGTGGGTCAACATCATGTACGGCTGCGATAAGTTCTGTACGTACTGTATCGTGCCGTATACGCGGGGCAAGGAGCGCAGCCGCCTTCCGCAGGACGTGATTGCCGAAGTACGCGACTTGGCGCGTCAGGGCTTCAAGGAAATTATGCTGCTCGGCCAGAACGTAAACGCCTATGGCAAAGATTTCGACGATTTGAAATACGGGCTCGGCGATTTGATGGACGAAGTCCGCAAGATCGACATTCCGCGTGTCCGCTTCACGACGTCGCACCCGCGTGATTTTGACGACCGCTTAATCGAGGTGCTGGCTAAGAAAGGCAACCTGATGGAGCATATCCATCTGCCTGTGCAGTCGGGCAGCAACGAGATTTTGAAGCGGATGAGCCGCAAATATACGCGTGAGCATTATCTGGAGCTGGTCGCCAAAATCAAAAAGGCGATTCCGGATGTCGTGCTGACGACGGATATCATCGTAGGTTTTCCGGGCGAAACCGATGAGCAGTTCGAGGAAACGGTCTCGCTTATGCAGGAAGTCGGCTACGACAGCGCCTTTACGTTCATCTACTCACCGCGGGAAGGTACGCCGGCGGCGGGCATGGAGGATAACGTGCCTTATGAGGTGAAGCGGGACCGTCTCATTCGTTTGAACGACGTGCTTAACGTCTACGCCAAACGGAGCAATGAGCGGCTGAAAGGACAGACGCTGGAAGTGCTGGTGGAGGGTGAAAGCAAGAACAATGCCGCCGTATTGGCCGGCCGGACTCGCACGAACAAGCTCGTCCATTTCGAAGGGCCGAAGGAACTGGTAGGCCGGTTTGTCCAAGTGAAAATAACGGAAACCCCGACATTCTATATCAAAGGCGAATTGGTCGGAGAAGCCGTGGCTCAATAAATCGATTGCAGGGGCGTGACGAATCCTAATGGCAGAGCAGAAATTTACGAATTGCGGCATGGAGCTGTATACGAATACGGAAATGATCGTGCGCGAAGACATTTTGGATAAAGCTAAGGAGCTGGCAGGGCTGCTGGCTACCTCGAACGAGGTGCAGTTTTTCCAGCAGGCGGAGCAGCAAATTGCAGGAAACGATCAAATCCAGACGTTGATTAGCGCTATCAAAAAGAAGCAGAAGGAAATCGTCGCTTTCGAGTCGTTCGACAATAAAAAGATGGTTGAAAAAATCGAGAAGGAAATCGACGAGCTGCAGGATCAGCTTGATTCGATCCCGATTGTCAGCCAATTCAAACAGTCGCAGGAAGATATCAATTACTTGCTTCAGCTCGTTATGAGCGTCATTCGCGATACCATCTCCGATACGATTACGGTGGAGCAAGGAACCGTAGCCCGTTCGGGATGCAGCGAGTAAACAAAATTATACCGATACACAGTGAGTTTGAGGACCGGCGTGCAGCCCCGGATAGGGGAGGCAGGCCGGTTTTTTATCGGTGTTTGGCTGGTAACATGTGGGGGAATCACCGGATAATAAGGCCGAAGAAGCCTTTGCGTCGAATGCTGGCGGAAGGGCTCATTTGTGCCCGAATTCAGTATGGGCGGCGGGTGTGCTACAATAATCGGGAGAGTGTGCGGATTGAGGTGAATGATCGTTGGAGAAAGACGTATTGACCCGGTTTGGCGTATCCATGCCAGAGGAACTGATCAAGCAGTTTGATCAATATATCACGGAGCAAGGCTACACGAACCGATCGGAAGCGATCCGGGATCTGGTACGTAAAGTGCTATTGGAGCCGGGCGGCTTGAAGGCCGATCAACTCGTAGCGGGGACGATCGTCATGGTGTACGATCACCATGCGGCCGATCTTCCTTTGCAGCTTATCGAGCTGCAGCATAATTACCATCACGACATTATTTCGACGATGCATGTCCATCTGAATCACGATCAATGTCTTGAAATCATTGTCGTTCGCGGCCTACTGTCTAGGCTTCGGGAGTTGCAGCACAAGATTCAAGTGCAGAAGGGTGTGCTTTACGCTGAGCTTTCCGTCACGTATTTGGACGAGCGGGGGGCCGGACAGGAGCACGCCGATGCCGCGGAGCATCATCATAGCTAGCCACCTTTAAACGGCGGTCGTTTCTTTGTTCGCAATTCACAAAGAAGCGGCCGCGTTTCTTTGTCATGAAAATCGCCGCTCGTCCATATAGTTTAACGATGACCGGCTGCTGGGGCCTCAATCGGAATGGAGTGAGACGGGAATGAGCGGACAAGCGGATTTGAGCCGGATTACGCTGCATGTTACAGGCATGACGTGCACGGCTTGCGCTGCACGCATCGAGAAGGCGGTAGGCAAAATGGAAGGCGTGGCCGAGGTCAGCGCCAATATTGCTTTGGAGCGGGCGGTCGTCTTGCTGGACGCGAAGCGGGTCCGGGCAGAGGAAGTCGCAGCCCGGATCGAACAACTCGGATATGGCGTCCGTCCGCTGCATATGGCCGATGGGAAAATAAACGGCAATAGTAGCGAGGAAATTCGTCGCAGTCGGGTTATGTTTTTGCTTTCGCTTGCTTTTACGCTGCCTTTCTTCTGGGCGATGGTCCCACATCATGTTGCTTCTTCCTCGCCCTGGATACCCGACTTGCTGGCGAACCCATGGTTTCAGCTTGCACTCGCCGTTCCGGTGCAGTTCGGTTTCGGTCTCCCTTTTTACATCCGGGCCTATGAAGCTTTGAAAAACGGAAGCGCGAATATGGATGTGCTGATTGTTCTGGGTACGTCAACGGCCTTTTTGTATAGTCATTATTTGTT
Organism: Paenibacillus tianmuensis; assembly: GCF_900100345.1. Classification (GTDB taxonomy): domain Bacteria; phylum Bacillota; class Bacilli; order Paenibacillales; family NBRC-103111; genus Paenibacillus_G; species Paenibacillus_G tianmuensis. Next base: position 110,165 of record NZ_FMTT01000006.1, on the reverse strand, counting down.
GTTTCATCCTGGGCATGCCATGATGGGGAGCGGGCACCATAGCCCGTACTATTTCGATACGAGCACCATGATCATTACGATCGTATGGCTTGGCCGATGGATCGAAGCGTCCGCCCGGAAGCGTACGGCGGACAGTCTCTCACAGCTTCATGCGATCCAGACGGACACGGCCAGCATGCTGACCCCGGACGGCGAACGCCGGGTCCCGGTAAGCATGTTGAAAGAGGGCGACCTGCTCCGCGTCCGTCCCGGCGAGCGGGTGCCTCTCGACGGTATCGTCGCGCAAGGGATATCCGCGGTGGACGAATCGCTAATCACCGGGGAAAGCGTGCCGGTTAAGAAGCGAAAAGGAGATCGCGTCATCGGCGGAACCTTGAACGGTTCCGGCGTGCTGGAAATCCGTGTCCTGCGTACGACCAGTCAAAGTACGGTAGCCCGGATGATTCGGATGGTGGAAGAAGCACAGAATGCGAAAGCGCCGATTCAGCGCGTCGCCGACAAAATTGCCGCGGTGTTTGTTCCGGTCATTGCCGTTACAGCCGTGTGCACCTTTTTGTACTGGTACGGAATGGGCGAGCCGGGGGCTGCGGGCGGGGCTTTGGAGAAGGCGATTGCCGTGCTGCTGATTGCTTGTCCATGCGCTTTGGGACTGGCGACGCCAGTATCCATTCTGGTCGCATCGGGCCGTGCCGCTCAGAAGGGGATCGTTTACAAGGAAGGGGCTGCACTGGAGCGGCTTCATCAAACGGACATTCTTCTGTTCGATAAAACGGGGACGGTGACGTTCGGGACACCCAAGGTGACGGATGTGATTGCCGCAGAAGGCGAAACGCAGGCTACACTGCTGAGCAAGCTCGCGGGTGCGGAACAGCTCTCCGAGCATCCGCTCTCGCGGGCGGTTGTCGAAGAGGCCGAGAGGCGGGGAGTGCGAGTGCCTGACTGCGGCAGTTTCTTGGCCGTTCCCGGCTGCGGGGTCCGGGCGGAGGTGCATGGACGCGGGATCGTCGCAGGGACTCGGCGTTGGCTGGAGGAGCAGGGTGTCCCTTTTGCGCAAACGGAAAAGGTTGCCGATCCTCTGCGTAGCCAAGGGAAGCAGCTAATCTATGTGGCGGTGGATGGACGTCCAGCCGGGGTTGTCGCTCTAGCCGATACGCTTCGGCCGACGGCGGGATCGGCGCTGCGGCAGCTCAAAAAGCAGGGAATGGACGTCCGGCTGGTGACCGGAGATCATGCTGCGGCGGCTAAAATGGTTGCGGAACGGCTTGGAAATGTGCCGTATTATGCGGATATGCTTCCGGACCAGAAACTCGGGCTCGTCCGGCGGCTGCAGAGCCAAGGGAAGCGGGTGACCATGGTCGGTGACGGCGTAAACGACGCGCCGGCGCTCGCGGCAGCGGATATCGGCGTAGCCGTCGGTAACGGGACGGATGTAGCCAAGGCGGCCGCTGATGTGCATTTGTTAAAAAGCGACTTGAAAGCTATGGCTGATGCCGTGAGGATCAGCCGAAAGACGATGATAAATATTTATCAGAATATGGGATTCTCTTTCTGTTATAACGCTTTGGCGATTCCTGCGGCCTTAAGCGGTCATCTGGCGCCATGGATGGCATGCACGGCTATGGCTTTAAGCTCTTTGACGGTAATTGTTAACGCACTTCGGCTGAAGCGGGTGTAACTTCCTTCATTCCAAGCGAAGAAGGCGGGGAAGAGAAGATGGCGATCGGCGTTCATGATCTGACGCTGGCTTGGCTTGCCGGATTGCTTGGCGCGCCGCACTGCATTGGGATGTGCGGCGCAACCGTCTCCGGCTTTGCACTGCAAGCGAAGACAAGTCCGCTGCGCTCCGTTCTGGCTTACAATGCCGGACGGATTGCAACCTACGCTGCGCTCGGGGCGTTTATGGGCGCGGTCGGCTCGTTCGTCGATGGTGCGGGGAAGTTGGCGAATGTGCAGGGGACAGCTAGCTTATTGGGCGGCTGTCTTATTTTGCTGTGGGCTTTGCGGCGTATCGCTCTCCCGCTGCATCGACTGGACCCGCATCGGCTGCCGCTTGTCCGGCGGCTTACAGCGCGGTACCGGACGGCTGAGGAGGCAGGGACCGCGGTCGCCAGCGGTCTGCTGCTCGGATTCCTTCCCTGCGGATTGACCTATGCGATGGAAATGAATGCGGCGGCGAGCGCAAGTCCGCTGCATGGCTTGCTGCTTATGCTGCTGTTCGGTCTGGGCACCGTGCCTGCGCTGGTTTCCGTCGGGCTGTTTGCGGGCAAATTAAACAAGCGGCTGCGAAGCAAGGCCGCAATAGCCGGCCAATTCGTAGCCATTTGGATCGGAGCGCTGTCCGTACTGCGGGGCTTGGCTGCGGCCGGATGGATTCCCAGTGTTCATCCCTGGCTTTGGTGATAAATTGTAAGGGATTGTCCGCAAAACCGCCATAAATAAAGTGAAAAATAGCCCGGGGGAGTCATAGGCAGGCCACGGACGATTCGATACAGTGGAAGCAGGCTAGGGAAATCCGGATATTATCGGACGGCGGCAAAAGGAAACCGGACCCGGAGCGATTTGTCTCCGGTTGTCATCGACACGTCGGCAACGGACGAGCCCGCCATGAGCGGAATGCCTTCGCCGACGTACCGGCCGGCCTCCGTTTCCGTCAGGGTAAAGGGGCTCGCACCGCATAGCATTTGCGGCATCGAGATGGTGGCGGCCCCGGTCGCGCCGCTCACCAGCCGGCCCGCCGCGTCGCGTAGCGTGACGGTAAACGTACCAGGCTTCAGCGCTCTGGTCGGGCTCGGGTAAAGTGACACTTGAATGCGGTAGCCTTCTACCATAAAATCCGAGACCGGCGGGAACTGCGGGGAGGTGGCGGCGAATTGCCGGAGGCCGAACCAAGTCCCGAGGACGATCATGGCGCCGAGGCCGAAGAGGCGAAGCCAAGCGGTGTTGGGCATAGCGGACGTATCCCTGCCTTTCCGGGTAATATCGTTTCATATGTATCCCGGGTCAAGCTCCAATATTCCTCAAAACAAAGGTGGTCATGGTCATGAAGCAAGCCTGGGTCCCATTGGCAATCGGATTGCTATTGCTAGCCGGAATTACAACGGCTTGCGGCGGGGACAAAAGCGGTGCACCTGCGAATGCCCCCTCCAAAACGGCAGCAGGCGAAGCGTCTAATGCGGCGGCGATTTACAAGGCGAACTGCATCTCCTGTCACGGGGCCGATCTCTCGGGTAAAGTCGGTCCTAATCTTCAGAAGACGGGGGCCAAGCTGAGCCAGGAACAAATCACAGCCAAGATTCAAAACGGAGGCGGAGGAATGCCTTCCTACAAAAACACGTTGAAGGAACCCGAGATTCAGGCGTTGACGGAATGGTTGTCCGCCAAAAAGTAAACGAAGGGAGTGCGTCCTGCCGAGCGGTGGACGCCTCTCTTTTTTTTGACCGTTTCATGAAATTGTCAAGGTTATCGCAGCAGCGGAGTGTTTTTTCGTTGGAAATTGTGGTATTTTGGTAAGCAAACGGTTAGAATAAACTGTTGATTCGAAAGGGGTTTGAACAGAAGTAATGGCAACTATCATTTTGATCGTTTGCTTAATTGTTATGGGTACGTTCTTCAGCTTGGCTTTCGTGTGGCTGTTTCAGAAAAAAAAGGGACTTGCCATCAGCTTTACAATTTTGGGCCTCGCAAGCGCATTCTTGTTCTATTACGCCATTTTTGAGGGCTGGCTTCAGCTGCCGGAGCAGTACAAATGAGCGACGGACGCAAGCGCGCAAACGTTCTTCCGGGCGCCGAGGTGCTCATCGTCCTAAAGCAGGATCAGCGGACCGGAAAGCTGACGCGCGGTATCGTGAAGGATCTGCTGACGAATTCGGCGACACATCCGCATGGCATCAAGGTGCGTTTGACGGACGGACAAGTCGGTCGGGTCAAAGAAATCGTCAATCCGGAAGCCAAGAAGCCAGAACGGAAATAATCGTGCCTCTCCCTGCGTATCCTGTAGCATCTGCGATAAAAAAGCGAAGGGGAGAGCGCTTTTATGTCTGTTTGTCCGCTTCCGCCGGTGCCGTATGTTCCGCAGCCGCCGGCTCATGCCCACGCGTTCGTTGGCTTGACCTCTGTGGCGCTTGGACATTTCCATGGAGTAGAGATGTTCGTCTATGCCGTGAACGGAGATGGAACGGACGGGCACGTGCACAGGTATCAAGGGTATACGAAAATGGCTATGGGCCACTTTCACCGTTTCATCGGGATGACGGGACCGCCGATTACGCTGCCGGATGGCTCCCATTATCATGAGATCGACGTGCTGACGGACGACGAGCCGTTCGAGTTTAAGCAAAATTATTACAAGACCATGCTATCGGTCAAAAGACACACGCACAAATTTGCCGGACGAACGGGAACGGGGATCGGTTATGAGCCCCCGGGCTGGTGAGTGCCATAGGCTATCTTTTTCAGACGCGGATGTAGACGATCCGGGTCTTTTTTTGTTGGCCTTGTTTGCTTAAAATTCAATGTATTCGGATAGACATTGTGAATAAAATTCCAATATGATTAAAACTAAGAGTTTTCTTTATAGTTCAGCTCGTCATCTAGAGTTGTTTTGCTTATACTTAGGATCATTCAGGAGAAATAGCGAAAACATTATTCCAAAATGAATTAAAGAAAGGTATACTTAAAAGGACAACGAGGAACGGGGGGAGCAGGATGAAATCATGGCTGAAGAAACTAGGGCCGCTGGGGTCGATCTTTTGGACCTTCTGCAAAATCAGTCCGGTCACGTTCGGCGGCGGCTACGCGATGATCCCTGTCATGGAACGGGAGGTCGTCAGCAAACGGCGCTGGATCGAACCTGGCGAGATGAGCAGCGTCTTATCGATAGCTGGATCTGCTCCGGGCGGTGTAGGCGTCAATGCAGCGGCGTTCATCGGTTATCGGCTGGCTGGGGTTCCGGGAGCCGCGGTGGCAGTCGGCGGAATGACGCTGCCGGCTTTTTTGATCGTATTTTTGTTGAGTCTTGTGTTTCGAGAGATGTATGCCCTGCCGAAAGTGGCTGCGGCCTTTCAAGGCATTCAAGCGGCGATTGCCGCCTTGATCATTATTTCGGCGTATAACATGGGAAAAAGCTCTATCGTGGACCGTACGACGCTAGCTACGGCGGCTTTTACGGTCGTGCTTCTGCTTATTTTTCATGTGCATCCGCTGCTGGTTATTTTGATCGGACTTGTGATCGGGCATCTGCTTGTCCACATGAAACGAAAGCTCGGCTATCGCGCGCTCGAACCTAAGGATGAGGAACCTACAACTGCCGGAAATGGCTATAAATATGCGGATTACTTTATTGCGGACGGGATATAGAACGGGGTGACGGTTATGCTATGGAGTTTGTTTGCAGTATTTCTTAAAATCGGTCTTGTCTCGTTCGGCGGAGGGTATGCGATGATTCCGCTGATTCGGCATGAGGTGCTGCTCCACGGCTGGATGGAGGAGCGGCAGTTTACGGATACCGTCGCGTTGGCGGGAATGGCTCCGGGACCGATTGCGACGAACAGCGCCACCTTGATCGGCTACGAAGCCGCCGGTGTTCCCGGAGCGATCCTGTCGACGCTCGGCATGGTGCTGCCGTCGCTGGCGATTATCGTGCTCATCGCCGCGTTCTTTTTCCGAATGCAGCAGCGGCAGTGGGTCAAAGCGACGTTCTACGGGCTGAAGCCGGTGGTGACTGGGATGATTGTCTACGCCGCGATTCATTTCAGTTTGCCGGGAAGCGGGACCGATTGGATGAGCTGGCATACGGTCGGGATGCTGATTATTTTGGCGGTATGTCTCGGCGCTCTGATCAAATACCGCTTGCATCCGCTTGCGGTGATCGTCCTCTCGGGCGTGCTTGGAATCGCCTTTTTTCAATGAATCGAGAATCGTACAGGCTGAGCCCCTTTATGGGGCTTTCTTTGTGCGGTTGTGGTACAATAAAAACCGAATTTGCCGTACGTTGGAGTGAATGAATATGGGAGAACTGCCGATCGATCTCGTTTTAACGCAGTTGAAGGAGAAGCTGGGCGAGCATACGAATGCCGTGCTGGTAGCGCCGCCCGGCGCAGGCAAGACGACTCGCGTGCCGCTTGCGCTGCTGGAAGAGCCATGGGTGGCCGGACGCAAAGTTATGATGCTGGAGCCGCGCCGACTGGCCGCGAGAGCCGCCGCCCGGTACATGGCGTCCCGGCTCGGAGAGCAGGTCGGCGAAACGGTGGGCTACCGGGTCCGGCTGGATACGAAGGTCGGACCGAAAACGCGCATCGAAGTCATCACGGAAGGTGTGCTTACGCGCATGCTGCAGGCTGATCCCGCGCTTGAGGACGTAGCCGTCGTTATTTTTGATGAATTCCATGAACGAAGCTTGCATGCGGATCTGGGCTTGGCGTTTGCTCTGGAGTCGCAGGCGGTGCTGCGGGACGACCTGCGCATCCTGGTCATGTCGGCTACGCTGGACGCGGCTCCGGTCGCCGCGCTGATGCGCGATGCGCCCGTTGTGGTCAGCGAGGGCCGCAGTTATCCTGTGGAGACGCGGTATTTAAGCAAGCCTGTGGAAGGAAGGCTGGAGCCGACGGTAGCAGCGTGCATCCGTCAGGCGCTGGCTGCCGAAGAAGGGGATCTGTTGGCGTTTTTGCCCGGAGCGGGGGAAATTCGGCGCGTGGAACGGCTGCTGCATGAAGCGGGACTCGATCCGCAGGTAAGGATCGCTCCCCTGTACGGCCAGCTTGCTCAAGGGGAGCAGGATGCGGCCATTGCGCCGAGCGTGCCGGGTAAGCGCAAGGTCGTGCTCGCTACTTCCATCGCCGAATCGAGCTTAACCGTAGAAGGGGTGCGTATCGTCGTCGACGGCGGCCGGATGCGCGTGCCGCGGTTTTCGCCCCGGACGGGCATGACGCGGCTGGAGACGGTCACCGTCTCACGGGATTCGGCGGACCAGCGCCGCGGGCGCGCCGGACGTACGGCTCCTGGTGTGTGTTACCGGCTCTGGACGGAGCAGGAGGACCGCCGGCTGGCATCTCACCGGGCGCCTGAGATCATGGAAGCGGATCTGGCCGCTCTAGCGCTTGAGCTTGCCGCTTGGGGCGTCGCCGATCCGGCGCAGCTCGCTTGGCTGACGCCGCCGCCTGCAGCCGCCTATGGGCAGGCGGTTGCGCTTCTGAAGCAGCTCGGCGCAATGGGGGACGACGGAGCGATGACCCCACACGGCCGCCGCATGGCCGAGCTCGGCGCGTCGCCCAGGCTCGCGCACATGATGCTGCGGGCGGTGCCGCTCGGGCTTGGCGGGCTGGCTTGCGAGCTGGCTGCGCTGCTTAGCGACCGCGACCTGCTGCGCTTCCGGCCGGACTCGCCCAATGCGGACCTGCGGCTGCGCGTGGAGGCGCTTCGCGGAGTGGGCTCCGCGCAGGCGGCAGATCCGGCGGCCCGCCGCAGGATCGCGGCAGAGGCTGAACAGGGAAAGCGCGCGCTGGGCCTGCCGCTTGAGCAACGAGACGAAGTGAACGCCTGCGGAATGCTGCTTGCGTTCGCCTATCCCGACCGGATCTCGCAAAATAAAGGAAACGGACGCTTCCTGCTGAGCGGAGGCAGGGGAGGCTCGTTTTCAGGTCCTCAGCCGCTCTACAGCGAGAAATATTTGGTCGTCGCGGAGCTGGATGATCAGGGGGCGGACGGCCGCATCGATCTGGCGGTTCCGATCTCGGAGGAGCAGCTGCATCGGGTGTTCGTGGGCGCTATTGAAACGGAGACCGTGGTCGTGTGGGACCGGGCGGCTCAAGCGGTCCGCGCCCGCAGACGGGAGAAGCTCGGCGCGCTTACCTTGCGGGAAGCGTCGGTGGAAGCCCCGGACCCGGAGCAGGTGCTGAATGCGCTGCTCGAGGGTATCGCGGCCGAAGGCTTGTCCATGCTGCCGTGGACCAAGGCGGCGAAGCAACTGCGCGAGCGCATCGGCTTTATGCACCGGGTGGACCCGGCTTGGCCCGATGTTTCCGACGAGGCGCTGCTCGCGGGGCTGAAGGAGTGGCTCGGCCCGCATCTGTACGGGCTCAAAAGCCGGGATGACCTGCAGCGGCTTTCGATGGCCGCGATTCTGGACGGCATGCTCCCGTGGCCGCAGCGCCAGCAGCTCGACGACTTCGTACCGACGCACATTACGGTGCCGAGCGGCTCGCGGATTCCGGTCGATTACAGCGATCCGGCGTCGCCGGTGCTGGCTGTAAGGCTCCAGGAGCTGTTCGGCCTGCGGGAGACGCCGCGCATTGGGGGCGACAAGGTGCCGCTGCTGCTGCATCTGCTTTCCCCAGCGCATCGGCCGGTACAGGTTACGCGCGATTTAGCGAGCTTTTGGCAGGACGCCTATTTTGAAGTGAAGAAGGATTTGAAGGGCCGCTATCCGAAGCACGTATGGCCTGATGATCCGCTCACGGCCTTGCCGACGAACCGCGCCAAGCCGCGCGTATAACTCGCTTTAAGAAGAACAAAACAAAAGAGGCGGCACCATGTCCATCCATCCGGCTGACCTGCCGGGTGGAAAGGGAGACAGGGGCCGCCTCTTTCGTCGTTTTATTTCCAATACCGATAACTTTGGGACTGGCCGATTCTGACAAGGATCCAGCCGATGTAGATGACTGCTGCGGCCAATACCAAGCTGATGAACTTCGGCAGCCAGAAGATGATGAGCGCCGCGCCCGCCAGCATGACCAAGCCGCTGCACACGCGCTTGATCGTCGTGTCCGACGTTATCCACAGCCAGTAGCCGAAAGCGATCATAATCAGGGCAAAGAGATACCCGAAAAATCCGATGATGCCGCCCCAGCCGATCAATCCGATGATACCGATCCCCATCAGGACGAAGCCGCCTATCGTCTGTATGTTCCATTTCAACTTCATCGTCGTCACCTGACTTTCGTTCGTTTAGATCTTGTCTCTATTGTATACGAATTGCATGTCCGGTAAAACCGTCCAAAGGCGGTACGGAAGCTGGACTTTAGTCGGGGAGAACGGCGGATGGGAGCAATCCGGCTTTTGCCATAGATTCGACACGAAATGACACATGGAACCGGGAAAATGGCGGCTTGAACAGGCGGGCGGCGAGCTTTTTTCATGGGGCTAGGTTATAATGGAGGAAAAAATGCAGCGGAAGAGGACGAAATGACGACGAATCAAGCGATACAAGAAGAAGCGGCGACGTTTGTAACGTCGTGCTATGAAGAGTTGGGCAAAAGCGGGGAGGAAACGCGGCGGCGGCTCGTGGACGTTCGGGAAGAGCTCTCCCGGCGCGGAACTTACGAGCTTACCTATGAGGAGCTTGCTCATGGTGCGAGAATGGCTTGGCGAAACAGCAATCGCTGCATCGGCAGGCTGTTTTGGCCGTCGTTAAATGTGTTTGACGAAAGAGGGCTGGAGCAGGAAGACGACATTGCGGAAGCAGTATTCCGCCATATCGTCTATGGGACCAACGGCGGCATGATCAGGCCGTCGATCACGGTGTTTGCCGCAGAAACGGACGAGCATCGTATCCGCATCTGGAACCATCAGTTGATCCGCTATGCCGGATATGAAACCGGGAACGGAATCGTGGGCGATCCGGCCTCCGTCCGGTTCACGAAAGCTTGCATGAACTTGGGCTGGAGGGGCGCGGGCACGCCGTTCGACGTGCTGCCGCTCGTCGTCCAAGTAAACGGGCGGAAGCCCCGTTGGTATCCGATTCCCGATAATTTGGTGCTTGAGGTGCCGATTCAACACCCTGAATATGATTCGTTCGCCGGGCTGGGACTTAAATGGTACGGCGTTCCGTTTATTTCCGACATGCTGTTGGACATTGGCGGCATCCGGTATACGGCGGCGCCGTTCAATGGCTGGTATATGGGAACGGAGATCGGCGCGCGCAATTTGGCCGATCCGGACCGTTACCATATGCTGCCGAAGGTGGCCGAGCTGCTGAAGCTGGATACGTCGACCAACATATCCCTGTGGAAGGACAGAGCGCTGGTCGAGTTGAATGCGGCGGTTCTTCATTCCTTTAAGGCGGCAGGGGTCAGCATCATAGATCATCATACGGCGGCGGAACAGTTCCGGCGGTTCGAGCAGCAGGAAGAGCGGAGCGGCCGCCCGCTAACCGGGGATTGGACGTGGCTGATTCCTCCGGTTTCGCCGGCGGCGACGCATATTTTCCACCGTTCCTACGATGATCGCATCGTCAAGCCGAATTATTTCCGCCAAGCTTGCCCGTACGACATCACGGACGCCGACGAAGCCGGGACACAGGCAAACCCGTCGGCCGACTTGCTGACCAGAGACTGAGGAGCGGTTGTATGTCCATTTTTTACAGACCGCGGCTTTTCTTATTGTCCGGAATGGCGACGGCGCCAAACTTTATGGAAACGTTCGGAGAGCAGTTGTGCCGCAGGCTGGAGGCGAGGGGATTCCAGCCGGAGTATCGGCTGCTGTTCCCATACGGCGACTGGAGCCGGAAAACAGCGGCTCAGATGCTGGAAATTTACCAGGATCTGCGGTTGAGACCGCAGGCGGCCGCGCGCTCGATCGGAGGCCGCAAGGCGGTAGAGGCGATCCGCAGTGTCTGCGGGGACGGCTTCCCCGTCTTGATCGGGCACAGCGGAGGGGGAGTGGCAGGCGTGCAGGCGGCCGAGCTGCTGCGCCCGGCGCTTTCCATGCCGGGTATCCTGACGGTACAGATCGGCTCGCCGAAATGCCCGGTAAGCTCCACAGGCCGGGAACGAGCGCTTTACATACGCGGCACCGGCGCGAAGGGCGGCGATCCGATTGCCCGGCTCGGTTCGTGGGGCGGCTGGGTAACGGAAGGCTCCGGGCTTCGTCACCGGTTCCGGTACGACCGCTTCAAGCATGCTCCGGCGTATCGGATCAACCTGGCGCTGACGGGCGGGCATCCGGATTATTTTCGCGGCCACGAGCAGTTCGTAAATTCGGACGGACGAACTAATTCGCAGATCGTTGTCGATTATACGACGGCTTGGCTGCTGGAGCGATGGGACTCGGAAAATGAGGCTTGACATTTATTTTAAATATGTCATAATGACATTATTGAAAGAACGGAGTTGCCAGTCTACATCAATACAGACGTATGGAAAGGGAAGGTGCCCTTATGAAAGCTCTCGTTGTGATCGATTATACGGTCGATTTCGTTACTGGCAAACTGCCCTGCGGGCAGCCGGCGATCGATTTGGAACAAAGAATCGCCGAATTGACAGAACGGTTTGTCGAAGGGGGCGATCTGGTCGTTATGGCCGTCGACCTTCATGAGGAAAATGACACGTATCATCCAGAACACAAGCTGTTTCCGCCGCATAACATCCGCGATACGGAGGGGCGCAAACTGTACGGCCGGCTTCACGACGTCTATTCGGCGCGCCAGGACGGCATTTATTGGATGGACAAAACGAGATACAGCGCCTTCTGCGGGACGGATTTGGAGCTGCGGCTGCGGGCCCGCGGCATCGACGAGGTGCACCTGATCGGCGTCTGTACGGACATTTGCGTACTGCATACCGCTGTGGATGCCTATAATAAGGGGTATAAAATCGTTGTTCATGAGGACGCGGTCGCGAGCTTCAATCCGGCCGGACACGAATGGGCACTGACTCATTTTCGGAACGTGCTGGGCGCCGAAGTCGTCCGCGCTGCGGATAAGAACGTCTAACGAAGCGAGAGGGGAACTACGATGAGCTGCGAAAATTTGACGCTTCATACGGATAAATATCAAATCAACATGATGTACGCCCACTGGTTCAACGGCTCGATGGACCGCAAGGCGGTGTTCGAGGCTTACTTCCGCAAGCTGCCGTTCGGAAACGGATATGCCGTATTTGCTGGCCTGCAGCGCATCGTCGAGTATATTCAACACCTGCGATTCGACGAAGCGTCGATCCGCTACTTGGCGGAGCAGGAGGAGAATTATGACCCGGCCTTTCTGGAGAAGCTGCGCCAGTTCCGATTTACCGGTTCGTTATGGTCGGTGGAGGAAGGATCGCTGGTGTTTCCCAACGAGCCGCTGATCCGGGTCGAAGCGAGCGTCTTCGAAGCGCAGCTGCTGGAGACGGCGATCTTGAACTTCATGAACTACCAGACGCTGGTCGCGACCAAGGCGTCGCGTATCCGGCAGGTCGCGCCGGACGATGTGCTGATGGAATTCGGCACGCGGCGGGCCCAAGAGGCGGATGCGGCGGTATGGGGTGCGCGGGCGACTTATATCGCCGGCTTCGACGCCACGTCGAACATGAGAGCGGGCATGATGTTCGGCATTCCGACGAAGGGTACACACGCGCACGCTTGGGTGCAGGGCCACGATTCGGAGGAAGAGGCGTTCCGGAAATTTTCCGCCGCGCTGCCTGAGCAGGTCACGCTGCTGGTCGACACGTACGATACGATCAAAAGCGGCGTGCCGCATGCGATCGAAACGGCCAAATGGCTGCAAAGCCAGGGCAAACGGATGAGGGCGATCCGGCTCGACAGCGGAGACTTGGCTTATTTGTCGAAGACGGCGCGTGTGATGCTGGACGAAGCAGGGCTGCAGGATGTCAAGATCGTCGCATCGAACGATTTGGACGAGAACATTATTTTCAACCTGAAAGCCCAAGGGGCGAGAATCGATAGCTGGGGAGTCGGCACGAAGCTGATTACGGCGGCCGACCAGCCCGCGCTAGGGGGCGTCTACAAGCTGGTCGCCCGCGAACGTGAGGACGGTTTCGTACCGGTCATCAAAATTTCGGGCAATCCGGAAAAAGTGACGACGCCGGGGATTAAGGACCTCTACCGCATCGTCAATCGCGAGACCAACAAGGCGATGGCGGACTATATCGCGCTGACGGACGAAGACGATGTGCAGCAAGGCAAGCCGCTGAAGCTGTTCGACCCGGTGCACACTTATATTTCGAAAACGGTGGAGCAATACGAAGCGCAGCCGATGCTTCGTCCGATTTTTGCAAATGGCAAGCAGGTGTACGAGCTGCCTACGCTGGAGACGATCCGCGAGCATCACCGGGAGCAGCTGACCTTATTCTGGCCGGAATATTTGCGCAAGCTGAATCCGGAAGTGTATCCTGTTGACCTGAGCCCTGAAGCTTGGGACCAGAAGATGGAGCTGATTCGGATTCGCAAGCATAAAGAATAGGACGGCGTACGCAGCCGCTTTCTCGTCGGAGCCTGAAATGTCGGGCTCCTTTTTTTATGCTTGCCCCTCACGTTCCAGCAGCCACCGGCGAGTTGGATGTATGCCTTTGTACGTCCGCTGACTTTATTTCCGGCCACTTTGCCCTGATGCTGTTTTCATACAATAGATACACTTAAAAAACACATTGATCATGTAACATAATTTTGATACAGTTTGTTGCATAGAAAAAATACGTCCGATTCGAGTCACATTCGCCCAAAAGACCATTCCAGGAGGTGAAGATACGAAATGAACATCACCGTCGAACAAGTGCTGTCCATCTATCCGTTATCCGAAGGAAAGCTTGTTGCCGGGCAAAGCGGTGCGTCGCGCCTCGTCAAGTCGGTTAAAGTCATGGATACGCCGGATATTGCCGATTGGTTCAGGGAAGGGGAGATGGTATTCACGACCGCTTATTTGATGAAAGACGTCCCGTATGATGCTATTTCTCTGCTTCGCAAGCTGAACCAATGCCGCTCGGCCGGACTCGGAATAAAGATTGGCCGCTTTTGGGACAAAGTGCCCGAGCCGATCCTCGAAGAAGCCAACCGCCTCGATTTCCCTCTGATTGAATTGCCTTACGAATGTTTTTTTTCCGACCAGATGAACGGAATGTTTCATATTGAAATGCAATATCATACGCAAATTCTTCACAGCGTGCTCGACAAGCAAATGAGATTGATGCAATTCGCGCTTAGGCCGGATCGAATCGATCATTTTTTTCAAAAGCTTCTGGGTATTTTAGGATATCCAATCGCCGTTGTCGGTTCCCGCGGTCAAGTCATATTCAATGCGACTTCTTTCGGAGCTTCGCAGCTGCTGCACGGCTGGACGTGGGAGAAAGAAGCGCAGTGGGCGTTTGTGGAAGAGAGCCGATGTTTTCGCGTTCCCCTGAAAGAGCATGACGAGTGTATTGGCTATATGGTCATTTTTCCGGAGAATCCCCACCGGGTCAAGGTGGAGGAAGAGTTATTTCTGCAAACCGCCGAGATCATTTCGTATCATATGGGAGTAATCCTCAATGAATATCGAAACCATGCCGCACAAAACGATCTGGGGTTGCTGCTGAGCCGGTATTTGCGGGGGAGCGGTACGATCGAAGCGCTGACGGAAGAAGCGGCCCGGCGGGGGATTCCGCTGTTTCAAGGCGCGTATCGCGGTCTGCTCTCCATCATATCTCCGGATACGGGATACAGGGAGAAGGATTCGCTGCTGCGGAATATCCGCGAGGAGATGCAGTATCACCCGGAGCTCAAGGAGATGGCCGTGATTCATTTTTCCATTCAGGAGGGCTTGTTTTCCGTCTTCCTAGTCGATGCTCCGGGGGCCGACGGGAAGCTGAACGACTTGCTGCGCACGTGTCTGCGCGGGGTGCTGCAGGAGGACAGCGGCACTCCGCTTCGGATCTGTGTCAGCAATAAGAAGAACAGGCCAGACCAACTGCGGGATGCTTACAATGAATGTTTAGAGACGTCCCGGCTGGCTGACCGGCTCGGCATTCGGGAAGCCGTGGTGCAATTCGGGGCGGTCGAGCTCGCGTATTTGTTCCAGCATGTTCCTAGGGAGCATATGCAGACATACGTCAACGAGGTGCTGGAAATGCTCTTGAAGAAGGACCCGGAATATTCACAGGAAATGCTGCGTACGCTGGAAGCGTTTATAGAGAACGACGGGCAAGTGAATGAGACGGCTAAGCAGATGCTGATTCACCGCAACACGGTGGCTTACCGGCTGGAGAAGGTCGGCGAGCTGCTGGAGGTCGACTACAAAAAAATTAACGATCTGCTTCGCTTGAAGCTGGCGTTTACTTTTAGACAAATGCTGAAACCGATGTAAACTGTCTCGCCATTTCGTTGAAAGGGGGCTGCTGTAAATGCAGGTACGGGCTTCTAGGGTGTGAAGGATTTACTTGACATATTTTAGCGAGAAGGCTTACAATTTTATCAAGCGCCGCTTGTAGGGCAAGGACGCAGAAGACATCTTTACTGAGAAAGGCAAACCTGTTGAAAAGCGGGGACGCAAAGCTACGGGTCTAAGGCATAAGTTATGCGATGACGGCCGAGCCGCCAAAGAGGGATGCAGCTTAAACGTACGCTACGTTCCGTATAAGCTTGCGGGGCTATTTGTCATGCACCGCAAGAATAAGTGAGGAACGTACGTATTTTCCCGGTTAAGGAAAAAGATAGGCATGCAAACAGTTTCCCCTCCTTGGAATTGCAGTATAATACAGTAAATTTTATATACTCTTTCCACTAAAAGTACCGGAGGCGTATCATGCGAGTTCACGAAATTGTTATATCCGATGATCTGCGGCCCGAATATTTGCAGCAAATCGTTCAGTATGCGAACCAATACCGTTCCGACATCAAGATCCGTTTCGAGGCGGAGTGTATGCAGCTCGATGCCAAGAGCATCCTCGGGATGATGTTCATTCCGATCCGGCGCGGGACGAGATTGACAATCCAGACGAAAGGCGCTGACGAAGAGGAAGCGATCGAGATGATGAGCCATATGCTGGAGAACAAGGAGCGTCAAGTATGATCTTGCGCATGGAGGCAGCGGACGAAGATTTTGTATGAATTCCAATATAGTTGACGCATCCCCGTCCGTCCCGGCGGGGATTTCTTGCGTACGGGGACCCGTTGTCGTTCACATCCAGTTTATAATTCTGTTGTATTGTAAGTTAAAGGAAGTTGAACATCAGAAAGGCGGTTGACGAAGCAGATGAGTAGAATCATGGTTGTCGACGACGATCCGCATATCCGCGAGCTGGTTAAAGTATGCTTGCGTCAGGAAGGCTTTACGGTGCAAGAAGCTGCCCACGGGCAGGAAGCGCTCGACAAGCTGGAATCGTTCAAGGCGGATTTGGTCATTCTCGATATTATGATGCCGCATATGGACGGTTGGGAACTGTGCCGTCAGCTTCGGCAGCTTTACGATGTGCCGCTGCTCATGCTGACGGCGATCAGCGAGACGAAGCAGAAGGTCAAGGGCTTCGAGCTTGGCACGGATGATTATCTCGTGAAACCATTCGAACCGGCAGAGCTGATCGTCCGCGTGAAGGCGCTGCTGAAGCGGTACCGGATCGCTTCGTCGCAGACGCTGCAGGTCGGCGAACTGACGATGAACCGTCTCACGTATGAGCTTTCCATAGGACAGGGAAATATTACGCTTCCGCTCAAGGAATTCGAGCTGCTGTTCAAGCTGGCCAGCTACCCCGGTAAAACGTTCTCGCGCGATCAGTTGATCGAAGACATCTGGGGCTACGACTATGACGGAGGCGAGCGGACCGTCGACGTCCATGTGAACCGCCTTCGGGAACGGTTTCCCGAAGAGCGACAATCGTTCAGAATCAGCACGATCCGGGGGCTCGGCTACCGGTTGGAGTTGCGGACATAGAGAGGCTTGCGGAGAACGGATAGGAAGTAATAAATCTGATGGCAGATGAAAAAGTGGCCCTATACCGTCCGGTCAAGCCGGATGAGCAAAACCAGAGAGCAGAATGACGGAGCGTCGCTCCGTTGTTCTGCTCTTTACGATTGCGTAGGTTAGTGCACGCCGAACCGGGAAAACAGCTGCCAGATCAGCTCACGTCGACTTTTTACGCCGGTTTTCTCGAAAATCGACTTGAGATGATCCTGAACCGTGTACGGGGAAATATGAAGCAAATGGGCCAGCTCTTTGGTGGATAAGCCTCTGACGAGCAATTGTTCGAGCTGGGCGATATGCGCGATTGGCTAGCGAAGGAAGCGACTGTCGAGATCCACTTGGACGGAAAAGGAACACTATCCAGAGACCAACCGCTGTGATAAAATTACCTATTATCAGAACGGCTACGGAATGGGATACCAGAGCGGAAGGACAGATTGGCATTGAACAGAACGTTAGTCATCAGCGACATTCACGGGAGCTACGAGAGCTTCGACGCACTGCTGCGCGCTGCGGGGGAATCACGATCAACGTTTTGTAGATGTCGTAACCGGCTCGTGCGATGAGAACGAAGAGATGAAATTTTTAAAATACGGCGGAGTGGAGACGCTTGCCAGCTATTATGCCCCTTTTGAATCAAACGAAGGGACCGACCGGGAACGTACCGAGTGTGCCAAAGAATGGGTTCGGTCGGAGTATGGCCATCATTTGGCTTTTTTAGGCAGCCTGCCTTTGTTTTATGAGGACGAGCGGTTCATTTATGTCCATGCGGGCTTGAACCCGGCGTGTCCCAACTGGAAGGAACAGCCTGCCCGGGATATGATCTGGATTCGCGAACCGTTTTACGCCCATCCGACCGTGGTCGAGAAAACTGTTATTTTCGGCCATACGAGTACCTCGTGTCTGCACGATTCCCCCGGCGTATGGTTCGGAGGCGACAAAATCGGCATCGATGGCGGTTGTGTCTACGGACAGCAGCTGAACTGTCTGGTCATCGACGAGAACGGAGGCTTCACGACGTATTCCGTGGAAGGGACGAATTGGGAGAGATGAACGAACCTTATGCTCTGGAATCGATGAACACCGGCGACGGCGCGCATTTGCTCGCTTTGGCCCGCAGCGTCGGCTGGAACTTTTCTGCGGCGCAGCCGGATTTTCGATTAGGCCCGAGTCCATTTAACCGGCGTTCAAAATCATAGTTGACAAATTGGAATACTCTATATAGTATAAAAGCATCAAATAAACGAATCGTGCCAGGTTGCTGACCGTACGAACGGAAGCCCTTGTTTCATTCTGCGTAAGCGGAACGAAGCGAGGGCTTTTCCTTTGTTACAACCGTGTGCGGCATTCCGTAGAAAGGCAGGGAACCAATCGTGTCCTACAGCTATGTCTCGCACCACGAGGGCGGACAGGAGCGGAAAACGTTGACATGACACTCGATACCGCATTCATGCTTGACCATCTGCCCGACTTCGGCCATGCGGCGCTCGTGACGCTTGCCGTCGCCGGAATCGCCATCGTCGCTTCGCTGCTCGTGGCAGCGCTGAACTCGGCCGTTATCTTTTTCCGGGTGCGCGGGCTAACCTGGGTGGTGCGCGCCTACGTCGAGCTTGCACGGAATACGCCGCTTTTGATTCAGCTGTTTTTCGTTTATTTTGCGCTGCCGTCTCTGGGCATCCATCTGTCTAATTACGCCACGGCGATACTCGCACTGACGTTTCTCGGCGGCGGGTATTTCACGGAGGTATTCCGCGCCGGGATCGAAGCCGTGTCCAGGAGCCAGAAGGAATCGGGGCTGGCGCTCGGCTTGTCCCACTGGCAGCTGTTTCGCATGATCGTTCTGCCCCAAGCGCTGCGGATTGCGACACCGTCCTTGTTTGCGAATTTTATTTTTTTGCTGAAAGAAACGACGGTCGTTTCCGCGGTAGCCATCCCTGAAATTTTGTACACTACCACGAACTACATCGCGCTCTACTACAAAACCTACGAAATGCTGCTGTTGATGACCTTCCTGTATCTGCTGCTTTTCCTGCCGATGTCCTTCTTGCTTTCATGGGTGGAAAGGAGGTTCCGGCATGGCCAATTCGGGATTTGATCTCTTGATCGTATCGCTTCCCCAGCTCGGCAAAGGCTTGCTTCAAACGTTAACCCTCGCACTGTACTGCATCGTGTGCAGCACGTTCGGCGGCCTTGTGTTCGGAGTGCTTCGAGCCTCCCGCAGCCGCTGGCTGGGCGTGCTTACCCGGACGTATTTGGAGTTGTTCCGGTCGATTCCGATTTTGGTCTGGCTGTTTTTCTTTTTCTTCGGACTGCCGATCTTCTTCGGCATTGACCTGCCCGGCTTCGCCTGCGCCGTTCTGGTGCTATCGCTGTGGGGGATGACGGAGGTCGGCGAGGTGGTTCGCGGCGCCCTGATCTCGCTGCCCAAGGGGCAAAAGGAGGCGGGACAATCCATCGGTCTGAGCCCGGTACAGCTTTATGTCTACGTCCTGCTTCCACAGGCGCTGCGCCGCATGATTCCACCCGTCATCAACGTGTATATCCGCATTGTCAAAACGACGTCGCTCGCTGTCTTGATCGGCGTTACGGAAATTATCAAGACGGGGCAGCAAATGATTGAGCGGATGGGAGAATCCGTGCTGATCTACGGAACGCTGTTCCTGCTTTATTTTGCGCTGTGCTATCCACTATCCATCATATCCAGAAAACTGGAAAACAAATTGCGTAGAGGAGGAGAGGCGGGTGTCCGGGATTTTGCTTGAACTGACGAAGGTAAGCAAATCGTTCGACCGGCATTGGGTGCTGCGAGAGATCGATCTTCAGATTACCAAAGGCGAGGTCGTCGTCATCCTCGGACCGAGCGGCTGCGGCAAGAGCACCTTACTGCGATGCCTGAACGGGCTGGAAACGGCACAAACCGGCAGCATCCGGTTTTGCGGGCAGGAGCTGACCTCGGGGAACGTCCGCTGGCAGCACATCAGGCAGCAGATCGGCATGGTATTTCAGAGCTACCATTTGTTCCCGCACTTGACCGTTCTCGACAATATTGTGCTCGGTCCTGTCAAAGCTCAGCGCCGGTCCAAGCGGGAAGCGGAGGCTCAAGCGGAGAAGCTGCTTGAGCGCGTCGGGCTGCTCGATAAGAAGCACGCCTATCCGAGGCAGCTTTCGGGCGGTCAGCAGCAGCGGATTGCTATTGTGCGGGCGCTGTGCATGAACCCGGAGGTCATTCTTTTCGACGAGGTCACGGCGGCGCTGGACCCCGAGATGGTCAAGGAGGTGCTGGAGGTCATGCTCGGTCTGGCTGAGCAGGGCATGACGATGGTGATCGTCACCCATGAAATGGGCTTTGCCCGGGCCGTAGCCGACCGGATCGTCTTCATGGACGAAGGGAGAATCTGCGAGACGGGCTCGCCGGATACGTTTTTTACGAAACCGAAAACGGAGCGTGCCCGGCGCTTTTTGGACAAATTTTTGTTTGTGGAGACATGGAAAGGGAGAGAGAGCGGATGATAAAAAAGAGAAACCTATCCTTATTGGTTTTAAGTCTGCTGGTGGGTTTGCTTACCGCCTGCGGCACGGGCGGAAAGGCGACGAACGCCCCGAAGTCGGGAGCCGCTTCGGAGCCGAAACAGGCAGGCGCGCTGCAAAAAATCAAAGACCGCGGCAAGCTGATCGTCGGCGTGTTCTCGGATAAGCCTCCGTTCGGCTTTACGGATGAGAAGGGCAAGCTTGTCGGCTTTGACAACGACTTGGCAAGACGGTTTGCCAAAGATCTCCTCGGCGATGAAAGCAAGGTCGAGTTCGTCGTCGTCGAACCGGCAAGCCGCGTCCCTTTCCTGCAAAGCAACAAGGTCGATCTCGTCGTCGCGAATATGACAGTGACTGAGGAGCGGAAGCAGGCGGTCGACTTCACCAACCCGAATTTGAAGGCGGCGACACAGGTCATCGTCCGGGGCGATAGCGGCATTAAGTCGCTGGCCGATTTGAAAGGGAAAAAGGCGATCGTCACGAAAGGAACGACCGCCGATATTTTCCTGACCAAAAACCGGCCGGATGTCGAATTGATCAAATTTGAGAAAAATACCGAGTCGCTTCAAGCGCTCAAGGATGGACGGAGCTCCGCTTACGCCCAAGACAGTCTCATTTTATTGAGCTGGGTGCGTAAAAATCCCGACTTCACGGTGCTTCCCGAAAAGCTGGAGAAAGAAGCTCCGATCGCTCCGGCGGTGAAAAAAGGAAACAACGTGCTGCGGGAATGGGTCAATCAGGAGCTGGAGACGCTGGGGAAGGAAAAATTTCTGCTGCAGCTCTACGACAAATATGTAAGGACAGAGCTTGGCCCGGACGTAGATCCGAACGAAATTATCGTCGAAGGGGGCAAGTGGCAATAGTTGATAGAAAAGGGGACCAAGCCCAACGGTATGTTAGGGCTTGGTTTTTGTGCTAATTCCTCCTGCGAAGCCTGTCAAACGGCCTCCTGCAATGCGGCGATCAACTGCGGGTGAAGCGTACGGCTGGCGGCTGCAATTCCGCCGGGACCTTGTCCGAACGGACGCCCTTATGTATCCGTGACCGTGCCTCCGGCTTCCTGCACCAGCAAGGCGCCAGGCAGCCAATCGAAGGTATCTTAAATCTCGTGTCAGGTCAAGTGCTCGAACAATGGAAGCTTAGTTGACGAAAGCGCTTGCGACACGAAACTTTCAAGTCCAAAGACCTATGCGAGTCAGGTTTAAACTGGTATACTGAATTGTGAGAATAGTATAACTTTTCAAACATGAAGGGAGTTGAACAGATGAGAGTTCTACCGAAAACGAACGATCTCGGCTTCTTTGAAATTCGGCTCGAATCCATCGGCGGACTGGGAGCCAACCTGGCGGGGAAAATGCTTGCGGAGGCTGGCGTCGTGGGAAGCGGGTTCAACGGCGTGAGCTTTTCTTCTTACGGTTCGGAGAAAAAAGGCTCGCCGGTTAAAGCGCATATCCGTTTTTGCGATATAAATACGAATATTCGCGATACGACTCCAGTGGAACGTCCGCATATCGTAGGCGTTTTCCACGAAAATTTGTCGAAAACGGTCAACGTGATCAGCGGCATTTACGAAGACAGTCTGGTTCTGGTCAATTCGGCAAAAAGTCCGGAAGCCCTGAAAGAGAAAATGAAACTGATCGGCGGCACCATCGCGGTGGTCGACGCAACCGGCATTGCGCTGGAGGAGAAAAACCGCGTCAACATGGCGATGCTAGGCAGTCTGTTTCGGCTGTGCGATTTCCTCGATTTCGAACACATGAAGAGTATTATCCGCAAATCGCTGGAGAAAAAATACCCCGGCGCGGTCGAGCCTGCCCTGCGGACGTTCCAGCGCGGCTATGACGAGGTGCAGTTCCAGACGTTTGCGCTGCCGGAGGGTCTGGAGATGCCGCTGCCGAAGCGGTGGGATATTCCGGTGTACGGTTACGAAACCCAGCCGATCGGCGGGATGGTGTTGAATCCGGGGAACAGCATGTTAAAGGACCTCAGCATATCGCGAAGCGGAATGATGCCGCATTTTGACGACGAAAAATGCATTCACTGCGCGGCCTGTGATACCGCCTGTCCCGACTTTTGCTTCGTGTGGGAAGAACAGCCGGACAAGAAAGGACGTCCGCAAATGTTCCTCCAAGGCATTGATTACCAGTACTGCAAAGGCTGTCTGAAATGCGTCGTCGCCTGTCCGACCGAGGCGCTATCCTCGAACCGCGAAACGGAAGGCTACGCGGAAGAGCATCGCGTGCCGCATCGTTTTAGCTTGGCCCAGTAAGACAAATACCTGTTAGCAGGGAGAGGTGAACCAAACTAATGGCTATTGAGATTAACGAAGAGGTCAGCCAAGGTACGGTCGAGCAGCGGATGGTTTACGAATCCGGCAACGAGATGGCGGCTTATGCGGCTCACCAGATAAATTACCATATTATGGGTTATTTCCCGATTTCGCCGTCGACGGAGGTCGCGCAGTTCCTCGATCTGATGAAGGCGAACGGCCAGCATGACATCAAGCTGATTCCGGCGGACGGCGAGCACGGCTCGGCGGGAATTTGCTACGGCGCTTCCACCGCGGGCGGACGCGTGTTCAACGCGACCAGCGCGAACGGTTACTTGTACATGCTGGAGCAGATGCCTGTACAATCCGGGACCCGGTTCCCGATGGTCTTGAATCTCGTCTGTCGGTCGGTATCCGGACCTCTGAACATCCACGGCGACCACTCGGACCTGTACTACGCGCTCAATACGGGCTGGCCGATCCTGATGTGCCGCGACCCGCAAGCCGTCTACGATATGAACATTATAGCCATTAAGCTGGCCGAAGATCCGGAGGTTCGCCTGCCGGTCATCGTCGCTTCCGACGGTTACTTCACTTCTCACCAAAAACGACGCGTACAAACGTTCGCCCACAAATCGGACGTGCATGCCTTCATCGGCGAGCCGCCGAAGCAGTTCCCGCACGTGCTTGACCGCAACAATCCGATTACGGTAGGACCTTACATGAACGAGCCGGATTACATAAACAACTGCTATCAGCAGTCCGTTGCGATGTACAATGCCGGGGAAGTATTCGACCGCATCCGTCAAGAATACCGGGTGCTGACGGGCCGCGATTATCCGATTCTCGACCTGTACCGGATGGAAGACGCTGAAGTGGCGGTATTCCTGATGAACTCGGCGTCCGAGATCATTAAAGATGTCGTTGACCAGCTGCGGGCTAAAGGCATCAAGGCCGGATCGATCGCGCCGAACATGATTCGCCCGTTCCCTCAGAAGCAGATTGCCGAAGCGCTCAAAAACGTCAAAGCCGTCACGATCGGCGACCGCGCGGATTCGTACGGCGCGTACGGCGGGAATATGACGATGGAGATCAAAGCGGCGCTGTTCACGGAAGGCAATCGCGATACGATGGTCATCAGCCGGATTTACGGGCTGGGCGGCAAAGATTTCTACGCCGAGGACGGTCATCGCCTGTTCGAATTGGCGATCGAAGCGGCCCAAAAAGGGCGGGTCGACGTACCGTTCGATTATTACGGACATACGCCGGGCGATCCGAACAAGAAGCCGCAGCGTGTCATCGAACCGATGAAATACGAGGATTTGAAGACCGGATTGATTACGGTCGACAAAGACGAGACGACGGGCCAATTGAAGGTGAAGGTTCCGCCGATCCGTCAGCTGACCAAGAAGCCGAAACGGCTTGCGCCAGGGCACGGGGCCTGTCCGGGCTGCGGTATTTTCTCCGGTCTGGAGCTGTTCTTCAAAGGGATCGAAGGAGATATCGTGGCGCTGTTCCATACTGGCTGCGCGATGGTCGTGACGACGGGATATCCGTATTCTTCGCATAAAGCGACCTACATTCACAACTTGTTCCAAAGCGGCGCGGCTACACTCTCCGGCGTCGTGGAAATGTTCTGGGAGCGCAAACGCCGCGGCGAGCTGGAGCATCTGAACCTGCCGGACGACTTTACGTTCGTCATGATCACTGGCGACGGCGGGATGGACATCGGGATGGGCCCGGCCATCGGCGCAGCGCTGCGCAATCATAAAATGATCATTCTCGAATACGATAACGAAGGCTACATGAATACCGGCGCGCAGCTGTCCTATTCGACGCCGCTCGGCCACCGGACCTCCACGTCCAACGTCGGTAAGAATCAGGGCGGCAAGCTGTTCCATCATAAGGACACGCCGCAGATTATGGCCGCGACGAACATTCCTTACGTATTCACCGGGTCCGAAGCGAACCCGCAGGATCTGCTGAAAAAAGCCGCCAAGGCGCAGTATTATGCGCAGAACGAGGGTCTGGTTTACGGCAAAATTCTCATTACCTGTCCGCTCAACTGGCTGTCCGAGGAACAAATCGGGCAATCGCTGATCGATCAAGCGGTCAATTCCTGTTTCTTCCCGCTGTATGAAGTGGAGAACGGTGTAACGACGATCACGTTCAATCCGGAAGAGAAAAACAAGCGGATTCCGGTCGGCGACTGGCTGAAAAATATGGGCAAAACGAAGCACCTGACGAAGCCCGAATACGCGGAGGCGCTGCAATCGTTCGAGAACGAAGTCGAACGCCGCTGGAGCCGTCTCAAGGCGAAGCACGAAAATCCTTACCTGTAAAAAGGTAAGGCCGGCACGAACCTCAGGCGCAAACTCGTACTGTTGAGCTTGCGCCTTTTTATTTTCTGAACCGATTCGGAGGAGTTTCGATGCCTTATGTACTGAGACATGCCGATTCCGGCGAAATCGCCGCATGCATTCAAAAAAACGTATACGATTTCGATTATTTCGGCGTCAAACAGTGGGAAGACGAGGGACAGGCCGAGGTGGACAAGCATTCTTTTCTGGAGAACATCGGGTATGATAACCCTCATCATTGGCATATCCTTTTGATCAAAGAGGACCGTGTCAAGCTCTGCAACGTGAAGCTGAAGAACGATCCGTCGCGCCGGGTGCGCCTGAGTGGCGACGGCCAGATCACCGTTCATTCCGCCTCCGAACGACTATAAAACGGGGAATGGTAGTTTTGATGAAAACAAACCCTTTTGCCGATTTCGAAGCGGCGGGCACCGAGCAGGAGCTGGTTGCCTTTCAGGAATCGATTCGAAGCCAGGACTTTACCGCCTTCCGGCTGCTGCTCGAAGGCTTCCGGGATCGTCTCAAACAATTCTCAGACGGGGATATTCCATCCGTGAACAGGCTGCTGGAGCAGGCCCGACGGTTGTTTCCCGAGCCGAAGACGTTCAGTCCTTCCTGGGTCAACATATGGGACGAATTCGAGCGGATTGCCGCATACAAGCAAACGGTGCTGGAGACTATTCCGGCCGAAGAGCGAGAAGGGGAGTGGCAGGTGCTGCTCGATAATCCGTACACGAATTCCGATCTCGTATGCTACCCCGGACTCAGCTTTATGGAGGGGGCGTATTTATACGCGTACTTCCGCAGCGACCTGAAGCAGAACGAATATATCCGGCTGCAAAAAATTCAAAATCTTGTGATGGCCTTCGGCAGCGAGCGGCAGGAAGCCATGAACCAAAATAAAGAAGGATAAAGTGGGCTGGTTTGAGAAATTCGAGGATAAACCGGGATTCGAGCGGGAAACCGTTTCAAATCCCGGTTTTTCGTGTGGATAAAATGCGACCTGTCGTTACATCCGTTCAGCGAGCTTCAATGCGAACAGCTCCAAATAATGCTGGTCCGTCTCGTCGAAACGATTTTTCTCCGGGCTGTCGATGTCCAGCACGCCGATCAGTCGCTCGCCATGAAGAATCGGAACGACGATTTCCGACTGCGAGGCGGCGTCGCAGGCGATGTGGCCGGGAAATTGATGGACGTCTGCGACGCGGACCGTTTCCCGGAGGCTGGCTGCGCGGCCGCAAACGCCCTTGTCGAGCGGAATGCGCACGCAGGCGGGCAAGCCTTGAAAAGGCCCGAGCACCAGCTCCCCTTCCTCGTATAAATAAAACCCGACCCAGTTGACCCGCTCCAGAAACTGGTTAAGCAGCGCGGCGGCGTTGGCCAGGTTGGCAATCCGGTTCGGCTCATCTTCGATAAGCGCGGACAACTGGGAAATGAGCAGCTTGTAATTTTCCTCGCGCGTTCCCGTATAGGCAGAGGTATGAAACATAAACGACGACTCCTTTTTTTGGCGGCAGATTACGCTGAAATTAGCATATTTTCCATAGGACGTCAAGGCGCCGGACCATGACTCTACCGTGATCGCGACAGGCTGCTGCGGTTATCTTGGAAAACGGAATACGGTCCGGCTGGAATGGTTACCCTGTAAACAAACGGCTGCAGGTGATCGCATGACGCAATCTATTCTGGTCATTGAAGACGAAGAACATATCGCCCGGGTGCTGACGCTTGAGCTTGAACACGAGGGCTACAAGGTCGAGACGGCGCATGACGGCCGGGAAGGGGCCAGATTGGCTACTTCCAAGCCTTGGAGCCTTATTCTGCTCGATGTCATGCTTCCGGAATGGAACGGCCTGGAAGTGCTGCGCCGTATCCGTCAAGTCAACGCAGAGGTGCCTGTCATTTTGCTGACGGCCCGCGATGCGACACCGGATATTGTCAGCGGGTTCGACCAAGGAGCAAACGACTACATTACGAAGCCGTTCGTGATCGAGGAGCTGTTGGCACGCGTCCGCAATCTGATCGGGCTAACGAACCGTCAGAAGCCGGAGAACGACACGCTGAGCGCGGCGGACTTAGCCGTCGATCTCAAAGCGCGAAAAGTGACGCGCGGGGGCAACCCGATTGAGCTGACGCCGAAGGAGTTCGACTTGCTGCAATATTTAATTCAGCACAAAGGACACGTTCTAGCGAGAGATCAGATTATTTCCGACGTGTGGGGCTACGATTTCGTAGGCGATACCAACATTGTCGACGTCTATATCCGCTATTTGCGCCAAAAGGTCGACAAAGGCTATCAGCCTAAGCTGATCAAGACTGCGCGAGGTGTCGGCTACGAGCTGACGGACCCCGAGCTATGAGCCTG
Source organism: Paenibacillus tianmuensis (assembly GCF_900100345.1). GTDB lineage: Bacteria > Bacillota > Bacilli > Paenibacillales > NBRC-103111 > Paenibacillus_G > Paenibacillus_G tianmuensis. The sequence continues at coordinate 83,001 of NZ_FMTT01000006.1, read as the reverse complement.
CGGACGCGATTGATGCTGCTGTCGGGCTTATGGATTTTGCTGATCGTCATTTTTTTCAACTGGTTTATTTATTACTATATATTGAAGAAGACGACGGATAACGAAGTGCGGCAGTTGTGGAATAAAGCGAAAATTATCTTGCGCGATACGGAGATCCATCATCCGGCCAATTGGAATTCCGGGCAACTGCAACAATATTTGGAGTCCGACTCGCTCATTCGAATTATTTCGCCGGACGGCGCCGTGCGCGCGCAAGTGTCGGCAAGCGAGGAACTGTCGGCCCACCCGGCAACATACCGTTCACAGTATCACACCGTCGTGCAGAACGAGCTGGGCCTGCTTCTTTTGTTCATTCAAGTGCCGATCGTCGGTAAAAACAACGTTCAGATCGGACTGCTGGAGCTTGGAAAAGGGTTGAATGTCGTCGCCGCCTTTATGGAGCTCCTGGTTGCAGGACTAACGGTGACGACGGGCAGTGTACTGTTATTTTCGCCGATCGTCGGTTTTTTCTATACAAAGGCGCTCGTACGTCCGATCCGGCAATTGCTGGAGACGATGCGAACGATCCGAAGCAAAGGGGATTTTATACTGCTTCGTCCCCAGTTCACGACAAAAAAGGACGAGCTTGGCGAGCTTGGACGAACGTTTAACGAAATGATCATGCGTTTGCAGGAAAACGACCGAAGGCAGAAGCATTTTGTTGCGGACGCCTCGCACGAGCTGAAAACGCCGCTGACCGTCATCGAAAGCTATACGTCGCTGCTGCGCCGGTGGGGAAGCCGCGACCCTGCCATTCGGCAGGAAGCGCTGAATGCGATTCATTCAGAAACCGTGCGCCTCAAAGAGCTGATCGATGCCCTTCTACGGATGGCAGAGGTGGAACGTCTCGTGGAACCGGAGCTGCACCCTGTCCGCATCGCGGAACTGATCCGCTCAACCGCCGAGCAAATGCGCCGGGCGTTCGGTAGAGATATTATCGTCCGGATCGGTTCGGAAGAGACGCAATGCAGCGGCGATGCGGCAAGGCTGAAGCAGTTGCTGATCATCCTGCTGGACAATGCGACCAAATATAGTCAGAAGAACGTTATCGTCGAATGCGAGGAGGAGGAGCGCTATGTCGTCATTCGAGTCATGGATCAAGGAATGGGGATTCCGCCCGAGGAGCTTCCTTTGCTGTTTGAGCGGTTCTATCGCGTGGATAAAGCAAGAAGCCGGGGCACCGGAGGATCGGGGCTGGGCCTTGCGATCGCGAAGCAAATTGTCGAGCTGCATCAAGGCTCGATCCGCTTGGACAGTGAGGAAGGAAAGGGAACGATGGCGACGGTCAAGCTGCTAAAATCATCCTTGATATCGTTTCAATAAGAGTAAGATGAGCGTTTTCTCATGCATTTTTAATAATCGGCTTTGAAGCGCCGGGTGGCAGGCGTTTAGCGGAGTTTGGCGGAAATAGTCGCACTTTCATCTGTGCTATAGTGGGGTAGAGGCAATTAGCCAAACCTGACTTCAAGGAGGACGTTACAGATGAAACAACTGTTTGGAAAACGCTGGGGGAACATGGTACTGTCGATTGGCCTGTGCACGGCTTTTCTGTTCGGCAGCTCGCTCGGGGCTCCGGCCAACAGTGCTTTCGCATATTCCGCATCCCAAGCGCAAAGCATTATTTCCACAGGGGAAAACTACCTGCATACCCCTTACAAGTTCGGTGCGCCGATCGGTACGACCAAAGTATTCGACTGCTCTTCTTTCACGGCGACGATCTTCGGCAAATACGGCGTGAAGCTGCCTCGTTCGTCAGCGGCTCAATCTAAAGCCGGCACCTTTGTGCCAAGAAGCCAATTGCAGCCGGGAGACCTGGTCTTCTTCTACTCTCCGATTCATCATGTTGGGGTTTATATAGGCAACGGGAAAATTATGCACACGTACGGCAAGCCAGGTGTTACGATCTCCGATCTGAACAGCGGCTGGTGGAGCCAGCATTATACGACGGCACGCCGCGTACTCTAATCTCTGGCAAGCGCATGAACAAAAGCCGCTGCTCCCGGGTTTCCGGGAAGCAGCGGCTTTTGCGCATTAGGTCATCTCTGTTCTGCCGGTCCTGGCGGCGACGGCTTCCCGTTCGTTCGAGCGGAGGAACATCCATACCCCGGCCAACAGGACGAAGCCGGCGGCAGCTTGCATCCACGTGACGCTCTCGCCGAGCAGCAGATAGGCCAATATCGTCGCGCCCAGAGGCTCGCCGAGGACGCCCATCGATACGGATTCGGGACGCATATACTTCAGCAGCCAGTTGAACAAATAGTGGCCGAACAGCGTCGGAACGACGGCCAGAAGCAGGAAAATGCCCCATTCTCGCGAGTCGTAGCCAGTAAAAGGCAATCCCGCCGCCACATTATAAACGGCGAGCACCAGCGCGGCAATCACAAAAACGAAGAAACTGAAGACAAAGGCGGGAATGCGTTTCAGCATGCTTTTGGCCAGCAGGATTTGCACGGCCATCGCCGCCGTTCCGAGCAGGGACAGCAGGTCGCCGAGCAGCGCTTCTCCGGTCAGCCCCCAATCGCCCCAACCGATCATAGCCGCGCCCAGAATCGCAACTGCCATGCTGAGCACGGCCAGCAGATTCGTCCGTTGGCCAAGGAACAGGCACGCGCCGATCAGGACGAAGACGGGCTCCAGCGAAAGGATCGCGGTCGAGCTTGCGACCGTCGTCAGCTTGAGCGATTCCATCCAGAACAAGAAATGGAGTCCGAGCGCAAGGCCGGACCAGAACAAGCCCGCCCAGTCGCCTAAGCGCAGCTGTGACACCTCGCGGCGGTACCGCAGCAGCCAAGGCAGCAAAATCGCCGCGGTCAGCAGCAGCCGGTACATCGCAATGACGGAAGACGAAGCATTCGACCAGCGGACAAAAATCGCTGAAAAAGAAATCGCAACGATGCCGATCACCAGCAGAAGCGGCAAAGGAACGGGAAAACGTTTCTCAGTATTCATCAGGCTAATTCTCCATTTCATAACGGTCGGTAAACAGGCACATTGCTCTATTATAGCACCGGATTCGCGACTCTTACAGGGCCGGAATGGAAAAAGCGGACAAAGCGTGAGAACGTCTGCAAAGTTGGACTTTTATTCCCAATTGTGATATGAAAGAATGTAGGCCGGACTTAGGAACGGACGCATCATAATAGGGGGGAATTGGAAACATGTCCCGGCGTTTTGTTATCGAGGCGGTGCTTGTGGCCGTATATGGCGAACTCATGGCGCCAAGCCGCCCGGTGGAATATTTGATTCCGTATTCGACGATATTGGAATTATACGAGATGAAAGACAGCCCTGAGCCGGTCATGCCGGACACGGATGACGACGCTCATGTCAAAGGAAAAATCGTGGAACTCATCGCCTTCTTCGACGACTCGTTCAATAAGAAGAAGCTGGAGCGCGCGCTTGTCGCCCCATGGCGCCCAAGTCCGCCGCTGCCGATCAACGAGAATGTAACGTTCACGGTCATCAATGCCGTGGATAATGCCCAATACGGGGAATCGTTCGATCCGATCGAAACCGAGGTCGTGCTGACCTCCCTGCGGGAGAAAGCGCCAATTTTGACGGACCAGCTTGAATTGATGGAGAAAATCATTCAGGCCGAGGTTCCCGTTCAAGTGTATGACGTGTATGATTTTGAATTCGCCGTCGAAGATGGGATCACTGCAGACGATTTGATGAAGCCGTAGCCAAATGCATGCCGGAATCCCGATCAGGGGATGCCGCCGGCGACAGGTCAACCGGATTTGCCCGGTTGGCTTTTTTTCGTTTTTTTTCGCGCAGGCTGTCACAAACCGACACCTCCGTTCGCCATAAGGGGCAGAGCGGCATACAGCAAAAGCTGAAATTTAAGTCAATCGATGATACAATAGAATTAGGACCATAGCGAGGTTCCCCTTCAGGTTTACGTGCTGTTGCCGCGATGCGCATCACAGCGGGCTGGAAGGGGAGTTTTTTGTGGAAGGAGAACCCTGAATGAAAGGTTATGTTGTGACTGGCGCTTCCAAAGGGTTAGGACTGGCTCTGACTCGCCGCTTGCTCGCTGCCGGGCACCGTGTCATCGGTATTTCACGGACCGCTGTGGATACGGCGGACGCCCGCGACCGTGCGGACGGAGCTGCGGCCCGGAGGAAGGCCGAGCACTACGCATACGATCTGAAACGCGTGGACGGGATCGAAGCACTGATCGAGACTATCGTCCGATCGCTTGAAAAGGAGCCGCTCGACGCCCTTACGCTGATTAATAACGCTGGCATGCTGGAACCGATCATGCCGCTGGATCAAGCCGATAGCCTCACGCTGACGGAGCAGATGAACGTCAATCTGCTGGCCCCGATGCTGCTGATGTCCGCTTTTATCCGGGCGACGAAGGATTGGCCCGCCTCGACGGTCAGAACGATCGTCAATATTTCTTCCGGCGCGGGGAAAAAGCCGTATTCCGGCTGGAGCGGCTACTGCGCCACCAAGGCCGGGCTGGATATGCTGACGCGCTGCGTCGGGCTGGAGCAAGGCGACGGGCCGCAGGCGGTGAAGATCGTCTCGATCGCGCCCGGCGTCGTGGATACGGGCATGCAGGAACTGATCCGCGGGACGGAGCCGGACCGGTTCCCGGAGGTGGAGCGCTTTGTAGGTCTGAAGCAAACGGGCGGACTGTATACGCCGGATGAGGCGGCGGAGCGAATTATAAACGTGGTGGAGGGCGGACGGTTCGCTCAGGGAGAAGTGCTGGATATCCGCCATTTGCCGCAGGCGTAAAGCCATGCTGCGAAAGGGGAAGTTACCTTGTTTGACCCGACGATATTTGACAATTTAAAAGTAGTGCTCGAAGGACATTTGTACGATTTGGATGCGGAGCAAACGATCCGGGTCATCGGCCGGGAGGATTTCATCGATCTGGCCAGCATGAAACGGATATTCAGCATGCGCATCCGACGCGACGAAGGCTGCTGTCAAGCGGAAATCAGCATGACCAGCGTGTTGTCCGACTTTGCCGGGGAACGGTTCCGGCTCGTCGAACCCGGTGAGCGGCCCGGCGCCAAGCTCGCGCTCCGACTGGAGATGCCGCTCAGCCACTCCGAGCACGCGGCGGAGCTCCACCGAGCCATGGCGGACCGATGGGCGGAGGAAGCCCGAATCCGTCACGAAAGGTCGGCGGAATTCGTTCCGGACGACGGCCCAGGACGTTCGGGAGGCGAGGTTTCGGATGAAAACGGCGCTTACCGGATACATATCGAGTTTATCCGTAAAATCGATGAAAGCCATATCGGTGATATGGAAAGCCTGCTTACCCATCTGGTCGACAGCTTGGTCGATGCGGACGAGGTTGGCGAGCGGAAGAGGAGGGGGCGCGACAGCGAATAAAAACAGCCGGAGCTCGGTATACTACAATCTGGATAAGGAGGGAAGATCATGGCGAAAATTGCAGTGGAAAACAGCTTGCAGGATGTAAAGGACGCTCTGCAGCAGAGCGGGCACGAAGTCGTATCCGTCGATAACGCGAATTTGCAAAATTGCGACTGCTGCGTTATTTCTGGACAGGACGAGGACGTACTGGGCATCGCAGAAACCGCAACGAAAGCTTCCGTTATCAATGCTCAAGGCATGACATCCGACCAGATTGTCGAACGAGTGAACCAAAGCTTAAGCTGATTCGCCCCGCTCCGCCAGCCATTCGCGGACATGCCGAAAGGACCGGATTCCATCGAAGCCGGTCTTTTTTGTATCAAATGCCCGGTTTACCGTCCGGACTTTTGACGCTTTGCGATTTCTTGCGTAACGACAAAAGCCAGATCTTCGTTGCCGAACATGGACAGGACGCCGAGCAGCGTATCGTCCGGTACTTCCCCGGCTTCCTCCTTCGGCACGGTGAGCTCCAGCGCTTGCTGTAGCGTGGCGTTCGCTTCCTGCTGCGGGTAGGCGCGCTCATACAACGCGACGGGATCGAGGCCGTTGTTGACGCACCACTGGGCGAACGCGAGAATCATAATATTTTCGTCCCGCTGATAATTGCGGATGACTTGCTCTTCGATTTCTTTGCGGTTCATTGAAAAATCTCCTTCTAAGCGATAAGATGGGTTCATTATATCGAAAGTTTAGGTGGGTTCACAATGATTCTTAACGAAAAAATAAAAGCGTCCGAAGTTCATTTAACCGGGGTCGACGGCGAAGATTTCGGCATCGTCCCTACGGTCGAGGCGCTGAAAATGGCCCGGAAGCTCAAGGTCGACTTGGTGTGCACGTCGCTCATGAGCAGTCCGCCGCCGTGCAAGTTTGTCCACGCCAGCGCGGCGAAACAGGAGGCGCAGCAAGCCCGCAAGCGCGATCGGGCGCCGAAGCTGAAGGAAATTCGTCTGACGCCGCAGATCGAGGAGCACGATTACGAGACGAAGAAGCAGCAGGCGGAGCGGATTTTGAAATCCGGGGACGCTGTCCAATTTGTCGTGCGGATTCAAGGCAAGGAAGGGGTCCAAGCGAGAGCGCTGCTCGAATCGCTACTGAACGATTTGGCCGCGAGCGGTCGCAAGAAGACGGGTATCCAGCTTAGCGGGAAGCAAGCGGCTGTTCAAGTCGATCCATTGACCGATTAGGGCTGCGCATGGTTTATTCGTATTTCGAAGACAAAGCGATCGTATTCGATACCGAGGGCACGTATGCCGACCAGGACGCCAAGCTCAACAATACCGTCACCTATGGTGGGCGCATTCGTTGGGCTCCATCGTGACCGCGCTGATTCAAGCCGGGCTGCGCATCGAATTCGTTCATGAGTTTCCCTTCTGCATGTATGAGAAGTTTCCGGGGCTGATGGAGAAGGGCGAGGACGGCTGGTGGAGAATGAAGGGGAAGGAATTTATCCCGATGTTGTTCTCGATCCGGGCGACCAAACCGGCAGAAGCTTGAACGGCTGTAACTGCATGGTGCGAGGAAGTTGATGCGTATAGAACATAAAGCATTGTATATGAATCGCTCAGGCACTATTGTCCCGAGCTGCCGCTGCGCGAAGTCGAGGCAACGGAAACAGTTATCTTCCAAGGTAACTGTTTTTTGTTTTTTCATCCGCGAAAAAAATAGGCTTGCAAAAACTAATACCATTAGTTAATATAAAACTAATAGTATTAGTTAATTAACTAAGGGGCGATATGACGATGCAAATTAAACAAGAACTGACTGTCTATCAACTGACGTTTATGCCGCGGATTTTCCCGGTAAATTGTTACTTTGTCGAAGAGGACGACGGCTTGACCTTGATCGATGCTGCTCTGCCGTATAGTGCCAAGGGAATTCTTCAAGCGGCACAAACCATCGGGAAGCCGATTACGCGGATTGTCTTGACCCACGCGCACGACGATCATATCGGCGCGCTTGATAAGCTGAAGCAAGCGCTGCCCGGCGTTCCGGTGCATATTTCCGCCCGGGATGCGCGGCTGCTGGCGGGTGACGTCACGTTGGACCCGGACGAACCGGATACTCCGGTCCGTGGCGGCGTGCCGAAGAACGTGCGGACGTGTGCCGACGTGCTGCCTCAGGACGGCGACCGGATCGGTTCGCTGTTGGCTTTGGCGGCCCCGGGACATACGCCTGGCTCGATGGCCTTTCTGGACACCCGTAACCGGGCACTGATCGCAGGCGACGCGTTCCAGACGAGAGGCGGCATCGCTGTATCGGGTCAAGTCCGGCCCTGGTTTCCATACCCGGCGATGGCAACCTGGAGCAAGGAGCTTGCGCTGGAGAGCGCCCGCAAGCTTCGGGCGCATCAGCCTTCGTTGCTGGCCGTAGGGCACGGGAGCATGCTCGGCCGTCCCGGAGAAGCGATCGACCGCGCCATTGCTGATGCCGAGCGCAGACTGCCCGTCGTTGCGAAAAGGAGTGTGTAAACGATGTCGCCAAGAATCGGTCTCGATCTGCCTACGATCCTGCAAGCCGCGGTTGAAATCGCCGATACCCGCGGTTTGGAGGAAGTCACGCTGGCTTCGCTCGCACAGAAGCTGGCCGTTCGGTCTCCTTCCCTTTATAACCATGTGAACGGATTAAGCGGGCTGCGAAGCAAGCTGGCCGTTCACGGTCTGGAGCAGCTTCTGCACGTCATGACGCAAGCCGTTGTCGACCGCTCGGGAGACGATGCGGTACGCGAATTGGGCAAAGCCTACGTGGCATTTGCCCGCGCGCATCCGGGCTTGTACGATGCGACGCTCCGCGCTCCCGACCCGCAGGACGAGGAAGTGCGGCGCTTGGCCGGCGAAACGGTTGATCTCGTGGTCCGCGCATTGCAGGCGTACGAGCTGAAGGACGATGCGGCGCTGCATGCCGTACGCGGATTGCGCAGCCTCCTGCACGGTTTCTCATCGCTTGAGCAGCGCGGAGGATTCGGGCTGCCGCTCGATCTCGACGTCAGCTTCCGGCTGCTGCTCGACACCTTTCTCGCGGGTCTGCACGAGATGAAGCGAAGGGCGAAGGAGGAGACAAAGCCGAGTTGATCCGTGCTCGGCTTGTGGCAGGTCCCCACGGTCAGTGTCGTGCTGTATTTCCGCTCGGTCACGGCGGCGGAACGAAGCTGTCGAGGGTGGGCTGTTGCGGCAGGCGGTATGTAACGGATGTGATGGGAACCCTCCTTTTTTGTTTCCAATAACTTGAATTTCCGCTATAATCACATTCATAGGCATTTTGAAAGATAAGGTCGATAGAAAAAGGAGCTGATCGGATGATTGCAACTTTCATTTACACGATAACAGGCCTGTTGATTAACCAAATTATGTAATCTAAACAACCCTCTGGGGGTTATGTGTCTGCACAATATATTGAATCTTTATAAGCCATTCAGCAGGCAGCAGATGAAGAGCGAATAAACGTGTAAATCGGACAAAGGAGAGTTCCACATGCCGAGATATGGATGCAGAAACGGAGTCAAACAGCCATTTCAGCAGAACGTACACCATCAATGCTGCAAATAACTGACCATAAACGGCGTTCTCTGTTGTCCCAAACAACGTAGGAATGTTTAAATGCTGCTTAATCCAACGGAAGAATACCTCTATCTGCCAGCGAGCTTTGTACATCTGCGCGATTTGCTCGGCAGTGACCTGCATTAGGTCTGTGGCGACTCGGATTTCTCGACCTTCAAAGTCCCGAAAGATCACAACACGATGGCGATGTTTAGATCGACATTGGGCTGTTCCAAGTTGACACGTGATATCACGGATAATTGGCGAATCTTCCTCGATTTGGCGACGCAAAGCACGCGGTTTTTCAAGGTGAACATTATCTCTTAACCGAACGACGAATGACTGTCCGTTTTCTTTATAGCCATCCAAACGTTCGAGTTTTCCGTAAGCTCTGTCCATGACCATAATGTAGTCCGTATGAGCCAAGCTCTCGCTCATCGGTCCGTCATGCTTAGAGCCAATGCTCTCGATTGCCTTCAGTGGCTGAAGATTTTCTGCCTGCAAGGCCACATGTAATTTTACGCCTGCTCGTTCCCCATGATAAGGTGCCCAAGGCAGACGGGTTTTGCCAACGGTCATTGTTGTGGAATCAATAAGAAGCAATTCTTTAGGGAAAGCCAATTTTCGACGCGTCTTACGACTACATTTTTGGACAAGCAGATGAAAAAGCTCTTTGAAAACAGCGAAAGGTACCTCTGCTGCTTGCTCGAAAAGCTAGAATAGTGAACCTGAATTAAGCCGTAGGAATGAGCACAGTCAGCCCCTGCCCGGTAACCCTCCCATTGTTGATGAGCAGCCGTGCACCAATATTGTAACAAGTCGTATACCGTAAACTTGCGGGCTTTGTCTTCATAACCTATCATTTGCACAATTGATTTGACTTCTTCAGCACTCAGAATGGATTGAAGAACGGATGGGATGGTGATACAATTTTTCATGAGATCGCCTCTTTCTTGAATCGGTTTGCTGGTACAAACGATTCTACAGCAAAGGCGATCTTTTTTCTACCATTTAGTGGTTAATCAACAGGCCTGACACGATAACCAAATTTCTTTCCATGGATTTAAACGGGACGGTTCTTCCCTTGTTAGCGGTCGTTTTCGTCTTCATTGCCTTGTGTTATTTTATCGATAAAAGTATCCGCAGACAGTCCCGATAAAAGCGCATCATTCATCGAGTCGTACTTGTTGGATATCCGGATCGGGAGTATAATAGATTCTTTAGTCATTCCGATTATATAGAAATAGAGAGGGAGAGAGAAACGTGAATGCTGGGATCGGTTATGGGCTGCTGGCTTACCTTGCCTGGGGCCTTTTGCCGTTGTTTTGGAAAACCTTTAATTCCGTATCGTCGGGAGAAATCTTAGGTCACCGCGTTGTGTGGTCCTTCGTATTCGTTGCGCTGCTGCTGTTGATCGGCGGCCGTTGGAAGGCGCTCAAGAGTGCTTTTTCCGAGCGCAAAAATGTTTTGCCGATGGTGGGGTGCTCCCTGCTGATCAGCCTCAACTGGCTTATCTTCATCTGGGCCGTCAACCATGATCGCGTTGTCGAAACGAGCCTGGGCTATTACATCAACCCGCTGATCAGCGTGCTGCTTGGGGTCTGTTTCTTGGGCGAAAGGCTTCGCGCGGTACAATGGATGGCGATGGCGCTTGCTACGGCCGGGGTAGCCGTTCTGACTCTTAGCTACGGATCGGTTCCTTGGGTATCGTTGGTTCTGGCGCTGAGCTTCGGAGTGTACGGGCTCGTCAAAAAGAAAATGCAACTCGATCCCATGGTTAGCCTCGGCGGAGAAACGATCGTCGTGTTGCCTGTGGCCGCCGTTTATTTGCTAGTTGTTGGGATGACAGGCCAATCGACGACATCGTCGTTAAGCGCGGGCTACCAGCTGCTGCTGGCACTGTCGGGGGTAGCGACGGCGATGCCGCTGCTGTGGTTTGCCCAAGCGGCTCAAAGGCTGTCGCTGACGACCGTCGGGTTCTTGCAATATTTGGCTCCGACCATCAGCCTCATTCTGGGTGTCGCTTTATACGACGAGCCGTTTACGACCGTGCACCTGATCGGCTTTTGTCTGATCTGGAGCGCGCTGTTGCTGTTCACGCTGAGCTCGCTGAAAGGTAGGCTCGCGATGCGTGCGACGGGCACCGGAGTGCAGAAGGGATGAGCTTCATGGAAGCCGGTTCGACCGTTTGGTTCGGCCGGCTTTTTGTTATTCCTGACCGCTTGAGGCTTACAAAGGAGTAAATATTTGTTAAGATAAAGTTGATCCGAAGCGAAGGGGTGACAAGCTATGGAAAGACGTCAGTTAGGAAATACGGATATGCAGGTCAGTATGCTTGGATTCGGCGGAGCGGAGATCGGGTTTGAAGCCGCTTCCGTATCAACTGTGGAGCGGTTGCTCGATTCGGCGCTGGATGCGGGGTTGAATATTATTGATACGGCGGAATGTTATAAAGGGAGCGAGGAACTGATCGGACAAGCGGTCAGTCACCGCCGGAAGGACTATTATCTGTTCACGAAATGCGGACATGCCTCCGGCTTTGCCATTCCGGACTGGGACCCGGATCTGCTTGTTCAAAGCATCGACCGCAGCTTGAAGCGGCTGAAGACGGATTATATCGACTTGATACAGCTTCACAGCTGCTCGGAACAATTATTGAAGCAAGGGGATGTTATTGAGGTGCTTCAGCGGGCGCGCGAGGCGGGAAAAGCGCGCTACATCGGCTACAGCGGCGACCGTGAGGCGGCGATGTATGCGATTCGTTGCGGGGCGTTCGATACGCTGCAGACGTCGGTCAATATTGCGGATCAGGAAGCCATAGAGCTTACGATACCGGAAGCCGTCCAGCGGGGAATGGGCGTCATTGCCAAGAGACCGCTCGCAAAGGTGGCCTGGCGGACCGGCGAGAAGCCCGTTTCGGCTTATTATGGGCCGTATTGGGAGCGGTTACAGCAGCTTCGTTACGATTTTTTGCACGTAGACTTGGAGCATTCGGTCGAAATCGCTCTGCGGTTCACCCTGAGCATTCCCGGCGTGAGCACAGCTATTGTCGGCACGGCGAAACCGGACCGCTGGGTGCGGAACGCGGAGCTGGCGAGGAAAGGCGTCCTGCCGGAAGCGCAGCTGCAATCGATTCGCAGCCGTTGGCTCGAAACCGCGTCCGGACAGGACTGGAGAGGGCAAAGGTAATACGTCAGGCGTCAAGCGCCCGCTCCGAGCGGGCTTGCCTGAGGCCAATGATGACGATCACTGCGGCGCAGGCGGCGGCGACCCAGCCGTTGAACATAAAGACGTTTCGCATGCCGTACGCCTCGCTTGCATAACCGCCCAAAAAGCTGCCGATGATCCGGGCAAGGCCGAGATTCAGCAGTCCGTTCAGCGTCTGGCCGCTTGCCTTGAGCTCCTTCGGCACTTCCTGGTTGATATACATCGCCATCGTGACAGTCAGCACGATAAAGATAAGCCCGTGAAGCAACTGCGTGGGGAGCACCCAATACGGGTTGTCCGTGAACGAGAAGATGAACCAGCGGGCCATGGCCGCCAGACTCGATAAAAGCAAAATATGCGTCATACGAACGCGCTTCATAATCTTGGAGGCAAACAGCAGAAACGGGATTTCGCTCAGGGACGATATGACCATTGACCAGCCGAGCAGCACGCTGTCGCCGCCCATTTCTTTGTAGTACACCGGGAAAAACGTATAATAATACCCCATCGTAATTTGCAGCACCAGATTAATTGCCAGATAGGTGACGAGCTTGCGGTTTTTGAACAGCGCCCATACCTGCATTTTGTTGCCGGCCGACTGGTATCCCGATACCTTGGGGAACTTGGCCAGCAGTAGCAGCGACACCAGCATGACCAAGGCGTACGCGTAAAACAAATAGCCGATATGATCTTTGGCGATCCAACCGAAAGTAATGGACATGACCGCGAAGCCGATCGTGCCGCCGAGTCGGATCGGGCCGAACGACCACCGCTTGTGCTTCTCCAATTCTTCCAGTGTGATGGCGTCGCTCAAGGCGAAGATCGACGTTTGGAAAAACGTAAACAAGCATACGACGACAAGCAAATACAAGAACGCTTCGGAGAAGGGGAAGAGCAGAATCATCGCCCCGCTGCCGACGATCAGCCAGCCGAGGACGGCGTTTTTCGTTTTGGCCTGGTCCCCGACGGCGCCCCATAGCGGTTGAGCGAGCACGGCGACGAACGGACCGACGCTGAGCAGCGCCCCGATCTGGTCGACTGAAAATAAACGGGAATGTATGTCCCGTAAATGGCATTGCTCGGTGGATTGACAATGAAAATCGGGCCTGCAACGATGCGCAGCCAAGCGTATGAACTCGGTACACGGGCTCGTACGCTTTTTTTGTTGCCGCTCGGTTGCCGGGACGACGTTTAAGGAGTAAGCTCCGGTCTCCAATCCCGGACGCCGTTGTCTTCGAGAATGCCGAGCGTAACGTCGGTAATGTCCGGATCGTTCAGCAGCGTCGCTTTCAAACGGAACTTAATATCGTCGGCATCCGCCAGCGTCAAGCCGACGCGAAGCTCTACATAGCCGTCGACGTGATACGTCCGGCCTTCCTGCAGGATGCGGAGTCGGTTAATGTCCCGGACATCCGGGTCGGCCAGCAGCAGACCGGCGACCCGGTCCTCCACGGCTTTCGGCGCGGCTACGCCGATCAGACCTACCATATTGTCATAGCCGACCTTGAACGCCACACCGACCATGAGAAATCCGATCAGGATCGTGGCTATTCCGTCCAGCATTTTGAAATCCGACAGCTGCGTGACGATGACCGCAATCAAGGCGAGAGCCGCGCCCAACGTCGCAACGATATCTTCATAGAAGACCAGCCGGGTAGGAGGGGCGGAACGCCCGACATTCCGAAATGCGGCCGGGATGATCGCAAGTCCTTTGGCTTCCGTGCGCGCTTCGCGGACAATTTCTTTCATTGCCTTCCACAGGATGGCGATCAGCAGGATGACAAAGTTCAGCCAGAAATTCGAAGCTTCCGAGGGGTGGGCCAGCAGATGAAAGCCTTCCAGAATTGTCTCGTAAGCCATGAAGGAAACGACCATAACCGCGACCATACAGAACAGATTGATTACACGGCCGAAGCCGGTGGGAAACCGTCGGGTTGGCTGTTTTTCCGCGAGCACGCTTCCGGCAAAAACAAACCCCTGGTTGATCGCATCCGCTACCGAGTGCATGGCCGACGCGAACATGGCGCCGCTTCCGCTAAGCGCTGCGGCGACTCCCTTGGCAGCCGCAACCGCTGTATTTCCAAGCGCCGCCATTAAGGAAGAAGTATTTCCTTTTTTAAGTAAAGCCCATAATCCCATTGTTTACTCTCCTCATCGTTTTCGAGTTTGATACTTTACTGCCGGCTGCGGCTTAGTCGTTCCTGATGTAACCCGTTTGTTTCAGCGGCAGAAGCGTCAGGATGAACTTTCGCATTACAAGTTCTTATGAGAATGCCGTAGGAAGCTCAATCTTAGCGAGATGAGCTTTTTGACATTCTCACTACAAAGTCCTATGATTAGTTCAAATGAACTTGTTATTGTGAAGGGGCTCGCTTATGGAAACCTTTTATTTGACGCGAAAACAGATGGCCAGCTTGTTGATGTCTCTTGCAGGGAAGACGGATCGGACGCCGCTCGCTACGCTGCAGGAGGCCTGGGCCAAATCGCATCGGTCGGACATGGAGCACGGCAAGACGCTGGGGGCGTTCGTATCCACCTCGCTGCCGCCGATCTTCGAGAAGCTGATCAAGACGAAAACCACGAGCGAAGGTTTCTCGTTGACCGATATCGTTGCGCTCGGCAATCAGATCGAATACGCGCAGTATTCGGTCACTTCGGTGCAAAATTGGGTGAAGCGGGACTTCAAGTCGCTCATTCCTTCACCGAGGCTGGGGAAAAAATATTCGATCGACCAAACCGCCATCCTGTTCATTATCGACGATTTGAAGGCGACGCTCGATTTCGAGTCGATCCGCAAGCTGCTGACGCTCGTCTTCAGCCACCCGGACGACGATGACGACGATATCGTTTCCCCGCTACGGCTGTACGCTGCGTACTCCTCGATCTTTGAAGAGCTGGACCAAAACAACGACCAAGTGCTGGACCTGTCCGGGCACGACAGCGGCCTGCGCAACCATGACCATATGCTGGAGCATTTAATCAAGCAAAAGGCTGACGAATATGCCGAGGCGGTGGAGGGATTGAGCGATGGGCAGAAGAAGCTGCTGAGCCATACGATTTTTATCGCTATGGTGTCGGTGCAGACCTCGTATTTTCAATCTCTCGCCAAACGTTATTTGAACGCAACGCTGTTTTTGCAAGATTTGGTGTAGTTAAGTAAGCTCGAAATATTCATGCTAATCAAAATAGCTCCTGTACTATCAACCCTGAACTCGTTCACCGAATAGCCAGACAACCAATGCTGGATGAGATGAAGCAAACTATGAAAGGCGGCTGAGCAATAAGTTCTTGCACCACGGACTTCCATGTTCGTGGTGCTTTTCTATCGTTTCTTGGCATTTAAGAAGAAGCTACTCTTGTAAGCGCGAAATTGATATAATGGGATTATTTACAATAAGTGACGATGGAGTTCATACAGTACCCTTTGGTCTTGATGGGTTTATCGATGGGCCTCGTGGTGAAGAGCTTGACGTCCCAGCCAGGCCGCAGAATTTGCATGTACGAAAATAATAAATGAAAAGGGTGGACGCAATGAAATCCGATTTTCGGGAAGTAAAATTGTCAGAATTAAGCGATATTCAAGTTGATTATTTTATCGGGCCGTCAAAGACCGTGGAATATCGCGATATTATAATGATAAAATACTCGGGCGAGTACGGCTTCGGCTCTCAGGGGAACAGCGATGCGGTATATATGAAAGCGATGGGCCTGGCGGCACTTGAAGCCTGGAAAGCGGATGCCATTATTCTGGACTGGTCCGATCTGAAGTACGAATGGGGAGATATGCTGGAGCTGGCGCTGGATATCGATACCGGCTGCTGCGGGCCGGCCCTGCCTATGGCTGTCATCGTAGGCCCGCCTTGTGAGGAGGCCGTCAGGACGCTGCTGCTTGGAATCAACAGCAATAAAGGGCTGGAAACGATTGAATGGGTGTTCAAGCATAAAGACGAGGCGATGGATTATATCGAAAAACAATTGCAGAAAGCAAAGTCCTAGAAAATGAATATGTGGAACAAACTGTTTGAGTTCGGGGAGACGCCGCCGATTCGGTTAATCATGGTTCTGTTTTATACGGGCTGGATTCCGATAGCCTATCAAGCCGCCCTATTCGGAGAAGAAATCTATAGGACGAATACCTATATGGCAACGTTAAAGAAGGGTACTTTTTCACGGCCAAGGCGGTAAATGATCTTCCGAAGGGAGTCTTGTACGGCGTTGTCGCTTTTGTGATATCCGTTGTGATTTGGAAGATTTTTTGCGAGATTTTGCTGATCGTTTTGCGGTTTTTTGAATCGAGAAAATGAACAAAGCGCTCGTAAAGAAACGAATGGGTTGCATGAATAAAATGATGCGGTTCAATGCTACTTGAGAGAAGATCAAGGCTTGAGTCTCTCATCTGACGGCAAGGTGCTCTGGAAAGATGAAAAGCCCCGGAAAGGGGCTTTTGTATGCTTCATGCGACAGCCGGAGATTAATAGTTATGCACATTCTTGGACCATTCGGCGTATCCTTTGGAGGATTTTTCTCTTGCGCTTTTGGCGGAATTGTCGGCTTTTCCATTGTTATTTAAATATTCGTTATAATCGCTTGCTTTTTTGTCCCGAATGTATTTATCGAGATAATCCAATGCAAGCTGATAATGCCGGGCGCTCTCTTGGTAATCGGTTAGGATAGACCTAATCTGGCTCGAATCGATACCATGCTTAATGAAATCGTCATAGACGCTATCCGTTGTTTCCTTAGTTAGATTTGTTAGCGTTTCATTAGCTTTGTAGTAGCTCGTCTTGGCATTGGTAATTAAGGAGGAGGCCTCCGCTTTCCCTGCATTCATGGTATCGGCAGTCAACCGGATGGTAGTGCGGGCGGAATCCAACGATTCGCCGAGTGTCTGCAATTTCAAGTACAGCTCGGCGGCAGCGGCATATTGCTTAAGCTTCTTTACATCGCTTTGCTGCTTCGTGACCTCGGATTTGTCCGCTGTTGCAGGAGGCTCGGGGAGCTTGACATCCACCTGATAAGCGTCGCCGTCCCATGTTACGGAAGCCTCAAGCTGCCGCAGCAAAGAAATCGGCACGAGCGTGTTGCCGTCATAGATCATGGCAGGCACTTCGCCCGTTTCGAGCGGCTTCCCGTTCGACGTTACTTTCACGATCGGATTTCCTTTGTAATCCCCGTTCAATCCGGAGGCGCTTACGGCTCCGGCCATCAGGATCAGGGTGGCGGACAAGACCGCAATCTTCTTCTTCATGGTTTTCCCTCACTTATTCCCCATCGGCTGGGGGATTGGCTAATAACTGGATAACAATCTAATTATCTATATTTTCAGCGGTTTTGTCCAATGACGGGTTGCAGACAGACGTGATAGAGCAGAGGCATTCCGTAATGGTTGACATACATATAAACGCTAATGTAATATGTCCATCATAAGGTAAACGAGATGAGGATGTGTTTGTTTTATGCAGCTGTCTGAACAGTTTTGGAATGCATCGCTCGAAGCGTTGAAGCGGGGTTACGTTGAGGAGACGGACTGTTATATTTGCTTGCTCTGCGGCAAAACGGTGGAGAAGGGCATTATTTATCCGGACGAAGGCACGCTCTACGAGGCGGAACGCTATACACGGGTTCATATTGAAAACACCCATGGCTCCGTGTTCGAATATTTGATTGGGCTCGATAAAAAGCTGACCGGGCTGACCGACCATCAAAACAGTTTGCTCCGGCATTTTTACCAAGGAATGAGCGATGCGGACGTTCAGAAGGAGATGGGCATCGGCAGCGCGTCCACCATCCGCAATCACCGCTTTGCTTTGAAGGAAAAAGAACGCCAGTCCAAGGTGTATTTGGCGATGATGGAGCTGCTGAAGGAAAAGGACAAGTATGCTCCGGCCTTTGTCGAGCCTCACAGAACCGCCAAAATGGTGGATGAGCGATACAACATAACTGCGGAAGAAATCGAAGAGATTTTGCAGAAATATTTTCCCGAGGGTACGGATGGGCCATTAAAAACGTTCCATCTGCAGGAAAAGCATAAGCTTGTCGTGCTGAGAGAGATCGCTAAACGATTCAAAAGCGGGCATGTCTACAGTGAGAAGGAAGTCAATGAATCTTTGAAGGCCGCACACGACGACTTCGTTACCTTACGGCGTTATCTCATCGAATACGGTTTTTTAGACAGAACACCGGACGGAAGCCAGTACTGGCTGAAGTAACGGTTGGGGAGAAAAAGGAATTGGCCATGAATCGGTGAGCAGGGATACAACCGGGAAAAGCAAGAGCCGCGAGCAACATAAGGAAGAGGGATCTGCGCCAGCTTTGACGCGGGTTCCTCTTTTTTACACATGCTATTTATTGTTAGTAGCAGATGTGATATATTAGGTATTACCTAATAAAATTAGGTGCTGCTTAACCTTTGGGTTCGGAAAGGGGTAAACTCATGCTGGTGTGGATGTTGAGAAAGATGATGGCGGAGCGGGGCATCTGGACAGGGGCTGCGCTGGCCCGGCTGTTAAAGGAAAAAGCAGGCTACGAGCTGTCCGCTCCCTCGATCAGCGCCCTGATGACCGGACAGCCGAAGCAGATGAAGGCTGAGACGCTGGACGCTTTATGCACGGCTTTGGACTGTACCCCGAACGACTTGTGGGTGCATACGCCGGCGCAAGTCAGAAGCGCGTCCATTTAAAAAAGAAAAGAGGCATTAACGTTATGGCTGAAAAAACAATCCTGCCATTCGGCGACCCGGTTCTACGCAAAAAGGCCAAACCGGTGGAAGAGGTAAATTCGAGAATCATTAAGCTGCTTGACGATATGGTCGATACGCTGTATGCCGCAGAGGGTAGGGCGGGACTTGCTGCGCCGCAGATCGGATTTTTGCGCAGGGTAGTTGTGATGGACTGCGGCGACGGACTCATTGAGCTTATCAATCCGGTGATGCTGGAAATGTCCGGAGAGCAGATCGGAACGGAAGGCTGCCTGTCGCTTCCCGGGCATTCCGGTATTGTGAAGCGGGCCAATCAAGTCAAGATCAGCAGTTTGAACCGGCAAGGCGAGACGTTCGTTCTCGAAGCGGAAGGGTACCTTGCGCGCTGCATTCAACATGAAATGGACCATCTGGACGGGGTTCTTTACATCGACAAGATTGAAGGGAATGTACTCATCCACGACGAGACGGGACGCAAGGTCAATGTGTTCGACATTATCCGTCTGTCTAAGCCTGAGCATTAAAGAAGCAGAAGCGCCAAAAAGAAACAGCCCGGACTTTGCGTTCAAGTTCCGAGCTGTTTCGTGTGTTCTACCTTTTTCTCATTTCGAAAAACTCGCACAACTCCCTGCGGTGATAAGCCACATCACTGACCCCGAACTGAATCACGACCGTGTCGCTATCGAAACGGGTGATGATCCCGCCGGAACCGACCACATGGTCGTCTTGAAAAACCCGGATCGATGCTTCGCGTTCCATCGCTTCCTGGAAATCCGCATCCGTTACCAATCTATGATTGCGCGCCATCCTTGTTCTCCTTCGTCGTTAAGCTGTATCCATTGTACCATATTTGCGAAGAATCATCAGAGTATGCAATGGTGGAGGAATAAGGAACGGCGAGCGGGAAGCCATTCTCACCACCGCCGGATCGGCTCAGTCTGATCGATCAGGGGAGCTTAAGCTGCGCTCCATCAACTGCTTTAGCTTCGATTCCGTCGAGGAATCGGGCGCAGGAGTATATATACTGCACCGCAGGTCAGAACTCCCTTGTACCTGCAGCGAGGTAAGGTGAAACAGCATCTTGCCCGCTTTCGCATGCCTGAATTCGATTAGCACCTCCGGCGCCGAGCTGACTTCGCTTTGCTCCCATAGCCGATCGAAATCCGGGTGGACCTCCTTCATCTCCGCAAGAAAACGCTCATACCATTCGTCCTCAACGTATTGCCCGTAATACGCCCGGAAAATAGCGAGAAAACCGCGGACAAAATGCTCCCAGTTGACGGCGAGACGCTGAAATTCTTTTTGTGTAAACAGCAGCCGGATCATGTTCCGCTGTTCGACGGGAATATGTTGGAAATTGAGAAACACATGGGAAGCTGCTTCGTTCCAGCCGACAATATGGCAGCGGCGGTCAGAGATAATGGTCGGACAAAAGCGCAGCTCCTGCAAAATTCTTCTCAGCGAAGGGCTGATCTCGGGGAGCTCTTCTATTAGCGTATGGGCGCCCGACCCGGTTTCCAGAGCAAGCGAAAACAAATATTTCCGCTCGTCTACTGTTAATTGCAGGGCGGCGGCGACGCAGTCCAGGACCGATTTAGACACTTTGATATCCCGTCCTTGCTCAAGCCATGTGTACCACGTGGGGCTGACCCCGGCAAGTTGGGCGACTTCCTCGCGTCTTAAGCCCGGGGTGCGTCTGCGGGTTCCCACTGGAAGTCCGACCGTTTGCGGAAGCACTTTAGCCCGTTGTGCCTTCAAAAAAGCCGATAACGCCTGAAGCCTCGTTTGATGATTCATTTCGGTTCCGCCTTTTGGTTTCGTTATCATGGTAGTTATTATACTATAATAAACTACAACTTGTAATAGGATAACAACTATGACAACATAGGACTTAACCGATGAACGAGAGGGAGGAAATACGATGGAACGAGTCGTGTTAACGGGGATGGGGATTATCTCGCCGCTTGGAAATGAAGTGGAAACCTTTTGGAATCGTTTGTGCCGGGGGGAATCGGGGATAAGCCGGATCGATACGTTCGACACCTCCCGCTTTAAAACGAAAATTGCGGGGGTCGTCCGGGAATTTGACGCCGATGCCCGGTTCGGCCGCAAAGAAGCGCGGCGGATGGATCGGTTTTGTCAGTTTGCTTTGGCCGCTGCGGAGCAGGCGTTGGAGGATTCAGGGTTAACGCTTGATGAAATCGATCGGGAACGACTTGGCGTATATGTAGGATCAGGCATCGGAGGCATTCAAACGCTGCTCGAACAGGACGGTATTCTCCGGGATCGGGGACCGGAACGGGTTAGTCCGACGCTGGTACCGATGATGATATCGAATATGGCCGCAGCGACGATCAGCATAAAATATGGAGCTTTGGGCCCAACGCTGTCTCCGGTAACGGCATGCTCCATAGGAAACACCGCCATCGGCGAAGCATTCCGTTTAATTCGGGCAGGTGGCGCGGACGCGATCATTGCCGGTGGTGCAGAAGCCGCCGTGACGGAAATATCGCTTGCCAGCTTCGGCAACGCGACCGCTTTGTCCAGCCAAAACGACGAGCCTGCCAGAGCAAGCCGTCCGTTCGATGGGGGACGGGACGGGTTCGTCATGGCCGAGGGGGCGGGCATTGTGGTACTGGAATCGCTCTCCCATGCACAGCGTCGGAACGCTCGAATCTACGCCGAGGTGATCGGTTATGGAGCCAGTTCTGATGCCTATCATATCGTCGCCACCCATCCGGAGGGGATCGGGGCTTACCTGGCTATGAAGTCGGCGCTTCGCGAAGCGGCTATAAACCCCGAGGAAGTGGAGGTTATCAGCGCGCACGCGACGAGTACGGAACTGGGGGACAGGTCCGAAACGATGGCGATCAAGAAGCTGTTCGGCGAACATGCCTATCGGATTTCGGTCACCGCCAATAAGTCCATGACCGGCCACATGCTGGGAGCGGCCGGCGGAGTAGAAGCCATTGCTCTGGCCAAGAGCCTGGAGCAGGGAATCATTCCTCCCACGATTAATCTGGAACAGCCGGACCCGGATTGCGATTTGGACTATGTGCCGAATGAAGCGCGTCAAGCCAACCTGAAGATCGGCATATCGAATTCCTTCGGATTCGGCGGACACAATGCGGTCATCGTGCTAAAAGCCTTTGCGGAATAACTTAGTACAAGCATAACACGCAATAATAATAACCAGCATAAAGGTCCGTTGCGGAACGAAGGGACAACCCCGGAGAACGCGCGGACTTTTGTACTTAATCTTAGTTTTTTAGGAAGCTTCCGTAATTTTTTGATTTTTAAGCTTGGCTTTAATCATTTTGATTCGCTGCTGGGCGTAAAACTCGCATGCCGCTTCACTCAGGCTGCTGAGAGGAACTTGTAGCTCGGTATGGTTGTCGATAATGATCATCGATCCGTTTTCGAAAAATTTAAAAGTAAGATCGGCCCAGAACGACCCGGAAGCATCCAAAATTTTTTCGATCTGCTGCTCCGTGAGCTGTTCTCCATTTTCGGCCATGACATTCTTGTAGTAGTCCCGTTCGATAAATCTAACATTCGTCACCATCGTATCTACACTCCTCTCAGAAAATAGGAACATGCGTTCTTGATCTCTATTATACCAAACATTTGTTCGTAGTCAATACAATTTACAGAAAATTCTCTTAAGTTTAGTATAAATGTCTCTCGACTCGTTATCTTCGGCACAACGCATGGATATTCGGATTGACGAAACAAAAATCAGATGATAGTTTAGAAAAGAGTATGGCATATTGTGGGAGGGTTATCGATGACAGAAGTCCGTTTGGAAATCAGCCACGACGAACACGAAGATGGAATGCGCATGGAGCAGTTGATCGAGCAATTGGCTGCGAAGCCCGAGAGCCGGGAGGTGGTAGAGCTGACGATCGGCTCATGGGGAGAGGCCTATGAAGAAGGTCCCGACACGTTCGTGGATACATTGATCGGACATAAGGACGCTTTTCCGGCGTTGCGCAAGCTGTTTATCGGCGATATGGACTCGGAGGAATGCGAAATTTCGTGGATTACGCAGACGAATCTGGCTCCGCTGCTGGAGGCGTTTCCGCAGCTTACTTCGTTCCGTATTAAAGGTAGCACTGACTTGTCCTTGAAGCCGTTGAAGCACGAACGGTTGGAAGAATTGGTAATTATCTGCGGTGGCCTGAGCAAGGAAGTGCTCGCCGATATTCGAGACGCCGAGCTGCCGGAGCTGAGAAAGCTGGAGCTTTATCTCGGCGTAGACAATTACGGTTTTGACGGCGGCTTGGAGGATGTTAAACCACTCATGGAACCGGGGCGCTTTCTCAAATTGACTTACCTCGGTCTGAAAGACAGCGAGATTCAAGACGAAATCGCGATTGAGATTGCGAATTCGCCGATCCTCGATCAATTGCATACGCTCGATTTATCGCTGGGAACCCTTAGCGACAAAGGCGCGGAAGTGCTGCTGGCGAGCGAACGCGTCCGGAAGCTTTCGTTCCTCGACCTGAATTATCACTACATGTCGGACGAGATGGTAAAACGCTGGCAAGCGTCGGGCATGTCCGTCGATGTCAGCGACCAGCAGGAGATCGACGATGACGACGACTGGCGTTATCCGGCGGTTACGGAGTAAATGGCCCGTCCGCTGATTGTTGTTGGCAATCCCGGCAACCGGAGGATGACGATGCTGCAGGAAGCGCGACGGAGGCTCGGGATGTCTCCGGCACAGATCGTGCCGTATCTCGATCTGCTGCAGGGCCGCGTTCGCTGGCGGGAAATCACAGGCGGCGAGCCTGTCCTTGTCCGGCTGGACTCGCCCGGCGAGCATTTCCCGGTGGAGCGCGAGCTGATCGCGCTCGGTGCTGCTGACGGCGGGCAAGCGGACGAGCTGTTCCCATTGCCGGAGTTTCTCCCGATGCCGGTCATCTCGGCGCAAGCGGCCCGGAATTTGCCCGAACAACCGGGACGCATCTACTATCCATCGCAATGGTTTCGCGGATTTTGCCGGATGCTGTCCGGGCTTCGCGCTGACTTGGCCGAAACGGCGCCGGAAGCGCGCTGGACGAACGATCCGCAGGAAATCGCGGTCATGTTCGACAAGCGCCGCTGCCATAGGCTGCTCAGCTCCCGAGGCGTGCCGGTGCCCCCGGCTCCGGGGGAGGCTGGCTCTATCCGGGGCTACGACCAGCTCCGCGAAGCGATGGAGCGGACCGGCATGCGGCGCGTCTTTGTTAAGCTGGCGTTCGGCTCTTCGGCCTCCGGGATACTGGCTTACCAGATTAACCCAACTACCGGAGCGGAACTGGCCGACACGACGATCGGCTTCGAACGACTTGGGTATGAGCGGGTATATTACAATTCGCGCCGTCTTCGCAGATACCGGGAGCGCCCGATCATCCGCGAAATTATCAATTGGCTGGGCGCTCAAGGCATGCACGTCGAGCAGTGGGTGCAGAAAGCTTCGCACGACGGCCGGGCATTCGATATCCGCCAGCTCGTCGTCGGCGGCGAAGCGTGCCACCGGGTTGCCCGGCTCAGTCGCACGCCGATCACGAACCTCCACCTGCGCAACGAGCGGGCCGGTCTGGAGGAGCTCGGGCTACCCGCAGCCACCGTTCAGGCGGTGGCCGAGGCCGGGGAGCAGGTGGCTTCGCTGTTTCCGCGTTCCGCTGTGGCAGGGATCGACGTGCTTCTCGCCAAGGGCGCCTTGCGTCCTTATATCGTCGATATTAATCCGTTCGGCGATCTGCTGCTGAACGTTCGTTACGAAGGCATGGACACCTACGAATGGCAAATGACCCGCATGTTAAAGGATGAATGAAGCATGACTATCAATATGAACGACATTGTCGGCACGCACGACATTTTGTTTGTGACGCTTGACACGCTTCGCTACGACGTGGCGAAGCTGGAGGAAGAGAACTGCCCCAATCTGTGCGGAACGGGCGGCTGGGAAAAGCGTCATACGCCAGGCAGCTTTACGTATGCCGCGCATCACGCGTTCTTCGGCGGTTTTTTGCCGACGCCTGCGAATACGGACAAAGCCAGTCATATCCGGCTGTTCCACTCGAAAAATACGGGACTGCAGACCAATCCGAACACATGGCTGTTCGATACGCCCGACATCGTTTCTGGCCTTGCTAAGGAAGGATACCGGACGATCTGCATCGGCGGCGTTATTTTTTTTACGAAAAAAGTGCCGCTGGCGAAAGTGTTACCGTCGTATTTTCAAGAGAGTTACTGGCGCCAGACGTTCGGCGTAACGAATCCGCGCTCCACCGAGCATCAGGTGAATCATGCGCTGAAGCTGATCGGCTCGGCCGACCCGGACCAGAGGCTGTTTCTCTTCACGAACGTGAGCGCCATTCACGGTCC
The DNA here is from genome assembly GCF_900100345.1 of Paenibacillus tianmuensis. Lineage (GTDB taxonomy): Bacteria > Bacillota > Bacilli > Paenibacillales > NBRC-103111 > Paenibacillus_G > Paenibacillus_G tianmuensis. Next base: position 57,753 of record NZ_FMTT01000006.1, on the reverse strand, counting down.
GAACCATTATTTCGTGCCCGGCGCCAAGCGCGATTCGGTGGATACCCAACGGGCGGCACTGCGCTATGTGGACGGACAGCTTGGAAGGCTGTTCGAGGCGATGCGCGCGCGGGGCAAGACGTTCTGCATCGTCTCCTCCGACCACGGGACCGCTTACGGCGAGGACGGCTATCACGGCCACCGGCTTGCGCACGAGGTCGTATGGAACGTGCCGTACCGGGAGTTTATTTTGTAGACATAAAAGCTATCGAAGGAGGGACATCAAGTGGAATTCCGGGAATCAGAAGACATCCGGCGCTGGTCGGAGCAAATCGCCGCATCGCCATACCGGTCTTACTTGTACTCCTATCCGCATAAAACGGCCTATCGCGAACTGAATCCGCCGCTGCCGCTGCATGAGCTGTGGAAGCGGGAGAGCGGGGAGTCGTTCTTTTTATATATGCACATTCCGTTCTGCGCGGCCCGGTGCGGGTTCTGCAATCTATTTACGCTGCCCGACCGGAGCGTCGACGCGCACGAGCAGTATGTCGCTGCATTGGAGCGTCAGGCGAGGCAGTGGGCGCCCATGGTTTCTCACCGGCCATTCTCCCGCTTTGCGATCGGCGGCGGGACGCCGACGCTGCTGAACGAGCGGCTTCTCGAACGTTTGTTTGATATTGCGGAGCAGGTGATGGGGCTCGATCCGGACCGTGCCTCGATCTCCGTCGAGACGTCCCCGGATACCGTGACCGACGCGCGAATGAAGCTGCTGAAGGAACGGAAGGTCGACCGGGTGAGTATGGGCATACAAAGCTTCATCGAAGCCGAAGCCGCTGCGATCTACCGCCCGCAAAAGCCGGGCGAAGTGATGCGCGCGCTCGAAGTGCTGAAACGGTACGACTTTGCCGTGCTTAATCTCGATCTGATTTACGGGCTGCCGGGCCAGACGGTGGAGTCGTGGTTGTATTCGCTGGATCGGGCGATGGAATATGAGCCGGAGGAAATTTTCATTTACCCGCTGTATACGCGCGAGAATACGATCTTGAAGCCGGAGGAGCTGCGTCGCAAAGGGCAGGATCACCGGCTGGATATGTACCGAGCCGCTTTCGAGCGCTTGAAGGAGAAAGGCTACGAAGCGTTCTCAATGCGGCGTTTCGCCAAGCCGGACGCGAAGTCCGGGAAGAGCCTGCTGCCTTACGGCTGTCAGGAGGAAGGGATGGTCGGTCTCGGCTGCGGCGCGCGTTCGTACACGGGGGAAGTGCATTACGCTTCCCGCTACGGCGTAAGCTACAAGGCGACTCAAAGCATTATCGCCGACTACGTCTCTGCGTCAAGCTACGATACGGCCGATTACGGCTACGTCTTGAACCTGGCCGAGCAGCAGCGCCGTTTCGTTATCAAGGCGCTGCTCCACCGCGAAGGGCTGGAGCGGCGCGCTTATGAAGCGAGGTTCGGCAGCGATCCGTTCGCCAGCCGTCCCGAGCTGAACCGGCTGCTGGCTGCCGGGTTCGCTGTGTTGGAAGACGGTACGATGCGCCTGACGGACGAAGGCATGGCCTACTCCGATGCGATCGGCGACTGGCTGATCTCGCCGGAGGTCAGGGAGCGGATGGAGGAATTCGTATGCGTGTAAGCACGACGTTATATTACCGGGGCGCGTTATCCTCCTGCAACTACGATTGTCCGTATTGTCCGTTCAGCAAAACGACGGACAGCCGCGAGACGCTGGCGAAGGACAAGGCGCAGCTGGAGCGATTTGTGTCATGGGTTCGGGAGCAGGGGGCAGACGGCAGGCGTCTGTCCCTCTTCTTCAATCCGTACGGCGAGGCGCTGGTCCACCGATGGTACCGCGAGGCGTTAACGGAGCTGTCCCATCTGGAGCACGTTGACAAAGTGGCGATCCAGACGAACTTGTCCGTCAAGCTGGACTGGACGAACGGGCTGAACAAGGAAAAGGCGGCGTTCTGGGTCACATACCATCCCGGTCAAACGAGCGAAGCGTCGTTTCTGGCCCAGTGCGCGCAGCTTTACGACAAAGGGATATCCTTCAGCGTCGGCTCCGTCGGGATCAAAAGCTACCTTGAGCCGATCCGTTCGCTGCGCCGTACGCTGCCTCAGGATGTTTACTTGTGGGTGAACGCGTACAAGGACCAGCCGGCGTATTATTCGCCCGAGGAAAAGGCGGCCTTTCGCGAGATTGACCCTTATTTTGAGTGGAACGCGCGGGATTATGACAGCATGGGGAAGCCTTGCGCCACGGGAAGCCGCGTGTTTTTCGTTACGGGCTCGGGGCTGGTCAAACGCTGCTATAAGGACCGGAGAGTGATCGGGAATTTGTACCGCGACGGCTTGGAACGATTATCCGCGGAAAGACCGTGTCGGATGAAAACGTGCGGCTGTTACATCGGCTACGTGCATATGCCGGAGCTGTCGATGGAGTCGATTTACGGAAAAGGAATATTGGAACGAGTTCCCGGCGCGGATGCGCGATATGTCGCGAAGGAGGCGTCGCCATGCGGTTTTTGAACGAAAAGGAAGGGGCGGTCCTCTGGTTTACCGGGCTGTCCGGCTCAGGGAAGACGACGACGGCGCGGGAGGCGGCATCCGTTCTGCGCGAACAGGGACGCCGGGTCGAATGGCTGGACGGAGACGAGCTGCGCAAGACGCTGTCCAGCGATCTGGGATTCACGCCCGCCGATCGGCTTGAGCATATCCGCCGGATTGTCGAGCTTGCGAAAACACACGCCGGTAGTGGCGCAATCGTGCTCGTGTCGGCTATCACGCCGTACCGCAGCATGAGAGCTTACGCGAGGTCGGTATTGCCGCGGTTCATGGAAATTTATGTAGAGTGTCCGCTGGAGGTATGCGAGCAGCGGGACGTCAAAGGGCTGTATGCCAAGGCGCGGCTCGGGCTTATTCCGAATTTTACCGGCATATCCGACGCCTACGAGCCCCCGGAGCATGCGGAGCTTACGATTCATACAAATGAGCATTCCCTGACGCATAACGTGGAGAAAATTATGCTGGCGCTGCGCTCGTTGGGCGGTCATTGATCTTTCTCATAAAGGCGGATCGGTTTGCGGATTTCTGCGTAATTTTCATCGATATCCCGTTTGAGCGATTCCAGAAGATGCAGGGCTTCTTTTTGCTGCTGCTCGTCGGCGATGGATTGGAGGAGCGTCTGAAGACGGTCCAGTCTCGTTTTCGTTCCGAATCTCATGGTATGTCCTCGCGGTCTGCCTCAAGTCGTTGTTTTCTAAAATGATTCGCAGCCGTTCTCCACTTTCAGGCCGGGCAACGCCGCGTACAGCTGAGTGGAGGGTTTTCGGAAGGGATAATTGACCGTTTGTAGAATAACATGAAGTGCGCATTTTTTCGCGTCATTATCCGTTTATATACTCTTATCCGAAAGGGGTTCCCCTGGATGAACCGATCATTGCGGCAAACTTGGGATCTGGACGTTTTTTTCTCGGGAGGCAGCGACTCTTCCGATTTCGCGCAATATTTGAATGCGCTTGAAGCCGACACGAACCGCTTTCGCAGCGAGCTGGACGCTCTGCCGTCGCCGCAAACCGCAGAAGCTGCCGCCGCATTGCAGGGCTTCGTGGAGCTGCTGCAGGACTTGCAAAAACGGCTGCGTCAAGCAGCAGCCTTCATCATCTGCCTGTCCGCGCAAAATCAGGCAGACCGGGGGGCCGTTCGGCTAGGCGGTCGGCTGGACGGCATTCAGGCGAACTACCAGTCCGCCATGACGCGCTTCGACGTGCTGCTTGCGGAGATGCCGGACTCCGTATTCGCCCAGTGGGTCGGCAGCGAAGCGATGACAGCCCTCGCCTTCAATCTGGAGGAACGCCGGACGCAGGTAAAAGACAAGCTGCCGCTGGAGCAAGAAACGTTAGTGAACGACCTTGCTGTGGACGGCTATCATGGCTGGAGCGCCTTGTACAACACGATCGTGAAGCAGATCCGGTTTCCGTATGAGAAGGACGGGAATACGGTCATGCTCTCAGTCGGGCAGTTTTTCAACCAGATGTTTAAAGAGCAGGATCGTCAGGAACGGGGACGCCTGTTCCGGCAATGGGAGGAAACATGGACGGCTCAGGAAGATTTTTGCGCCGATACGTTGAACCATATTGCAGGCTTTCGCCTCCAGCTGTACAAGCATCGGGGCTGGGATTCGGTGCTTCGAGAGCCGCTGGAAAACAACCGGATGACCAGGAAAACGCTGCTGACCATGTGGGAAGTGATCGAGAAGAACAAGCCGGTCTTTATCGCTTATCTGGGGCGGCTCGCCAAGCTGATGGGGGTGGAGCGCCTGGCTTGGTCCGATCTGTATGCGCCGCTTGAAGGCAAGGACACGAACATCTCCTACGACGAGGCTGCCGTGATGATCGAGGAGCAGTTCCGCCGGTTCTCGCCGCAGCTCGCCGACTTTACCGTGCGTGCGTTCGAGGAGCGGTGGGTGGAGGCGGAGGACCGCCCGGGCAAACGGCCCGGAGGCTTCTGCACCTCGTTCCCGGTCAGCAAGCAGAGCCGGATCTTCATGACTTACTCCGGGGCGGGGAACTTGTCGACGCTGGCGCACGAGCTCGGCCATGCGTTTCACCAGCATGTGATGAACGAGCTTCCGCCGATGACTCAGCGCTACGCGATGAACGTGGCGGAGACGGCTTCGACCTTTGCCGAATTGATCGTCAGCGACGCTGCGTTGAAGCAGGCGGAGACGCGGGAGCAAAAGCTGTTCTTGCTGAATGATAAAATCCAGCGGGCCGTCACCTTTTTCATGGACATTCATGCGCGGTTCCTGTTCGAGACGCGGTTCTACGAGGAGCGCAAGGTCGGACTCGTCAGCCCGGACCGGTTGAACGAGCTGATGATCGAGGCTCAAAAAGACGCGTTCTGCGACGCTCTGAGCGAGTACCACCCGCATTTCTGGGCGGCGAAGTCGCACTTTTACCGGACCTCCGTGCCGTTTTACAATTTCCCGTACACGTTCGGCTTCCTGTTTTCCTCGGGCATCTACTCGCTTGCGCGCCGGGAAGGCGAATCGTTCGAGGCGCGGTACATTGCCTTGCTTCAGGACACCGGCCGCTTGACGGTCGAGCAGCTGGCGAGCAAGCATTTGGGGGTGGACTTGGAGCAGCCGGAGTTTTGGCAGCAGGCGGTCGATCTTTCTATCGAAGATGTGAAGCAGTTCCTCGCTTTAACAGAAGAAGGCTAAGCTATGGAAGCGGTCGACATGACCGCTTTTTTCTTTGGATGCGAACGCCCAACCGTTGTAATTTGAGACAAAGCCGGGCTTTCCTGCTATAATAGAGCAGTTGTTTTAAGCCATGAGTTAAGTATTGTTAAAATGATAAGCTTCACAGAAGCGGCGTAAGGAGAAAGGGGACAATGTCAGTGATTGTTGTCGGGGGGATGATCGGTCTGGGGAAAACGTCCGTAGCCGAATTGCTTGGGCGGGAGCTCGGATCGGAAGTGTTTTACGAGAGCGTGGACGATAATCCGATTTTACCGCTTTTCTATACGGCATCGAAGGAAGAGATCGAGAAGCACCGATACCCGTTTTTACTCCAGCTGTATTTTTTGGACAGCCGGTTTAAGTCGATCAAGAAAGCGCTGCGGAGCAACCGCAACGTCCTGGACCGGAGCATCTACGAAGACTGGTATTTTGCAAAAGTAAACCACGAGCTCGGACGTATCAACGATCTGGAGTTTCAGGTGTACGAGAACCTTGCGAACAATATGCTGGAAGAGCTGGAGGAGCTGCCGAAGAAGGCTCCTGATCTGATGGTTTATTTGAAGGGTACGTTCGAGACGGTACTGCAGCGCATTTCGCAGCGCGGACGCGAATTCGAGCAGGACGAATCGCTTGTCGAGTATTATCGGTATTTGTGGAAAGGATACGACGAGTGGCTGATGAAATATTACAATCAGTCCGACGTATTAATCGTCGATATGGACTTGACCGACGTGGTGAACAATCAAGAAGACGCCCGGAAGCTAGTCGAGCAGGTGAAGGACAAGCTCAGTATGTTGCAAATGTAAACGGATAATCTCCTTATCCGACAAGACAACGGCCGCCATGCATCAAACGAAAGACCGGAACTCCTTCCTTCACAGGTGAAGAGGCCCGGTCTTTCGCTATTCCTGCAATCTAAAGCTGCGCCTGCTCCGCTCTGGCAGCGGCGAACCGATTCTGCGGCTTCGGCAGGTGAAAATGGTCTCTCAGCGTACTGCCCTCGTACTCTGTACGGAACAGCCCTCTTTGCTGCAGCAGGGGGACGACGTGTTCCACGAAATCTTCCAAGCCTTGCGGAAGCAGGGGCGCCATCAGCATAAAGCCGTCGGCGGCTCTTTCCGTAAACCAGGTTTCCAGCGTGTCCGCAATTTTCTCCGGCGTGCCGACGAAATGCTCGCTGCTGAACGAACCGGTCAGCAGAGAATAAACCTCCCGCAGCGTAGGGTTTTCCCGCGCAATGACGGGCCGGTGCTTGATGTAATCGGATTTCGTCTCCGGCAGCCGGTCCAGCCCGAAGTCCGCCGCTCTCGAACCGAGGGTGGCTCCCGTAAAATCGACGCTTTTGAAATAGTCGGATAAGAAGCCGATACCCGTCTCCTCGGTAATGCAGGACTCCAACTGCTTCAGCTTCCGCTGGGCTGCTTCCTCCGTTTCGGCGATGACCGGAGAGATGCCCTGCAAAATGTACACGTCGTCGGCCGACCTTCCCGCAGCAGTGACCTTGCTTTTGAAGGAACGGTAAAACTGCTTCGCATCGTCGATATCGTATTTGATGGAAAACACGACCTCCGCCGTGCCTGCGGCAAAGCTTTGCCCGGATTCGGAATTGCCGGCCTGCACGAGGACGGGATGGCCCTGCGGGGACCGGCCGATGTTGAGCGGACCTTGCACGGCGAAAAACTCGCCTTGGTAGTTGATGCAATGCAGCTTGCTCCGGTCGAAAAATTGACCGCTCTCCTTGTCGCGGACAAAAGCGTCGTCCTCCCACGAATCCCACAGTCCTTTGACGACTTCGAGGAACTCCTCCGCGCGCTTATAGCGCAGCGAGTGCTCATAATGCTCCTTGCCTCCGAAGTTGAGCGCCGTATTTCCGGACAAGTCCCGGGTCGTGACGATATTCCAGCCGACCCGGCCTTTGCTGATATGATCAGCCGACATGAAGAGGCGGGCCAGATTGAACGGCTCGATATACGAGGTGGAAGCGGTGGCGACGACACCGATCTTCGAAGTGGCGCCCGCCAGCGCGGTAATGAGCGTGATCGGTTCGTAGCGGTTCAAAATATTCGGATGAGACGCTTCGTTGATCGCGAGACTGTCGGCGATAAAGGCGATATCGAATTTTCCGCCTTCGGCAAGCTGCGCGAGCCGCTTGTAATAATCGATGTCGATACTCGCATCGGGTTGGGCTTCAGGATGCCGCCACGAAGCGACATGCATGCCGGTGCCGACCAAATAGGCGGACAGTTTGATTTGTCTTGTTCGGGTCACAGGCCATACCTCCATATATCCAAGTTAATCAATGGATTTAATTTGTTATAATTTAGCATGATCTTCTCACCCCGTCAAGTTCGTTTCCGAGGATAAGTTCCGTGCTAAAAGTTCTTGACAGCACCCAGTCCATCCTTTAAATTAAATAAATATAATCGGTATAGTCGGAATTAAAAAACGACAACATGCACGATGAGTTGACCAGTCCACTGGAAACTAAGCTTTCCCCGAGCTATGGCAGCGGGGCGACGCTTGGTTTTTTTATTTTTATCCTGAAAAGCAGGTGAAGGAATGATCGTCATTCGCAATCTTAGCAAATCGTACAAAACGTCGTCAGGCGCATTTCCTGCGCTTCAGAATGTCAACTTGCAGATCGAAAAGGGGGATATTTTCGGCATTATCGGCTTCAGTGGCGCGGGCAAATCGACGTTGATCCGCTGCCTCAACCGGTTGGAGGAGCCGGATTCCGGCAGCATCGAGATCGAGGGTACGGTCATTACGGACTTGAACGGGAAGGAGTTGCGGCTGGCCCGGCAAAAAATCGGAATGATTTTTCAGCAGTTTAACCTGCTGGACGCGAAGACGGTGTACCAGAATGTCGCGTTTCCTCTTCAGGTCGCCGGGCATCCGAAAGCGCACATCCGCGGGCGGGTCCGGGAAATTCTCGACCTTGTCGGCCTTGGCGATAAAGAGAACGCCTATCCGTCGCAGCTCAGCGGCGGCCAGAAGCAGCGGGTCGGCATCGCGAGAGCGCTCGTGAACGAGCCCGACGTGCTGCTCAGCGACGAAGCGACGTCGGCGCTCGATCCGCAGACGACCTACTCCATTCTGGAGCTGCTGAGGGACATCAATCGTCAGCTTAAGCTGACCGTTGTCCTGATCACGCATGAGCTGGACGTATTGCAGCATATTTGCCGCAGCATGGCGGTGATCGAGAACGGCAAAATCGTCGAGACCGGGCCGGTTGACAAGCTGTTTCTGAATCCCGAGAGCGATACGGCGCGCAGATTCGTCCGCATTCTGGAGCATTACCGCGACAGCCGATATGTGATGGAAGGAGTGGGAGCGGGAATATGAAAGACGATCTGATCGAGCTGCTGCTGCAGGGACTTGGTGAGACGGTCTACATGGTGCTCTGGTCTTCCGTCTTCGCGCTTGTGCTCGGCATTGCGCTGGGCATTACGCTTGTCGTGACGGAGAAGGGCGGTATTCTGGAAGCGCCGCTGCTGCACAAAATCTTCGGCACGGTCATCAACAGCGTCCGTTCGCTGCCTTTTATTATTCTGATCATTCTGCTGCTGCCGCTCTCCCGGCTGATCGTTGGCACCTCGCTCGGTCCGACGGCCGCCATCGTGTCGCTCTCGATCGGCGCGGCGCCCTTTCTGGGCCGGGTGATTGAGAATTCGCTCAAGGAAGTGAGCGCGGGCAAGATCGAGGCCGCCAAAGCGGTCGGCGCCTCGCCGTTCACGATCATTTTCAGGGTGCTGATTCCCGAAGCGCTGCCGGCGCTTGTCCGCGCGATGACGATTGCGGTCATTGCGATTACGGAATTCACCGCCGTGGCCGGCGCAATCGGAGCGGGCGGTCTGGGCAGCCTGGCCATACGCTTCGGGTACCAACGGTTCCGCGAGGACGTTCTGATCGCAACCGTTCTGCTCATCATCGTTTTGGTTCAGCTCATCCAATGGTCGGGCGACTACATCGCCAAATCGATCGACAAGAAGCGTTACAAGCTGGATTGAGCGCGGACATCGCGTTTGTGAAGGAACGTCATTTTAATTATAGAAAGTAGGCGTAGGTATGGGAAAAAAAGGTCTTTTCTCTCTCGCATCCATCTTGGTTGTTATCGGTGCCATCGTTTCGGGCTGCGCCTCGGGCGGCACCGCGCAGGCCCCGGACACGAAGTCTGCGGCGCAAGGCACTGCAGCCAGCACGGCCAAGCCGACGAAAGAAACGACGCTGAAAATCGGCGCGGCCGCCGTGCCGCATGCGGAAATTTTGAACTTCGTCAAGCCGAAGCTGAAGGAGCAAGGGGTCAACCTCGAAGTGGTCGTCTATGACGACGAAGGGCAGTTGAATCCTGCGCTGAAAGACAAGCAGATCGACGCGAACTACTTTCAGCACGTTCCTTATCTGGATTCGGTCAAGGGCGAGAAGGGCTATGATTTTGCCGTCACGACCAAGGTTCACGTGGAGCCGATCGGGTTCTATTCGAGCAAGCTGAAATCGAAGGACGAGATCAAGGAAGGGGCGCGGATCGGCATTCCGAACAACCCGTCCAACGAATACCGCGCGCTGGCACTGCTGCAGCAGCAAGGGCTGATCAAGCTCAAGGACGGCCTGACGACATATGAAGCGACGCCCAAGGACATCGCGGGCAATCCGAAAAAGCTGAAATTCGTCGAAGCCGATTCCGCAACCTTGCCCCGGTCGCTTCCCGATCTGGAAGGCGCGATTATTAATACGAACCTCGTGCTGGAAGCCAAAATTGATCCAAAATCGGCCTTGTTCCGGGAAGATTCCAAATCGCCTTACGCCAATGTCATCGTCGTTCGCAAGGGAGACGAGACGCGGGACGAAGTGAAAAAGCTTGACGCCGCTTTGACGGCGCCGGAAGTGAAGAAGTTTATCGAAGACAAGTACGGCGTGGCGGTCGTTCCGGCATTTTAGAAAAATTTAGATTACCTGTTGATTTCTATCGGTCCGCAGGTTATTCTTGTACTGACAACTTCATATGCGCGGGAGCTTGGTGAAGCCAGGCTGAGAGGATAACCGGATGTTATCGACCGTTAAACCTGATCTGGGTAATGCCAGCGGAGGAAACACGTAGCCTTTGTATGCACAAAGACCGCTTCTTTGCCGTTGCGGTCTTTTTTGTATGCATTACGTTCCCCGCTTGCTCACATTCATTCGAGGAGGAATTGAACATGACAAGCGAAAACAAACCAAACCAACAACATGAAGTGCCGGACGTATCGGGATTTCCCGGGAGCCGAAAAGTGTACATTCAAGGCTCTCGCAGCGACATTCGGGTCCCGATGCGGGAAATTGCTTTGAGCCCGACGGTGGGCTCGGAAGGGGAAACGGCCAATCCGCCCGTGCGCGTCTACGATAGCAGCGGTCCGTACACGGACGGCGGTGTCCGGACGGACATCCGGCAGGGGCTTCCGGCCAATCGGCGGGGATGGATTATGGAACGGGGCGACGTGGAGGCGTATGACGGAAGAGCGGTAAAGCCGGAAGATAACGGCTTCAAGGAGGAAGAGGGGGCCCGGCGGCAGGAATGGTTTCCCGGAACGGCGCGCCGTCCGCTGCGGGCCAAGCCGGGAGTGAATGTTACCCAGATGCACTACGCCAAAAAAGGAATTATCACGTCCGAGATGGAATATATAGCTATCCGCGAAAATGTAACCCCCGAGTTCGTGCGCAGCGAGGTGGCGCGCGGCCGGGCGATCATTCCGTCGAACATCAACCACCCGGAAAGCGAGCCGATGATTATCGGCCGGAATTTCCTTGTGAAGATCAATGCGAACATCGGGAATTCCGCCGTCGCTTCGTCGATCGACGAGGAAGTGGAAAAGATGCGGTGGGCGACGCGCTGGGGAGCGGATACGGTCATGGACCTATCGACCGGCAAGCACATTCATACGACGCGCGAATGGATCGTCCGCAACTCTCCGGTGCCGATCGGGACGGTGCCGCTGTATCAGGCGCTTGAGAAGGTCGGAGGCAAAGCGGAGGAATTGTCTTGGGAAATTTACCGGGATACGCTGATCGAGCAGGCGGAGCAGGGTATCGATTATTTTACGATCCATGCCGGGGTGCTGCTGCGGTACATCCCGCTGACCGCGAATCGCGTGACCGGGATCGTATCCCGGGGCGGGTCGATCATGGCTTCGTGGTGTCTGGCGCATCATCAGGAAAATTTCTTGTACACGCACTTCGAAGAAATTTGCGAAATTATGAAAACGTACGACGTCGCTTTTTCGCTTGGGGACGGCTTGCGTCCGGGTTCCATTGCCGATGCGAACGACGAGGCGCAGTTTGCAGAGCTGGATACGCTGGGCGAGCTGACGCAAATCGCCTGGAAGCACGATGTACAGGTGATGATCGAAGGCCCCGGCCATGTGCCGATGCATTTGATCAAGGAGAACGTGGACCGGCAGCTTGAGGTGTGCGAGGAGGCGCCGTTCTATACGCTCGGACCGCTCACGACCGACATTGCGCCCGGCTACGATCACATTACTTCGGCCATCGGCGCAGCGATGATCGGCTGGTTCGGGACGTCGATGCTGTGCTATGTCACCCCGAAGGAGCATTTGGGGCTCCCCAACAAGAACGACGTGCGGGAAGGCGTCATCGCCTACAAAATCGCGGCCCATGCAGCCGACTTGGCCAAAGGCCATCCGGGCGCGCAGGAGCGGGACGATGCGCTGTCGAAGGCGCGGTTCGAATTCCGCTGGCGGGATCAGTTTCATTTGTCGCTCGATCCCGAAAGAGCGCTGGAGTACCACGATGAGACGCTTCCGGCGGAAGGCGCGAAGACGGCGCATTTTTGCTCGATGTGCGGCCCCAAGTTTTGCAGCATGCGTATCACGCAGGATATACGGGAATATGCTAAACAACACGGTTTGGAAGACCGCGCCGCGCTCGAGAAAGGCTTGGAGGATAAGTCCAAGGAGTTCAAGAAAGCGGGTGGTTTCATTTACAATTAATCGCCTTGGGAGGGATCGTATGTTTACGGAGCAGGAAAAGGAAGCGTTATACAAAGTCATCTATACGCGAAGGGATGTCCGCTCCTTCCTGCCGGACCCGATTCCGGAGGAAGCGGTGACGAACGTGCTTCACGCCGGCCACCATGCGCCGTCCGTCGGCTTCATGCAGCCTTGGAACTTTATCCTGGTGACTTCGGAGCCGCTGAAAGAAAAGCTGGCCTGGGCCGCGGACAAGGAAAGAAGGGCGCTGGCGATCCATTACGAAGGCCAGCGACAGGACCAATTCTTAAGCCTCAAGGTGGAAGGACTGAAGCAGGCGCCGCTGACGATCTGCATTACATGCGATCCTACCCGGGGAGGCGCCCATGTGCTCGGCCGGAATTCGATTCCCGAGACCGACATGCTGTCCGTCGCCTGCGCGATCCAAAATATGTGGCTGGCCGCCTGTGTGGAAGGGCTTGCTATGGGATGGGTAAGCTTCTACAAGAAAAACGACGTGCGCGAAATTCTGGGCATTCCGCCGCATATCGAGCCGGTCGCGCTGCTGTCGGTCGGGTATACGGAAAACTACCCGGAGAAGCCGATTCTGGAGACGGCCCAATGGGAGAAGCGCCGCTCTTTGCAGGACCTCATCTATCATGAGACATGGGGAAATCGGCAGCCGGAATGATCGAACTTTTCTATTTTCAAATACATGATCCATCTATGGGAACATAGGTGGATTTTTGTTGTGCAGCCGTCACCCTCGCATAACAAGATTACGGTTTGCTCACCATAATATGGGGGGCGACAGGCATGTGGAAATTTATTTCGACTCATATGACGAATTGGGAAATTATTTTGCAGGCCATCCTGTGCAGTGTGGCGCCCTATGGTGTGTACAAGCTGGGAGCTTGGTTGAAATCGGTGTTGACGATCCGCAGCAGCAGTAAACCCGCCTCCGAAGAGCGGTTATACGTCTTTACCGGAAAGTTCGAAAAGGACTTGCCGGAACTTCAAGACAGATTAGGCCGCAATGATGACATCTTGATCCGGACGTTTGAAATGGGCGGCTCGCGTACGAAGGCTGCCTTGATTCTGGTGAAGGAGCTTGCGGACAAAAACTACATCGATACGCACATTTTATCCGCTCTGATGTCGGACTTTACGATACCAAACTGCGCGGAGGAAGTGCCGCCACACATCAAAAATCGGATCTTGTCCGTGAGCGAGCTGGGCGAAGCAGGGAACCTGCGCGATCTGCTGCCCGGCTTATGGAAAGGGAATGCTGGTCTCTTGATCGACGGCTGCCCGAATGTCTTCGTGTTGGCCACCGGGAACGAGAAAAAACGCAGCCTCGGCGAACCGGCCTCGGAGGCTTTGGTCCGAGGGCCGCGCGTCAGCTTCAATGAAAGCCTGGCGGATAATACCGCGCTGCTGCGCCAGCTTGGCGGGAGTCACACCCTATGTATCGCTTATACGGTGGTGGGGCGTAAAGCTCCCAAAACGGTAGCAATTGCTTACAACGGCGACATTGCCAATGACGCTTTGGTGCAGGAGGTCCGGAAGCGCATCGACCGGATCGATATGGACGACGTTCCCGATTCCGGATATATCGAACAGTTTATCGAGGATAACCATCTTACGCTGTTTCCCCAAGTGCAAAATACGGAACGGCCGGATCGGGTGAACAGCGCGCTGATGGAAGGCAGAGTGGCGATTCTGCTGGACGGCTCCCCGTTTGCGCTGATCGTCCCGGTAAGCATCAGCATGCTGCTGCAATCCCCGGAGGATTATTACGAGCGCTGGATCCCGGGCACGCTCGTGCGCGTGCTGCGCTATATCGCAGCATTGATTTCCACGCTCGGGCCCGCGCTCTACATTTCGTTCATCTCGTTCCATCAAGGGCTGATTCCAACCAAATTGGCGGTATCCATCGCCGGCTCAAGAGAAGGCGTGCCCTTCCCTTCGTTAATCGAAGCGTTGATCATGGAAGTATCGATCGAAATTTTGCGGGAGGCCGGTTTACGCTTGCCGAAGCCTATCGGTCAGACCATCGGCATTGTCGGCGGCCTGGTCATTGGGGAAGCGGCGGTACAAGCCGGCATCGTCAGCCCCATCATGGTCATCGTCGTTGCCATTACGGCGATTTCTTCGTTTGCCATCCCTCAATACAGCGCAGGAATTGCTCTGCGGATCATACGCTTCGGTACGATGTTTTCGGCGGCCATCTTCGGACTGTATGGGGTCATCCTGTTCTTCCTGCTGATATGCAGCCATTTGGCCAAACTGAAGAGCTTCGGCATTCCTTACTTGAGCCCCGCGGCTCCTTACCGGCTCAGCGATTGGAAGGACTTCGTCCTGCGCGCGCCGCTTTCTTTAATGACGCGCCGCCCGAAGACCATGCAGGTCAAACAGCCGAAGCGCCGTGGATAAAAAGGTTGGGTTCGTTAGATCACCCGGGTGACATAAGTCGTCCGGGTTATTCGTTGTTATCCGATATGAAAACCTACTTTTAACCATTATTGAAAAATGATTGGGAATAAAGCTTGGCACCCCGTAACACATGCGGATCAAAATTCATAAAAATGTTGTATGTTCTGTCGAGAGCAGAGAAAGCGCGATCACCCGGCCGCATGCTCCTTGCCCGGGCCCTTCCCTTTCTATCTCTGGTCAGTCTCCGGCGCGAGCCGGCATACAAATTAATTTGACGGAGGGAATGTTCAACATGAGTGAATTTCAGAATGAGCTTCAACAATTGCAAGTCGCAGCATACAATGCAGGTCAGGTAACGCCTTTACAACATCAAGGCCAATACGAAGCCGATTCTCGTCTATGTGGAGGTGGCTGCGGTTGTTTCCGTTGTCCATGCGGCTGCGGTTGCTTCCGCTGCTTCTGCAGCTGTTTCTGCGGCGGGGGTTGCGGCTGCGGAGGAGGTTGCGGAGGAGGTTGCGGCTGCGGAGGCGGAGGCTGCGCTTGCGGAGGACGTTGCGGACATCGTTGCGGACATCGTTGCGGTTAAGTCATTAACGGGACTCCCCTGGTAGTATCAGCCCCTGCACATGCGGCCTTTGATCCAAACCGCAGGGGCTGGAACGGCCCCTTGAAAATAATTGACAAGAAGGACAAACGACAATACATAAGATAACAGTGAACATCCGGCCGGATTGACCAAAAGTAAGGATAAGGAGGAGTGAGATGACCACATTCGATGCTTCCGTGCGTCCGAAAATGAACGGGGACACCTTTTTTATCCCCGATCGGAACGGCGCGGTCTATTTTAGAAACAACATGGGCTCGTTCCGGTTGGAAGGCGAGTCCATTGATCGTTGGGTCGAGAAGCTGGTACCGGTATTTAACGGGAAGTACACGCTTATGGAATTGACGGACGGGTTGCCAGAGCCGCACAAAGGCCACGTGTTCGATATTGCCGCTTTATTGATCCAAAACGGCTTCGCCCGGGATGTAAGCGGAGACCATCCCCACCGGCTATCGGAAACGATTCTTGAGAAGTTCGGCTCGCAAATTGAATTTCTGAGCAATTTTGGAGGCTCCGGCGCGCACCGCTTTGAGCAATATCGCCAAGAGAAGGTGTTGGCGATTGGTTCCGGTCCGTTCATGGTTTCATTGGTGGCGGCTTTGCTGGAATCCGGGTTATCCCGAATCGGAGTGGTCATTGGCGATTCATTGCCAACCAACCGTGAGCGGCTGAAGGAACTGGGGGAGCATGCCCGGAAATCCGATCCGGAGGTACATATTCAGGAAGTGCCTTACCCCAGACGGGACGTTTCCGCTTGGCAGGAGGTCCTGAAACCGTTCGATTCGATCATGTACGTATCGCAGGAGGGGGATATTGAAGAGCTTCGGATCGTCCAAGCGGCCTGCAAAGCGGAGAGAAAACTATTCCTTCCCGCAATTTGCTTGCAGCAAGCCGGTTTGGCAGGGCCTCTTGAGCGGCCGGAAGATGGGAATGGTTGGGAGTCGGCGCTGCGGCGCATTCATCAGCCTGTTCTACGTCAAGATCCGCAGCAGCATGGGTTTTCTGTCCACGCCGGGGCTTTGCTGTCGAATGTGATCGTGTTCGAACTGTTCAAAACGGTGACGGGAGCTGCCGATCCGCTGCGAAATCAGGCGGTATATTTACTGAACCTGGAGACGCTGGAAGGGGACTGGTATTCGTTTGTGGCTCACCCGATGGTGGTCGGCTGCAACCGGATTGAACGCATTCCGGATATTGAGCCGCGGTTGATGCAGGATCCGGGCCCGGCGCCGCAGAGCGGAAGGCACAGCCCGTTACTGGATTATTGTGAACGGATAACCTCGCCGGATACGGGCATTTTTTACGAATGGGACGAAGGCGACTTAAAGCAGCTGCCGCTTGCGCAATGCCGGGTTCAGGTGGCGGACCCGCTCTCGGACGGGCCGGTTGAACTGCTTCCTTCCATAGTCGGTACAGGATTGACGCATGAGGAAGCAAGACGGGAATCGGCGCTTGCCGGATTGGAAGCTTATACGTCCCGGTTGGCCGAACGTATGGGGCAGTCGTCTTCGCCGTCGGAAACGGGCGCAACGGGTCTGCGTGTATCCGAATATGTCGGCATCGGGGCGGGTGAGACGCTGACGGAAGCTGTATGCCGGGGCTTGCGAAAGTGTCTGGCGGAAGAGCTGGACATTCGGCGGACCGGTCGAAAGCCGCTTGTCACTCCGGTGCAGCTGAGTATGGTGGATGACGAGCGGGTCCGTTATTATTTGAAATCCTTGTCTACGCTGCAGGGGGAGCCGGACCTCCTTCTGGAGGAAGAGCTGTTCGGCTTCCCGGTGGTTCGTGCGGATATCGGCGGAAGATGGTACTCGGGCGTCGATTTGAATATCACCCTTGCGCTTCGAAGGGCTCTGCTTCAAGCGCTGTCGGAGGTTCAAAGTCAAGCGCCCCGGTTTCAAGTCCGGATTGCTTCGGTTCCAAGCCGGGCTCCGAAAATGGTAAGGCCGCGCAGCCTGACCATCCCGGCCTGCGAAGAAACGCCGCAAGCTGGCGTACTGGCCTCCGCCATACAACAGCTGAAGCAGCACGGCAGACGGCTGCATGTATTTGATTACAGGCTCGATCCTTTCTTGAATAAAGGGCCCATTCACGTCCTGGGCGTTGCGCTGGGAGAGGAGGTTTCGACATGAGCAGTGTTGTAGCCGTAATCGGCAAAGGCGTGCTGGCGGATTTGATATGCGCTGAACTGAATTCTGCCTTTTGGGTGATCCGTACGGGCGAGCTGGAGGAAAAGGAATTCCGTTCGGCTGATCTGGTTATCCTTGCGCAGGATGGCTGGCTCCCTGCCGTGCAGGACAGAGCGGAGGAGGTTCTTCAGTCTGCCAAAGTACCGTGGCTGCGGGGTTTCGTGTCTTTTGGGGAGGCGATAATCGGACCGTTGGTCCGGCCAGGCGTTCAGGGATGCTCCAGATGCGCGGATATGCGGCGGCTTATGGCCACTGGCGACCGCAAGGAGCTTCGTGTGCTGCAGCAGCAGCTTGTCGAACGCGGAGGAATCCCGCAGGACGTCTGGGCTTCCCGCACGGGACTGACACAGGCGGCGACGCTCTTGGCCACGGAAGCCCGGCGCGTACTTCTCGGCGGACAGCCCCAATTGGAAGGACGTATCCTGCTCGTGAATCTGAAAACCTTGAAGACTTCACGCCACCTCTTTTTACACGATCCAATGTGCCCGGTTTGCGGCGAATTGCCGGAAGATTCGGAGGAACTGGCTAATTTTTCGCTCGGGTCAAGTCCGAAGATCCATCCGAACAGCTTCCGCTGCCGTTCGATCGATGAACTGAAGCAGGTGCTTACCCGCGATTATTTGGATTTCCGGACCGGGCTCATCAATGGCAAAATGAAGGACGGCTTGTCGCCGTTCGCCGATATCACCGTAAATCTTCCATTTTTTACCGGCGACGAACCGAGCTCGGGGCGGACGCTCTCCTATGCGGATAGTGAGCTGACGGCGATACTGGAAGGCTTGGAGCGTCATTGCGGCGTGGTCCCGCGAGGCAAATGGACGAAGATTCGCAAAAGCTACCGCGAGATCGCCGATCATGCGTTAAATCCGCTCGAAGTAGGAGTCCACGCGGAAAAGCAGTATGCGCGGCCTGATTTCCCTTTCCGGCGTTTTGATCCCAACCGCGAGATCGACTGGGTCTGGGGCCGCTCCATCATACACAATCGTCCCATTCTGGTACCGGAGCTGCTCGCTTATTACAGTCTCGGCTGCGGAAACGGCGTTGTCTATGAAACGTCCAACGGATGCGCTTTGGGCGGCAGCATGGAGGAGGCGATTTTCCACGGGATTATGGAGGTGCTGGAGCGCGACTCGTTCCTGCTGACTTGGTACGCGCAGCTTCCACTTTCCCGTGTCGACCCCTATTCCGCCGGCGATCGCGAATTAAATCTGATGATCGACCGGATGAGGGCGGTGGCCGGTTATGAGCTGCACGTATTCGATGCGACGATGGAGCATGGCATTCCGTGCATCTGGACCTACGCGAAAAACCTGAAACCGCGCGGGATGAACCTCATCTGTGCGGCGGGAGCCCATCTCGACCCGATCCGGGCGCTGAAAAGCGCGATCTTTGAACTGGCCGGCATGATGCTCTCGCTGGATGATCGATTCGAAGCCAACCGGCAGGAAAGCGAACGGATGGCAGAGGACCCTTTCCAAGTGAGAGAGATGGAGCATCACTCTATGCTGTACGGCTTGCCGCAGATGGAGAAGCGTTTGGATTTCTTGTGGAAGAAGCCCGGACCTCCGCTGACGTTTCGGGAGGCGTTCCCGCCGCAAAGTTTGCATACGGATCTTGCAGACGACTTGAAGATGATCTTGGAAAAATTCCGCTCCTTGAATCTGGATGTGATCGTAGTCGATCAGACCTCACCCGAACTGAAGCGAAATGGGTTAACCTGCGTCAAAGTGCTGATTCCGGGGATGCTGCCGATGACGTTCGGTCATCATTTGACGCGTGTTACAGGGCTGGAGCGGGTACTGAAGGTTCCGGCGCAGCTCGGCTATACGAAGCAGCCGCTCACGGTCGAACAGCTCAATCCGCATCCCCATCCGTTTCCGTAAGGGACGACGAGAGGGGAGAGTGCCGTGAGCCTTAAGTCTTTTTTGCATAAGCTGCATTACGATCCCGATCATTCCAAGCCGCCGGACTTCGAACCCGATTGGTACAATGCTCCGCTCGCTTATAAGCTGTACCGCGGCTTACCGACCTTTGCGCTCTCTTCGGAAGTGCCGCTGACCCTTGAAGGAAGGCCTGTGCCAGATCGAGCGGAAATTCGCGATATCGGTCATTTTCTCTGGTATGTTTATGGGCTTGCACAGCTGAGCCAGTCTGTCTTTTACATGGATTACGGCGGGCTGGAGGGAGGAGCGAACGTATTCCACTCGCTCCGGCGGTTCGCGCCTTCCGGCGGCTCCCTGTATCCGAGCGAAATGTATGTATACTTGAAAACGGACGATTTGCCTGTCGGGATCTATCATTACGATACGGCGCATCATCGTCTCGTGCTGCTGCGACTTGGCGATTTTGATGCTTATCTGACCCGAGGGCTGGGGGACCGCTGCGACCTTTCGGCTTGCTTCGGCGCCGTGTTCGTGTCCACTGTATTCTGGAAAAACTTCTATAAATACAATAACTTCGGTTATCGTCTGCAAGGGCTTGACGCCGGCGCGCTCATCGGACAGCTGCTGGAAACAGCCAAACGCTTCGGATATCATACAGGGGTGTACTTCCGTTTTCTCGACCGGGCCGTTAACCATTTGCTTGGCCTTACCGAGCAGGAGGAGAGCGTGTATGCGGTCATCCCCTTATCGCTACAGCCTTCCGGCAGCTGGTTCTATGGCAGCGGAGCTGAAGCGGGAGTCTTGACTTCCCGCCAATTGTGCGCAGCACTGCCTGTAGTCCGGCACGAGCATTACGTCCGCTCGCTTCGCACCACAGAGTACCCGCTGCTGCTTCGCATGAACGAAGCTTCGTTGATGGAAACAACGGAATCGTTCGGTCCGCTCGATGCCGCGAATATCGGAGGTACGATGACCGGCGGTGGGGAGACGGTTGCACTGCCCCGGGCGCAAAGGCTGTCGTTTGATCTGGCTTCGGTCGTCCGCAAACGGTATTCGCCGCACTTGGACTTTGTTTTTAACACGGTTGATGCTCATCAGGCCGCCGCTTTACTGCACGAGGCAACGGCCTCGTTCCCTTATACGAACGATTTGGATACGGCAGGCCACGAGTCCAGGAAGCGGGTATCCATTTATGGCTGCTTGTACGGCCTTGAAGGCATTCCCGACGGCGCTTACCGTTACGATGCCCTGGCTCACGAGCTGCGGATGATCCGTCCGGGAGACTATAGGATGCTGCTGCAGGAAGGAATAACGCTAGGCAACGTGAATCTGTTTCAGACACCGCTTTGCCTGCATGTGGCCGCGGACAGGAATCACTATGCGGATGCGCTCGGTTTCCGGGGGTACCGCATTCAGCAGATGGAAGCGGGAATGCTTGTTCAGCGACTATTGATCGCGGGGGTCGCTCTTGGGCTTAACGGGCATCCGCTCCTCAGCTTTAACCCGGCCGATTGCGACAAAATATATAAGATGGAAGCGGA
Source organism: Paenibacillus tianmuensis (assembly GCF_900100345.1). Taxonomy (GTDB): domain Bacteria; phylum Bacillota; class Bacilli; order Paenibacillales; family NBRC-103111; genus Paenibacillus_G; species Paenibacillus_G tianmuensis. Next base: position 36,917 of record NZ_FMTT01000006.1, on the reverse strand, counting down.
GGGCGTTACTAGTCTCATCCAAGTGCCGCTAGGAGCTTGCAGACCCAGCTCCCGGCTGGAGGGCGGACTATACTCCTGAGAGAACGGCAAAAGACAGCAGCTCGAAGTCACATTCGGGCATGCTGTCTTTTTTTCGTTAATAGTAAGGTGAAATTAACAGGTACACAAGAACTCCGGTAGAGCTTACATACAGCCAAATGGGCATCGTCCAACGGGCGATTTTCCGGTGCGCCGCGATGTTCATACTGAAGCCCCGGGTTACGGTGATTAAGGCCATAGGGACGTTCACGATCGCCAGCAGCACGTGGGTGATCAGGACAAACAAGTAAACGTATTTCAGCCATAGGCTTCCTCCGAATTTCGTCGGCTCGGTCAGAAAATGGTAAATGACGTACGAAACGAGGAATAACGCCGTGGTCACAAAAGCAAGAAGCACAAAGTTCCGGTGCGCCGCGATGTTTTTCTTCTTAACGAAATAAAGTGAAAGCAGCAAGAAAGCAAAGGTAAAGCAGTTAAAGACGGCGTTCAGCAGAGGAAGCACCGTCACGTCGAAGCCGACCGTCCCTTCGTATTTCGGCATAAAAAACAAAGCGGCGATCACTCCGATAAGGATGATCGAAAAAACTGTGATCCATGCGGTAAAATTGCGTGGTTTGCTCATGTTATCTCCCCTTTTTCCTGACATTTTGCAACTATCGTCCATTTAAGGATAGACATCCTATTCTTTAAAAACAACGGGGTTTGCCCGCGTTTTGTTACATTTTATCGAAAGCTGGGTACCGTGAGGTCCGGCCTGCCGTTCTTGCATAACGTTGGAACGGAATGTGCACCATATTATGGACTCTGGAGCAGAATGTGGTACCGTGTTCAAAACACCGTTTCGGAGACAAATGAGGCGCCATTACTTCGGAAGGGGGGCCTGTCGTGGCTTTTTTGCCGCCCGAGGACCGTATCACAACCATGCAAGCAGCCGTGCTAATCTCCAATTATATGCTGGGCGTAAGCATTCTGACGCTGCCCCGTACCTCAGTAGAGGCGGCGCAAACGCCAGATGTCTGGATTTCGCTCATCCTGAGCGGACTGATCACGGTTGCGGTCGGAACTTTGATTGTAAAATTGTCCCAACGCTTCCCGGGCCAAACCTACTATCAATATAACCGGCTGCTCGTCGGCAAGTGGCTTGGGATCGCGCTCAGTTTTTTTACGGCTTTATATTTCATATTTATGGCCTCTTTTCAACTTCGGGCGGTGCTCGACGTTACCCGGCTGTTCCTGCTGGAGGGCACGCCTTCTTGGGCGATTACGTTCGCTTTTATGTGGGTGGGGGTTTATTTGATATTGGGCGGAATCAATCCGGTCGCCCGGCTCTTCGAAGTGATCTTTCCGATCACGACCGTCATTCTGATCTTGATCGCTTTCATGGGCCTCAGCGTATTCGAGCCCAACAATATGCGGCCCGTACTGGGTCACGGCATCATGCCCGTGCTGCGCGGGCTGAAAACGACTGTACTATCCTACACGTCCGTCGAGATCATGCTCGTCGTTCCTGCTTTTATGAAGCATCCGGAAAAGGCGGTCAAAGCGGTGCTGATCGGGGTGCTCATCCCGGTGTTCTTCTACGTCGTCACCTGCGTCATTGTCATAGGAACGTTATCGGTGGACGGTGTGATTACCCGCACCTGGCCGACCATCTCGCTTTTCCGGAGCTTCGAGTTCAGGGGAATTTTCTTCGAGCGCTTCGAGACGCTGCTGCTCGTCATCTGGCTGATGCAGATTTTTACCACCTTTACGTTGTCTTATTTTCTCGGAGCGCTTGGTATTGCCCAAAGCTGGAAGGTGAATCATCGGACGGTCATTTTTGTCTTGCTGACGGTCATTTATATGATCTCTTTAGCGCCTGCGGATACGAACGAATTGTTTAAGCTGGGGGAAATGTTAGGCTTGTCATCGTTAGTTCTGTTTATCCTGGTGCCCGCGGTTCTGTACGTTCTCCCGGGCAGGAAGGGGGCCCGGTCTTGAAACGACGAAATAGGATGCTCGCGATCCTGGCTCTGCTGCTGGTGATACCGCTTCTGACGGGCTGCTGGAGTCAGCGGGAGATTGACGACCTTAGTCTTGTGGCCGGAATCGCGCTGGATAAAGCTCATGAAACGAAGGTTGAGACGGCACTGAACAAAAATGGGGCGGCGCGCAAAAAAGACGATTTGATCTCGATTACGTATCAGGTTTTCACTTCCAGCTCCGGGGGCGGGCAAGGCCGCGGGGGCGGTGGTTCCCCTGAGAAAAAGAGATACGAAAATTTTACGGAAACCGGCGATTTGTTATTGGAGTCGACCCGGGAAATTTCGCTCCGGACGGAACGGCCGATATTCGCCCAGCATTTCAAGACGCTGGTGATCGGCGACGAGTTGCTTCGTACGACACCGATCCGGAATTTTATGGATCTGATGTACCGCGAGTCGGAATTTAGACCGAGCGCCCTGGTGTTCGTCGCCCGCGGATTGGCGAGGGAAACGTTCGAGCTGAAAGGGACGAAGGAAATTCCGGCGTTCCGCATCTTGAAAATGGTCGACAATCAATACAAATCGACCCGCATCCTACCTCCGGTATCTTTGGCCAAGCTGCTGACGTACCTGCAGAGCAAGTCGAGTTTTTTGCTGCAAGCGATCGTCAAAGGGGGAGGGGAGATTAAATTTGCCGGGGCCGGAATCGTTCACGGACAGAGCGGAAAGCTGGTCGGCTTTCTCGATGAAGATGAGTTGGGCAGCATTACGCTGATCACGGGACAAGTACGGGGAGGCGTCGTCAAATTCACCGACGAGGAAACCGGGCAAAAAAACCTGTATGAAATCTTATCGTATAAAAGCGACATTGTGCCGCGCGTGGACGGGGAGAACCTTTCGTTCGAGATTCAGATCGAATCCCGGGGCCGGCTAAGCGAAAGCTGGGTGATGAATGAGAAAAGCTTCAACGACCGTTTCCTGAAGCGTCAGGGGCAGTACGCGGCGAAGCAATTGGAACAGAACATCCGCCAGACACTGAAAAAAATTCAGAAGCAGTACAAAGCCGACGTGATCGGTTTTGGCAAAGAACTGCGCATTCATGAGCCGAAAACATGGGATAAAGTCAAATCCCAGTGGGACCAAAAATTCAGTCAAGCCGAGGTTCGCGTACACGCCAAAACGATCGTGGCGGAGTACGGAGCGAGCGGTTCCAAAGTCATTGAGCATCGCAATCCGCCCGGACCATAAAGGCAATCCCTCGCTTGGAGAAAATATAAAAAACATAAGACTTTTGCAATAAATTGTTATATATTGTAATTAGATATATAAAATTACATACGATGAAGGACGTTCATTCCGTGGACCGGCACAGAACCTGTAAGTTTGTTTCAGGTTCTTTTTGCTCATGCCTCTCCGCTGGAACACGGGTGAACCGATCACACCCGAACAATATCAAAGACGGCTACAAGCTTGACGGCACCGTAAACGAAAAGGCAAGCTATGCGACGGCCGTGTTCGTCTCACCGTTCATCGCCGCGTCCACGACGAACAGCAGCCATCAGGCATGGATCAATGCGGGCTGGGATTGGATGAAAAACAAGAAAGAAGGCTATTTTAGCGATTCCTTTAATCTATTATCGATGCTCTTCATTTCCGGCAACTGGTGGATTCCGACGAGTGACGGTCCTTCTACGGAAGCCGATCTTGCGAAGGGGAAAGCAGGCGAGGCCAGCTCGCTGGAAGGAAGCGGCTACGAAGCGTCCAAAGCGTTCGACGGCGATCCCTCCACCCGCTGGGCGAGCAAGGAAGAAAACGACCCGCAATGGATTTATGTCAATCTCGGGAAGACGTACAGCATCCATAAAGTAAAGCTGAACTGGGAAGCCGCTTACGGCAAAAACTACAAAATTCAGGTGTCGAACGATAGCGGCTCGCCGGTGAATTGGACGGACGTATATTCGAAGAAAAAGGGGAAGGGAGGAGTGGAAGAGATCGCGTTTGCCGCGCAGGATGCCCGTTATGTCCGGATGTACGGCACGGCAAGAGGCACGTCCTACGGGTACTCGCTCTACGAATTTGAAGTGTACGGCTCGGACAAATAGGAAGGAACCATAAGGCTGCCGCCATAGCGTAGATTGCCCGTCACCCGGGTTTGTCCTATAATGAAATATATGAGAATCATTATCATTCAAAAATGGTCTGTACAGAATAGAGATCAGCAGGAGTAGCTTCTATGGAATCGACCCGTTTTCATGACATTTTTGATCAATACTTTCATGGGATGCGGCTATCCCGCGCCCTTCCGGGACGGACGGAACGGATGCCGTTGTCCGAGCCTGTGGGCGACGGTGTGATCCGGCGCCTCGTCACCCGCTCCAGTATGGAAATCGTGTTATCGGATTTCCGGCTGCTCAAGGACCGGACCATCCAAGTCGCTTCCGGCGGAGCTATGGTCGAGCTCAGCTTTTGCTTGCAGGGCAAGGGAGAGGTTAGCGTGTCGGGCGAACGACACGAGCTTGCTGCCGGAAGCTGCGCTTTGCAATTCATGCAAGGCTTCCGGGCTTCGTTCGAATACGACAAGCGCGACCCGGTACGATCATTGGCTATCGGCATCCCTGTCTCGCTATTCAACGACTTCATGGCAGACGAATCCGAAGGGCGAAGCGTCAATTTTGCCGGACTGATCGGCGGGGGCGCTTTCCGCAAGTTCCAGAAGCCCATTGATCCGAGGGCTTCCTATATCATATCTCAAATGCTCGAACGCACGGACCGTGCCCCGGCCCGGAAGCTTTATATGGAAAGCAAGGCGCTGGAGCTGCTTTCCATCTACTTCGAGACGTTTCTGTTCGATCGGGAGCAGCAGACGAGGAAGGCCCGGCTGTCTAAGAGCGACTTGGACAAAGTCCGGCAAGCCGGAGAAATTTTGCTTGGGCGCATGGATTGTCCTCCTTCGCTTCTTGAACTATCGCGGATGGTCCGCTTGAACGATTTCAAGCTCAAGATCGGGTTTAAGGAAATGTACGGCACGACCGTTTTCGGTTATTTGCGCGACAATCGGCTGGAACAAGCCATGACGCTGCTGCAAAACGGCGCCGCCAACGTAAGCCGCGCAGCCAGCATCGTCGGTTATGCGAATGTGAGCCATTTTTCCGAATCGTTCCGGGGCAAGTTCGGGATCAATCCTTCCGAATTCATTCGCAGGCGGGCCGAGCTTGATTAACCGTGGGCCATTCGCTGGAAATCGCAGCATCATCCAAGCAGGCGCGAATCGAATTGACGCCAGGACGACCCGTCCCGGCGTTTTTTTTCGTTGTTTCGCCGCAAAAAATCCGCCACACCGCAATCCTATCCCTCCGTCGGTAGTGCTCGTGTCCAAGGACGAGTATCATGACTAAATGATAATCATTATCAATACAGGAGAGGGAGACAACAAATGATTTCTTTCAGAAAAGGGATTGCCGGTTTTATGCTGATCGCGATGGCGCTCGCCTTGTTCGGTTGCGGCGGCAGTACGGGGAGCGGGGCAGACAGCGGCGTAACTGCTGCCCAATCCGGCCAAGCGGGAAAGAGTCCGGAAGCGCAAACCCGCAAAGTCAAAGACGCCAAAGGGGAGGTCGAAATCCCAGCCCGTCCGCTGCGGATCGCGGATGTATCCGGCTCGACCGAAGAGCTGCTGGTCCTGAGCTTTCAGCCGATCGCGACCGGAAATACCGAGATGGGTAACCCGAAGGAGCTTACGCCGATTTTGAAGCAAAAGCTGAAAGCCGATACAATCAAGACCGGTTGGTTTCAAACCGAGGTTAGTGTCGAAGCGATCGCTTCGGCCAATCCGGATCTGATTTTTGCCGGCCCGACGCAGGATAAAATTTACGATCAATTAAGCAAAATCGCGCCGACCGTCCGGGTCCCGTACGGCTTCAATGCGTTCCGGAAGCGTTTCGCCTTCGTCGCCGGAGTGTTGGATAGAACGAAGGAAATGGAGGCCTGGATGAAAGCGTACGACGAACAGGCCAAGCGGCTGCGCGAGAAAATTACGGCGGTCACGAAGGACGAAACCTTCGCGGTGATCGAGGCAACGGCCAAAGAAATCCGGATATATTCGAAAACGGGCGTCGCGGATATGATTTTCCGGGATATGCAGCTTCCCCAAGCTCCGGGGACGCCGGAGCCGGACCCATGGGGAGGAAAGGTGACCAGTCTGGAAGGGCTGTCGAATCTGAACCCCGATCATCTGATTCTGTTGACCGCCAGCGAAAACAACGTGCTGCAGGAAAGCAAGCTGTGGAGCGGTCTGAAAGCGGTCAAAAACGGGCGCGTCTACCGCTTGACAAGCAAGCAAAACTATAACGAGGCATTTTATGCCCTGGGTAAGAAAGCGCTTCTGGAGCAGCTAGGCAACGATATTGTGCAAAAAGCCCATTAGATCCAAGCAATGGCCTGACCCCTCCTAACCCTAAGGATGGAGCGGGCTATTGTTGTTTATCGAGCATCGGTAAAACCGAATGGCTTAGATATGCAAAATATTGACATAATGATGGATTATAGTATAATAGTAAAAAATTACAAAATTTTATTTTCATATCTCTGTTTAGGTCATGTCTATAGAAATGCAGCGGGCCGTCTTCGAAAACGGTCAATTCTACAAAATAATTGTAAGCGTTTTCTGTAAAATGACATTGTTGGAAATGGGGTATCGTCATATGGCTGGTGCCATCGAGGAAAAGGACAACCGTCTCAAACGTTCCATGAAAAGCCGGCATATGTTTATGATTTCGCTGGGCGGGGCCATCGGTACGGGCTTGTTTGTCAGCACGGGGTACTTGATCAATCAAGCCGGGCCAGGCGGTGTCGTCCTGGCCTATTTGGCCGGCGGACTTCTTATGTATCTGGTCATGCTGTGTTTGGCCGAGCTGGCGGTCGTGATGCCGGTGACGGGTTCTTTTCAGGCCTATACCACCAAGTTTATAGGTCCGGCTACCGGGTTTACGATCGGCTGGTTGTATTGGATCAACTGGATTGTCGCCGTCGGCTCCGAATGGGTCGGCGCCGGGATTCTGATGACCCGCTGGTTCCCCGACGTGCCCTCGTGGGTGTGGATCGCGCTGTTCATTGTGCTGATGTTCCTGTTAAACGCCTTTTCCGCGAGTCTTTTTGCCGAATCCGAGTTTTGGTTCTCCAGCATTAAAGTGACGACGATCATGCTGTTCATCTTGTTAGGGCTGGCCGCTATTGTGGGACTGATGCCTTTCGAGGGCTTGAATGCGGCTCCGATCCACTCGGGCTTCGCCCATGACGGGGGGCTGTTTCCCCATGGGTTTATTCCCGTATTCATGACGATGGTCGCCGTCAATTTCAGCTATCAGGGAACGGAGCTTATCGGCATTGCTGCGGGAGAGAGCGAAAATCCCGAAGAATCGGTTCCGAGAGCGACAAGAAATACGATTTGGAGAATTTTGTTTTTGTTCGTCGCGTCGGTCTTTGTCCTCAGTTCGCTGATTCCGTGGCGGGAGGCAGGTTTGACGGACAGTCCGTTTGTGCTTGTATTCGATAAAATGGGCATTCCTTTTGCCGCCGATATTATGAACTTTGTTATTTTGACGGCTCTGCTCTCGGCGAGCAACTCCGGGCTGTATGCTTCCTCGCGGATGCTGTGGGCGCTTTCCAAAAGCAATATGGCCAGCCCTTACTTAAGCAAGCTGACCCCTCAAGGCGTGCCGTTTCGGGCGCTTATCGTCAGCGCCGTTATTGCGTCGTTAGCCTTGATTTCAAGCGTCGTGGCCCCCGGCACCGTGTTTCTGTGGCTGAGCGGCATATCCGGATTCGCCGGAATCATGGTTTGGATGGGGGTCGCCTTATCGCAATATGTGTTCCGCCGCCGTTTTATTGCCGAAGGGAACAGTGTTCACGATCTGAAATACAGGGTCAGGCTATTTCCTTTTGTGCCGATTCTTGCGATCATCCTGTGCATCGTTGCGCTGGTCGGACTAGCCTTCGATCAGCAGCAGAAAATCGCCCTTTACTACGGAATCCCGTTTACGATCATTTGCTATTTGATTCACTATCTGTTTTACCGGCACAAGCGCCCAAAGCAAGAGCAGACGGGGAGAAACTTATAAAAAGGGCTTGGATCGAAGCCCCCCAAAGGCCTATGGAAGAATGTCCTCCATGGGCCTTTCGTTTTGTCAGGACTACAGGTAGTGCTAGTCTCTCGCTTTACACGAGGTCATCGGTTTGCTAGAATAGGATCGATTGTTAACCGAGAATTATATTTTTAGGTTAACAATTAAAAACGATAGAGGCGGTGAACGGTCATGGAAACGGCCACAACCTGCGAAGAGCTTGCGGCTTGGAATAAGGCGTACTTATGGCATCCGTTTACACAGATGAAGGACTATGTTAAAGGCGAGCCTCTCATTATCGAACGGGGCGAAGGCATCATGCTTTACGATGTTCGGGGACGCGCTTACTATGACGGGTTTTCGTCGGTCTGGCTCAATGTGCATGGACATAACGTTCCCGAGTTGAACGAAGCGGTTGCGTCTCAACTGGCGAAAGTCGCCCACTCGACTCTGCTCGGCATGGCCAACGTGCCGGCGATCGAGCTGGCCGCGAACCTGGTGCGCATCGCTCCGGAATGGCTGACGAAGGTGTTTTATTCCGATGCCGGTGCGACTGGCGTGGAGATTGCGCTCAAAATGGCGTTCCAGTATTGGCACAACCGGGGCAGCGGCCGCAAAACGAAATTTATTACGATGAACCAAGCTTATCACGGGGACACGCTCGGCGCCGTTAGCGTCGGTGCGATTCCGCTTTACCACGACGTCTTCCGCCCGCTGCTTTTTTCCTCCTACGTCATTCCGTATCCTTATGCTTACCGCACCGAAGGTGGGGCTTCCGCCGCGATGGAGGCAACGCTGTCCGCGCTGCGGGAGCTGCTGGAGTCGCGGGCGGACGAGATTGCGGCTCTTCTTGTGGAGCCTGTTGTGCAAGGAGCGAGCGGCATTATTGTCATGCCGCAAGGATGCTTGCGCGAGATTGCCGCGCTGTGCCGCAAGCACGACGTGCTGCTGATCGCCGACGAGGTGGCGACCGGCTTCGGCCGTACCGGAGCGATGTTTGCCTGCGATTTGGAGGGCGTATCGCCCGACTTGATGGTCGTCGGCAAAGGATTGACCGGCGGCTATCTGCCGCTGGCGGCGACGCTGGCAACCGACGAGATTTATGCTGCTTTTTATGCGGACTACTCGGAGCAAAAAACGTTTTTTCACGGTCACTCGTATACAGGCAATCCGCTTGGCTGCGCCGTCGCTCTGGCCAGCCTCCAACTTCTTGAGGAACGGAATAGGATACATACGGTAAATGCACTGGCCGCATTTGCGGCGAAGAAATTGGCTCCGCTTGCCGATTGGTCGCATGTCGGCGAGATCCGGCAGCAAGGTCTGATGATCGGGATAGAGCTTGTTCAGGATAAAAAGTCCCGCGAGCCGTATGTCTGGACGGACCGTGTTGGCGTCCGCGTCTGCATGCGGGCGCGAGAGCTCGGCATGCTGACCCGTCCGCTCGGCAACGTGATCGTTTTGATCCCGCCTCTCGCGAGTACGGAATCGGAGCTGGATGCGATGACGGACATTTTGGCGGCCGCGATCTACGATGTCACCGAGGAAGGCTGGGGAGCGTGACCGGGGTGCACGTAGTGTCTGCACAGGGCAGCGAGAAGCTGCACGGCTGGAATGCGCCCGACCGGAAGCGGTGGCGCGGATTGTTCGTCACGGGCACGGATACCGGCGTCGGCAAGACGGTGATTACGGCGGCAATCGCCGCTGCGCTTCGCAGCGAAGGGCGGAACGTTGGCGTCTGGAAGCCGGTCCAGAGCGGGGCGCTTCTCGGCAAGGGAATCACCGACGCCGAACGGCTGCTGCGCGGAACCGATATTTCCGACCGCCCGGAACAAGTCGCACCGTTTACGTTCGCAGCGCCGCTGGCTCCGGCACTTGCCGCCAAGCAAGCCGGGGTAACCATGACGACAGCCGGGCTTCTGGCGGCAGGAGAACCATTGGCCGAACGCTACGACGCGCTGCTGATCGAAGGGGCGGGGGGCGCTGCCGTGCCGTTAACCTCCGATACCCTCGTAGCGGATTTTATCGCCGAGCTTGGCGTTCCGGCGCTGATCGTCGCCCGCTGCGGCCTGGGCACGGTCAATCATACGCTGTTAACCGCTGCGCTGCTGCGGCAGCGGGGGATTCCAGTCGCAGGCGTTGTGATGAACGAGGTCGATCCCGCAACATCGCGCGACGACCCAAGCACCGCTGCGAATGCGGAGCTGATTGAGCGCTACGGCGGCCTCCGCGTGCTTGGGCGATTCCCGTGGATATGCGGCGAAGCCACGATGGAGAAACTCGTACGAGCCGTGAAGCGGCATATCGACATTTCGCCGATCCGACAAATGTTGGAAAACGCAAGAAGTCAATAGGAGGAGAGGGAGATAAGGATGAAGGCAAACGTGTCTGGAATACCCGGAATACCCGAAACGGCTGCGGATTGGCAGGCATTGGCTCAAAAAGCGCTGAATGAAGAACGCTTGTCCGTCGAAGAAGGGCTTGCCGTGCTTGAGGCCGATGACGACGAAGTGCTGCCGCTGCTGCAAGCCGTTTTTCGGGTACGCAAACATTTTTACGGGAAGAAAGTCAAGCTGAACATGATTATTAACGCCAAAAGCGGCCTTTGCCCCGAGGACTGCGGCTACTGTGCCCAATCTATCGTATCCTCGGCGCCAATTGCCAAGTACCCGCTGCTGGAAAAAGCCACGCTGCTGGCCGGGGCGCGCGAAGCGATGGCCCGCCAAGCGGGAACCTACTGCATCGTCGCATCCGGCAAAGGCCCGACGGACAAAGAATTGGATCAGGTCGTCGAAGCAGTCAAGGAAATCCGCGCGACGATGCCGCTCAAGATTTGCGCGTGCCTCGGCCTTCTGAAGGACGATCAGGCCGAACGCCTCGCGGAAGCGGGCGTACACCGCTACAATCATAACTTGAACACGAGCAGAGCGAACTACCCTTCCATCACGAATACCCATACCTACGATCAACGGGTCGAAAGCGTAGAAAAGGTGAAGCATTACGGCCTGTCTCCTTGCTCCGGCGTAATTATCGGCATGGGCGAAACGAACCGCGAAATCGTGGAGATGGCTTATGCGCTCCGGGAGCTTGATGCCGACTCGATTCCGGTCAACTTCTTGAACGCCATTCCGGGGACTCCGCTGGAAAAAGCGGGGCGTACTCCCGCGTTGAAGGCGCTCAAGGTGCTGGCGTTGTTCCGGTTGATCTGCCCATCCAAGGAAATCCGCGTAGCGGGCGGCCGTGAGGTCAATCTCCGGACGCTGCAGCCGCTTGGCCTGTACGCCGCCAATTCGCTGTTCGTCGGCGACTATTTGACGACGAAAGGGCAGGAGGCTGCGGCTGACTATCAAATGATCGAGGATTTGGGCTTCGAGATTGAAGTCTGTGCCCTATAAGGCGGTGGTGGCATGAAATGGATCGAAGACGAGCTTCAGAAGCTGGAAGATCAGTCGCTCAACCGCTCGCTGCAGACCAGCGCCCCGGTACCCGGCCGCCAAGGGTATATGTTGCGCGGACAAAAAACGCTGCTTGATCTGTCCTCGAACGATTACCTTGGGTTGGCATGCCATCCGGCTATTGCTGTCGCCATGAACCGCGGGCTTCTCTCCGAAGGAGTCGGTTCCGGCGCATCGCGTCTCATCACCGGCAACCGGCCTCCCTACGGCCGATTGGAAGAGGCCCTCGCGGATTGGCAGCAAAGCGAGGCCACGCTTGTTTTTGCCAACGGGTATATGGCGAACCTCGGCGTCATACAGGCGCTTGCAGGCCGCGGAGATGTCGTGTTCAGCGACCGGCTGAATCACGCGAGCATCGTGGACGGCATCGGGCTAAGCCGCGCCGATCACGCCCGATACCGCCACAATGACATGGAGCATTTGCGCCGGTTATTGCACAAGCACCGCGATGCAAGACGCAAGCTGATCGTCACGGACGCGGTTTTCTCGATGGACGGCGACCAAGCGCTGTTGGCGGAGTTAGTTGCGCTGAAGCGGGAATACGGAGCCATCCTCATGGTCGACGAAGCTCACAGCGGAGGCGTATATGGAGCGCGAGGCGAAGGGCTGTGTCATGCGCTGGGGTTGCAGAGCGGCGTAGACGTGCACGTGGGAACCTTTAGCAAAGCGTTTGGCGTCTACGGCGCCTACGTTTCCGGCAGCCGTACGCTCATCCGTTGGCTGGTCAATAAGGCGAGGCCGGTCATCTACTCGACGGCGCTGCCTCCGTCCGTGTTAGCCGGGATTGCGGAAGCTCTGAATCTGGTGCAAACGGATCAGTGGCGGCGCGAACGGCTTGCTGCGTCCAGTCGGCAGTTTCGTTCCTTACTGCGCAAGGCAGGATTCCAAGTCGGGCCCGGAGATTCGCCGATCGTCCCGGTTATCGTCGGAGATAACGCGACTGCCCTGCATTTCAGCTCTGCGCTGGAAGCGGGAGGCATTGCCGCCGTTGCCGTCCGTCCCCCGACGGTCCCGGACGGAACGGCGCGCATCCGCTTTTCCTTATCCGCCGCGCATACTCCGGACGACCTGGCCGATGCCGCCCGCCGCATCGAACAGGTCGCTCATCGGCTGGGGGTGCTGGCGCGATGACGGACCCGATTCGCATCTTCGCGAACAGAGCGGCGCTCGGCGCATCGGCCGGAACGCCAAAAACCACAAAGCCGCGCGGTGCCGTTATCTTATGGCTGGCCGGATGGAGCATGCCGGAAACGGTATTCGCGGAGCTTCAATCGCATCTGCCGGAGTTCATTCATGTCCCAGTAAGGCTGAGCTGCGCCGAAACGCCGGAGCAGATGATAGCTCAGGCTGAAGCGGCTGCCGTCGCTTGGATCGCCGAGTGGGACGGTTCCCTCCAGCGGCTTCCGATGACCTCCCGCAGAAGCAGAAAACTCCTGATCGCCGGCTGGTCGCTCGGCGGATTGCTTGCGCTGCGTCTCGCCGCACGGGGATTCGCGGACGCGCTAGTGCTTTTCGGCGCAACTGCGCGGTTCGTCCGCCCTAGGGAAGAGTCGGACCGCGGCTGGCCGGACGCGGTTCTCCGGCACATGGCGGCGGCCATCGCCAAGGACCGTCTGGCCGTGGAAGCCCAGTTCCGCGAACGGCTGCTCTCGGATGGGGAAAAGAAAGCGGGCCTCCTCCCGCAGCTACCCCGGACAGGAAGCTGGCCGACCGCAGCGCTGCTCGCTGGCATTCAGCTTCTGCGGACCGCGAATCATGTGCCGGATCTGCGGGAGATCGTTTGTCCGACGCTTCTTGTCCACGGCAAAGAGGACAAGGTGTGCCCGTACGGTGCGGCGGAGGAGCTGTATGAACGGCTGCCGCAGGCGGAGATCCTGCCGGTCGAAGGCGGCGGGCATATCCCGTTTCTTGCGCGGGAGGCAGCTATCGCCGAAGCGATCAGGAGGTGGTGGCATGGAGTACAGGCCGCATACGATTCGCCGCCGGTTTGACCGCTCTGCCAAGGCATCCTACGACGCGCATGCACGCGTACAACGCGTCATGGCAGACGAGCTTGTCCGGTCGCTGGCCCGCCGGAAGCAGGGAACCGGGGAAACACGGCCGCATCTGCTGGAAATCGGCTGCGGCACCGGTCTGCTGACCGAGATGCTGCTGCGCGATTGGCCCGATGCGGTCATTACCGCGCTGGATATCGCGCCAGCCATGCTGGAAGCGGCGGAACGGCGCATCCGCTCCAAGGCTTCATCGACGGCCGCAAACCAACGGCTCCCCGTAAACTTCCGTCTGGCGGATGCCGAAGTGTGGGCCGCCCAAGCGGAGCTGTTGTCGTTCGATCTCATCGTCTCGAACGCTTGCTTTCAATGGCTGGCCAGCCCGCAGGAAACGCTGAGGCATCTGCGGCGGCGGCTGCGTCCCGGCGGTCTATTGACGTTCACGACCTTCGGTCCGGAGACGTTCCGCGAGCTGCACGAATCGTTTGCCGCCGTTTATCGCTCCCGCGGTCTGGAGCCGCAGCGGCACGGCCTTGCGTTTCCCTCTGCCGGCGAGTGGCGGACCCTGCTTCAACATGCGGGCTTTGCGGAGGCTCGGGATGAGAGCGTCATCCGGACCGAAGGCTATACCTCCGTCAGCGAATTTCTGCACTCGGTCAAAGCGACGGGAGCCAGCGCATCGGCGGCCGACGCTTCGCGAGGCCTTGGCTGGCGTTCCTTATTCGCCGGTATGTTTCGGGAATACGAAAAGCGGTTTCCGGCCCCCGAAGGGATTTCAGCCACGTACCAGCTTCTTTTGCTCCAAGCGGAAGTCCCCTCATGACAAAATTTGCTGGAAACGGTAAAATGGAAAGGAAGTTACCGGAGGTGGATGGCGATGTGCCGTTATGCGATAACGTACAAAAATATTTACGCTTGTTTTTCGTGCCGCAAAGTGTTTAAGCAAAGGCCCGATTATGAACTGGGCAAAATCGAAGCGGCGAACAGACAATACAAATGTCCGCAATGCGGCGAAGTTATGAACGATATGGGACACGACTTTCAAGCGCCCAAGCAGAAAGATAGTAAACAGTGGAAAAAAGTCGAGGTCCTGTATGCTCACGGCTTCAGCTATCATTCCTGCGGCTGCGACGGACCGGGGTACCGGCCGGCGAAGCTGAGCGAAGTCGAAGCGTTTCTGGAGGCGAAACAAACGTTCAAGACCGAAGGAGAGGTTCTGCTGCAGAAGCTGTCGGTCAAGGTGTAGGATTGGAGATATTAATGAACGAAAAAAAGGCCGGGGATGCTTTCCCACAGGCCTTTTTTTGATGGCTTGACGGACCTTTCGGCTATTCGAGCCACTAGGTCTTAGTGTACCGTATTTTGGAAGTCGGTAGCAAGAGAACGTTTGTTCGATTACATCTACCACATGAATACTTTTTACCAAATTTGAGCAATGTATCAGTAGAAGCAGAGCCACTTACAAAAATGCAGGTGACGGAGGATGCGTTTCTTCAAATCAAACAGAGCTGGAAGGTCCGGACGCAGCGCAGCGGCAAAGCGGGACGCGAGCCGGATCGAGTCGCCGCCGCAGGAAGCCGAGCCCTTAAGCCCGGACATGGAGCTTAATTTAGAGCACATTCGGGGCACGACGGGAAATAGCCCGGATCTGATCATACGGACGATTCGCATCGGCGCTTCAGGCACGACGAAGGCGGCGGTCATTCATACCGACGGGCTGACGGACAAAGAAATCATTACCCGGTTCCTGGAGTCGTTCATGCTGCATGCCCGCGATCCGGCGCTATTCCAGGAATTGAACGGAGCGGAGGCCCCTTGGGCTCCACTGCAAATGCTTGAAGACTTTACCTTAACGCTCAGTTCGGTAACGGAAATCGACAACTTTCATGCGTTGTTCGACAATCTGCTGTCCGGCAATATGATCATTCTGATCGACGGGTTCGGCAAAGGACTGTCCGCTGATACGAAGGGCTGGGAAGATCGCGGCGTCCAGGAGGCTTCCGTACAATCCGTGGTACGCGGGCCCCGGGAATCGTTCTCGGAATGTCTGGGCACCAACATTGCCTTAATCCGGCGCAAAATCAAAGACCCGAAGCTATGGGTCGAGTCCCGGTCGATCGGCCGGGTGACGAAGACAAAAGTCGCTTTGATGTACATCAAAGGCATTGCCAACGACAGCGCGATTGAGGAAGTGCGCAGCAGGCTGGACCGCATCGATATCGACGGTATTTTTGAGAGCGGCAATATCGAGGAGCTGATTCAAGAGAAAACGATTACCCCGTTTCCGACGGTGTACAATACGGAACGCCCCGATTCGGTCGCGGCGAATCTTTTGGAGGGCCGGGTGGCGATCATGGTGGACGGGACGCCGTTTGTTCTGATCGTGCCGGTCGTATTCGCCCAATTTTTTCAATCTCCCGAAGATTACTATCACCGGTCGGATTATGGGATTATTCGCATGCTCCGATACATTTCCCTGATGATTGCGCTGCTCGCTCCCGCTTTATTTATTTCCATTACGACCTTTCATCAAGAGATGCTGCCGACCACGCTGATGACCAGCATCGCGGCACAACGGGAAAGGGTACCTTTTCCGGCGGCCATCGAAGCGTTCCTGATGGAGTTTACGTTCGAGCTTCTCCGTGAGGCGGGTATCCGGATGCCCCGAGCGATCGGCCCCGCCATTTCCATTGTAGGGGCGCTTGTGCTAGGGGAAGCGTCGGTCATGGCCGGACTGGTATCCCCGGCCATGGTTATCGTCGTCTCGATTACGGCGATTGCCAGCTTTGCCTTTCCTTCGTTCGCGATGTCCATACCGATCCGGATTTTGCGCTTCGCCCTGATGGGGCTGGCCGCTTCGTTCGGCCTTTTCGGCGTATTCATCGGACTGATTGCGCTTAATTTGCATTTGTGCAGTCTGCGTTCGTTCGGAGTTCCATATATGGCGCCTTTTGCCCCGTTCATTCCAAGCGATATGAAAGACTCCATATTCCGGTTCCCGTTGTCCGCGATGCGAAAACGGCCGGTCCTGATGCAGAGTCCGAACCCGGTTCGGCAAAATACGGTCCCGTCTGAGTCGGATACGCATCATCAGCGGGAGAGGCGGGAGAGGTAAACGATGAGGCGTAACGTGTCGGTGGTTTGCGTTTTATGCCTGCTGCTCGTCTTGACCACGGGCTGCTGGAGCCGTCGCGAGCTGAACGAGCTGGCAATCGTTACAGGCGTCGGCATCGATAAGATCGATAACCAATACTTGCTGTCGATCCAAGTGCTCAATATGGGACAAGGGAGCGAATCTCCGGGAGGAGGCGGGGGCGGGGCAAGTTTGCCGGTGACGACGCAATATATGAAGGCGGACTCGGTCTTTGAAGGCATTCGCCGGTTGACGACCGAGCTTCCCCGCAAGCTGTATTTTTCTCATATCCGGGTCCTTGTATTTAGCGAAACGCTTGCGCGGGAAGGGCTTCGGGACATCCTTGATCTGTTTGTGCGCGACCATGAAATTCGGCCGGATTTTTTCCTTATCGTCACCAAAGGCGTCGAAGCCAGGGAAGTGATGAGCCAAGTGGTACCGATCGAGCAGTCGCCTGCCAACGCCTTGCTGAAAAGCTTGGAAATCTCCGAAAAAAACTGGTCTCCCACCATTGCCATTACGTTGGACGAGTTTATTACGGATCTGATGAAAGCAGGCAAGGAAGGAGTGATCACCGGTTTGCAATTGAACGGGAACCCTCGCCATGGCCAGACGGATGCGAATTTAAAAAGCGTCAACCCTCCAAGCTATTTCCGGTTTTCCAGCATTGGGGTGTTCAAAAACGACAAGCTGGTCGGCTGGCTGAATGAGGATGAAAGCCGGGGCTTCAGTTATATTACCAACCGTGTCGACGCTACGGTGACGGATGTTCCATGCGATTCGGGGGGAAGGGTGACGGTCGAAATTCTTCGAAGCCAAACGAGCTTGAAAGGAAGCGCGCCCCGCGGGGAACCGGTGATTACCGTCGAAGTCCATGCCGAGGGCAATATCGGCGAAGTCTCATGCAAGGAATATTTATCCAAGCCGGAGACGATCTATGCGTTCGAACGCAGGGCGGAGCGGAAAATTGAAGGCTACATCCAGCAGGCGGTTCGCAAAGCCCGGCAGAGCAGCCGTTCCGACATCTTCGGATTCGGCGAGGCGATTCGCCGGTACGATCCCCGGAACTGGAATCGGCTGAAAGACGATTGGGACCGGTATTTCATGAGCGCCAAAGTCGAGACCCGGATCGACGTCAAGCTGCGCAGAACGGGCAAGGTGGGACAATCGTTCATCGACAAAATAAAATAAGGAGGAGCGTTCATCATGTGGAAGGTGCTGCTCGTCTTATTGGCCGCCGCCGCAATTGTTGCGATCGAATGGCGTTCCTTGATGGAGCGAAAGCTGAAAAGAGAGCTATGGACATTTTTCCTGCTGTGTCTTGTCGGAACAAGTCTGGGGGTGGCGGAAGTGCTGCGGCTCGACATCCCCAATCCGCTGGACTGGATCTCCGTGCTGTATAAGCCGCTGAGCAATCTCATCTACGGAAATTCGGCTTAAGCTCAAATCGTCTGTCGAGGAAATGGCAGGTGGAACCGTATGTTCGAGAACGATAAGATCGAGACCCATCAATTTACGCTGCTTGTGATTTTATTTGTCGTCGGGGATGCGCTGTTGTACGTGCCTTCGTGGCTGGCTTCCTCCGCCAAACAGGATGCCTGGCTGGCAGCCGGGATCGGATGCGTTGAGGGCTTGGCGATTGCCTGGCTGTACACGACGCTGGCCAAACGCCACTTTCCGGCGACGTTGATCGATCTATGCCGCTCCGTCTTCGGCCGGTGGGCAGGAACGGTCGCGGCCTGCTTCTTCGTCAGCTTTATTCTGGTCGATATTTCCATCATGCTGTTTGAAATCGGAGACTTCATCACGACGCAGATGATGCCGGAGACTCCGATCGAGGTTGTCATTCTGCTGTTCACCGGCGTCATCGTACTTGGTGTGCGGCAGGGAGCGGTGGCGCTGGTTCGATCATCCGAAATGGCGTTTCCTTTGTTTGTGCTGCTTTACCTGATGCTGGTCTTGTTTATTTCTCCGCAGATCAAGCTGGAGCATGCCCAGCCGGTGTTAAGCGAGGGCTTGAAACCGATTCTGGAAGGGAATTTAAGATTTTTCGGCAATTTGGAGGAAAGCGTCATCCTGCTCATGCTGTTTCCTTTGATCCGCAATCCGAGTAAGGGGGCGAAGGCTTATGCGACGGGCTTGGCTGTCGGCACGATGATGCTTACCGTGTTTTCCACGGTTTCCATTCTGGTGATGGGCAGTGATATGACCGCTTTGTTGGCCTATCCGAGCTATGTGCTGGCGCAGAAGGTTGCTGTCGGCAAGTTATTGGAACGGATCGAGGCCATCATGGCGTTTATTTGGTTTATCTCCGTGTTTGTAAAAATATCCGTCTGCTACTATGCCGCTTCCTATGGGATAGCGCAGATCGTGAAGCTGCCGAAATATCGTCCGGTCACGCTGCCGCTCGCCATGATTTCCGTTGTGCTGGCTCTGGTGTTCGTTCCGAACCGGCCGTATTTTGACCATTTTGCAACGAAGTTCTGGACCCCTTACATGCTTACCTTCGGATTGTTTCTCCCTTTGCTAATGCTCGGAGCGGCTTGGATGCGCAGGTCGCCCGGGAAGAGATGAGGTGAAGGAATGGACGGTCAACGGAAAATATCGGTATATCAATTTACGGTCCTGACGATCTTGTTCTCGTTAGGTTCCACGCTGCTAGTCATTTCATCGGGACTGGCCGATGAGCTGAAGCAGGATGCCTGGCTGGGCGCCGCTTTAGGCACTCTGGGAGGGTTGGCGCTCGTCGCGCTGTATGATGCCTTGGCGGGACGGTTGCCGGGCATGACCTTGCCGGAGATGAGCACGCATCTGCTTGGAAGAACGGCAGGCCGCATCTTTAAGCTTGGTTACCTCTTCTTCAACTTTTACTCCGCGGCTGCTTTAATCTGGTATGTTGGCAACTTTTTGACGATCAATCTGTTCACGGAAACCCCCCGGCCGGTCCTGATGATTCTTTATGCTGCCGTCATGCTATACGGGACGCATCTGGGGCTTGGGACCTTGGCCCGGTCTGCGGAAACGTCTTTTCTGATCTTTATGCTCGCGCTTGCTGTCGTCATGTTATCGCTGCTGCCGGAAGCCCGGACCGGGAACCTGCTGCCGGTTCTGGAATCGGGACCCGGGCCGCTCGCACGGGCTTCGTTTACGTTCGTCAGCTTCGCCTACTTCCCGTGGATTTCGCTGCTGATGATCTATCCGAAGCATGTGACCCGTCCCGAAGCGTGCGGTAAAGCGCTATATACCGCCGTTCTAAGCTCAGGCGCGATTTTGACGGCTGTAACCGCGTTGACGGTTATGGTGCTCGGACCCGACCGGACGGCCATCGAGGCGTATCCTACCTATAACCTGACGATGAAAATCAACATCAGCCATTTCTTCGAACGCATCGAAGCGCTGCTTGTCTTGTTATGGCTGTTGGCCATATTTTATCAAGCGGTAGTCAGCTACTACGCTGCCGTAACGGGCTTGGCACAAATGGTTCAGGTGGATGATTATCGCTCGCTCAATTTGTCCGCAGGCCTGTGCCTTGTGCCTTTTGCGCTGCTCATTTATCCGAATGTGGGCTACGAGCACGTATGGGATTTTAAAGTGTGGCCGTTATTTTCGTTGACGTATGCCTTGTGGCCGGCGGTTTTGCTGCCGGTTGCGGCGATTCGGGGCCGAAGGACGAATCGTCATACCAAAAATGGCAGGTGAGCCGGGAAGCCATGCGCCGCAGCGGTAAGCGACTGCATATAATTCCTTGAATTGGATATCTTAATCATTCAGGATCGTCCAACTCGGAGGCTTCGCGGATGAAAAAATATGCTTTTAACGAAATTACGACTTGGCAATATGTATTTCTCATTTTCGCCTCGGAAATTGGCATCGGCGTCCTCCCGTTTCCTGCGAATGTGACCCGGTATGCGGGGACGGACAGCTGGATATCGGTCATCTTGGGCTGGGTTCTGATTACGGCTGCCAGCTTGGTCATCATCCAAGCCATGAAGCGTTGCCCGGACGGGACGCTGCTTGATCTGCTGACGAATTATTGGGGCAAATGGGCGGGGGGTGCCGGCGCGATCGTCGTCGCTCTCTATTTTGCTTATTTCACGTACGTCGTTTTCTCCCGGACGGTGATCTACGTCAAAGCATGGCTGCTGCCGCAAACGTCGGAGCTCATGCTCGTCGCTCTGCTGATGATTCCATTCTGGCTCATTGCCCGCAGCGGAGTCCGGGTCCATGGCAGATTTGCGGGGTTCGTTGTTTTGATTTGCTGTTGGATGCCTCTGATTTTTATCGACGTGCTTAGTGACGCCGAATGGCTTCATCTGCTTCCCGTGCTTAAGGAAGGGTGGGGACCGGTGCTGAAGGGTACGCCGGAGATGGTGTTCACTTTTTTAGGCTTTGAAATGACGTTTGTGCTGTATCCGTTTCTGCAAAAGAAAGACCGGGCGGCTCTTGGGGTGATTGCCGCCAATACGCTGGCCCTGCTTGTCTACTTGCTGCTGGACCTTACTTCGTTGGTGTTTTACAGCCCGGACGAGATCTTGCAATACAACGAACCGGTGATCAGCTTGCTGAAGGTGGTCGAATTTCCCTTCATCGAACGATTTGAAATCGTGTTCCTCGCCTTTTATCTTTTGCTTATCTCTTTGACGTGGATACCTTTTACGTACTGCAGCGTATACGCCACGAGCTGGATGCTGGGCAAGCCGGACCATCGGCCGCATCTGTTCGTGTTTTTGCTGCTGCTCGTTGTGTCTTACATCTTTTATCAGCCGACGTTCCGTGACAACGACAAAATGATCGGTTGGATGGGCAAACTTGGAGCAGGCTTTGCCGTCGTCTTTCCGTTTTTGTTATGGATGCTTGTTGCTGCTGCCGATCGGTACCGGAAGACGTCAGTTCATTGACAATGATAATCTTTATCAATATTATAAAATGGTAAGTTTATCTAGGGGAGTGATTTCGTGTTTATTGAAATGAAAACGATTATCGTCAAAGAAGGAACCTCGGATCTGGTCGTTCAGCGCTTCAGCGGAGAGGGCGCCATTGAAAAATCCGAAGGCTTCATCGATTTAAGCGTCCTTGTCAAGAAGGCAAGAAAAGGCGACGAAGAGGTCATTGTGATGATTCGCTGGGAGTCTGAGGAAGCGTGGAAGAAATGGGAGACCAGCGAGATTCATCTCGAAGGTCACAGACAAGCAAGAGGCAAGCCGAAGCCGGAGCACATCCTCAGCTCGAGCCACGGAAACTATGAAGTGAAAACGGTCAAAGGACCGTATCAGCAGCAAGCGCAAGCGTGACGGGCCCGCTCCGTCCGTTCTATCGATTCGGAAACGAAGCCTTCGGCTTAAACTCCTCACGGGGCGCCGGAGGCTTTTTTTGCTGCCCATATGCTGGAAGGAATCCCTCTGGACAATCGGGGCGGGCTCCATTAAAGTAGAAGAGGAATGACTTGACAAAAGGAGTACGGCAAATGAAAAGCAAGCTTAACAAAGTATTACTGCCTGCCATGGCGCTAAGTCTGATGATCATGGCTCCGGCTATTGCGGAAGGACCGTCCCGAACGGCGGGACAGCAGCAGGCGCTGCCTGAAGAAATCGCCTTCCAAATTCCGACGAACAATTATTGCAGCGCGGATAAGTCTCTGGACTTTTCGTTCCAATTATCCAATGCCGGCAGCACGCCTGCGGATATTACGGTGTCCTTTTATCAACAGGACGGCGGCAAGTTTACGACAGAAGGCACATCCTACCAGGAGATCGGCTCCACGATCATCCCCGGCAAGCCTTTTACGCTGAAAGGCTATGCCACAGGGCTGTACCATATTAACTTTGGCAACCATCTCAATTGCAAAGATCGCGTGTATCTGGGGAAAATCTCCGTCAACTCGGGCAAAGCCTCGCTGCTTTCGAGAGGCTGGGTGAATACGAACGGAGCGGTTCAAAACATCGAGGTGAACGGCAATCAGACGTTCGAGCTGGCCGCTGTGCCAACGGCAGCCGAAGCGGCAGCGACCAAAGCAGAGAAGTAAGTCCCATAGAGGAGCGTCGGTTCGTTCTGCAGCCGGCCTCCTTTTTTTGTAGGATGCAGGATAGACCAACGGAAGCTTGCAGGAGGGATCATTATGTTTTTCCATTGGGACGACGAGAGTATCGCGAGAGAAGCATTAAAGCAATTCCCGGTTTATGGGGAGCGGCTTGTTTACTTGGGGAAGAGCGATAATGTGACCTTTCAGGTGAAGACGAAGCAGGAAAACTTGAACTATCTGATGAAGCTGCATTATGCTACAAAGGGAAACCATTCCAAAAAGACTGTCGAATCGGAGCTGCTTTGGCTCGAAGCGTTAGCTGCGGATACGACCTTGACGGTGCCTTCTCCGATCAGAAACCGGGACAACGGGCTGACCGCAGAGGTCGCCGTCAACGCATCCGGGGAAAGCGTCGTCGTCACGCTGTATCAATGGGTGAATGGCGAACTGCTGGACAGGGAGCCGACACCCGGAGAAGCTCGGAGCCTGGCGCAGCTCATGGCCGCGCTGCATCGGCATGCGATGGAGTGGAGCGCTCCCGCAGGGTTCACCCGCCCGGTGTACGATACGGACAACGTGTTGTCGCTGCCCGGTCCGTTAAAGCGGCTGCTGGAGCTGAACGTCATTTCGGGCGAAGCGTATGCTTGCCTCGATCGGACCGCGCATAAAATCGTCGTCGGGCTGCAGCGGCAAACGGTGGCCAAGCCCGCGTGGGGACTGATTCACTCGGACCTGCACGAAAGCAATTATGTTTTCGATCAGGGCAGTCCGAGGCCCATCGATTTCTCCTCGTGCGGCTACGGCTTTTACCTGTTTGACGTGGCCCAAACGTTTTTGCATCTTTCGCCGGAGAACCGACGCGAATTTTTGTCCGCCTACCGGGAGGAACGTCAGCTACGGGAGATCGATGCGAACAGTCTCGACCTATTTTTCGTCTGGGCGATTCTGCGAAATTTCGCTTTTCTCGCCAACAATCCTGCGGAGCATGCGTCGTTATCCGAGCTTATCCCCAGAGTGGCGAAAAGCTACTTTGAAAACTATTTGAAAGACGAACCGATTCTGGAAATCGGGAGCAGTTAGAAAATAACGAGGATCAACGAGGGGGATATTATGCTACTTTTTGAAGCGATCAAAAACCGGTCGATGGAGGCGCTCGAAGCCGCAGCGTTAGCAGACGATGTGAACGGACAGGACAAGTCCGGCCGCACTCCGCTGCACTACATCATTACGCAAAAAGCGCCGATGGAGATGTTTGCGTTTTTGCTCACCAAGGGAGCCGATCCGCAGCTGGAAGACAAGCTCGGCTTAACGGTACTGGAAAAAGCGATCAAATTCGGCAATAAGCAGGCGGTGGAGCTGCTGATCGCGCATAGCATCGAACTGGACCATCCGAAGGGCATTGCGCATACGCCTTGGTTTAAGGCGAGAAATCAACCGGAAATTGCCGATCTTTTGCTTGGCACAAAAGGGGCCATCCGGTTAACGCTGACGGAGGCGGAACGCGAAATTGTCGATACTCTGCTCTATACCGAGACTGAGGAGCGCATGGCCCGGCTGCATCTGTTGAACACGCCGGAGCTTCTGCACGCTTATGTGCTGGAATTTAACTGGGATGACGACTTGGAGCCGATCGAGGCGATTCTACGGCACCCGGAGTGCCGGGAAGCGACGGCTTACGAAATATACGACCTCGCCGACGGGGACGACTGGCTGGAGCACGAGGGAGAGGACGATGACGAGCGGCAGTACATCGCGTTGATCCGTTATATGCTGAAGCGATTTCCACAAATTGAAAATTACCTAGAGGAGAAAGCAGAAGAATGAGGGAGAGAGTCAAAGGATGGATCGGGCGCTGGGACACGCTGCTGAAGCGCCTTGAAGCGCAGGGCGCCACGGTGTGCGTACGGGGCGTCGAGCCGGATGTGGACGAGGAACACGTGCGGGAAACGGAGACGCGCCTCGGAATCGGACTGCCGTCGACCGTGCGCCAGATCATTGCCGAAGGAGCCGGAAAAGTTGCAATTTACTGGTATTTCGACAAGGAGACGTGGTCCCCTTTTGCATCGTCCGGAGAGCTGGGGTGGAGTCTCGATGCGTTCGAATGGCCGTATTTCGGCGACGACGAGCTGGAGGAGGAGAAACGTTATCTCGTTTTTCATGTGGCCGGCAACGGGGACTATGTGCTGCTCGATCTTGAAGGCGATCCGGACGATCCGCCTGTCGTCAACTGGGGACATGAGACGGTCGAGTTTCAGCGGCTCGCTCCCTCATTCACTGAATTTGTGGAGCGGGTTACGGAGCTGGCTTTCGTCGGCGCCGAGGAGTGGGAGTACGAGCCGTTCTGCGGTCCGGACGGTCTGGATGTTGAGGGGCCGGAAGCGAAGGCATGGAAAGCTTGGCTGGATCGCTATTTGACGCTTACGCTGGAAGAGGCGGCGAAGGAGTTGCCTCTCCTTCTCGACTATATTACGTTCCATAAAGCGGAGAATGAGGGAGTGCGCGAAGCGCTTGCTCGCTACGAGCCCGCCGATGTGCTGGACGCATGGCTGTCCAGACTTGAGGAGGAGACGCACCCGGCTAACCGGGATCGGGTGCTCGGCTATATAGGGGGAACCGTCGGCGAAGCGGCGGCGGATTGGGTGCGTTCGCTGTGGTCGGATCAGCCTCCGGTTGAAGTGTCGAACGACAGCAGAGCGTATTTGTCTGCATCCTGCCTGCCGGAGCGCGAAGGACTGGAGCGGGTATTGGCCCAGTGGGCGCATCTTAGCAAAATCGACGGCTACAGCGCCAACCGCTTGCTGTGGTATTTCCACAGCCGGGACGTCATTCGGTGGATGGAGTCCCGCGTTTCGTTTCCGTTCGGGGGGTGGGACTCGCTGTTCGCGTCATCCGCGCCGCACTGGGAGGACGTCTGCCGCTGGCTGGACGGGCATGAGGCCATGCGGCAGACGGTGCTGTCCGCACTCGGGCAGCTGTTCGCGAAAGGGGAAGCTCCGGAGGGCGAACCGGATCGCGGTGAAATTCTCCGTTTGCTGGATAAGGCCGAACAGGAAGGCGTGCTGAAGAAGGAAAAGGAAGCGGCTCGGCAGGTAATGGCGCATTTGGCCGATTGGCGGTAACGGGGCGGGACGAATGAATTTGTCCCATTTGTTCGCGCCCGCGCGATTAGCGCCGTTGACATTTGGTCGAAACTGGTGTACAACTGTAGTAATTGAATCGCCTGTTAAATTCATTGTCGAGAACGAGTACGCTAATCCCTTGTTCCCCAGAGAGTTGGCCTTGTGCTGAAAGCCAACGTTCAAGAATTAGCCGAACATCCTCTCTGAGAAGGAATGCTGAAGCTTCAGTAAGCAGCCCCGGGGTCCCGCCGTTATAAGGGACGCGTATGATGGTACGTCGTGGAGGTGCCGCGGGATCATGTTTCATGATGATCGCTGCGGAACAAGGGTGGTAGCGCGAGAACGAATCTCGTCCCTTACGGGGCGGGATTTTTTGTTTTTCAAGAAGAAAGGATGAGACCTGTGAGAAAAGTCGACGTGAAAGAAAAAGCGAGAGTCCGCGAGCTTCGCGTGCTGGAGCAGTGGAAACGGGACGAAACGCACCGCAAATCGATCGAAAACCGGACCGGACGGCCGAATTTCGTATTCTACGAAGGGCCGCCGACAGCCAACGGCTCGCCGCATATCGGGCATGTGCTCGGGCGCGTCGTGAAAGATTTTATTTGCCGCTACAAAACGATGTCCGGCTACCGCGTCGTCCGCAAAGCCGGCTGGGACACGCATGGTCTCCCGGTCGAGCTGGGCGTCGAGAAGCAGCTCGGCATCTCGGGCAAGCAGGAGATTGAGAAATACGGCGTGGCCGAATTTGTGGAACAATGCAAAAGCAGCGTGTTCGAATACGAGAAGCAGTGGCGGGAGCTGACCGAGGCGATTGCGTATTGGACGGATATGGACCATCCGTATGTGACGCTGACCAACGAATATATCGAGAGCGTCTGGCACCTTTTGTCCGCGATCCACGGCAAAGGGCTGTTGTATAAAGGCCACCGGGTCAGCCCGTACTGTCCGGACTGTCAAACGACGCTCAGCTCCCACGAAGTGGCGCAAGGCTATGAGGATGTCAAGGACTTGAGCGCAACCGTAAAATTCAAAAGCAAGCGCGGGGACGAAATCTTCCTCGCCTGGACGACTACCCCGTGGACGCTGCCGTCCAACGTAGCGCTTGCCGTGAATAAAGACATCGACTATGCGAAGGTAAAGTATAACGGCGAAGTGTACGTCGTCGCGGAGAAGCTCGCCGAGAACGTGTTCAAGGCGGACTACGAAATCGTGTCGGTGCATAAGGGATCGGAGTTCGTCGGCACCCCTTACGAGCCGCCTTTCGGCTATATTCGTCCGGGCAAAGGGCATATCGTCGTCGATGCCGACTACGTGAGCGATACGAGCGGGACCGGTATCGTCCATACGGCTCCCGCGCACGGGGACGACGACTATCGTACGACCCGCAAGCACGGACTGGATTACGTCAACCTCGTGAATCTGGCCGGACGCTACACCGAGCAGGTGACGGAATTTGCCGGACGCTTCGTCAAAGATTGCGACGTCGATATCGTGAAAAGCTTGTCCGAGCGCGGCCTGCTGTTCTCCAAAGAGCGTTACGAGCACAGCTACCCGTTCTGCTGGCGCTGCAAATCGCCGCTGCTGTACTATGCGATGGAAAGCTGGTTCATCCGGACGACGGCGGTCAAGGACCAATTGATCGAGAACAACCGGAACATCAACTGGTATCCTTCCCACCTCCGCGAAGGGCGCTTCGGCAAGTTTCTCGAAGAGCTCGTCGATTGGAACATCAGCCGCAACCGCTACTGGGGGACGCCGCTGAACGTCTGGGTGTGCGGGGATTGCGGAGAAGAGCATGCGCCGGGAAGCCGGAAGGAGCTGCGGGAGCGGGCGATTCAGCCACTTGACGAGAGTCTGGAGCTGCACAAGCCGTACGTCGATGAAGTGAAGCTGCGCTGCGCCTGCGGCGGCACGATGGAGAGAACCCCGGAAGTGATCGACGTCTGGTTCGACAGCGGCTCGATGCCGTTCGCGCAGTACCATCACCCGTTCGGCGACGAGCAGCAGTTCCAGGAGCAGTACCCGGCGGATATGATCTGCGAAGGGATCGATCAGACGCGGGGCTGGTTCTTCAGCCTGCTGGCCGTCTCGACGCTGTACAACGGGCAGTCGCCTTACAAAGCTGTCATTTCGACCGGACACGTGCTGGACGAGAACGGGCAGAAGATGTCCAAGAGCAAGGGCAACGGCATCGATCCTTGGGAAATCATCGAGGAGTTCGGCACCGACGCGTTCCGTTGGGCGCTACTGGCCGACAGCGCGCCGTGGAACAGCAAGCGGTTCTCCAAGCAAATCGTCGCCGAAGCGAAATCGAAGGTGATCGACACGCTCCATAATGCGCATGCGTTTTATGCGCTGTACGCGGCGATCGACGGTTATAAGCCGGAGGAGCACCCGACACGTACCTCCGCGAACGAGCTGGACCGCTGGATTTTATCGCGGCTGAACAGCACCTTACGTCAGGTCGTGAAAGGGCTGGACGACAACGACTTCCTGAATCCGGCGAAGCAGATCGAGGCGTTTGTCGACGAGCTGAGCAACTGGTATATCCGCCGCTCCCGCGACCGTTTCTGGGCCAGCGGCATGACCGAGGATAAAGTGTCCGCGTACCAGACGCTCCGCGAAGCGCTCTTGACGGTTGCCGCCATGATCGCGCCCTATGCGCCGCTCATCGCCGAAGATATCCACGGCAATCTTGGCAGCGAGGGAAGCGTTCATCTCGCGGATTACCCGAAGGCGAACGATTCTGCGGTGGACCCGACGCTGGAGCGGGACATGGAAACCGCGCGGCAAATTGTCGAGCTGGCACGCAGCGTCCGGAACGAAACCGGGATCAAAACCCGCCAGCCGCTGGCGGAGCTGATCGTTTCGCTGGACCGGGACTTCGAGCTGAGCCGGTACGCGGATATCGTCAAAGAGGAGATCAACGTCAAAGACATCCGCATCGAGCAAAGCGACAGCGGGTTCGTGGACTTCAGCTTGAAGCTGAACCTGAAAGTGGCAGGCAAAAAATACGGCAAATTCGTCGGTCCGGTGCAGAGCCGTCTGAAGCAGCTGTCCGCCGCGGAAGCGAAGCAAGCCGTCAACGCGGGCTTCCTGGAAGTGACGGTTGACGGAGAAACGCTTCATCTTACGCTCGACGAGCTGCTCGTGGACAAACAAGCCAAAGCCGGCTTCGCTTCGGCGTCCGGCTACGGAATCACCGTTGCTTTAAATACGGCGATCACCGAGGAGCTGGAGCAGGAAGGGCTTGTTCGGGAGGTCGTCCGCGCCGTTCAGGATTACCGCAAAAAGCTGGAGCTGCCGATCGAAAAGCGCGTCGCGCTTGTGCTCGACGTCGATCCGCAGTTGAAGGAAGCGCTGGAGCGGTTCGATCATGTGCTGCGGGACAATGTGCTGCTGTCCGGCGTCCGGTATGCCAAGGAAACAGGGATGGAATCCGTTTCGTTAGGGGAGCGGACGATCGGCCTGCGTATTGAATAATCCAACTGCTTTTGCTTGAAGCAGAGGGGACATCTACGGTACAAAGCATCAAGATGCGAGACGTCTTGACGCTTTGTGCCTTTTGGTGCAGAATGCAGGAAAACCGGCGGATGTCACCGGGTACCGTTAATCGGTTATAATGAGCAGCATCATACGGAAAAAAAGGATATTTGAGGATGCTCCTCGAATACAAATGGTGATTTTTATTGATATATCAAGGGTTTTTATTCCTGAAATTTTGATTTGCCCACAATTTGCCCACATCGTGTTGATATTAAATGCCTCTCATTAGTTCCGAGAACTTTTGGGAGGCTTCTTTTCTTTTTGGTTTGGTTATGTGAAGGTAAATAGCCCGTGTTATTTTTTCGTCCTGGTGACCAAGCCTGTTCTGTATGACTTCCAGACTTACGCCAGCTTCCGCAAGCAAAGATGTGTGTGTATGCCGCAAGGAGTGCGGGGTAAGATGCAGATCAATCTTAGCGTGCTTGAGCAGGGAGCGCATCCGTTTTTGAACATACGCTGTCGAGACAGGATTCCCCTGTCTGTCCACAAAAACGAAATCGTTTTTTCGGTCTTCCAGACTTACTACTTTCTGGCTCTTTTTATGCTGCTCTAGTGCAGTGAGTACGATTTCATCCACGTCAAGGGTACGTATGGAGCTTTTCGTTTTAGGGGTGTGCAAGGCATGTTCGCCCGACTTATTATTTTTGTTGTAAAGGGTTTTCGTAATGCTGATTGTTTGTTCGGAAAAGTCAATATCCTTCCACTTTAAGGCGCATAATTCACCAACACGCAACCCAGTATAGGCAAGCGTAACGAACATCGGATAGTCAGTTGCTCGGTTAGAAAGTTTAGCTGCTTCCAAGAACTGTTTCAGTTCTTCTTTTTCCAGATATCGCGGGACTTTGATTTGTCCCTCTAGTTCTTCAACCGTGAGTTTTTTAGTTGGGATCTCAGCGTACTCGATGATGTTTTTCGCGATGATCTCCAGTTCAACAGCCTTTTTAAAGATTAGACTTCCAACTTCATGGATACTGGCTATCGTTTTCCGGGCATACTTTTCCTGAAGGCTATTCAAAAACTCCTGATACATCAGCCGCGTAATATCCTTCATCTTGATTTGCGCGAAGTGGTCTTCTAATATCTTGAGTTTTTCCTTTCGTATATCAATCGTACTTTGCTTGACTCTGCCCGACTTTGAGTATAAATCCAGCCATTGGGAAGCGAAGTCTTGGAACGTTATATCTTTTTCCTCGATATATGTGCCGTTTTGAAGCTCCACGAGTATGCGTTTGGCTTCTGCCTCCGCTTCTTCCTTCGTATCAAATCCGCGTGTTTCTTTCTGTTTCCGCTTACCTGTCTTTGGGTCGACGATGTGGTAACGGTATGTCCACTTTGACCCACATGTGCAGCGCTTCTTTTTACATTTGCAGTTACGGCGACGGAATGAACCGATCATGCCCACACTCCCCTTTCGAACATATGTTTGGTTTCAAGTGTATAAGTAAACAGCCTTGCGGCTGGGAAGCGCAAAGTTAGGTGTCTATAAACAATTCAGCAACGCCTAAAGGATCAAAATATATAATGTACCGCCCATCGAGTATAGTACATAACCCATATCTATCACGGTACTGGTCCATCGCTGCCTGTAAAAATTCTTCCGTCACGTCCAAGTAATCAGCGATTTCGTAGCGCCCTTTAACATAGTCCTTGTATGCATCTACGATACGACTCAACGGAATGAGTTTGTAATAAGCCCACTGTCGAGCTCGCAGCTCTTGCTTACGATTTCTGATATCGGTCAAATCCAGAATGTTGCCGCTGGACGTATGGAAATGTCCAAGCTCTTCCGCAAGAATGCAAGCCTTTTCGACTTTAGTGGGCGTATACTTGTTTATCCAAATTACCTTATCTGAATATAACCCCTTGTTTCTTGGTGTCATGGGCATTTCATAGATGTCTATTCCATGTTGCGCTGCCTCGTTAAGCAGGCTTTCATACGTCATAGCGTCACTCCTGTTGTTTTCGTTTTGACCTCACAAATTCCTTGAATTGTTTGATATCTTCAAGTTCTTCCTCTGTCCAGTCTTCCCCATCATGGTGGGCCGCGATGGTTTTGGGCTCATATTTTTTATATTTTTCTTTAAGAGCTTCAAGGATGGATTCCCCTATATCAATAAACTCATGGAGAAACATGCTTTGGACGGTCTGGTCTTCATGATCAATGTAAACTTTTTCATAGTGATCTTCATTCTCGAATCTGACTGAAAAACCAGCTTTTTCAAATTGGTCACTTAAGACGTCAATCATCTTCCTTGTGTTTCCGCCTCCTCGCCGCTCGTTAACATAACCTGCGGCTTCCAATAAGTCGTCTCTGCTGACGATAAAATCAACGGGATTGCTTGATGCTATTTTTTCCACAACCTCTAAGCTAGGGGGGTTGAATGTTAATCCTAGACAGATTTTATACAGCTCATTTAGATCGACACCTGTTTCTTTTGAAAACTGTTCTATAGTTCTGTTTTCTTTTACATAATTAACCATATTCACAAATTCCGTATAATCAAATCCGTATAAAATTCGGTCCATTGATACTTTGAAGTAATCAGCCACTTTCTGGACTTTATCAATGGACGGCGAATTTACATCCCATTTATACATAGCTCCGCGCCCGAAGCCAAGCTCTTTCTCAAGGTGCGATACCTTAATTCCTCTCTCTTTGCACAGTTTCTGTATATTTTCTAACAAGATAATTCACTCCCGAAAATAAAATACGTAAAATTTAACGCAATATTATTGACTGTCTGCAAATTTAACGCTATAATCTCATTAACAGCTTAATCAATGGCAAAAAAGGCAACAAAAAACCAGAGGGTTTGATACCCAATTTTAAAAATCGTTCCCCAACGACGTTTATTTGGTTATGCCTTCTTTCCGATAATAGAATATTTTCAGCCGATTGTCAATGATTAAGCTGTATTTTTTACAAACATTAGGAGAAGGAGGTTAAGAGATGCCGCATTACACTGAATTCGGTGCTGAGGCGAGGAAGATCATGTTTCAGAAAAACATCAAAATGAAGGATGTAGCGCAGGAACTCGGCGTGTCCGTCACTTATGTGTCAGAAATTTTCAAAGGGACACGACCTGGTGAAAAGCAAAAGCCGCTAATTGCAAAAATGCTTGAGATGGAAAGCGAGGTAATCTCGAAATGAAACAGCTAACAGTAATCAACCACAACAACCAGCGCGTGCTGCTGACGGCACAACTGGCGGAATCTTATGGGACGGAGTCGAAAATCATCAGCCAAAACTTCAACCGTAATCAAGACCGTTACACCGAAGGCAAGCACTTTATTGCTCTTCAAGGCGATGAGAAACGCGAGTTTCTGGACCGTCTTCAAATTGAGGACAGTTCAAAAAAAGCCGCTGTGCTCTACCTCTGGACCGAAAAAGGCGCGTGGATGCACGCCAAATCACTGAACACTGATGCGGCATGGTCGGCATATGAAGCGCTTGTCGACGATTACTACATTAAACAAGCCCTACCCGTCATGACTACGACGGAGATCATAGCGGCGATGGCTAATCAAGCGGTCGAACTGGAGCAGAAGCAAGCTGAGCAAGCAAAGCGGATCACGGTCATGGAAAAGAAAATCGACGATGCGGTAGAAATCATGGGACTCAATCCCATTGACGGGCGGAAGAAGGTCACGGCCCTGCTGAACAAAATTGCGCAGTCCCTCGGCGGCGGCAGTTCGTATCAGGACGTGCGTATGGACAGCTACCAGCGACTTGAAAGCCGGGCCGAATGTAATCTTTCAATTCGTCAGACGAACAAGAGGAAGAAAATGGCGCTTGAAGGGGTGGCGAAGTCCAAGATCGACAAGGTTAGCAAACTGGATGTGATTTTCGACGATGCCCGACTGACGGAGATTTACTTTGCAATTGTTAAGGAAATGTCCGTTCAGAATAAGGTTGATACCGGAGATATTGCATCATGAACAACTTGCCTGAAATCCTTACCGTTAAACAAGTCGCCGAATTGATGGGCTGGCATCCGAACACAGTCTATCAACGTTGCACTAGCGGGGATCTGCCGAGCTTTAAGTCAGGTAACAGCCGACGTATTCGGAAAGAAGCGTATTCAGAGTGGATCAAAAAATTAGAAAGCTCCATTGGGAGGAGGTGAACAGCGACATGGGCGATAATCCACTCATCAATTGGGCGTGCGACGGTGATCTGCCGGAAAGTTACTTCCGGCAAAAGCTAACAATCGGGGAGGCAATGCAAATCCATGAAGGTCAAAGTCAAAGTATCGAAGTACTTGACTCCGGAGCAGCGGAGTAAATTCTATCAAAAGAAAAACAGCCGGCTGGCGGGCCGACTGATCAAACTACTCAAAGCCATTTTATCATGAATGGCTAAAAAACGGGAGGGTTTAATTTGAAAGGATTTAAGGCATTTGAAAAAGGTCTCGTTTGTCGTGGATTTCAATATTCAGAAGGAAAGACATTTGAGCAAACCGGGGCACCAGAAGTATGTGGGCGTGGCTTCCATTTCTGCGAGAACCCGCTGGATGTTTTGAACTACTATCCTCTGGTGGATGAGAATGGCGAAGTAACAGATTTCGCTAGTGTTGAGGCGCTCGGAGATGTGCGGACCAAAGACGACAAGTCCGCAACAAATAAAATTGAGATCGGTGCGAAACTTGATCTTCCAGGATTCATCAAAGCTAGTTTTGACTTCCTTTGGAGCAAATGTTGGTCTGATCCGAGCAAGCTTGAACCTAATTCGGACGACGGTGCCCGGCTCGCCAGCAGCGGAGACGGTGCCCAGCTCGCCAGCAGCGGAGACGGTGCCC
>NZ_FMTT01000006.1:0-2726 GCF_900100345.1 Paenibacillus tianmuensis | reverse complement strand
GCTCGCCAGCAGCGGAGACGGTGCCCAGCTCGCCAGCAGCGGAGACGGTGCCCGGCTCGATCTGAAAGGTCAATATTCTGTTGGGGCCGCTATCGGGCGAGGAGAAAATCGTATTCGGGGCAAAATTGGTAGCTGGATTACACTGGCGGAATGGCATTGGTCGAATGAGGCCGGGGAATACGTTCCGATTTGCGTCAAGTCTGCACAGATCGACGGTGAAAAACTAAGGGCTGACACATGGTACGTGCTGCAGCAAGGCGAGTTTGTAGAGGTAGAGTAATGGCGCTAATGGTGGCACAGGTGCATCGGCAGTTAGCTGAAATCGTGCACATGAACACGACCAAGGAAGGCTTCCTGGTTCTTGGGAAGCCCGAATTGAAGTGGGTTATGCAACTACTACGTGTAAACTACGCGCTGGTTTATCAACACGATTCCCTTAAGGAGTTATCACTTGTTGCCTACGAGATGGGCGACGCGGAATGGCTGCACAGCTTGTGCGCCGAAATCGAAAAATTGGAAACGGAAGTTATCAAACTTTAGGAGGCAATCATCCATGTCTGTACTCATTCAAATTAACGGCGAAAATGCCGGCGAAGCAATTAAGGAATTATCTGCTCTTGCGGCAGGTATCAATGGTCAGGCAGTTGCTCCGGCTCCAGCACCGGAAGCAACAAAACCATCCCGTGGGCGGGCGACTACAAAGCCCACACCTGCAGCAGCGGAGGAGGAAGAGCCGAAGAAAGAAGCGGCCGAATCCGATATGGGTGAGGAAGACGGACCGGTCCCTACCGTCATCGAACTGCGGGCGAAGGCGCAGGAAGTCGGCACGACACCGGAGGTCAAGAAGGCGATCAAGGCGCTTCTGGATGAATTCGGCAGCAAGTCGATCTCCGACGTGCCTGAGAACAAGCGGCACGCATTCATGTCTGGATTGGCGGGGTTGGCAGAATGACGCAGCAAGCACACGCTGAACGCGCTCATGCTTTGCTGGGCGCCTCCAAGGCGGATCAGTGGATCAACTGCCCGCCGAGCGCCCGGTTGCAGGAGAGCATACCAGACAAGCGCAGCGAATATGCCAACGAGGGGACGCTGGCGCACGAGCTGGCCGAGAACAAGCTGCGGCGGCGCCTGCTGATCTGCGATTCCAAGGAGAGAAAGCGGCTCGACGCTGAGCTGGAGAATATCCAGGAGCATCCGCTCTACTGCCCCGAGATGGAGAATGCCGTTCAGGAATACGTGGAGCTGGTCGAGGAGCGATTCATGGCCGCAAAGGCGCGGTCTTCCGACGCTGTTGTGCTGCTGGAAGAACGGCTGGATTTCACGGAATGGGTACCAGACGGATACGGGACCGGCGACGTCGTGCTGATCGCGGACGGGGTGTTGGAGGTCATCGACCTCAAATACGGAACAGGCGTCCCAGTCAGCGCGGTCAACAATCCGCAGATCCGGCTATACGGCCTCGGCGCGTGGTCGGCATACAGTTATCTGTACGATATCCGCGAGATCAGCATGACGATCGTGCAGCCGCGCCTTGATAGCGTCAGCACGGACACGCTGCCGGTCGACGAGCTGCTGGAATGGGCGGAGAAGGTAGTCAAGCCTGCGGCGGAGCTGGCCTTCTCCGGCGAGGGCGAGTTTAAGGCCGGGAAACATTGCCGATGGTGCAAGGTGAAGGGGAGCTGCCGGGCGCGTGCCAACAAGAACATGGCTGCGCTGCAGCACGAATTCCGCGATCCGGCGCTGCTGAGTTTGGAGGAGATCGGTTCTATCCTTCATGTGGCGGAGCAGCTTAAAACCTGGGCGAAGGATGTGGAGGAATACGCCTTCGAACAGGCCAAGGCGGGCAAGCGTATCCCGCAGTGGAAGCTTGTTGAGGGCCGGAGTAACCGGGCCATCACTGATAAGGAAACGGCGCGGATATTACTTGGGGCAGCGGTGGAACATGAGAAATTCCTCAAACCGCAGGAGTTACTCGGTATTGGGGAGCTTGAAAAGCGGATCGGCAAGAAGGAGCTAGCGACGCTGATCGGCGATTTGATCATAAAGCCGCAGGGTAAACCGGTTCTCGTTCCGGAGACGGATACGCGGCCGGAGCTGAACAGCGTTGAAGGGGATTTTGCGGGAGAGGATTTTTAATACCATGCCTGAGCAGTGGGGGATATGGAGCGGCGTTTCGAAGAAGTGGTGTTTCGGCATCACCGAACCGTCAGAGGAGCTGGCACGGAAAAGGCTTCGAGAGAAAATCGATGACGATGCTCGCAAGTGGCGATTTGAGACTTGGCGAATTGCACCAGACGGACATAGGCTCGCCAACGATGGACTAACAAGAATCACACGAAAAGGAACGCGTATTTCAAAGAATGGAAAGATTCTAAATAATCCATCTCAAAGGAGACAAAAACCAATGGCAATCGATAATACAGCAACTAAAGTAATCACAGGAAAGGTACGCCTTTCTTACACTCATATCTTCGAGCCGCAATCCATCGATGGCGGCGATGAGAAATACAGCACGGCGATTCTGATCCCGAAGTCGGACAAGGAGACGCTGCGTAAAATCAAAGCAGCCGTTGACGCTGCGAAGGAACTCGGCAAGAGCAAATGGGGCGGCAAGATTCCAGCCAACTGCAAAACACCGCTGCGGGATGGTGACGAAGAGCGCCCGGACGATGAAGCGTATGCTGGCCACTTCTTCCTGAATGCAACCAGCAAGAATAAGCCGGGTA
>NZ_FMTT01000077.1 GCF_900100345.1 Paenibacillus tianmuensis | reverse complement strand
CTCGGCCTTTGCGTTGCCGAAATTAGGGTCGTCGGATTTTGCATGTCCGATGCGAATGAACGGGTCCCGGCCGATCGTCTTTTCCTTGAAATTCCTTTTGATGTCGTCGAACGTCTGCTGCGACATCTTGATTCGGCCGTATTGCGGATGTTTCCATTCACCGATCCGGCCTACTGGGATTTTGAGCGGCATGTCCCTTCTCCTTTCCTACACGCGCGGCGGCCAGCTCCACCGCCCCGGTCCGTCGCCATGCTTTACATCCAAATTGAAAAACTGGCCAGTAGGGTTCAGTACACAAAGATGATCTGTGGTTTCATCGACCACGCCTGTAATAATTGCCGCACGCGGCTCGCTTTTGTACTCTCCGCCCGGAGTCCCGTGGCTTTGGTAATGCACAATTCGTCCAACAGATGGTTGCATGAGTATCTTCTCCTTCATCCTGTTCTCCACCCTTTCGATATGGGTTCTACCTTGCTCCAGTCCGTGTTCGTGATCAAATCCGGCTCGTATCGGCTATAGATCGGCGTCAATACCGAACGGCAACGGCCGTGCAGCGGCGGCGTATTTGCCCCAAGCGAAGGATCGTCCATCGCCATGACAAGGCCATGCCGTGAGTGGCATATCTGCGATGTCCGACCGTCCAAGATGGCCGAAAAGCGAACATAATCGACCCGGTTCTCGCGGTACGAGATGAGCCGACCGCGGTTGTAAGCGTAAGTCGTCTCTGTGGCGATGATCAACACGGCGCGCCTTTGGTTCTGGTCCAAAAGGTTGGCCACCGATCCCCGAGTGCTCTTCATATCGCCGGTGACGAGATATTCCAACAGTACCTGTTTGATAGCCGTCACTAAATCAGCCTCTACCTCGCCGGCAAGCCTCAGCTCGCGCCCGCGCAGCACCTCCAAAGCCTCTTCCGGAGTAAATTCCCGGTTCACATCGAGGATCGGCAGGTCTGCGAGCTTCATACCATGCTTTCTCAGCAGCGCCGTGCTCTCCGCATCTGCATGTTCCTGACCCGCGTCCAGCATGCTTGCTGCGTGCTGAAGCAGTATCTGTGACAACATAGCCGGCTGCGGAAGATGGTACTGGTGGATCTCTACCTCGCTGGCGCCGATCGGGATGCCGGAGAACACCATTTTCAACCAAGCGTCGTATCGGAACAGCAGTTTATCCTCCGAGCGATCCAGAAACTTCTTGATAAAGCGCTCAGTCTTATTCATCTGTCTTCTCCTGCTGATCGTCATCCTCTTTCAGGTACTTGGCGTATTCGTTGCGGACCTTCTCGCGCTGCGCTTCCGCATCAAGCTTGCGTTCAGGGAAGCCGAGCTTTGATCTGACGTGTTTGTAATCATCCTCGACCGTCGGGTCCAGATAGCCGCCATTCGTCATTTGCAAGAAAACGCTTGATAGGATTTGTATATCCTCATCGTTCATTTCGCGTTCCGGGAACTCGCCTAACTTTTTCTGAGGACCGAAGTTCATTTCGACCAGCGGCCGCACGAGCTGCTCCAGCAGGATTTCGGCCAGATTCTTGAATATTCGGTCCAGTATGAGCTGGTACATGCCGAAATGGCTCTTCCCGAGCGCATAGGAGCCGGACTGCTGGCCCTCATCAAACACAAGCGACGGAACCAGCATGCCCCGAAATATCATTTTGTTTAGATATGTGATGATCATGTGGAACGCATCGCCCATACCTGCGCCGGGGGAGTGGAACTTGATATCGGTATTCTCTTCTTTGGTCCCGGATGCCATAGCAATCCCCGTACCATTCTGAAGATTCGAAAGCACCCTCGCCATGTATTCAATGTTCGATATCATATGGCCCGGATTTTGCGGATCTTCAAGTTCTCCATCGGGCACCATGGCAGCTACGGTCGGCGCACCGAACTTGTCGACAGCATTGACCCACATCTTGAGAACCGGGTCCTTCAGAAGCCAGTTCTTGCGGATGCGCCTGAGCTGGCTCACGCCGTATGGATTACCAAAGCGGACATTATGTGTGTATATGATTGCCTTGTTCTTCGGGATATCGACCGGGCTGCCGGAGAACCAACGGTACTGTTTGATCGGGCAATCCCTATCAAGCCGACCCGTTTGCTGGTCGACGTTGAAAAACACTGTCCGCGGATGGTAGGTCGCGAGATAGTCGATTGTGATCCGGCTGCCGGACGGCTTCCAGACGATCTCCGTGCCGCTGTAACCGGCCCAAATGCCCGAGAGGATATCCGTACACGCCTCGACCAGTGAGCCGGCCATGTCTTCCAGCGCTTCGTTTACAAAGTCCTGTATCTTGGGGCTGTCGTGGGTGTATCGGTCCAGCTTGAGCAGCGTCGACAAAATCATGAACTCGATGCCGGCCGCCACGGTTTCGTCGGTATCTACCATCCGTTCGTACTCCATCAGGTTCGCGTTGTCCGGGTTGGCAATAGCCCGGTCGAACAGAGTGAACGTCGTGAATAGCTGCGAGCCGATCTGCCCGACCATTTGCCTAGCTGCTGCCAAAAGATTCTCCTCCCTCGCTACCAACTCGGTATTTGCGCCGCGGCCGGGACGCCGACCACGCGATTTTTGCTTGTTGATTTCGGTTTCTTCATGTCATCTTCCAATGCGTATCTGGCCGTATCGATGCTATGATTATCGCGGTCAGGGTATCCCGCCTTGAAACCGCCGTTCCCATCCGGGTCAAGCTCATAGCCGTAAAACTCGCGCTTGGTGTTTGGACACCGCTCGCCATCGATGATAATCTCCTCAAGGTCTTGCAAGAACTTGATTCCATAGTCGACGCTATCAGGACCCTTTTTGGCACCCTTGATCCGGATACCACATTCCTTCATCTCTGCGATGCTCTTCGGTTCCGCTGAATCCGCAATCACTTGTCTGTTTGACTTGTTTTCAGCTTTGATATGCTCCACTGCTTTCCGATTGCTGAGCTGAAGCTTTTGCAGCTCATGAAAAATGAACAATCGTCGCCGGGTCTTGTCAAAATGCATGACGCCGTAGTGGAATGGGTCTTTTCCGTATCCGAAGTCAACCCCACGACGAATTTGATCAAATATCTTGATCTCTTCATCGGTGATTTCCCGGAACGCCAGGTTCGTGAAGACCTCGCCGCCAGTGCCGGTCACTTCGCCTAGATATTCATGATCATATGCTGCCGGCTTCGTTTTCTTGAGATGCTCGGCTTCGATGATAAACTGTTCGCCCAACCATTCCCGAGGAACAGTCTCATACGTGCTATGGTGGACGAGCCGGTCTGCCCGTTTTTCCGTGACTTCCCCGTTCACCCAATTTCGCTGCGATTGCGGCGGGTTAAAACTGTATAAGACGGTGAAAGTCGGGCCTCCGCGAAGAAACGTTTGGTTGATCGTCCGGATGTCGCCGGGCGCGAATTCGTCAATCTCCTCGTACCAAACATACTTGATATATCCGCGCCGGAGCTTTGACGATTTGACCTTTTTGGGCTTGTCGGCGCCGCGAAAGATGATTTTTTGACCTGTCGGCATGTAGGTCAAGCTCATCGGGCTCACGCTGTCATGCCAAAGATGGGATACGCC
This sequence comes from Paenibacillus tianmuensis, assembly GCF_900100345.1. GTDB lineage: Bacteria > Bacillota > Bacilli > Paenibacillales > NBRC-103111 > Paenibacillus_G > Paenibacillus_G tianmuensis. The sequence goes on along the minus strand of NZ_FMTT01000077.1, from coordinate 11,964 downwards.
AAGAACATCGATCGCCCAAAGCAGCTGCTCGTAGACGCTCTCGCGCAGGTTCTCCTTCACCTTGCGTAGCGCAACGGCATTCGCATCTGGGTCGCGCATCATACCGAGAATGATCTCAATGCTGATGAACGACGATTTTGTCGAACCGCGACCGCCTTTCAGCCAATAATGCGTGTATCGGTCCTCTTTCAGGGCATGGTGGATGTCGTAAAAGCTGGGCGCGATCAGGTTCGTCAGCGGAACTTGTGTCACGTGCTGTTCCTCTTCGGAATATCATCCACGATTTGCACAGCCCCTTTGACGTCGACCTGCTTGTGGTCGGTCCACATCATGTACCGCTTGCCCAGAAGCTCCGCAGCCTTGATTCGGTCCTTGCCGTCCAGCTCTTTCTTGACCAAAGACTGTTCCCCCATACCTACCCCAAGAGGAAACTCCTCATCGACCTGTCCACGCATGACCTTGGTAAGAAATTCAAGAATCTCGTCTTGCTTGGCGATCCGCTCGCCGTCTTTTTGCGCCATCCGTTCTTCCAGATATTCCTTGACCGCGGGTTTTTGCAGGAGTTTCCGCGCATTGCCGTCGGCTACGCTGCGGGTCGTCGCGCTATATCCGGCATCGATGTACGACTGCGTAGCGTTTCCTGTTTCGATATACAGGTCTACGAACACCCTCTGCTTTTGCGTTGGCTTTGCCGATTTCAAGTCAAATCACCCACCTCCGAGGTTTAAAATAAAAAAGCACCGCTACAGGTGCTATCCCATAAGACCTACCTTTTGTTACTAAAATCCGACATTCAGGAAAGGTTTTCCTCATTTTCTGTCGAATGTAAGTGGAAAAAGGAGGTGTTTCTATGAATTGGGTCTCAGTTGTATCATCGAATCTTTCAGCAGTCGCCTATGAGCCGAGTAATTCCACCCTCTATATTCGCTTTAAGGGGAGTGGGACATACGCTTATTATGGCGTGCCTGCGTCTGTCCATCGGTCCTTAATGTCTGCTGCGTCACATGGAGAATATCATGCAGCATTCATAAAGAACCGATACAGATACGCGAAACTTTAATCCTGATTTACTAAGACGATGGCTGGCCCTTGAACCACTAATTCATTGTGGCCAGTCACTATTTTTATTTCTTCGTATGGCTCCACCTTAACACTTCGAATCCCTGGACGTTTTAACAACTCGTCTGTTAATTTGCTTGTGCTTACTGCATTAGTATTAAGCATAATCGCCACCACTCCCTGATCATTTTTATCCCATCTTGCCCAAACTGATATTAATTATTCCCGGACATATGTATAAAATCCGATATTTTGTGAACATGTCTGAAGACAAATTTCTCGTATTCCGGCAAATCCAGCCGTTTTGGACGATTTGCCTTCCGTGGAACATTGCGAAAAACAGCTTAAAACTCCAAGAACACGATCTCTCGTTTTCTCTTGTTCTCTCCGTTTTTCGTGGCAACTTAATTCAGCGTCCCAGCCCCCCACCCTGGCATTTTACGGGACGTTCACCCAAACGAAAAAAGTCGCCCAATGAATGGACGACTTGATCGAATGCACCTGTATACAATTATTCACAGTACCATCTTAGCACGGTTAAAACCTAAAATATACGACATCTTTGGGACTCTTTTAAGACATTATTGAGACACGATTAAGACATGCCTATCAGTTTCCCGTACTCCTCAAGCGCTTTGGACCTCCATCGGCCATACGTTCTTCGAACAATTCTCAGCTCAGTAACGACATCCTCGATCGGTTTATCCTCGATGTATTGAAGCCATAGAAGCTTTGCATACTGCGGCTTGTATTCCTCAAACACCTTTAAAGTGTGTTCGATATATTGTTTCTGCTGCTCAAGGTCCTGCAACTCACTGATTCGTTCGACGGCGGCCTCAAAGTCGTCCAAGCGGCCTCCGCGCGCCTCGATCACTTTCTCGATCTTCCCTCGCAGCTCGCGAAGCAGCTTTTCGTCCTCAGCATCGGCGCCGGAGGGCGGGACGGCCGCCAGCTGTGCCCTTGTCCCCGCCGGATATCGCGCCAGGTATGTGTGGGCCACCGACTCCAGCTGTTGCTCTCGCTTGGTCAAGTACATGTACGACGGCAGCCCGCGGAGCTGCCGGTGCAGCTCCTGAAGCTTGTCGTCCTCGTTTACAACGTTCAGTGACATTCCGGCGCCGATCGGGTACTTTTCGAGTACCTTCATCCTTGCGACAATGCGCCTGTATTCTTGAAGCTGTTTGATAACTGCTTGCTCATAGTCTTTTGCCAATGCTCATCACCTTCCTGCTTGGGCGTCAGGCTTACCCTTGAACTGATCTTTGCCTTGCAAAATATAGACTTGCCCACCGAGAGAAATCACGGTCGGGATACCATTTTTGATTTTGATTGGCATTACTACCGCACGAAAGGACTGGCCGACATGTCGTTGTTTGGTCATTACCTCATGCCCCTTTCACCTTTTGAATTCTCGCCTTCACGGCTTCCATCAACTCATTTTGCCCCGTGGCCTTCCGCTCCAATGCGTCGACCGTTTCCTCGTCCATCGTGCCCTCGGACACAAGCCGCATGACGATAATTCGCCGGGTCTGGCCCTGTCGGTGTACCCGGGCGTTGGCCTGCTGGTCCTCTTCCAGACTCCATATCTGGTCGTACCAGACAATCGTTTGGCAGCTCGACTCCTGCAGGTTGAGACCGTGGCCGGCTGACTTCGGATGCAGCAGAAGCAGCGGAATTTCGTCGTGGTTCCATGCCCGGATGTCTTCGTTTCCGTCCTTCCCCTTTCGCAGTGTCCGGGCTTGCGGGAACCGCTGCTGGATACGGGAAAGGGAATGCTTAAAGTCGTAAAACACCATGACCGGCTTCCCCTGCGCTGCCTCGATGATGTCCTCCAACGCGTCCAGCTTGGCCTCGTGGATATCCTTGACCCCTCGATCCTCGTCATACACGGCGCCGGAGGCCATTTGCCGAAGCTTGTTCGAAAGGACCGCGGCCGTTTGGGCGACGACATCGGCGTCAGCGTATGGCAGCAGTAAGTCGTTCTCCAGCTTTTTGTACAGCTTCTGGGCTTCCTGCGACAACTTGACCAGCACGACGCGGTCAATCCGTTCCGGCAGCTCCAGCCAATCCTCGGCCTTCATGCTGACAGCAATATCGCTTATGGCCTCGTAAATTCGCTGCTCGGCCTCTTTTTTCTGTTTCCAGTCGTAAACGACATGACCGCTGCGGGCGCCGGGCGTAAAATATCGATCGCGGAAACCGGTTATTGTTTTCCCGAGGCGCTCGCCTTGGTCCAACAGGTAGATTTGCGGCCATAAATCCATCAGGCTGTTCGGCGCCGGCGTACCGGTCAGCCCGATCACGCGTTTCATCATCGGACGTACACGCCGAAGGGCCCGGAACCGCTTGGAATTGGAGTTTTTGAAGCTACTCAGCTCGTCGATCACGACGGTGTCGAACGGCCACCTGCTGCCGTATTCGCTTACCAGCCATTCGACATTCTCGCGATTAATCACGTAAATATCGGCATCGGCTTTTAGAGCTTTCCGACGGACTGTGGCGCTTCCCAGTACCTTCGAAATCCGCAAGTGTCGGAGATGATCCCATTTCTCGACTTCTCTGGCCCAGGTATCGTCGGCCACTCGCAGCGGGGCGATTACCAGCACGCGCTCAGCATCGAAATAGTCGTTAAGCAAACGGTCAATCGCTGTTAGTGTGGAGACTGTTTTACCAAGACCCATCTCCAGCAGTAGTGCGATGTACGGTGTGTCCAGTATGCGGGCTGTGGCGTATTCTTGATACTGATGCGGCTTAAATTCCATCCCCAAACATCTCCTCCAGGAAGAAGGCAATATCCTGATTGGATTTCAAGCAATACCAATTGGCATTACGTTCCTGCAATTCTTGCGCTCGTTTTCGTTGGATAGGCTGAAGCTTCCCTCCAGGGGCTTTCATCTCTACAAAAGCTACACGTCCATCAGGGGTTATTACAATTCGATCAGGAACCCCGACCGTACCAGGGGATACGAATTTCCAACATAAACCGCCGCATCTTTTCACCTCATGGGCAAGTGTGTTCTCCAACGAAGCTTCCCTGGGTTTCTTTCTTGCGTCGGCGAGGTAGAACTTCCACGTACCAATGAACGCTATCATCAGCCGCTCGCTTGCGGCCCGCTCTTCTAACCATTGACGGATTTTCTCTTTGTCCGAGGTTTCCGGGAACTTCGCATCAGTATGAACCATTCTTGCTATATCCCCTAAAGGGCCAACCGCATCAAGTCGACTTGCAATCCATGTTTTATAATCCTGCATGTGCTCTCCACCTTTGATCAGTTGTTCACGCGCACACACGTACTGCCGAAATACGCGTTTAACCCACGATGCTATATAAGCCGTTTATGGTTAAATTAATAATTTATTAGTTTTAAGAAATTTACTGATACATCTGATACACGTCAGCCTGTCCCTTACTGGGCTGGACATTACAGGTATCAGCATTTCGTTTTTTACTGTTACTTCACTGATACAACTGATATAAAATGCGTATCAGTTGTATCAGCAATCTGCCATTAACTGATCTCTGTTACTGATACACTAACGAAGTCTTTCAAATACCGTTTGTAAGCCATACTCAGGAACGCGGGCCCTTCCATTTCGCTCCGCCCACCCCGGTACGCGCCGCAAAATATCGCAAATCTCCTTTGCCTCCCATGGGCGCATAGCCCCTTTCTTGTTTCCCAGGCATTCGATCCATATCATTGCAGCACATACACGCTTCCGAATGTATTCCTCGTCACCAAATTCGTCCTGAACAGGTGTCTCTAGCCATTCCTGGATCAAGCCCTCTCGCGGGTCGGCCTCCATGTGTGCTGCTTGCTGCCGCTCCGCCTCCAAGCGGGCTTCGTGGTCAAGTTCCAAGGATTCCCCAGTCTTGAACCACGTAAGAACCTCCACCCATATTTGTCGAACCACATCGTCAGTTAAATGCTTCCAGTGGCTTAACTCAGCGCGTTCCGGCACCACCTCGACAGGCCAAAAGCGACGGTTCCCAGTCGCATCTCGTAAGAAATCCCGCGTGTTCGTTGTCCCGAAAAAGACGCATTTCCGCGGAAACTCCGACACCTGCCGATCATAGGCCACCCGATACCGGTCCTCTGTCTTGGATAAGAAAGCCTTGACCTCCTCGACTTCGGATTTCTTCATGGCCGACAGCTCGCCGATCTCGAAGATCCAACCCGCCTGTAGGTGCTCGCCGGCCTCCTTGTTCTCGAATGTTCGCAGCGAATCGCTGAACCAATCCCGGCCCAACTTCGCTAACAAGGAGCTCTTGCCGGCTCCCTGCGGCCCTACCAATACAAGCATCTGGTCAAACTTGCACCCTGGGCGATACAGCCGGGCGACAGCCGTCAGCAGCATCTTCCTTGTCACCTGTCGGGTGTAATGTGTGTCGGCCGCGCCGAGATAGACGATAAAAATCCGCTCAGCCCTCTGTATACCATCCCATGCTGTTGATTCAATGAACGTCTTTATCGGGTGAAACTTGTTTTTTCGTGTAACTTCGGTGAAGGCCTTCTTAATAGAAGAGGCTGACTTGATTTTATGCACTTTATCAAACCAGTGATCTCGCCGATCATCGTCCGCGCCAAGCCAAGGCTCATATTCCCGTGTCGGGCGTTCCCGTTCCCGCCAAGGTAACGACTTTCGAATGACTTCTGAATTACCGAACTCATCGTAGGCCAACACCCATTGAAAGGGGCCATGTGTGAGGAGCAGCTCGATATTTTGAGCTGTTGGCAGAGGATAGTTCGTTTTGTGATGTAGTTCAAGTTGCTCCTCCCAGCTATCGTTCTCGGGCTCTTCGTCGTCCGGCTCTGCCGAGTGGTCCATATCGCCAAACGTCTCCTGAATCTCCGACATCTTGAGCCGCTTTACCTCCGGCAATCCAACAACGAAGTGCTCCATCGCCACATGACTGGGCTTCTTGGCATCCGGCGTATGCTCCTTCACGCGCTCATCGAGATGTCCGAACTTGTGAACCCGAACGAGGTCGAACAGATTGTACGTCCGGCCGTCCGCGATCGGGTCCGAATCCTGATGCGAATACGCGAGGTCCTGATCTGGATAGACCTCCAGCCCGTTCCCGCTGGTCCCGGCGGTGTACGTGTAGCGATTCGGCATGGAGCCGGGGACGTAGATGTCGGAAAGGAACGTGTCGATGCCTTCCTCGATCGTAAACGCCCGGCAGAACAGGCCGATCGTGCCGTGCTTCTCCCGCGGGTCCTGCGCCTTCTTCCCGCCGAGCTGCGGCCCGGCCTTCGCGTCCGGGTGCCGGGGCCACTGCATGACATCCCGCCAGTCGTCGTATTCTGCCAGCAAGCCGTCGACGCTCAGCGGATCACCCTCGTAAATCTCTAGCACCGGCTCCGCATCTTTGCTGCAGCTCGGCAGATACATGAGCCGATGAACCTCGAACGTCGTCTTGTCGAAATAGCCCATGCCGATCTGCTCCGCCAGCTGCCGGCTGACGGCGGCATATTCGTCTGGCGTCATGGCGCGATCAGCCGGCACAATCAGACGGTATTTCGGCTTCTGCGGCCGATGGCTATGGGTGGAGTACACAACATAGGCACAGCCGCCCAACACCAGCTCGGCCGCAAACAGGAAACCATCGTCTGCACGGTCCACGTCCAAGGTGATCAGGCTGCGCGTGTCGACGTTCTCCTTCTTCCGGCGGCCGCCCCGGACAAGCCCGCCAACGAAAGCGGCCCCGTCCTTGACCTTGCCCCGACCAATGTTGTGCATGGCGTCATATTGCGCCATCGTCTCAGCCGTCCGCCGGACCTTTCGCAACCGGTCTACGAATTCGCCCCAGGTCAGATATTCAGGTTTCCAGTTTGTGTCGGCCCGGTGCTTGCCGAAGCTAATATCGAGTTCTTGCATGTTTTCACTTCCTTATTCTCGAAAAGCTTCCATTTTGGTAATATTAATGCGAGGTGATTCTAACCATGTTTAAATCTGGTTTCCTTCTTACCACTCCCGAACAAATTGCCGCTGCCATATTCAATAAAAGTAATGTTACCGTTTGGCAGAACGGCCGTATTCTTGATTATGGCGGCCCCATTGAAGTCCAAACAGAACACTCGGTTACTATCAATAAGGCAAATTATTTAAAAGTAAATTGCGAATTTCGGATTCGATGAAATAAGCTATTGAGTCCGCTTTTTGGCCAATTCTACATAGAGCGGTGACATTTCAATGAGAGTGCATTCCCTCCCGAGCTTTAATGCAGCTTTTCGAGTTGTTCCAAGCCCGCCAAACGGATCGAGCACGTGACCTCCTACTGGTGCTCCTGCCAGTATGCAAGGTTCGATCAATTTTTCAGGGAATGTTGCGAAGTGGGCTTCTGGGCACTGTGCCGTGGCTACCGTCCATACAGATCGTCTATTACGAAGCCCCGTTTCGTTAGGGCTATTTCCATGGCTATCACGAATGGCAGAGCTGCTGTTATTAAAGCTTTGGCCGCCGGTATACACTCTGCCCCCTCGAAACGACTTTGCATTACCTTTTCGCCTTCGTGCTTGCATAGGTCCGAACGAACCCTGCGAACCAGCAACAGGCAAATTATTAAAACCAACAGCCTGTTCTTTGACAGCATCTTTATCGTAATAATAGGACGCGCTCTTGCTTAACAGAAAAATATATTCGTGAGCTTTTGTCGGTCTGTCCGCCACACTTTCAGGCATACAATTCGATTTATTCCAGATATTATCCATTCGCAAATACCAACCATCTGCTTGCAGAGCAAAAGCAACTCGCCAAGGAATTCCCGCCAAGTCCTTACGTTTTAGATGGTTAACTCTAAAATTTTGATAGAGCAAGCTTCCACTTTTCCTTGCCTTACTTTGCATGGGCTTATCGCCGATAACACCTGTGCCATCAGCCCATCTACCTTTATTACTGCCAATGTAACTATCGCCGTAATTCAGCCAAAGCGTTCCATCGTCCCGCAGCACGCGCCGCACTTCCTGGAAAACATGAACTGTGTGAGCGACGAACATTTCAGGTGTTGGCTCCAGCCCGAGACATCCCGTCCATGCCGGTACAGTAATCGACGGAAGCCCAGACATAGGTGTATATGTGATTTCTGGCCACTCAGATGGCGGAATACCATAATCGCGTTGTCCCCAATATGGCGGGCTTGTCACGCAAGTATTAAAGTGTTTTGCCGGAATCGTCGGCATCACGAGTAAATTATCCCCTTGAAGAATCACGTCATCACCTTCCAATCTCTTCTTTCACTCCCAGTGAAAAAATAGTAAAATACATGGTGAAATACCTTTTATTTAAGGAGGCACAATATGGTAATGGGAAGGATAACAATAACTAATATGGGAAATGAAATGTTTAACGACGGACTGTTCTATGTTGAACAAGCTGAGAAACTAGAGAATCAAGAGAGTAAATTTAACCACTGGCGTTATTGCCGTGCAGCAATAATTAGCTTTTGTGCTGCTGCTGAAGCGGAGATTGCAAAGCTAATTGTTGGTTCTTTAAAGAAACAGTCCAGATTATCTCCCGACGATAAGAGGATTCTTAAATTTCTCACTGACCCCAATTTTAAGACCAAGAATATCCCCACTGATTTAGCGAGTATTTCCAGAAAATATAACTACCTTAGAAAATTGAATAAATTAAAATGGAAGTCACTGGACGCCAAGTATGATAACTTAACAAAGTTAAGGAACAAGATCATTCACTACTCATTCAGTGCACATGATGCTGTGTACTCGGATAATATTTTTATGGCCTCCAAAGATGCTTCGGTAATTGTAAAGAATTACATAAAAGAGCTATACACAGTTGCAAATGAAAATCCGCCTCAATGGGTCAACAGCACGGCTTCTAAAACCATTGTTTGATTACGCCAGCATTGCCTCCCAATCCGCCTTCGAATATCGATCTGTCATCTCCGGCACACAGTGCTCCGGTAAATTCGCCCGGACCAGCGCCGCCGGAATGACCGGCGATACGGAATTCCCACACTTCGCCACTTGCTCCGCCTGTGTGAACGGCTTCCCGTTGTAGATCGGATCAATAATGTACGAATCCGGGAAACCCTGCGCCCGGTACAGTTCCCGCGGGGTCAGCATACGCATGCCGATGTCAACGATCACATACGGGACACCCTGAATATGCACCAGGACGAGGCCGAACCTGTCGTGAGTCGTTACCGTGCCGAGCGGATCGTCCGCTGCCTGCCCGACGCTGCTGCCGTAATATGCGACCATGAAGGCGTAGACGGCGCCGATATGCATGCCGCCGGCGGTAATCTTCGGGACTGGATCGGCCATGTGGCTGCCGATATTATCCCCGCGAAACTTGATAAGATGAGACGATACCAGTCCGAACTTATTACCACCGGCCGTCACGGTCCCAAGTGGGCCTCCAATATCTAGTACTCGCGGCTCCTGCCCCTTTCGCTCGCCGTAACCCATCTGAATCAGATTGGCGCAAAGCAGAGCGTTATGGTCGGTCGTCGTGATGGTCGATAGTGGCTCCTCCACCGAGTTACCCCCGCCATTATAGCCGCCGCCGTAGTGCTTGATCATCGAAGCTGTGACAATGCCCATTGCGTGTGCCGCACCCGCCGGCCGAACCGAACCCGCGCCGGACGTTATCGTGTGTAGGGGTTCGTCAATCGCATGTCCTGTTGCACCGCCTCGGAACTTTGTGATATGTGGCAAAACCAGCAGGTGCTCGTTCTTCGTTGTAATCGTGGTCAAAGGCTTATCCAGCTCATACTGCAGCCGATCCCCGCCGTATCCCGTTTGCCCGATTCGAGTAATAAACGGTGCCATAAAAGGCACTTTTCCAGCCTCGGCCACCTTGATAATGAACTTGTCGATCCCCCGGGCGATCCGCCGAAGTGTGTTTGGCGCGAGCGGCTTTTTTCGCTCAAAGATTGAAGACACCGGGATTGACCAGTCAATGCAGTCGGCGGCAACACGATACGGCAGCGGACTACCCGCGCGAATTGTTACCCGCTCAGCCGTATGTGTCGGCTCCGGCCAGACAATCGGCTTTCCGTCGCAACGGGCGATCATAAACAGCCGCTTGCGAATGGTTGGCGCTCCGTAGTCACAAGCGCGGAGGATTCGCCATTCGACTTCGTAGCCTTGTCGCCTCAAGGCGTTAACAAAACTGCGGAACGTTCGGCCCTTCTGCGACTTGATCGGTCTCCCATCCTTGCCCAACGGCCCCCAATCCTGAAATTCCTCGACGTTCTCCAGCATGATAACCCGGGGCCGAACCGTAGCCGCCCAGCGGACAGCCACCCAAGCGAGCCCGCGGATGCCCTTCTCCCGGGGCTTTCCTCCCCGGGCCTTGCTATGATGCGTGCAGTCCGGCGAGAACCAGCAGAGGGCGACCGGGCGGCCGCCGGTTACCTCCCGCGGAGAAACGTCCCAGACCGACTCGCAGTAATGCTTTGTGTTCGGATGATTCGCCTCGTGCATAGCGATGGCAGCCGGATCGTGGTTGATCGCCACGTCGACGCTGCGCCCGATCGCGATCTCAATGCCGGTCGATGCGCCTCCCCCGCCGGCAAAGTTGTCTATGAAAAGTTCGTAAGGCATTCGATCACCTCGAATAAAGGAATTTGGAAAATTGTGTCGAATAGTGTTGAAAAAGGAGGTGGATAAACTGGAAAAGATTGAAATAGGATTTACACAGTTCATTGACTTTACAATTAAACAAGGCCAAGCTAAATTGAGCCACGTCCGACAGGTAAAGAACCAAGAAGACTACCATCCGGCAAAAGACTTTTGGAAGGCATACCGGGATGGAGTCCGTGAAATGCACGAAAATGGATATTCGTATGATTACCTCGATCGTATTGCTGCGTCTGCTCACATCAGAAAGAAGTCTCATTACGTAGAAGCGGTCAAGCAATACAAAAAGTATTTTAAGAATCGCCAAGTTGAATGGTTTGATCCTGGAAAATCATTTTGGACATTTGGTGACTTAGCGGTAAGGTCAACACCGGAACTAGGTCTAATCATTGATGGCAAGAAACACCTCGTTAAGATATATTTAAAAGAAAACGATGACCGATTTGACAGGTGGACTATCAATTCCGCATTAGCTTTGATGGCTAATTCAACCCGTTCGAAGGTTGATGGAGACGATGTCACATTTTCCGTCTTCCATGTCAAAAAGGCTAAGAGGTTTGACAAGCAAGATCTTAACGAAGACGATCTAATCATCCTAGAGGGCGAAGCTGCCCATTTTGTTGAACTCTGGAGACGGATTTAAGAGACGCCATCAATCCTTCTGATAGAAATCACACTCAAAGCCGGCTGCCTTCAACGGCAGCCCCGGCGCCCAATCGATCGGCCGGCTCATGATCTCCGTCACATGTTCCACGGAGCTGGTCCCGATTGGCACGTCCAGCACTGCCTCGTCATGTACATGCATAACGGTCTTGTATCCTTCCGCATCCAGCCGCATCAGGCTCTCAGCCAAGCAGTCCCGCGCAATCGCCTGCACAAGGTTCTCCACCAGCCGGCCGCCGTACGTCCGGTGCGACATCCATTTTTTCTTAACCTGGTCCATGCCGTCAAAGACGATACCATCCTTGCCAAATTTCGGGTCGGGCTTTATTCGCGGATTGACGTAGGCCAGGCTCCGGCCACTCGGCAGATCAGCGAACAGCACACCTGGCTCGTAACGGTAACGGACCCCATGTGCCAGTTTGATAGTCGTTTTTTCCCGCACGGCCTTTACAGCCGCTTTCTCGGCAGCATACCAGAGCTTGACGATATTCGGGTTGGCACTACGCCACTTTTTCACGTGAACTGGGTATTCTTCGGGTGGGATTTCCTTCTTCTTGTCCATGTTCTCCATGGCATTCGGTCCGCCTTGAAAGCCGCAAGCCAGTACTGCAACCTTCCCAGGCGCGCGGTA
>NZ_FMTT01000055.1 GCF_900100345.1 Paenibacillus tianmuensis | reverse complement strand
AGGCGCGACCGACAAGAAATACAATTTCGAATATTTCTTGAATCGAGCTTACGCTTTTAACCGGGACAAAGGGAAATGCAGGGTCTGTGACGAAGAACTAAAACCGTTCAATCTTCACATCCATCATATTGACCCTCACCTACCACAGGCATCCGTCAATCGAGTCAACAATTTAGCCGCGGTACATGAACATTGCCACAGACAGATTCACAGCCGAGAGGATTATGCTTCGTTAGGGAAGAAGATCTGGAAAAAGATTATAGCGTTCAGAGAAAAGTTGAATCGTCTCATGTAGAAGGTCATGATGGAGCGCCGTATGATTCGAAAGAATCACGTACGGTGCGAAGGAGGGCGAAAAGGAGAGCTGACCAAGTCGTGTTGAAGACTCTCCTTAGCTATTCCTATATGAGAACTTTTCACTGTCCAGAAGGTTACACCATTAATCAAAAATAGAAGCCCAGCCAATAAAATCACTCCCTTAATGTGAATGATTCCACTTAAATAGCCTCCTAATAAAGGACCTATTAGGTTTCCTAAGAAAAGAGCGCTATGGTAATAACCAAAAGTCAAGCTTTCCATTTTTTTTGGAGCGTGCATTCGTATTAGACTGATCACAGAAGGAAGGAGACCGCCTACAAACACCCCCATCAAAAATCTGGCTAATAGGAATAGCCAAATCGAAGAAAATAAAGCCTGGGAAACATAGCAGATAAAATTTCCAAACAAACAAGTGAGTAGGATGATTTCCGGCCCCACTTTATCAGCTTTCTTTCCTATAATAGGTGAAAAAATCATAATAGAGAAGCCGGAGATAGAAACGGATAAACCTACCATAGTGGATAAAAGAGCATCGTGATTCCACATACTTTCCACATATGTAGCTAGAAATGGGGAAGTACTCATTGTTGAAAATTGAATCAGAAACCCAGCCATAAACAAAGTTCTAATTGCAGGCCTTTTTACGATTTCCTTTAATTCAAGCAGAAAATTTAAACGTTTCCTTTCCTGTGGAGATAGTTTTGCATTATCTGGCTCAGGTTTGTTTAGTTCGGTTAAAAAGAAAAAGATAAGCGTACCTGCAATGAGCAGCATTGCGCTTGACACATAAAGGATTTTATAAAATCCTATCCATTGCCCCAAAATTCCCCCTATTAAGGGTCCAAAGATATTACCGGCGTATGCACCAGACTGAGCCCCACCCAGTGCATAGCCGATATTTTCTTTTGGCGTATTCATCGTAATAAAGGGGGAAGACGCAGGAATAAATCCGCCAAATACCCCCAAGACAAATCGTAGAACTAATAAATTCAAAGCTGATGTACTATAAGTCATTAAAAAAGTGGCCACTGCCATACCAAGAGCTGAACGGATTAGAATCGTTTTTCTACTCGTTCTATCTGCAATCTTGCCCCATACTGGCTGAAACAGAAAAGCAGATAGGAAAGTAGCACCAAAAATCATTCCCGTCCAAAGCTGAATGTCAGCTTGATTACGAACGCCTAAATCATGTTTAAGATAGATTGGAATAAAAGGTATAATTAAGCTAAATGCAGACATGACTAAAAATTGCGCAAAGCTTAAAACATACATATTCCTTTTCCAAACTTCCAACTATGCTCACTTCTTTCATCGGTTTAATAACTTCATGGATGGTAAGGAATATCTATCACCCACTGCTGCCCCCACTGGAACCGTTTTATCGATAAAATCCTTGACGTCCTTAGGCAAATCAATATCTATGGCAGCGATATTCTCTTCCAAATAACTGATCCTTTTTGTTCCAGGTATAGGAATAAGATCTTCTCCATTAGATAACAACCATGCTAAAGCGAGCTGTGAAGGACTTATACTCAGTTCGTTTGCTATTTCTTCTAAACTTTGAACTAATGTTAGATTTTGATTGAAGTTCTCTCCTTGAAAACGTGGTGTGTTGCGTCTGTAATCATTCTCTACGAAATTATCGACCGACTTGATCTTTCCAGATAAAAAACCGCGTCCCAAGGGACTATATGGAACAATGGCAAGATTTAGATCGCGGCAAAGGGGCAAGATTTCTTCCTCTATATCTCTACTCCATATTGAGTACTCGGTTTGTAACGCGGCGATAGGATGTACTTTTTGTGCACGCCTAATGGTTTCAGCAGAAGCTTCTGAAAGTCCAATATGTCGAACCTTCCCCTCTACTACTAATTCCTTCATCGCACCAACTGTCTCTTCAATCGGAACTCTTGTATCTACACGATGCAGATAATAAACATCAATATAGTCTGTGTTTAATCGTCTTAAGCTGGCCTCGCAAGCCATTTTCACATATTCAGGACTTCCATTGATTTCTATTATCTTCCCATCGCCATCTCTAACAAAGCCGAATTTGGTAGCTATGTGAATGTTCTTTCTCGTACTTTTTAATCCACGTCCAACTAATTCTTCGTTTTCCCCCATTCCATATTGGTCTGCGGTATCAAAAAAATTGACTCCGAGTTGTAAAGCACGATGAAGAGTTGCGATCGATTCCTTTTCGTTTTGATTTCCATAGTATTCCGACATCCCCATGCATCCAAGTCCTAAAGATGAGACATTTAAATCTCCAATTGTTCGAAATTTCATTTGCTTTCCTCCCCTGCTTTTGTCTTCAAGCTAAGTATATCGATTAGAGTTCACTGTAAGGCAAGAGAAAACTTAGGAATTAATGAAAGTTAATGCGAACCATTAATTTAATAAAACAAAAAAAAGACCTATCTATTTTAGGTCCCATTAAAATAAATTAAGTTACTTCAGCCTTGCCCTCCAGTCCTTTATAATGATTAATTTTCTCATCAATTTTTTTGAGATTGTTCTCCAGGTCTTTTATTTGCCTGCGAACATTTTTTTGATGAGCTTCTAATAGTTCTCGACGTGCGCTTACCGTTGAATTGCCTTGGCGTCTTAATTCTGCAAACTTTTTCATTTCACTTATCGGCATTTCAGTGTTACGCAACCTAATGAGAAAGTTAATCCATAAAATATCGGCCTCTGAGTATTTACGGTATCCATTTTCATCTCTTTCAACCCCACTTAATAAACCAATATTTTCATAATAACGCAAAGTGTAGGTACTAAGACCAGTGATTGAAGATATATTCTGAATTGCTAATAATTTTTCCATATATCAATTATAACATACTTACTTTAGAGTCAACTATAAGGAGTTAATATGACTTCAGCTTCGATTTCCTCTCTAATATTCCTTTCTCTTATTCAAGAATATAGCCCGATTGTTGAATAGGATGACGGATTTCCACCTGCTAAATTATAACCAATGCTTGGTCGCACCGAAGTTTGAGTTTTAAACAATAAAATGAAAAAGCCGCATTATATGCGACTTTTCATAATCGTTCAATTAGGGTCAAACTGCAGATGAAATCCTTCGATTTCTTTTTCAGCATCTTGAAAAAGTTGCAGTACATGGTTGCTATATTCCCCTAGCTTCTTCTCGCTCTCTTGAAAATGTAACCACCGAATCGTCAGCGGCATTGCAACCCATCCTGTCAAGCAATCCCACAAAGCGTCTAGGTTGTTGCCGTAATACTCAGGCAGCTCCAGGGCTTCTTTCAAGACGGCATGCAGTTGACCGACATCATCAATTTTAGTGCCATCTAATATAATATCCCGCAATCCCTAATCCCCCCACTGACTCACTTTATTTGTTCAAACGTCTCGTAATGGTCTTCCGTTTTGTATATTAAACCATCGTTGGAAAATAAGATTCGGTCCTTTCCCCGACGGTCAGATTTGTAGTTAATATCGGCTTCGTACCATACCCTTCCCTTTTTTTTGGGCAATTTTCCTTCACGATTTTGAAAGACATCGCCGCCAATGCTTTTGCCCGGCGCGACTTTATGCAAGTTTCCTTTCTGGGGGTCCCAGCCCAGATTTTTTGCTTCGTCTTTTGTAATGAAGTTATCAGGCAATTTATTATGGGCCTTTATGTAATTTGCGACATCTTCAAAACTGGTCAGACCTTGTGATTGCGCATTTTTCTGAAGCGATCCGCAACCAGCCAAAAGCAATAAACTTAACAATGCAAACAATACGAACTTCATGACTTTCAAGAGGCTCATCCCCACTTTTTTATCAATTGGATACCTAACCTAAATATTTACGGTAGTGATGACTAGAAGTTTCGAAAATATCTTCAAAACATGAGCAAATACATTTGGTTTCTCTGTAGATCACGTATTGTCTCGTTTTTCCGAAGCTATTCCTGCTTTTCATTCTTTTGACGACGATCTCATCCTTTCGGATCGACACATTCGATATAGGTATCATAAAGCTATTTATGAGTTCAGGCACGGACGAATCCAAACAGGCCTTGATGAGACGTTACACTGCCTTTCCTTGGCCCACAAAATGAGCCGGAATGAGGATTATGTCCGCTGCACCGCCTTGCTTGAACAATATAAGGACTATGCGTCGGGACAACAAATAGATAGTTTCTCAAATATCCTGTCAGAGCTGTTTAACGCTACGTTTAAAGACTTCTGACAGCTGCTTGTGCAGCATTCGGGGCGAAATGCTCCCGAATGCTTTTTTGTCGACGCTAATACACTTTACACACTTAACTCTCATCGTTCTTCGACAAGTTCTTGCTGCCTTACGAATGCTCAGCCTTTGCTCTTTGTTCCGTCTCTGTATGCTGCCATATCGACTGCCACGCTTGTTCCAATACTTTACCTTCCAGTGCTTTGGCGTAATATGCTCTCATGAGACACAATACTATGATGATTGCAAACACAGTTCCATACAAAATCTTTGATGTAAAGTCCTCAATCAGGATCAGTTTAAAGATAGAATCGACCAAGCCAAGCTGCGGCTGTATATAATCGAGTCCAGAGGCAACCATTAGCGGCACTATTATGATAAAGGCAATGGATACCAACGGGGTGTTCACTCTCTTATATTTGGTCAGCCCCTTCTGGAAGTAGTCGGTTCCAGCATAATTCTCCAGTGCGATCATTTGCTTATGGAAGTCGTTGTAGAAGATTTCTACAGGCAAATTATTTTCGCGAATAAATTCATGTGCTCTCTGCAGCTCTTCTTGTACAATAAGAACTCTTCCAAATAGACCCAAAAAGCCCATTGCAATAATGTCCTTCCTTTCTTTTGCTCCTCATAAATCCGTAGTTTGGAGACTCAGCATCGAATATTTGTTTTCATATTTGATTGTACCAAAATTTAGACAAGCATCAAATTGTCGAAAAAAATTATTCAAAAAACCATAAATCCTGTATATGGAAAATGAACAATATAATAGGATTCAAGGACGGTTAAGGAAGTTACGGCAGCGGTTGATGATGGGTTGAGCAGAAGCTTATTGTCATACTTGATACACGCCTCCACCTAGGGCGTGTTTTCTACTTGTGCTAAGTCCGGTTCAAAATATAATCGGAAGGGATGAGATTTAATGAAGGAACATAACTCAGGTGAATATCGGCCTAAGACCGACGCTTGGAAACCGCGTCGCCCCCAATCCTATGAGGGTGAGTATCCGGCAGAGCCTTTAGCGTGGTACTGGAAACTGTTCGGGTACGGGGGACAAGTCCTGATCTATGCGCTGGGAGTCTGTTATGTCGCTCTTACCATCGCTGCGATGTTCTATTATGTCATTGCGTTCGCTCGTTTCGTACTTCGTTAGCCCGTCCCCACCCACAATGTCGTTTGCATTTCTCCATAGATTCACCCAAGGTTAATTTTAGTATATTCCTCCCCAATTAAAACCCAATCTATAAAAAAAGAGAAAAACCACCTTTAAAGTCAAGATTTCGTGGAAATCAGATAAACGTTTTTGATGGAATATGTAAAATAAATCCTTATTTTGACCAAAGTATTAATATTTTTGGTTCACATTAATGGTATATTGTGGTAATATAAACTTATCAATTTGAGGAGGGCGCCTATTATGCGGGTTGTTAACCGGTCTTTGCGCGTGGAAATTGAAGACCAAATGAAACTGCATGGCTATAACCTTAATCAAGTGGCTGAATTGACAGGGATTAATGTCGGAAATCTCAGCATGGCGTTGAATGGTGTCTCCCGCGCAATGACAATCCGTCAATTAGACGCTTTGGCAAGAGTGTTCGGAAAGGTTCCCGGATGGCTCTATGAGCTATATACGGAAGAGTGCATTTCCGAAGAAAAATTGTCCCGGCCACGGTTAATTCCGTATTTGGTACGATGTGCCGAGGTTGGCAGAAACGATTGTATTGAGCCGGTGATCTCTAAGATTTTGGATAATCCGAAGAACGTGTCGATTATTTTCCCTGTTGCAGAAAAACTGTTTCAAAAGGGAAAATATAAGGAATCGGCACATTTTTATCAACTTGTTGCCGACAATGTAAAAGATAGTTTTTCCGAGATGCTGGCTATGAGCCACTATCGTTTATTTCTGATCGCTCAAGGCACGGATGCCGAGAAGAACTGGAAATCGGTTATACAATTTGAAGCTTTTAGAAAACGCTTGCCGGAAAACCACCAACTCGCAGCACTTTTAAAGTTGGCCAAAGTTTGTTATTCATTGGAGAAATGGAATGAAGTCGAACGGTTCGCAGAAGAACTGATAGAACTAAGTTCCATTCTCCATAAGCTAAAAACAGTGGAAGAAGTAGCGATTGATCATCACCTAGTGTATTATTTGGGCATGGGTCTATTATTTAAAGGCATTGCGCTGGAAAAAAAGGGGCTATACGAAGAGGCTAAGAAAGTCGTACAAGATTATGCTGATCTTGAATCGATTCTTGAGCCGCTTGACGAAGCGGGTCGAAAAGAGGCTGAACAATTTAAAGTTTTCGCGAAAGCGAATCTTTTCACGCTTGAAGTATTGATGGGTAATGATAACCTGCTAGACGAATACGTAGAATATTTAGAAAGACTTAATCAAGTGAACGAGATTTTGTCTGGCTTGACCACGATTCTAAAAGCAGCGAATCTTTACGGCTTCTGTGCGGATCAAATTTTGGAGCGTTTTTCCTGGTCTATCGAGCGCTTCACTATGTTTGACAAGGACTTAATTAATTCTGGTAGACACCTTTGGTTTCGCTATCATAAAGCGGTTTATGAATTCAAGAACGGGCGAATGGATAAAGGCATTGATGACACGATATACTGCATGTCCTTAGCCAAAAAAATGAACCGGCATGAGGACTTTGTCCGCTGTGTTTCCTTATTTGAAAAACATCGAGGACAAGCATCGATGCAACAAATCAGACATTATCAATCAGTCGCAATAAGAGAGGAGATGCAGGAAAGATGAAAGCTTTTATCCTGACGTTGGTTCTATGTTTTGGATTGTTTAACGGAACACAGTATTTCGAGATTATTCAAAGTCAGCATTCTATTATCAAATTGCTTGATCATGGGGCAGACCACTAAACTGGCGGAATCATGAACATATCGCAGACCTATTAGATCATCAAGATTCTTGACGTTTCAGGAGGCTTTTTTTGTCGAAAGCATTCTAGCATTAATGTTATAGGATCGCTAATTATCTCATCCTTTAAACAGGCGAAATAAATAGCGTCATGCTGGTGTAGGCCAATACAATAAAAAACCTGAGCCATTACGACCGCCTCTTCAAGGGGCGGTTTTCTTATGAGCGTAGTTCAAGGGAGCACTCTGGACAAAATGATGCAGTTTTTGTCGAAAAAAATATTTCTCAAATTCTAGGTCCCTTTATTTGGAAAAATGCCATTATAATAAATTTGGGTGATAGATGATATGGATACGAAACTAGAACGAAAAATCACGCAGCTACGGCAGCAGTTAGTGCGATTGGCTGAGGAGAAGGGTTCATTATCACATGAGGAGGTGGTCCGGCTCAGTCAGCATTTGGATCAGTATATTCTCATGGCCCAAAAGTCTTCTAAGCTGAAAGTGTGTGGATGATACAATGAAGTACGTTTTGCGTAAGCGGCTCTTGTTTCATAAGAAATTCAAAGCAGATCACTAATATAACGATTCAAAAAAGCAGCAACTAGGAGGATTCGATGAAGTAAATGAATTCCGCACAAGCCATTATGTTTTTGAAAAACAATCAGCCCTTTTCTAAAGATACGGAGGAAAGATTCGAAGTCATTAAAAAGTATAACGACGTGAGGGTACACTTTTTAAACTATCCTGATCCTCGGTGCATTCCATTATTTCTAAATTCATTTGGCGAAGGCAACGGCTACGGAGTCTATCAACTGATTGAAGACGTTTTGATGAAGTATTCAGTAGAACAAGTCGTTCCGCATCTAATCTCAGCATTGCATAGTGAACATATCGGTGTCAGGTATTGGTGTTCCCATATTGCTGCATCTTTTCCGACCCCAAGCCTAATTCCCCCTCTCGTCCATCTGCTTAGCGACCCCGATCCCGATATCAGGTGTGCAGCCATAACAGCCTTGTCCCAAATCGAGGATGACAGGATTATCAGTATATTAGTGGGAGTTCTGGAAAAAGAAGAAGACCCGGACGTTATTGATCTCATTCAAGAAGCTCTGGAGGAATCCAATATCGGTGCAGCTGTACCCTAGTAACCTTGACTGGCGTTTGCCCATCAAGGTTACTTTTTTTGATAAAAATCACAAAACTCGATTCTAGGAAATCCTTAGTAATCTGTTGTTTTGTGTAAACGTCCCATTGTGGTAGTATGGTTTTATTGATTTAGGGGAGGGTGTTCCGTGCGGGTGGATATTCGCTCTTTGCGGTCGGAAATCGAAGACCAGATGAAGCTGCATGGCTACAACCTAAATAAAGTAGCCGAACTGACGGGGATTAACGCTGGAAATCTGAGCATGGTGTTAAATGGCCGGTCCCGTGCCATGACAATCGGTCAATTGGACGCTTTGGCAGAAGTTTTCGGAAAGGCCCCAGGATGGCTGTACGAGCTGTACACGGAAGAATGCATCTCGGACAATAAGTTGTCCCGGCCTCGCATAATTCCATATTTGGTGCGATGTGCAGAGATTGGCCGAGTGGATTGTATCGAACCGGTGGTTTCCAAGATTCTCGATAACCCTAAGAACGCGTCCATTATCTTTGCTGCGGCGGAGAAGCTTTTCGAGAACGGAAGGCTGGAGGAATCGGGGCGCTTTTATCAACAGGTGGTCGATAATATAAAGGATAGTTTCTCTGAGCTCATGGCGATAAGCCAATATCGTTTATTTCTAATCGCTCAAGGCACAGATGAAGAGAAGAACTGGAAATCGGTTATTCAATTCGAGCCTTTCCGAAGACGATTGCCGGAATATCTCCAGCTTGCGGCGCTTTTAAAGTTGGCTAAGGTTTGTTATTCGTTGGAGAAAATAAACGAAGTCGAAAAGTTTGCTGAAGAACTTACGGAACTAAGTTCCATTCTCTATAAGCTAAAAATGGTGGAAGAAGTATCGGTAGAACGTCCCCTGATATATTATTTTGGCATGGGGTTATTATTTGAGGGTGCTGCATTGGAAAAAAGAGGACTTTACGAAGAAGCTAAAAACGTTGTCCAGCGTTATGCCGATCTTAGTTGGTTTGAGCCTCTTGACGAATTAGGCTGGAAGGAGGTTGAAAAATTTAACGGTTTCGCGAAAGCGAATCTTTACACGCTTGAAGTGTTTATGGGTAATGACGGCATTCTGAATGAATACGCGGATTTCCTGGAGAGTCTTGACCGGCTGAATGAAACTTTGTCTGGACTAACGACGATTATAAACTCGGCGAATATACACGGCTTTTGTGTTGATCACATACTGCAACGCTTTGCCGGCGCGATCGATCAATTCGATTGTTTTGTAGACGATCTGATTAATTCACGCAGGTATCTTTGGTTTTGCTATCATAGGGCCGTTTACGAGTTTACTAAAGAACGTTACGAAAACGGGATTAAGGAAACGATATTCTGCATTTCGCTATGCTTGGAGATGAAACGATACGAAGACTTGGCCCGCAGTGTTGTTTTATTTGAGAAGCATCGGAATTATGCATCCGAATCCCAGGTCCAGTATTACGAATCGATCAGGCTTTGGGTGGTTTAGCTGCGCAAAACGCCAAATTGGGTGGCAAAAGAATGATGTATAAAACATCCTGATGATTATAATCGGGATGTTTTTTCGTATGGAAAATATTTTCAAAAACATAAAAACCCTTGAAATGGAAAATAAGTATTATTATAGAGTTTAGAGAGAGAATGAATCCCCTCTCGGAATAAATCTGAAACCTATATTGAATAAATATTCTCAGACAGGGGCGAATGACAATTGAAAGCTATAAATAAAGTTATCGTTGTCTGTGATGACCCATTAAAAAGACCTAGTTTCAAAGTATTTATCGAGAGCCTTGACAACATGCAAGTCATCAAGTGTAATCTACGAGAAACTTGGTGTCCATTCCAGAATTGAAGCTGTTGAGAAAATCACAAGATAGAACATGGTATGATCCATACGACAAGAAAATGCGGGATACCGAACACATTTTATACGGCATCTCCAGTTTAAAATTCGGTAAAAGCTCAGTTACATTAGTCTTACAAGACCTGGCGGAATATCGAAAAAACATTTTATGTGATAGGTTTTGGCGATTAAAAATTGAAGGAGTGATTTCTTTGAAAAAAATATTGTCAATTGCTGTAGTGGCAGGAACGTTATTATCTGTAGCGTCACAACCTTCTTTTGCTTCAGCAGAATCCGCTTTGTTGCCGCCGGGAAATTCTGAAGCAGTTACGTCTTCGTCTATAAGCATGAACGAAAGTGAGGCAGCGTGGAACACGAAAGCAGCAGAAATAATCAAAAAGTATAAACCCGGACAACCGTTTTCTGAAGAAGACGCTGATTTTTTTAGACAAAGTTCTAGTAAAGATTACTCAAGGGGACTCGCTACTTCAGTAAATCTTTTTGGGTATCATCGCGGAACATTTAATGGCGATGCATGGATCTCTGAAACTGGGTCTAGAGTAGCTTTTTGGGGGTATGTGGATACTGACTTTGGTGTTATTAATCATGAAACAAAAACAAACATTATGATCAAAGATGATAAATTAAATAGTCATAAGAAGCTTAATATTAATCTTCATGTTAATGCAATTGGACCTCTTGGTACGGGAGGTACAAAGGTTGGAATTGTAGCAGATTTTGATATATCAAACTCTACTGAGAACAGCCACCAATTATGGCAAGGAAAATCTCACACCTGGACTGCGGTACCGATGTATGTTTATTATACAGCAAAGGGCACAGTAACAGATAATAATTCAGAGGTAGACATTACTCCCACTGTAGATGTAAAATGGTCGCAAACCAAACCTTAATCATTTGAATAAAATAATATTTTTGGTATAATATAGTGAGAGAAAGTAGTCGTTAAATATTTTAACAACTACTTTCTCTTATTGTAAGTAATCATAAATTAGAGGTAGGTGATATGGTGGGAGGCGGAGCTTTTTCACCAATACATACTATTTTTTTCCTTTTGCTAATTGTATTGATTATTGCTCTTATTTTCTTAATTATTAGAAGAAAAAAAAGAAAATGAGAAACTATTGAAAAGAAAATCTAGAGCCAAACATCTTGAATTGTAAATTTCGGTATAAAGCATTCTGGCGATCAGGATGCTTTTTGGTATAGGTAAATTGCGGGGAATGAACACAAAACGGAGGTTCGATGAAGGCAACACAACTGCTTAGAACGAAGCTTTTCAGCGAGTCGCTATCGCCGGAATATTGTTTAAAAGAGCTTCATCATTCAAGCAAAACGAATTAACATGAATGTGGGAAGCAGTGGAACGCATGTATTTCCCTATTGATGTCATCAATAATTGTAAAGGCAGGTGATATGGTGAGCGGTGTAGCTTATTCACCAATACATATTATTTTTTTCCTGTTACTACTTGTATTGATTGTTGCTCTTATTTTCTTAATTAATAGAAGAAATAAAAGAAAATGAGAAACTGCTGAAAGAAGACCCAGGGCCAAAATTGACAAATAAAGTGAGCCGACGGTATGATTTATATTAATTTCGTTGAATATAGGTGACCCATGAGAAAAAAATTACAAGTCTTCATATCGTCTACTTTTGCTGACCTGGTTGCAGAACGTCAAGCCGCTGTAGAAGCTATACTTAAAGCTGGTCACATTCCTGCTGGAATTGGAATAGAGCCATTCTTTATGGAAAGTCCAATGGAAACGATTAAGAGATGGATCGATGAATCCGATGTATATATCCTCATTCTCGGAGGAATCTATGGAACAATGCTTCCCGATGAATCGAAGAGTTATACGCATTGGGAATATGATTATGCCGGCGAACTAGGTAAACCAAGATTCGCACTTGTTTTAACAGATGAAGCATTAAGACAAAAGCCATACGACTTTGTAGTAGTGGCAGACTATCAGAAGTTCCAAGAGTTTAAGCAATCCGCAATGGAAGAAGTGCCCATATTTCATATTGAAGAGGAATGGCACGTTAGGTGGGTTATTCATGAAAAATTGAAAGAGTATAAAGGAAGAGACGATTTGGATGGCTGGGTTTCTGGCAAGGATTTCCCCGACGTACAAAAGTTATTGGAAGAGAATGCAAGTTTGTTGAGAGAGAATGCTAAATTACATGCTGTGTTAAAGAAAACTCTGCCGGATACCAGTCATAGGTGATAAATTACAGGGATCAGGCTCGTTCCAACTGGAGTCAGAGACGAAGGGGGACGGTGGCATTGAGTCTTAAATATCCTTTGAGCTTCGGAATTTTTATGTGCGTCATGCGTTTCGTGTGGGCCTTGACGATTCCCGATGCTTGGAAAATCGTTTTAGCCGCTTGTTTAGTCATGGTGCTGGAATATCCGCTCGATAAAATGGGTATCACCAAACGGGTCATCCCGGTCCCTATAGGGATAGCGGCTTTCATCACGATCCCCATTTTGTTTACCTTCATCAAGTGAAACGGCCTCTTGCCCGCATCTTGGCGGCAAGGGCCGTTTGTCGTCTTATTTCAAAATGTCGGCAGCTACGCCTCGACCAGCAGCGGCACGACCTTGCCCGCGTTCACGTCGATCAGGCCCAGGTCGGTAATTTTGAGCGCCGGGCTGACCGGGAGCGTGTGCGTGCTGATCGACATGATCGGGTTGTAGTGCTTGTACCCGAGCGACTCCATCGCTTTACGCAGCTTCTCCACTTCCTTCGCCGTCTCGTCGAGCGGCGCTTCGGTCAGGATGCCGCCGACCGGCAGCGGCAGATGCGCCAGCACCTGGCCCGCTTCCACGACGCAGAAGCCGCCTTGGCCGCGGATCACTTCGTTAGCCGCAAGCGCCATATCGGCCGGGTTATGCCCAACCACAAGCAGATTGTGATTGTCGTGCGAATACGTCGTCGCCACCGCGCCGCGCTGAATCGTATCACCGCCGATCAAGCCGTACGCCCGGTTCCCGTTCTTGCCGTACCGCTCGAACGTCGCGATGAGCGCATACGGGCTTTCCTGCCAACGGAGCTCGCCGTCCCGGACCTCGACCTCACCACGCGCATCCTCCGTGAAGGTGGAGCCGTCCTTGACCAGCATCACGCGGCACGCATGGCGGCCGTCCGTCGCGCCGTCCGGGCGCACGACAAAGTCCGCTTCCGTCAGCAGAGGCAATTGTACGCTATGGTAGTAGTGCGCCGGGAACGCATGGCCGTGTTCCTTCGGAACATACGCCTCGCGCACGTCGTACACCTTGCGGCCCTGCTTGTACACTTGATCGATCGTCAGCTCCCGCAGGTCCGACAGCAGCACGAAGTCGCCGATTTTGCCGGGGGCGATGGCGCCACGGTCATGCATCCGCATCCGGCGCGCCGGGGTAAACGTCGCGGCGTAGATCGCCTTCTCCGGCGTCATGCCCATACGAATCGCTTTGCGGACGATATGGTCCAGATGGCCGCGCCGTTGGAACGAATCGGCCATGACGTCGTCCGTGACGAAGCAGAAGTGCTCGGAGACGTCGTTCTGGATCAAATAGTTCATGACTTCGTCTGTCATCGATTTTTCCTGAATCTCGATGAACATCCCCGCGCCGATACGCGCTTCCATCCCTTCGATCGTCTGATGCGTGTGGTCCGAATCGACCCCGGCATAGATGACCCGGTGCAGATCCAGATCGAGCAGCTTCGGAACATGCCCCTCAATGACGAGCTTCGGATAATGCTTGCGGATATGCGCCAGAATCCGGTTTGTTTTGCAATCCGGGTCCGTGATGATGTCGACGTAGTTCATGATTTCGCCGAGACAAATGATGTCTTCCGTACGCAGCAGCTCGTCCATATCCTCGATCTCGATCGTGCCGCCGGTCGATTCCATCGACGTGGCCGGAACCGAGCTCGGAATCGCGTAGAACATGTCCACCACGCAGTCGCGGCTCGCTTCAATCATCTGCTTCACGCCGTTCAGGCCGAAAACGTTCGCTATCTCATGCGGCTCAGGCACGATGGTCGTCACGCCGCTGCGGATCAGCCCATACGAGAACGTCTCCGGCGTGATCATCGTGCTCTCGATGTGCAGATGAATGTCGACCAGACCGGGGATCATGTAACGGCCTTGACCGTCCACGATCTCGGCAGCTTCGAACGTCTCCGTCCCGCGCCCGCCGATATAGAGGAACGCTCCGTCCAAGACGGCGACGTTGCCTTGAACGAACCTTTTAAAATAGCTGTTATATACGTGTACCTTCTCGATCAGTAAATCCACTCGCATGATGCCGGTACCTCCAAGTCGTTAGTCTACCAGAACCAATCTGTCCGCAGGGAACAGCAAATGCACCTCTTGCCCGCTGTTGTAAGGGACTTCCATTTCCTTGTTGACCGTAAAATCCCCCAGCTCCGTCTCCACGACGTACTGGTAGCTTCTGCCCAAAAACGTGCTTACCTTGACGCTGCCCTTCACCCGGTTCGGCCCGTGTCCGATCTCCTCCGCGGTGCCGAGCTGCATATCGTCCGGGCGAATCGCGCCCTTCCGGCCCGCGGTTCCTTCCGCACCGGGCTGTCTGGCGGCATGGAACGTATATCCCTTCACCTTCAGCTCGATACCGTCGCCGGTTTCTCGGCGTTCCTCGAACGCGATGAAGTTGTTGAAGCCGATGAACCGGGCAACGAATTCGGTTTTCGGATATTTGTAGATCGTCGAAGGTCGGTCCAACTGCTCGATAATGCCTTTGTTCATGATCGCGACGCGGTCGGAGATGGAGAAGCATTCCTCCTGATCGTGCGAGACGTAGACGGTTGTAATGCCGAGCTCCTGCTGAATGCGGCGGATTTCGACGCGCATATTCACGCGCAGGTTCGCGTCCAGGTTGCTGAGCGGCTCGTCGAACAGCAGTAGGTCCGGTTCGATGACGAGCGCGCGGGCGATGGCGACCCGCTGCTTCTGCCCGCCGGACAGCGCTTTGGGGAACCGCTGCTCGAAGCCCGTCAGGCTCACGACCTCCAGGATGCGAAGCACGCGCTGCTTGATCTCGGCTTCCGGCACCTTCCGCAAGCGGAGGCCGAAGGCGACGTTATCGTAGACGGACAGATGCGGGAACAGCGCGTAGCTCTGGAACACGAACCCGAAGTTCCGCTTGTTGACCGGTACCCGCGTGTAATCTTTGCCGTTCAGCATGAATTTGCCATCTTTGGCTTCGAGGAAACCCGCGATGAGCCGCAGCGTCGTCGTTTTGCCGCAGCCGCTTGGGCCGAGCAGGGAAATGAGCTGCCCCTTCTCGACCGTTAGGTTGAAGTTTTGCAGAATATATTGGTGATCATAGGCGACCGACACATTTTCCAAGGATAGCAATGCCATGAGTACGAGCCTCCGTTATCGTTTGGTAAAGTAAGAAAGGCCCATCAGCCTTTCGATCAGGAACATAAACACCGCCGTGAACAGCATGAGCAGTACGGAAATGGCGGCGATGGTCGGATCGAAATAATTTTCCACGTAGGTCAGCATCTGAATCGGCAGCGTGCTGATGCCCGGGCCCGTCATAAAGACGGAAATGTCCACATTGTTGAACGACTCCAGAAAAGCGATCAGAATCGCCGCGATAATCCCCGACTTGATGTTCGGGAGGACGACCTTGAAGAACGTCCCGAGCCGTCCGGCGCCGAGACTAAGCGCAGCCTCTTCGATGGCGAAGTCGAAGTTCGACAAGCTGGAGGCGATGACGCGAATAATGAACGGAAGCATGATGACCGTATGACCGATGAGCAGCGCCGTATAGATCGGCAGATGGTATGTGACGATCAGATACTTCAGCATCGTAAACCCGAGCACGATGCCCGGGATGAGTATAGGGGAAATAAAGAAGTTGTTCAGGGCGTCTTTCCCCTTGAAATCGAAGCGGCTGAGCGCATAGGCCGCAGGCACGCCAAGCAAGAGCGCGAACAGGTTGCCCAGTATCGAGACGACGATCGACGTTTTGAACGTGCTCATGAACATTTCCACTTCGAAGATTTTCTCGTACCACTTGAGCGAAAAGCCCTGCGGCGGAAATTTCAGCACCGTTCCCGGCTCGAACGAAGCGAAGGCGATAATGACCAGCGGACCGAGCAAAAAGATATAGACAAGCAGCGTAAACAGGCCGAGGCCCCGGTTGTTCTCCTTCATCCCTTCTACCCCTTCGGATTTAAAGTGTTGGCCAGTTTGTTCATCAGGCTGATGACCACGAACGTAATCGCCATCATGATCGTCGCGATGACGGAAGCCGAATACCAGTCGTTCAGCGTGATCGCGTTCTGGTACAGGAACGTCGAGATGACGCGCTGTTTCCCGCCGAGCAGCGCCGGAGTCGTGTACGCGGTCAGGCTGCCGACGAAGACGAGAATGCTCCCGATAATGAGACCGGGCACGCTGAGCGGGATCACGACCTTACGGAACGCGGTGAACCGGGACGCCCCAAGGCTCTCCGCCGCTTTGATCAGATCGGCGTCGATATTCTCCATCACCCCGACGAGCGTGATGATGATCAGCGGCAGAAACAGATGGATCAGACCGATCATCATCGCGGTCGGCGTATACAAAATATCCAGCGGGTCCTGTACGATCCCCATCGCGAGCAGCGCCGTGTTGAACAGCCCCTTCTTGCCGAGCACGATCATCCAGCTAAACGAGCGGACGACCGAGCTGGTAAGCAGCGGGAAGATCGCGAGCGCGAGCAGCACGCTCTTCTTCTTCAGGCTCTGCCGGGAAATATAGTAGGCGACCGGAAAGCCGAGCAGAATGCAGATCGCCGTCGTCACCAGACTGACCTGCAGCGTTGTCAGCAAAATTTTGAGAAAATACGGGTCCTTGAAGAAGTGCAGATACCCGTCGAACGTCACCGTCCCTTTCTGGAAAAAGGTGGACCCGATCGTAATGAGGATCGGAGCCGCCATAAATACCGTCAGAAACAACAGTCCCGGCAGCAATAGCAAATACAGATACGATTTCTTCATCGAACGGTTCTCCTGTTCCTAGATTGGGGGCTACCGGCTCAGCGTCTGCACGAACAGCCGGAGAAAAGCGTCCGCGTCCACATCGGTACAGACCTGAACGTTCGGCTGCTGTCCGAGCCGGTTCTGAAAGTCGCAGACCGTCTGGCCGTCGCACAGCTCGCTGCGGGTTTCCACATCGACGTAATAGGGCTTCGTCGTGATCACCTCGCGGGTCAAGGCTACCCCGACGGCCAACGGATCGTGCAGCGCGCAGGCGCGGACGCCGTTGCGTTCGGCGTAGCGCTGCATGTAATCGGCCGTGCTCTCCTTCACGTAACGGCCGATCGGCGTATCGCCGAGCGCGGCGATATGTTCATCCTTCAGCAGCGCGCGCCGGGTCACATCCAGCCCGACAAGCGTCAAGGAAGGGAACCCGGCGCGCAGCACGAGCTTGGCCGCTTCCGGGTCGACATACATGTTGTATTCCGCCGTCGGGGTCACGTTCCCGAAGCCCGCGACGACACCGCCCATGACGACGACCTCTTTCACGTCGTTTACAAGGCCGGGGTATTTCATCAACGCGAGCGCTAGATTGGTCAGCGGAGCCGTCATAATCAGCGTCACTTCGCCCGGGTTTTCACGCACGCGGTCTATGATGTAGTCTGGCCCAAACCCCTCGGCCGCGCCTTGGCGGACCTCCATGTCCCCCAGCGCCCCGCCGAGGCCGTCCGCCCCGTGAATCCGGTGCTCGAAATAATGGGGACGCAGCAAGGGCCGGTCGGCCCCCCGGATGACCGGGATGCTAGCTTCGGCACCCAGCAGCTGCAGAATTTTGCAGGTGTTGGCCGTCGCTTGATCCAGCGATACGTTGCCATTGACGGTCGTAATGCCGAGCACGTCGAACTGCCCGCTCTTGACCGCGAGCAGAATGCCTAACGCGTCGTCCACACCCGTATCGACATCAAGGATTACTTTTCGTTTCATGCGCTCCGTTAGCTCCTTTCCTTACTCCCGATAAGAAAACAAGGGTACATGTGGATCATATACCCTTGTCCAGCGTTTCGATTATGGTCATGCTATCGCGTTACTTATTGCGTTACTTATTGCGTTACTTCGCGGTTCCAACGGTCGATCCAGCCCTTGAGGTTCTGGTTGACGAACTTCATATCCAGCTTACGCAGCTTGTTCACCACATCCGCGCCGTACGTAATGCCTTGCGCTTCCTCCGGCTTGAGCTGCAGCGTCGTATTCACCGGCGAATCGATTTTGGACTTGGCCGATTTCTCCTGCACTTCCTTGCTCAGGTGCCAGTTGATGAAGTCTTCCGCCAATTGCTTGTTTTTGCTGCCCTTCACGACGTTCACCGTGTTCATGATCGCGTATGCGCCTTCCTGCGGCGTAACGAACTTCGTATCCGGCACGGCGGCCTTCAAATCCTTCACGTACATTTCCATGATCGGTCCGGCGGCGATTTCGCCTTGGGCGAACATGTTCACGAACTCCGACGTTTGGCCGTAGTATTTCACGACGCTTTTATTCAGCGTCTTCAGCTTCTCGAACGCTTGATCCACGTTGAACGTCGAGCTGCCGGCCACGGTCGAAGCCGCATCCAGAATCATCGGGCCGCTTGTCGACGTAATGTTCGGAAGCGTCAGCTTCTTCGCCAGCTCGGGGCTCCACAGATCATTCCACGATTTGATTTCCTTGCCCGCCGCTTTCGGGTTATAGGCGATACCGAATTGTCCGATCGTGTAGGCCGGACCGTAGTCCTCGCCGAGCGGCGCTTTGGCGATGTCATAAATATCCTTCAGGTTCGTGAGGCGGCTGCGGTCGATCTTCTCGAACAGCCCCGCTTCGATGCCCTGCTGCGCGTAATAGTCCGAGAGGTAGATCAGATCGACGTTCGAGCTGCCCTGCTTCACTTTATTCAGACGCTCGGCGTTGTTGCCGATTTCCAGCACAATCTTCACGTTATGCTCTTTCTCGAAAGGCGCATATACTTCTTTCTTGAAGAAGTCCTCGGAGAAGCCCCAGGTGGAAATGACCAGCTTGGCCGGCTCCCCGCCGCCCGCTCCCGGCGCAGCGCCCTGCTCTTTGTTTCCTCCCGCTTGGCCGCATCCGGTCAAAGCCAATCCAATCAGCGAAACGGAAAGCAAGCTGCGAATCATTCGTTTTTTCATCATCGTGTTCATCCTCCAGTGGGAAACATCCCTGTATCCATGATTTAAGATTTGTAGAAACGTTTAACAGTATACTCTCATCGGCATCGGTTCTTCTTGCATTTTATTTAAAAAAGAAAAAACGCCCTTAAATAGAAATAAGTCTTCTACGTAAGAGCGCTTTTTCTTCGTAAACAAAGATAAGCGGCATCTATGGCAATGCATGCGGTCCGCTCGATGATAGATCAACGCCGCGGCTCCGGCCCGTTATTTCGGTTCGTTCAGAATTACGTTCGTAATCGCCCATTGCGTCGCCGGGTCGTAATCCCTCAGCAGCGCTTCGATCTCCAGCCCGAACTCCTGCTCCAGCTTCTCCCGAAGCTTCTTCTTATAGATCGAAGACATGTAAAAGTCGACCTCGTGCTTCAGCGTAGGCGCCTCGCCTTCGAGCGCATCCGAGCGCGGCGAACGACGATGCTTGGCATAATACGTGATGATCCGGTCGTCGATCGTAACCCGCAGCAATGTCGTTCCGAAGCCGAACAAACTCTTCGAGATTTCGTTGTACAGGTGGCACAGCTTCTTTTTATTTTCATTCGTGTCGATCAGGGGCATTCGTTCACCTTCAAGAGCAACCGGCTTTTTGTGATGCGACGTAGTTTAATAATACATAAGAATTTACGATTCTGCAAGCGATTGTTCGGATTTTTTGCGATAATGACGATTTGAAATGCCTTTAATTAGCAGAAAATAGTCATTTTCCGAATAAGAGTTTCGTCGGAACGGCAAATAAGCCGTCATCCCGCCGAAACTCGCGCCGTAACGCTTACTGCGGCGGGAGCAGCTCCCTGCACGGCATGAGACGTTCCGGAATCCCTCCGCTAGTAAGACTTGACCGTCAGCTGATCCAGGCTTTTGAATTCGTAGCCCTGCTGCCGGGCCCCGTCGATGATTCTCCCTAGCGCGTCCGCGTTGTCCTTGGATACCGTGTGCAGCAGGATAACGGCCCCGGGGTGAAGCTGGGCCATGACTTGGTTGTGGGCGTAGTCGCCCCCTTTTTGCGCCCTTGTATCCCAGTCCTTGTACGCGACCGACCAGAACACGCTCGTATACCCGAGCTCCTTGCTTACGGCGAGGCTGCGGTCGTTGAAAATGCCCCGCGGCGGGCGCAGATACGTCATCGTTTGTCGTCCGGTAATTTGGGTCGCGTCCGCTTTTACTTTCTCCAGCTCGTCCTTGATTTTGCCGCTCGAAATCTGGGTCATGTCGGGATGACTCCAGGAATGGTTGCCGATCAGGTGGCCTTCGGCCGCCATGCGCCGCAGCAGCTCCGGCTGGTCCTTGATGTAATGCCCGGTGACGAAGAAGATCGCGGGGACTTTCTTTTCCTTCAGCACGTCGAGCACCCGGGCGGTATACCCGTTCTCGTAGCCGTTATCGAAAGTGAGATACAGCTCCTTCTGCGTCGTATCCCCGAGAAAAATAGCCCCGTGCTTCTCCACAATGGGCTTGAAGCCTTCTTCGTTGATGGAAGGACGGCTGCCGTTCTTGCTCTTCTTGAACCCGAAATGATAGGCGCCGTCCCCTGCGGCAGCCGCTTGGACCGGGACGGCGGCCAGCAGACCGGCCAGCAAGATGGTGGCGATTGCGAAACGTTTCAAGGGTTGGGCTCACTCCTTCTTGTTTTTGTCAGCTAGGAGTCATTATTCCTCGTCCCTCGAAATATATGTGCATGAAATGCGCAGCGGCTCGCCGCCTTGTCCGGCCGAACACACAAAAACCCCTTGGCCCGACAGGCATCTGCCTGCGGCAAAGGGGTCGTATTTCTAAATTCCGTCCAAGATGGACAAAGCTTCTCAGCGCCATGTAGACCGGTAAGGACAAAGTTCTGCGGCAGCATTCGACGGCATTTTCTCCACAGACGGGACTTCGCTTCCGCTCCATCCCTTCGGTGCGCTCCTTGTGCCCTGTTCGCGATGTCTGCCTGCCCGTTAGTTCGATCGCGGAAGGAAGCTTTCGATATCAATACCGAGCCCTTGCGCGAGACGCATCCCGTACTCGGCATCCGTCCGGTAAAAGTTGCAGATCGCACGCAGCTGGATGTCCTGGCTCGTCTGCTTCAGATCGTTGACCAGATTGCGGATCAGGTTATCCTGTTCCTGCTTCGTATAGCTCCGGTAGCGCTCTCCGGCCTGCGAGAAATCGTCGGTTTTCTCGATTTTTTGCCGGACTGCGGGACCGGTCAGCGGCGCTTCGCTTTCCGCATAGGCCGGGTCTTCCTGCGGACTGCCGGAAGCCCTGCTCGGCTCGTAGTTGACCGTGGACTTATCCTGCTTCACGTTCATCGCTCCGTCCCGCTGATAGTTGCGGACCGGCGCATACGGGCAGTTGATTGGAATCTGCAGGTAGTTCGCGCCGAGCCGATACCGCTGCGTATCGGGGTAGGAGAACAGACGACCCTGCAGCAGCTTATCCTCGGAAGGCTCGATCCCCGGCACCAAGGCGCTCGGCGAGAAGGCGGACTGCTCGACCTCGGCGAAGAAATTGTCCGGGTTCCACTTCAGCGTCATGGTGCCGATCCGGTGCAGCGGGTACACATCCTCGGGCCATACTTTCGTCGCGTCGAGCGGGTCGAAGCCCCACCGGTCCAAGTCTTCCGGCGGCATCAGCTGCACATGCAGCGCCCACTGCGGAAAGTCCCCTTCCCTTATCCGGTCGAACAAATCCCTCGTCGCGTGGTTGAAGTCCCTGCCCTGCACGTCCCGGGCCTCGTCAGCCGACAAATTCACAACGCCTTGCAGCGATTTCCAGTGGTATTTGACGTACGTTACTTTCCCTTCCGCATTCACCCATTTGAACGCGTGCACGCTGAAGCCGTCCATTTGCCGGTAATTGGCGGGGGTGCCGTTATCCGAAAACAACCAGGTCAGCATATGCGTCGATTCCGGCGACAGCGTCATGAAGTCCCAGTACCTTGCAGGTTCTTGGATATTGGTGTCCGGTGCGGGCTTGAGCGAATGGACCATATCCGGGAATTTGAGCGCGTCGCGGATAAAGAATACCGGCAAATGGTTGCCGACAATGTCATAATTTCCTTCTTCCGTGTACAGCTTTACGGCGAATCCGCGCGGATCGCGGGCCGTCTCCGGCGAGCCAGTACCGTGGATTACGGTGGAGAACCGAACGAATACGGGCGTCTCCTGCCCGGCCTCTTGCAGAAAATGCGCCTTCGTGTAAGGCTTCATGCTCCGTTCGACGCGGAATACCCCGTGCGCTCCTGCACCGCGAGCATGCACGACCCGCTCCGGGATGCGCTCCCGGTCAAAATGGGCCAGCTTCTCCAGCAGATGGTAATCCTCCAGCAGTGTCGGTCCCCGGCGGCCGGCCGTACGCGAATTCTGGTTATCTCCCACGGGAGCGCCTTGATTGGTCGTCAAACGATGGTTCATATCTTGATCTCACCTTTCATTTATATTTATATTTAGACTTGATCTAAGTTATGACCTTAGTGTACCATCGCTGCATGACGGAATCATGAACATTCCGTGAGTTTTTCATGAAGATCGGATGAAGCGGGCGGCCGACTTGTTAGTCGGCCAGCCTGTATCCGACCCCGCGCACCGTTGCGATGTACTGCGGTGCGGCGGGATTGTCGCCCAGCTTTTTGCGCAAGCTTTTCACATGAACGTCGACGACGTTGCTGCCGCCGGCAAACGAGCTGCCCCAGATGCGGTCCATGATCTCGTCGCGCGACATCACGGCCCCTTGCGCTTCAAGCAGCATCAGCAAAATCTCGTATTCCGTCTTCGTGCATTCGATACGAACACCGCCGCGCTGGACCGTCATTTTCTTGATGTCGATCTGCAAATCCTTGAAGCTGCCGACGCTGTTCCCTTCTTCCGCATCGGCCAGACCGCTGAGCTTGCACTCAATACGGTACATCGCCTCTTGCAGACCCGTCGGCCACGGCAGCAGCTCCCCGAGTCCGGCGAAGCCGTTATCCGCCATCTCCCGCTCACCGACCAGCAGTACCGAACGGTCTTGCTTCTTCGAATCGGAAGCCAGCGCCTCCCGAATGCCGGCCACGCCTTCCCAGTCCGCCGTTGTCACGTCGAACACGAACAGATCGACGGCCAACGCATTCATGATCTGGGCTTCGAACCGGTGAAACACGAGAACGTCGTAGCACTCACCCGCCAGTCCGTTGATCAGCGGATGCAGCGAGCCCGGGAACGGACTGATGACGGCTACGCGCTTCGTTTGGATGCACAGGAAAGGCCTCGTGCCGCCCGTTTCTCCTGTACTTGAAGCCATAGGCGCCGCCGGGCGTTCGGCAAGCCGATCCGCGTCGGCCATTTCGCCCCCCTCAGTTTGTGAATAGCCCATCCGCATGAGCGGCTTTATTACGCGTTCGGATGCTTGCATGAGCTGCATACCCCCTCGAAGACGACTTGGCTGTGATGCACGTCGTAGTTCGTTTTCGCCGCAACCTCCCGAATCCATTCGACAGGCGGCGCGGACAGCACTTCATCGACCCGTCCGCACTTTTTACACACGATATGGTAATGGTCTTCCGTTCGTCCATCGTAACGACAGGCGGTCTCCCCCAGCTTAAGTTCTCGAATCAGCCCCGCGTCCGTCAAGTACCGAAGCGAGTTGTACACCGTGCCATATGCAAATTGGTGGCCGTTCGTACGCAGCCGCTCCATAATCTCGGCGGCCGTCGGATGATCCTCGCAGGTTTGGATCAGATCCAGAATCGTTTTGCGCTGCGTGGTTAAATTCAATCTGCTCATCAGGCTCACCCCTTTAATAGTATTTAGACTTAGTATAAATTTAATTGAGGTAAAGGTCAATAGCGGGAGGCAATGAACCTGCCGGAACTAGCCTGCGCGGTTCTCCAATTTCCCTTCGTAAGAAATTTGTAAGAAATCGGGTAGCTTTTTTGACAAAAGTCTCCTTTAATATAGACATATGCGCTTGCAAGCAGCCGTAAATCCGAATGCAGCATTCAAGGGGAACCATTATGCAGAAGTACAATGTGCTGGTGGCCGACGACGAACCCGAGATTCGTGACGCCATCGAGATCTATTTGAAGAACGAGAACATGAACGTGTTCAAAGCGAGCCACGGCTTGGAGGCTTTGGACATTCTGGAGAAAGAAGATATCCATCTGATCATTCTGGACGTCATGATGCCCGGCCTGGACGGCATCCAAACGACGTTCAAAATCCGCGAAAGCCGCAATATACCGATCCTGATGCTATCCGCCAAATCCGAGGATACGGACAAAATCTTAGGGCTGACCGTCGGCGCAGACGATTATCTGTGCAAGCCCTTCAATCCACTGGAACTGACCGCCCGGGTGAAGTCCCAGCTTCGGCGCTACACGCATCTGGGACCTTACAAAGCAACCGAGGACGAGATCGAAGTCCGGGGCCTCGTGCTGAACAAACGCAGTAAAACCGTCTTCGTGGATCAGGAGGAAGTCCGGCTGACGGCGACGGAATATCGGATCCTTGAGCTCTTGATCGAGCATCGGGGACGTGTGTTTTCGATTGAGGAGATTTATGAAAAGGTATGGAAAGAGCCGTATTTCAACGGCGAGAATACGGTAGCGGTGCATGTGCGGCGAATCCGCGAGAAAATCGAGATCAACCCGCGGGAGCCCAAATATTTGAAGGTGGTGTGGGGCATTGGCTACAAAATCGAGAAGTAAGCTCGTCCCTTGGCTCGCTTGGGGATTGCTCTCTTACCTTATTGCGCTTGGGTGGCTCACCGCCTC
Source organism: Paenibacillus tianmuensis (assembly GCF_900100345.1). Classification (GTDB taxonomy): domain Bacteria; phylum Bacillota; class Bacilli; order Paenibacillales; family NBRC-103111; genus Paenibacillus_G; species Paenibacillus_G tianmuensis. The sequence goes on along the minus strand of NZ_FMTT01000055.1, from coordinate 9,562 downwards.
GGACTTGCTAAAGAACCAGAAATATCTTCAAAAGGACTATTACTTTCGCTCCCCAGCCTTCTACGAGCAGCTCCAGCAGCATTTCAATCTGTTCAGGAATGTCCATGTGGTCTATAACCGTTACGAGAACAAGACCAATGCCGAGAAGATCGGGCAAGCCCGAATGGAGCAGTGGACCCGGCATTTTGAAAGTGTCAAGACGATCGAGGTAGAGCAAAGACGGGCAGAGGTGCAGGAGCAAAACCGGCAGCTCAGGGAACAGCTGGCCAATGAAATGCAGAAGGCAAAGGAAAAGCGCGAGAATCCCCCCAATCCCTCGGGAGAGGTAGAACCGGGAGCGCCGCAGGCGCAAATGCAGGACCCGCAGAACCGGCCGGACTCTGAAGAGCAAGCCGAGATTGCGCGTATAAAAAAAGAAATTGCCCTACTGCAAGACGCAGAAGTCAACATCTCACCGAACGCAGAACTGGATAAAAACCAACGGATCGAGAAGGAAATCAAAGACTTTCTTGATTTCCACAACAAACAATACGCTGCCGTCAAACACAGCTTGTCGGCCCGCAGCGGCTCCTTTGAATATTATGTCAATGACCTCGAAACCCGCGAGAAGTATTCCAATAAGAGCGGGTATCCAGGTCAGGCGGCCATGCAGGAAGCGTTTTATGCCATCCGCTTACCGCAAACGACGTTGGAAGGCGGCGCTCTGCAATCGATCAACCGTGCTTTCCAACAATATCGGCTCGAAGGCATTTTTCTGTTTCCGAAGGAGCCCCGCGGCTTCAGTCAAATGATTGCCGACCACGCATACTTCAATACGCTGCGGCAGCGGTTAATTTATGAGCTGTACCTTCTGGGGGCCGTCGTGGCGGCCGTTGCTGCTCTGATTTTTTACTTACGCCGAAATCGTTATGGGATCGACATTGTACAGCAGAACGATACAGCCGTCATTCGCCGGATTCCGCTGGAGCTCCGTTGGCTGCTCCTCTATGTTCTCACGATGTTTGCGTTAAGCTATGGAAGCTCCGCAAACATATTCCGGCTGCCTGTCAGTCCGAGCCATTTCGCACAATGGACGCTGCTGGCGCTGCTGATCGGCTGTCTGGGCCTCCTGCTTGGCGACACATTGCTGCTGCTGCGCAACCCGCAGGCGCTCCGCGATCAGTGGAACGCCGGGCTGTTCCGCAAGCTGGAGGGGTATTTGGGGGACATTCTGGTACAAAAAAACATCTTGTTCAAGGTCGGCTTGATCTGTGTCCTGACCTTGCTGTTCGGTTTTTTCCTAATCAACTTTGGTGATTATATGATTAAGAAGAGATACCGTTATAATTATGGAGAGTTCATTTTATCGGCAGGGTATGTGCTGTTTTACTCATTTGTCATCGTCCCCTACCTCCTGCGCCGAATCCGGCAGCTGGTCCGCATCCTGACCGGCGCGGAAGCCATCGCCTCCGGCCGATTCGATCATACGATCGAGGAGAAGGGCCGCGGCAATCTGGCCCGGCTGGCGCACCTGCTGAACAACATCAAGCAGAGCATTAAGACTTCCGTCGAACGAGAGACGAAGAGCGAGCGGCTGAAATCCGAGTTGATTACGAACGTATCCCACGATCTGAAGACGCCGCTCACCTCGATCATGAACTATGTCGATTTGCTCAAGCATAAGGACCTGCCACCGGAGACCGTAGCGAGCTATGTCGAGATCCTGGATCGGAAAACGCAGCGGCTGAAGGTGCTGATCGACGATTTGTTCGAAGCGTCTAAAATGGCGAGCGGGTCCGTGGAGCTGGCGGTGGAGAACGTCAACGTGGCCGACCTGCTGCTGCAGGCACTGGCCGAATTCAGCGATAAAATCGAGGCTTCCACGCTCACCTTTCGCGTCCGGGTGGACAACCCGAAGGTAACCGCTCCGCTGGACGGGCGCAAGACATGGCGCGTCTTCGAGAACCTGATCAGCAATGCGCTCAAATACGCGATGCCTCATACCCGGGTTCACCTCACGTTAACCGAAGAAGCGGACAAAGTCGTCTTCACGATCAGCAACGTGGCCGCCTACGAGCTCAACTTCGATGTGGACGAAATTTTCGAGCGGTTCAAGCGGGGGGACCCGTCGCGGAATACCGAAGGCTCGGGCCTCGGGCTTGCAATTGCAAAAAGCATCGTCGAGCTGCAAGGCGGACAGCTTCGCATCGACATCGACGGAGACTATTTCAAGGTGCGCGTCGAGTTCGCCCGGGAAGCGAAGGCCGCCGCATCTTAACCATTATGTTGTCCGCTGCCCCGTGCAGAAGGGCGTGTGTAAAGAAGAGGTCCGGGAGACAGTTCCCGCGGCCTCTTTGCCATCACAGTATACAAATGAGAACTATATAACAAAAATGTGCGTACTTACGTATTTGGATGCTGGAGGTTATAATGCTTTGCAGGGACTCATCGAAATTATTGAAAGCGAGGCGTTACCGATGGAAGCAAGAAAACAGCAAATTTTAGAGGCGTTTCAGTTCAGACATGCGTGCAAGGAATTCGATAGCAGCAAAAAGATCAGCGACGCCGATTTCCAGTTCATTCTGGAGACGGGACGGTTGTCGCCAAGCTCCTTCGGCTTCGAGCCGTGGAAATTTGTCGTCGTGCAGAATCCCGCAATTCGCGAAAATCTGCTGCCAGTCACTTGGGGAGCATCCAAGCAGCTGCCGACCGCCAGCCATTTTGTCGTCATCCTCTCCCGCACGAAAGCCGATATGGTCGCCGATTCCGACTATATTCAAACCATGCTGACGAACGTCAAGCAGTACCCGGAAGAGGTCCGCGCCAGCTATACCAAGCTCTATCACAAGTTTCTGGAAACGGACTTCCATCTGCTCGACAACGAACGCGTGATGTTCGAATGGGCATCCCGGCAGACCTATATTGCTTTCAGCAACATGATGACGGCAGCTGCACAAATCGGCATCGACTCTTGCCCGATCGAAGGGTTCGACAAAGCCAAAGCAGAGCAGGTGCTTCGAGAAGAAGGGATTCTTCAAGGCAACTTCGGCATTTCCTGCATGGCCGCTTTCGGCTACCGCGTGACCGAACCCCGCCCCAAAACAAGACAATCGCTTGAGCAAGTCGTGCAGTGGGTGAACTGATTCCGAGCCAAGCGTCTTCTCGCGGGCAATCGGCTTGCCCTATAGACAACCCCTTCGATCCGCAGCGGAAGAAGGGGTTGTTTGTTCTAAGCGGACGGACCGGCTGGCGCCGATACCGGTTTGCCGCCTTTCGTTCGGGCCCCGAGTACATTTGCTCGGCAACGATTGGTCGGATATTTTGAAATGCATGTTGGAGGAACTTTTCGTTAAATTAACCAGATTTTCTTCGGGCACTACATCCAGCGTAGTCTGAACCTTCCCCGCGATCCGTTTGACGCTTGTCAGAATGAACGCTGTACGGGCATCGGTATTGTACGGGTTCTCCACCTTCAGCGATTCGTCGGCTCACAATCGGCCAAGATCGGTTTTTGGAAACGTATCCCCGGAGCGTAAAGACCGTCCACCACAGTCCATCGTAAAACCGAGGAAACTGCTCCGGCTCCAGAATCGGCGTAAGAACCGAGCTTGTGAGTAACAGCAGCCCGGTGGCGATCGACAAGATTCTCATACGGATTTGGAACAAAAACCTCACTCGATTTCTCTCCTTCGCTATGTCGAAGAACAAGATTCTACAAAGCGGATTTCAACAGTACACCGTAATGAAGGGGATTTCCGCCCCCGAGCTGCCGAATCACGTACGCACCTGCTTCCGATGCAGGCAGGCGTATCTTATACATATACCGGTAAATTCGCGCTGAAAAAGTCCTTTCCTGCACCCGGAAAAAGACTTTTTTCGACAATGTTCCCCGTGAAACGATTTTATCTGATGGAATACACAAAAGCCCTCCGCATCGGGGCTGCCCCATACTGCAGAAGGCTTCATTACAATAAAAAATTTATTTTTCATACCGCCGTACGAGCAGCCAATAGCATAGCACAGAGCTGACATCGGCTGCAGCGATCACAATCCCCATCGGCACAGCGGTCTGATTGCCTGCGATGCCGACCAGCGGCGCCACGATCCCGCCGAAGATGAACGACAGCACGCCGAGCAAAGCCGAGGCGCTTCCCGCCGACTCGCTCTGGTTGCGCATCGCCAGCGAGAAGCCGGCTGTGGACACGATCCCGACGCTGGATACGACGAAGAACAAAGGCACCAGAATGGCATACAGCCCGGCTCCCGATACGATCGCAAGCAGCAGCGCCACACCGGCGATCGAAGCCAGTGCCAGCCCGCTAACCAGCAGCCGCTTGTCGCTGACCCGCCCGGCCAGCCGCCCCGCGACCTGTCCTGCGAGAATGATGCCGAGGCCGTTAATCGCGAAGCAGACGCTGAACATTTGTGGTGACACGCCGAAAATATCCTGAAGCACGAAGGGCGAACCCGAAATGTAGGCGAACATGGCGGCAATAACGAACCCCTGCGCCAGAGCGTAGCCTATGAACGTCCGGTCGCTCAGAAGGCGGCGGAACGTCGTGAGCGTATTTCCCAGGCCTCCCTTGGATCGCCGCTCCTGCGGCAGCGTCTCCGGCAGCGCCAGCACGACTGCGATCAGCATCAGCACGCCGATCAGGCCGAGCACGACAAACACGCCGCGCCAAGAGGTAACTTCCAGCAGCTGCCCGCCTACGATGGGTGCGAGAATTGGTGCCGCCCCGTTCACCAACATCAGCAGCGAGAAAAACTTCGTCAGCTCCGTCCCCGAGTACATATCCCGCACGATCGCCCGCGAAATGACGATCCCTGCAGAGCCCGCCATCCCTTGGATAAAACGCAGCAGCACCAGCAGTTCGGCGGACGGAGCGATAGCGCAGAGCACCGAGGACACGCCGTAGAGGATCAGGCCGATCAGCAGCGGCAGCCGCCGGCCGCGCACGTCGCTGACCGGTCCGGCATACAGCTGGCCGAGCGCCAGCCCGAGCAGACAAGCCGTCAGGCTAAGCTGTGCCATCGACGTGCTGCTGTTCAGATCGCCCGCCAGCTTCGGCAGTGCAGGCAAATACATATCTAGCGAGAGCGGCCCAAAAGCGGACAACGAGCCTAAGATGAACACCATCCATATCCGGCGCGACGGCACGGAGCCTTGCGCCGAAGCTTCGATCCGGCTCATAGGCCCATGCCTCCGTTCTGCATCCGATCCTCATGTTTCGTCATCAGCGTCATCACCCGATTTTGGACAAACACAACCTTTCCTCCCTGATTCATACAGCGACACATCTCTTTCTTATCCGTAGTTGGGACAGAGGCATGTTCTCCCTATTTTGCGGTCCCTTGTTGTAACAATTATAGTTACATGTAGGTTTAAAAGTCAATGCAAAATACGCGCAGCAGCTGCGGCTAACGTTGCGTTAAAGCTGTGCTTTCTGACCCTTACTCAGAAAAAACGCAGGCGGCCTCTCGTTCCGAGGCTCCTGCGTTCTGCTGCCGATCGACCCGCCTATCCGCCGAGCTCCATCGTATAATAATCGTTCGCGTTCAGCGCCCGGAAGCCGCACGACTCGTACAGCCCAAGCGCTCGGGGATTGTCCGCCGCAACCTCCAGCTCGAAGCGAACCGTCCCGTCTTCCCGGTATACGCGCTCCATCGTCCGGGCCAAAATTTCCCGCCCGCATCCGCGTCCCCGGTACTCCGTTAATACACAAAATTGGAAAATAAAGGCGACGCCTTCATCCACACGTACAGTCAGCTTACCGATCGGCTTACCGCCCAGCTCCGCGACATACGTTTTCTCTTTCTCGTCTGCTACAGTCGTCTCTACGAATACTCTGGCATCCTCATACGTCATATCGAACCCCTGCCGGTTGAGCTCCGTCAGCAATTCGATATCGTCCGCCGTCGCCAATCGGAGCTCCAGCGCTTCCGCTTGCCGCGTATCCGGAACTTGCGGCGGTTGCCCGTCCGGCACCCGCATCTCCATCCAGTGCTCGGAAAATGAATAGACCGCTCCCCAGGCATGCAGGAACGCTTTGCCCGAAGCCGAACGCTCCTGACATATAAAGATCAGCTTCGGAATCCCGCGGCGCCTGCATTCTTCGGTCGCCGCATCGGCCAGTCTGGTGAACACGCCCTTCCGCCGATGATGCGGATGCACCATGCCGCTGATCTCCGCTTCCGTCGACCCGAAGGAGTAGATCCCCAGAAAACCGATAAGCTCTTCCCCTTCATACATCAAAAAGTCGTTCGTCACCCCGGCCGGCCTTGCGGAAAGCATGTCCCAGTTTAGCTTCAGCGTAATGCCATCTTCCGTGTTGCACAGGTCTGCGAGTGCCCGAATATCGCGCAATGCTTGCTCCGAGAGTCCTTGTTTCTCCATCAATTTCAATCCGCTTCCTCCACTTCGTTACCATATTAGTCTTTAGTATACTGTAGTGGAGAAAGTTTCAGCTGATAATGATTGATTTACAATCGTTTTTTCCCGAAGCATCCAGCAGCCAAAATACACCGCTTATAACAGCAGCTCCAGCCACTCGTCCTTGGTCACCTGACCGAAGTAGTGCTGCAGATTCACATCGTCCAGCACCCCGGCTAGCGCAGCGGTATCGTAACGGACGCCTTGCAGCTTGGCGGCAAATTCCTCTGCATCCCCTTGGCCGAAAAAATCGCCATATATTGCGGCCTCGCGGATCACTCCCGCTTCCACGTACAGCCGGACGTCGAACGTACCGGCAGACAGGCGCTTCACGCGATGAACGTTGAACGCCGGGGACCGGCCGTAGTTCCAATCCCAGCTCCGGTACCGTTCGTCCGCAAGCTGCCGCACCGCTTCCCAATCGGCTGGACTCAGCTCATACCGCTGAACCTCCGATCCTTCGAAGATCGAGTCCAGCAAATGCTGCCTGAACGCCTCAATCGTCATCGGCCCGCTCAAAAATTCCGTAATGTTCGCCACCCGGCTGCGGACCGACTTCACGCCCTTCGACTTGAACTTCTCCGGATTGACGTTCAGCGCGGATGCGACATGGTCCATCTGCGAATCGAACAGCAGCGTGCCGTGGGTAAACATCCGCCCTTTGGTGGCAAACTGCGCATTGCCGGATATTTTCCGCTCTCCGACTTGAATGTCGTTGCGCCCCGTCAGCTCCGCTTCGACGCCAAGCCGATGCAGCGCGCTAACCACAGGCTCGGTAAACTTGCGGTAGTTGTGGAAGGACTTGCCGTCATCCTTCGTAATGAAGCTGAAATTCAGGTTCCCGAGATCGTGGTATACTGCCCCGCCGCCGGACAGACGCCGCACGACATGAATGCCGCGGGCCTCGACGTACTCCCGGTTGATTTCCTCGGCCGTGTTCTGGTTTTTCCCGATAATGATCGACGGCTCGTTAATATAAAACAACAAATAATCATGGTCCGCCGGAAGCTGCTTCAGGGCATATTCCTCCAGCGCCAGGTTCAATGCGGGATCGGTAATGCCGTTATTGTCAATGAAAAGCATGGGCTTCTCCCCCTTCTCCTGTTCGAACGGACAGCACTTCCCGTTCCAGCTCTATTATAGCAAGGGCCGCAGCATGGATCGAGCGTCTTGTCCTCCGCGGCCTGTGCATGAAAAAAAACCGCGTAGGAAAACCTAGGTTCGACATCCCTGAACGCACAGGGATGGGAGTTTGATTATGGCCAGGGGTTCCTGGCCGACAAGTTCCAGCATTCTTTCAAAGGAGCTCGCCAGATGAACAAAACATTCGTATGTGTCGCCCTTCTCCTTGCCGTTTCACTGTCTGCTTGTAATCAACCCGCCAAAACGCCGCCGCCCGTGGATCAAGGAGCCGCAACCCCCGCCCCGGGAGGCGGAACCGCTACCGTGGATGCGCAAGGGATCTATAAGCAAAATTGCATCAGCTGTCACGGCGCCAATTTTGAAGGCGGGGTCGGCCCTAACCTGACGAAGGTAGGCGGCAAGTACTCCAAGGACCAGATCGCGGCCATTGTTGCCAATGGCAGAGGAGGAATGCCTGCGTTCAAAGGCAAGCTGTCCGATGCCGATACCGGCGCCATCAGCGATTGGCTCGCCGCTAAGAAGTAAGAGTAAGAGGCCCCCTTCTACGGAACCGGGGAATGCAAGCTTTGCCAATGGAAAATCCCCTGAATCGGCCGCCCTGAACGATACTGCGGCTTCTTCAGGGGATTTTTATGTAAAATCGCTCCATTCCTTTTCCCGAACGTTTCTGCTATTCTGTTATTCGATCGGGCTTCCGGCCCATCCGCGGTTCGAGACCATCCCGCGTTATCAAAACTAAGGGGAGGAAACGTTAAGTGTTTAATTTGACATGGGGAATTTTGTTTGTCGTCGTGAATTTTGCTTTGTTTCTGCTCTGCTATCGTTTTTTCGGGAAGAAAGGACTGTACGCCTGGATCGGCTTCGCCACTGTGCTGGCCAACATCCAAGTCGTCAAAACGATCGAGCTGCTCGGCATCGTGATGACCCTCGGCAACACCGTCTACACGTCCATCTACATGTCGACGGACCTGCTCAACGAGAAGTACGGGACGAAGGAAGCCAAGCAGGCGGTATGGTTTGGCTTTTTCAGCTTGGTCGCTTCAACGGTCATCATGCAGATGGCGCTCGTGTTTACGCCGCAGGAAAGCGACATCGCGCAGAGCTCGCTCGAGACGATATTCGGCTTAATGCCGCGGCTGGCTGCCGGCAGCTTATGCGCCTATTTTATCAGCCAGTTCCTTGACGTGCGGGTATACAGCTACCTGAAGAAGCGCTTTCCCGTGTACAACCAGTTCTGGATTCGGACGAACGGCAGCACGGGGCTTAGCCAGCTTGTGGACTCGCTGGTCTTCTGCACCATCGCTTTCGCCGGGGTGTACACGCTGGACGTCTGGCTGCAAATTTTGCTGTCGACCTACTTGTTCAAATTCGTCATCTCCGTCGCTTCAACGCCGGTGCTCTACATCGCCCGCAGCTTCCGCATCAAAGAAGACGGGGCTTGATTCGTGATAAAGGCTTATCAAAAATGAGTAAATTACCACTGCTGCAAGCTAAACTTATGGAAAATAGGAAGTATTATTTATGGCGCATTCAGGGGATACATGGTATGTTTAGGACTATAGTCAATGGATTCTGGCAACGATAAGAAAAATACCATGAAGTGTTGGTCGCACACCATGGTCTGCTGGATAACAAGCTGTGACGCTCTAGAAATAGAATTTTGGTACACTTCATTGTGAATTCAGGGCTCAAAACCAAAATTAGCGGTTGACGAATTCAAATGAGTGTAGAACGAGGATTAAAATGGAAAAACATCTGCAAATCCTGTATTGTTGTAAGTCCTACCAAAACAACAAAAGGATATGACAGATGCCACTCCAGTATATCAACGAACTGCTCGGATTACCAGAGCTAAAACTTCAAAAAATCGTCTCGATGGATGCCCAAGAAGTTCATCTGGAGGCATTGCCTGTAGCCACCAAACAACCTTGCCCCATCTGCCATTCTGAACAAGATGTGAAGCGTGACGGCCGCAACAAACCGCGCAAGATTCGGCATCTGAGCATC
>NZ_FMTT01000103.1 GCF_900100345.1 Paenibacillus tianmuensis | reverse complement strand
ACAACAATATCCTGTCGATTGTAGGCTTTGTAATCCTCCCACTTGTCTGGCGCATGGTGTGGATAGTTCCTTGTGCGGCCGCCGTTCGTCTTCGTCGGCTTGCACGGGACGCTGAAATACTTGATCAGCGCCTTGCCCTTAGCGTCCTTCTGGGCCTCAAGCTTCAACACCTCGGCCACGCCCTCCAGATAACCCGGCAGCCCGAGCGTCAGCGCATGGACGGCCGTGCAGCGCCAGTGAAGCGGATCGCATTCGATGCCGAAGTGCTTGGCGATAGCTGTCCGCTCAAACGCTGCGTTGAAGGCTGTTTTCGTGACAGTGCTTGAGCGGAGCGCGTCCATTACGTCCTTTGGGATGTCTTCGAAGGCGGTCAGGTCGACCACCGTCACCGGTTCGTCGTCGAATGCGAAGCCGAACAATAGAATTTCAAAGTCTGGCGCCTCAACGTAACGGTGGACACCAGCGGTTTTTAGGTCCACGCTGCTATAGGTTTCAAGGTCGATTTGGAGAACAGTCATACACCTAAGACCGCCAGCAATACACTTTTGCATATCGCCTCTGATGGAGAATCAGCTTGAACAGCGCAATCTTTGCCACCCGGCATAAATGGTCGAGCAATCCATTTACCGAAACTAGTCGGATATAATCCAATTTGAAATCGATCCATGATTTCAGGCTTTTGAAGCACCTGAATCGCGTCGTTCATGTCCGTAGATGGCTTAAAATCATAAACGGATTCTTTCTCATCACTCATGGTTACTCGGTCACCGTTCGCCCAGCAAGCTTGACATCTGCTTGATGTCTCCAGATCCCCGGTTTCCCATCCGCACTCTGGGCAGATATAAACCTCGCGCACATTAAGCTTGAACCCCATGACATTATGAGCAACGGCCCCGTCTAATTTCCTGTCAGGCTTTAATGTTAGAATTTGATCACGTGTCACAGTTTCTTCCCTCCATGCCGCTGCGGCCGCGTCGCGTTGTACGTCATTTTCTCCCGGATGGCCGCCTCCAGATCGATGCCAAGATACCCGCAGGTATCGAAGATGCGGATCACCGTATCCGCCAGCTCCACCGGAATACCGCACGGTTTTTCGCCTTCGTAGTAGATTTCCCGGAAACCCCGGCCGTCCCGGTGCTCCTCCAGTGCCTCGGACAACTCACTATGCATCAAAGCAATCACTTCGCCAAAGGTACGGGGCTCCTCGTACCAGCCTTTGTCGATCGCGTTATCATGGGCAGCTTGGACAAATTCGTCGATACTCTGAGGCTCATTGTCAATGAATCCAATAGGCCGCTTCTCCTCAACCTGCACTGCCATGCCTTGCTCATTTCTCTTTACAAAGAACCGTTCTTGCTTCCATTCCATAAGATGAGGACCTCCCGGATATTTTTATAAGAAAGGGGACCCGCTGCCGAATCCCCTTCATACTGAATTAATTCAAATAATCTTCGTCGTCGCCGTCCAGATCGACGTCAAAATCCTCGTCCGCAAAATCGTCGTTGACGCTCGACCGACCACCAAGGAAGTCGCCATCCTGCACTTTGACAACGTTGTTCAAGCCAGCCGCGACGCCGCGGTTCCCCTTCGCATCGAACGGATAGAAGTTAAGGCTCACTTTGGCATAGCAGCCGGAGTAAACCTCCGTGGTGTCCGTAATCTCCTGAAACTTGGGCTTG
>NZ_FMTT01000048.1 GCF_900100345.1 Paenibacillus tianmuensis | reverse complement strand
ATCGTGTTGGATAACGCTCGCATTCATCATGCCAAGTTATTGCAGCCGTTTTTGGAAGAGATGAAAGGCCGACTCGAACTGGTTTTCCTGCCGCCTTACAGTCCGAAATTGAATCTTGTTGAAGGGTTATGGAAATGGCTGAAATCCGATGTAATTAACAATGTGTTCTATCACACGGTGGCCGAAATCCGTAACAATGTTCAGCAGTTTATGGACGAAATCATGAAATCTCGGTGGTCGATCATAGATCGGCTTTGTGTTAGGTTCTAATTCTAATGAATTCATTAGTTCAACTTATATAGTTAGCGCACGCAGGCCATTTCTGTTTTGTGCAGACTATCTTGCGCCCCGCCAGGCTATTACCGCAGCGTCTCCCCGAAAAGCAGCACCCGCAGCCGCTCCGGCTCAAGCTGCCGCCGCGCCCATTCCGCGAACAGACGGTCGAGCGCCTCGCGCGGCGTGTCGTCCGCGAGCCGGAACGCGCCGTAATGCATCGGCACGAACAGCTCGGCCCCACAGTCGAGGAACGCCTGAACTGCCTGTTCGGGGCTCACGTGCTGCTGGGACATAAACCATTCCGGCTCGTAGGCGCCGATCGGCATCAACGCCCACTTAATCGGAAAGCGATCACCGATCAGCTTAAAGCCCGGGAAATACCCGCTATCCCCGGCAAAATAGATCGCGAGCCGCTCCCCGCCGTGGTTCGTCGGCCGAACGATCCAGCCGCCCCAATGTGACGTATTCATATCGAACAGCGTGCGGCGTGTCCAATGCTGCGCCGGAACAAAATGCAGCTCCAGTGAGCCTAGCCGAAGCTCTTCCCACCAGTTGGCCTCGGTTACGTGCGCGAACCCGCAGGAGCGCAGCTTGGCCCCCAGCCCGGCCGGGACAAAAAGCTGCATTCGGGCGTTGGCCCGGGCAAGCTGCCGCAGCGTCGGCAGGTGCATATGGTCATAATGACTATGTGACAACAGCACCGCGTCGATCAGCGGGAGCTCCTCCAATCGTAAACCAGGTGGCGCAAGGCGCTTCTCCAACCCCATCCGGGTCGCCCATACCGGGTCGGTAATCAGATTTTGGCCCTCCATCTGCAGCAAAAACGTCGAGTGCCCGATCCAAGTAGCGGTCGGCTGCGTCCGGTTGCTACGCAAGTAATCGAGCTGCCGCGCTTCGGCCTGCGGCACGCGGTAGGACAAGTCTTTGATTTTCGCTTTGCGCTCTTTTCGCCATCGGTGCAGATGGGCCAGCTTTTTGCGATTTTGGCTGCCGTCCAAATTTTCATACCGCCGACGAATGATCACGTGCCGTCCTCTCCCTTTTCTCCAGCCTCAGCTGCTCTTTTATCAAAACTATACCTTATTCGCCCCCTTCATCTCAATTTCACCTGCATATTCTCTTGATCTCAATCATGGTATAATGAATTCCACTAAGTTTGGTAGGAGGCAGCGGACGGATGGAACGAAAACGGGTTCTTATTTTCTCGGGGGGCCGGCTAGGGGGCTGGGCTTTGCGGGAAATCCGCACAGGCGATGTGCTGGTCGGGGCGGACCGCGGGGCGCTCTTTCTGGTGCGGCACGGATACCGGCCGGATATGGCCCTCGGGGATTTCGACTCCGTCAGCTCGGTGGAGCTTGAGGAAATACGCCGGGGCAGCCGCGAGTTCGTCGCCTGCGATCCGGTGTGGAAAGACTTGACCGACACGGAGATGGCCTTCACTTGGGCGTTCGAACAAAACGCCGAGGAAATCGTGCTGCTGGGCGTGCTTGGTACCCGATGGGACCATTCGCTCGCGAACGTCCATCTGCTGCGCAAGGCTTTGGCCGCGGGCATCCGCTGCCGTATCGCCGACGCCTGCAACGAGCTGATGCTGATGGACAGCAGCGAGCCGCTAACGGTCAGCCGGAGCCGGTTCACCCATGTGTCGCTGCTCCCGCTCAGCATCGAGGTCACGGGAATTACGCTCGAAGGGTTCCAGTATCCGCTGAATGAGGCGACGCTGACGATCGGGCAATCGCTCGGCATCAGCAACGTACTGCTTGGCGAAGCCGGACACATCCGCATCCGGGACGGCCTGCTGCTCGTGATTCAGAGCCGGGATGAAGAGGAAGCGGCGGAGTAAGCAAGGGGACAGGAATTCGTGCTTTTAAGTTAGCATAAATTAAAACCAAGGGATTGATCGCTCTTTTTACGAAGTAGCCGAACATACAAAAGGAGCCGCCTGTCGGCGGCCCTTCTGCATTGGTTCGCTTAAATTAAATAAAACAGATACTGCAAGCGACGATAACAAGCAGAATGAAAAGAACCAAAATAACACCTGTGGAAGTAAACCCTCTAACGCTGCTCATTAGTCAACACTCCTTAAATAGTATTGAGTATCGGCCTGATCCCTCCCGATTACCCATGATTTAGTGTATTCGGTAGTGGAAAGATTGTTTGGACAGATGGCGGGTAACAAATGACCTGCAATTATATACACCCACATATCATTTGGATTACATGTCTGAAAAAAGCAAAAAAGGATTCAAAGCGCAGCTTGTAGCGCAATCGAATCCCCTTGTTGCGGTTGCCCATCAAGCTATCGTCTGAGCCGCACTGCCCGATTGGAGCTGGTACATGCGGTAGTACCGACCTTGCAGCTGCATCAATTGCTCGTGATTGCCTCTCTCGACGATCTCGCCGCGATGGAGCACGAGAATTTGATCCGCTTCGCGGATCGTGGACAGCCGGTGGGCGATCACGAACGTCGTCCGGCCTTCGCTGACGACCCGCAGCGCCTCTTGAATCAGTCCCTCCGTCTCGCTGTCGATGCTAGCCGTCGCTTCATCGAGAATGAGAATGGCCGGATCGAAGGCGAGCGCCCGCGCAAAGGAGATAAGCTGCCGCTGTCCGGCGGACAGCGTGCTGCCCCGCTCGACCACCGGCTCGTCTACGCCGCCGGGCAGTTGCTCGACGAAGGAAGCCGCACCGACATCCTTAAGCGCCTGGCGAACCTGCTCCGGTCCTATCCGTTGATTGTACAGGCTCACATTGAACTTGATGTCGCCTGCGAACAAGAACGGGTCTTGCAGCACGATACCCATATGCTTGCGCAGCGCCTGCTTCGAGAGCGTACGGATTTCCGCTCCGTCGACGCGGATTTCCCCTTCCGTCGGCTCGTAGAAGCCGAGCAGCAGGTTCATGATCGAGCTTTTGCCCGAGCCGGTATGCCCGACAAGCGCTATGGTCTCGCCTTTTCGCGCCTCGAACGAAATGCCGCGGAGGACAGGCTCTCCGGTTTTGTAAGCAAAAGTGACATTGTCGAAGACAACATGGCCTTCCGGCCGCAGCACTTCATCCGACGAAGCTACTTCGGTGCCGTCGATGTCCAGCAGGTGAAACACTTTCTCCGCAGACACGACGGCCCGCTGCGCATTGAGCATTTGGTCGAATATGCCGATGATCGGCTGGAAAATCCGCCCCGTATAATCGATAAACGCGTAGAACACACCGAACGAGATCGAGGTCTGAAGCGATTGGCCTCCGAAATACCAGATGGCACCGGCAGTAAAAAAGGCCCCGATAAGTCCCGTAAAATTACGCGAGGACAGCGAAAATACGCGGTTCTGCTTGATATGGTTCCGGTAGCGGTCCTCGTTGAGCGCATCGAACTCCCGCAGGCGGTTCTTTTCCTGCCGGAACGCTTGCAGAATCGGCATGACCGCGATCGATTCGCTGATCATCGCGTTCATATCGCTCAGCCGGGCCCGCATGATGGCGACGTACTTTTGCGAATATTTCAAATGAATGAACATGACAACGGCAAACAACGGAAGCAGCAGCAGCGTGACGAGCGCCAGCTTGACATCAAGCAAAAATAAAACGATATAGATGCCCACGATGTTGATCGTGCTTACCACGAATGTCGCCATAAAGCTCATGAACAGATCGCGGATCGCTTCCGTATCGTTCGCAATCCGCGATACGACCTGCCCGATCGGCGTATTATCGAAATAGCGAATCGGCATCCGCTGAATGTGGCGCATCAGATCCATCCGCATCCGCTGGATGATGCGCAGCGCCGTCGTCTGTAGTGTTATGCCCTGCACGTAATGAAGAATGCTTCCAAGTGCAAGCAGACCGACGAACAGCCCCAGCCAGCGAGCGACCGGACCGACGTCATGCCTGTAAAACTGTGCCGTCTCCGCCGCAGACAGCTTGCGCGCCGGGTACACCTCACTGCCGCCTCCGGGCACCGTGCGCTTCACCTCGGCCGCTTCCCCGTCCTTCGCCGGGCCGACGAGCGACCATTGCCCTTCCAATGCAATCGGTTGGCGCACCAAGTACAAGCCGCCCTCCAGCTGCAAAATCCGCACGTCCTTCATCACGGACCGGTTAAAGACGACGCCGCGGCGTTCCGCCTCCTCCTTCCAATCCTGACGAATGTAGAATTCCCCGTCTACGTGCACCTGCTTTACCCCATCCTTCGGCAGATTAAGACCGGGGGCGACTTCAACCCACGGCAGCCCGATGGCGCCGATGTGACGGTCGATGATCGTTTTGGCGATAAGCGGTCCGGCCAGCTCCGCGCCGACCGCACAGCATAGCACCAACAGCGCCGCCGCGACGCGGTATTTAAACAGCAGCGCGTAGCCGAGGAGCCTGCGCAAAATGGGTTTGCCTGATGATTCGTTCGTTTCTATGGCGATATGACTCACGTCCTTCCCGATTGGCCTGGAATCGCGGCCCTATGATGAAGCATCCAGCAAGCTTGCTTCAAGCTGCTGACGCTCGAACTGCTCCTTGTACCAGCCGCCGCGCAGCAGCAGCTGCTCGTGCGTGCCTTCCTCCGCGATGCGCTCATCTTCCAGCACGACGATCCAGTCGGCATGCATGACGGCGGATAGCCGGTGTGTGGCGATCAGCGTCGTCTTCCCGGCACGTTCCGCACGGATGTGCCCGAGAATGGCGCTTTCGGTGCGGGCATCCACGGCGGACAGCGAATCGTCGAGAATGAGAATTTCCGGGTCGGTCAGCAAAGCGCGCGCAATGCTTACCCGCTGCTTTTGCCCGCCGGACAGCATGACGCCGTTCTCGCCTACAATCGTTTGCAGCCCTTCGGGCAACTGCTCCACATCCTGCGTAAACGAAGCCATCTCAATGGCCCGCCCGATCTCCTCCGGCGAAGCGTCTGGGCGCCCCAGCGCAATGTTATCGCGCACGGACTTGGACAACAGCAGATGCTCCTGCGACACGTAACCGATCCAGCCGCGCACGCGCTCAATCGCCAGATCCTCGATCGGCACATCCGAGAGGCGCACGCTGCCGGCAGGAGCCGGGTAGAAGCGCAGCAGTTGCTTCAGCAGGGTGCTTTTGCCGCTGCCGGTCCGCCCTACGATGCCGAGCGTCTGCCCGCGCTCCAGCCGTAAGGAAACGCCGGTCAAACTATCCTGAGCCGCTCCCGGGTAGCGGAACGTAAGGTCGCGCAGCTCGATCGATTCCGGACGGCCGACCTCTATCGGATGGGCGGGATTTTGCACGTCGGGTTGCTGCTCGAAGCTGCGCGTCAAGCGGTCGACGGAAGCCGTCCCACGCTGCAGCACATTGATGAACTCGCCGAAGGCAATCATCGGCCAGATTAGCATGCCGAGGTAAATGTTGAACGATATGAGCTGCCCGAGCGTAATGTCATTGTGGAACACCAGATACGCCCCGTACCCGATGCCGATAACGTAGCTCAAGCCGACGATCAGCGAGATGGCGGGATGGAACAAAGCATTGATGGCGGCCACGCGGATGTTCTTATCCATCACGTCCCGGGTAATCCGATCAAACGCAGCCAGATCGTGCTCCTCCTGCACATACGAGCGGATCACGCGCATGCCGGAAATCGACTCCAGCGCCTGGTCGTTCATCCGTCCGAACGCCGTCTGCGCGGCAATGAACCGCTTTCGCGTCTGCTTGCCGAAGATGCTGATCAGCACCGTGAGCAGCGGCAGCGGCAGTAGCGCCGCCAGCATCAGCTTCCAGCTGATGAACGAAATCATCGTCACGAGCACGACTGTCGTGCCGACAATCGTATTCACAAGCGTCATGACGCCGTAACCGGCCGTCTGGCCGATCGCAGGCACGTCGTTGGTCGCTAGAGCCATCAGTTCCCCGGTAGTGTTACGCTGGAAAAACGACGGCGACATCCGGGTCAAATGAGCGGTTAACCGGCTGCGAAGCAGCTTTTCCAGCAGCAGCGAATTGCCGAACAGCGTCGTAATCCATACGTAGACCATGATATATAGCAGCACAGCCAGACCGATGAGCAGCAGCACGCTCTGCCGCAGTCCTTCGGCGGTCAGGGAACCGGTACGGATGTGGTCAATGACGCTCCCGATCATCCGCGGCGGCAAAATATTCAGCACGCTAACCGCAGTCATCAGCACGACAGCCAGCGCATATCGTCCCCAGCGGTCGCGAAAAAACCAGGCAAGACGCCCGACAAACGACAAAGGAATCCACCTCTTTCTTTTGAATTGAAATTGCCAGGAAGCATCATTCGACTTCTTTTTTATAGGAAACATACATTCGCTTTTTATTCTCATACCATACCATATTACGAGTGTCTTGCCACCGGGAATTTTTTATGAAACTAATTTTCTTGCGGCAAACTTCACAGGAATAGAGGCAATCCAAAATAAGCCTAGCCCTGTTTCCGCTCTGCGGCTGGACTAAGCTATTTTGCAGTAAGGTTTATTATAAATTTTCTCTACTCATTCCTGCTCTTTAAACATTTCCCTCACTACATTACGAGCCATACACACTTGCTGCCACTTCTTTTTCCTTAGCGTTCTAACGATTTCGACCAGATCCGATTCGGAATCCGTGTACTTCTCCTCTTCATCGAAAAAAGCTGCGCCACGCTAACCTCCAGCGCCGCTGCAATGTTGACCAGATTCAATATGGTGACATTCTTCTCCCCTCTTTCAATCTGACTATATAGGAATAATGGAATCCACCTTTTTCTCCAAGCGATTCTTGGGACATTCCTCTTTCTTTGCGCAATCACGAATCCGTGTGCCTATGCTTTTTAAAATCTCGTTATTTCCATTGCCCACACCTCTTATTCAAAAAGTGTAGATAACTGGATTCTTATACAACTCCGCTGACAAATTCAAGTCTTTTATTGAGCCGCTAGTCTTTGAAGCTATTTCTAAGAAAATGTTCCTTTTTCATGAGGGTACTGGCGACTGGAGAGCACCCCAAAAGCTTTTAGAAGAACCAAGTATGTTCGACATGTGTGAACCTGAAACATGGCAAATAAGGGACATTAAAGAACGAATGCATCGCTATATTAGTCGAGGACACCAGAACGATGAGCAATCGGGAGCGCATTCGCGGCTGCCATCAGGCGATGCTGGCAGCGGGC
The DNA here is from genome assembly GCF_900100345.1 of Paenibacillus tianmuensis. Classification (GTDB taxonomy): domain Bacteria; phylum Bacillota; class Bacilli; order Paenibacillales; family NBRC-103111; genus Paenibacillus_G; species Paenibacillus_G tianmuensis. Next base: position 42,697 of record NZ_FMTT01000048.1, on the reverse strand, counting down.
ATACAACCCGACGACCAATTGGTGAAGCTCGGAGGCTTTACAGTAGACGAAGGCAAAGCGGCGGCCGGTAAGCTGCTTGATATGAAGGCGCCTCCGAGCGCCATATTCGCCTGCAACGATCTGCTCGCTATCGGCGCGATACAGGCGGCACGGGAGCGGGGAATGCTGCTGCCGCAGCAGTTGTCGGTCGCAGGCTTCGACAATACGATATTGGTGACGATTATCGCCCCGTCGCTGACGACGAAGGGCAGCCGATCCAGGAGATCAGGCGGCAGGCGATGGATTTGCTCGTCCAGGAGATCAAGGGCAAGAAATCGGCGAAGCAGCGGGCCGTGCTGATGCTTGAGACTGTCGTGCGGGGCTCGACCGCGGCTGTAAATGCTGTAACAGAGGCTTAGGGAATAAGCCTCTGTTTTTTTAATTCGTCCAGCAAGGTAAATAGTTCCTCCTCGGTATTCAAAACTTCATGAAAACCGAATTGCTTGATTTTCGTTGTGTCGGTGATCACATCGTATTCGGCTCCGAATATAAAATCACCGAAAGGCCAGGCCGCGACTTTTTCATAGGGGACAGGGAGCAAACCATATTTCTCGATCATCGCCGTCCACGTTTCTTTTTGCAGCGGCATTAGCTCCGATAGCGGGATCGGTTGGACCGGACCTGCTTCCAAATTGAAATACCCGGCTATTTTAGGCCATAGATTTTCCCAGCGGAACAAATCCCCGTTTGTTATATTGAACACTTCAAATGCCGTATGCTCCTGAGTGGCAGCCCACGCCGAAGCACGCGCAAGTAAAGATGCGTCCGTAAGCTGAACCAATGCGCGGTAGGCGCCTTCCTTGCCGGGGAAGCGAAGCGGAAGCCCCAACTCCTTGGAAATGGAGGCATATACGGCAATAACCATGGCGATGCTCATCGGATTGCCGATCGAAACCCCGGCAACGAGGTCCGGACGCAGTATGGTCCACGACCAGCTTTTCCCCTGTTGGTGGCTCCGCAGAAAGTCTTCCTGGCTGTAATAGAAATTAGGCGGCAAATGGCGCGGATCGGTTTCCTTCGCGGGCGTTTTGAACTTGCCCAGATGCGCTCCGTATACCTTGGCTCCCTGCATCAGAACGACGCGCTCCAAGGAGCTTGACGTTGCTTCAACGCCTTTTACGGCATTAGCGAGCATACCGGTGTTTACTTCAACCTGCTCTTTGGAATGGATGGGGAAATCCTGATAAGCGGCGAAAAAAATATGGGTAATTCCCCGGATACGGCCTAACGTTTCCTTGACCTGGCCAGCATCCAACAAATTCAGGCTGACATACCGTTCCGGGTGTTTATCCGGGATCGTTCGGGCTACGCCAATAGCTTCCCAGTCGTCCAATAAACTTAAGTGATCCAAAATATAGCTGCCAATAATTCCGGTGGCGCCGACGACTAAAGCTTTCTTTTTCAACATATCTTTATTTCCTCCTTGCTTCCTCTGCGGCACTTTGATTTGTTTGCTACGCGGCTAGTATAATGCCGCCAATGGAATAAAACAAATTATGAAATAATGATATATTCATAAATATTTTTATAGATCCACCTCATGCAGCAGTTTCATGATTTCGTAAATAGGGGATAGATGCTTTTGCTTCAGTTTGTACGCCACGAAAAATTCATTGCCCGCGCTCAGCTCTTCAAAAATGACCTTCGCCTTCGTGTCGTCCAACGCATGCTCCAAATGTACGTCGGAATGATGCCAAATCCCGCGCCGCTCTCAACCGCTTGCAAAATCAACTGTACATTCGGAATGACATGCGCAGGCTATTCGCCTGATCATCGGCAGTTCCAGACCGTAGCTTATAAAGCTTTGGGCGGAAAGCCATTTCTCCTGATTCGATGAGTTATCCGCTCAATCGGAAAAAATCAATGAGGTCACCGTATTGAAAGAGCAACTGCATAAATTAGAGAAGGATCTCTTAACTTTATCTGGGACAAATAGTTCCGTTCTTTCGCTTATTGACCTAAACACCCAACTCCTATCCATTCAGAAGGAGTGGCTTTATATGAAGGGTGTCCAAGATGGGATCAACTTACGATCATTTTTATTGCAAAGTGAGGAAGTTCAATTGTAATCTAGCATTGCACCTAGTAGAAATTCTAAGAATAAAGAAGAAAAATGACGAATTCGCGAGAAATATTAGGATTAATAATGAATAACTAACTATTCTGAATATTTACAATAATTCAATAATAGGCTATCCTAACAGTAAGCAAGATAAATGATTCACCTGATTAAGCCTACAGATATCACCCTGATTCACACCGAAGTTTCTCTCGTTTGTATCGTTTATATCTTTCAATCCGGATTTGGTTTAAAGAATTTGGCAGTGCCGGATTGGAATTGATATAAAAATAAACAAGGGAAAGGGGATAGTCCATTAAAGTAAGGAAGCGAAGCATGCCCCGCCGCGCTTACCTGAAATCCGTACTGTACGCGCACCGAATGAAGGCTATACCAAGGGCATGCGGGAATCCGATAAGACCTGTTACTCGTTCGCGTACCCTAACGACAGCTTGATTGGAGTGTGTTTTTCGAAAATTGAATAAGCAACCTATACCAACATAGGGATTCTGGTTATCACGGATAAGCAGGATCCCTATTTACGTTGCGTCATACTTCCGGGCCATCCGGGCATACTAACGGGCGAAGCGACGTTTAAGGAGGGTTATGGCAAGTATGGCAAACGATAAAAGCATGCCTCCGGTATCCGGCGAAGAAGTCGAAACGGACGGCATTTACGAGAACGAGTGGGGCCGGGAGGAAACGCTCAAGCGAGGCGACGAATTTCCGTACGACGAGGCGATGGGACAGACCGAGTGGGAGCTTATCAGCCTTCCGCTCGAAAGCCAAGAGGAAGAGATGTATAAGGATACGAAAAATAACACGAAACCGCGGCTGCATATCGACCGAGGCGATAAATGAGCTGAGCGTTGTCGTGCGAAAAGAAGAGCGCTTCCCCTGTCGCGGAGAAGCGCTTTTTGACATGGATTTGGAGTCATGTTCGTGTTGCAACGAATATCACCCATTAGGTACGAGATCGTCATCTGATAAATGAAATGGAACGATATTGAAACATAAGCGATATCATTAACACTCGCTGTTGTTGCGACTTCCTTAATTCGCCGGTGCGTAGGCTTCATCCAAAAAACCACGGATGGCTTGGAAAGCCTGAAGCCTGTTTTTCTCCAGCATAACCATGTGCGTTCCTTCCCCGATTTCAACCCAGCGACGATAAGTGGCCCCGGTCAGGGAAGTGAAGAAATGCTGGGCCAATTCTAGCGGAACGTCGATATCCCACTCCGCATGGACAAGGAGGACAGGAACGGTAATGATCTTAGGATCGTAGAAAGCTTTGCCTACCGTCCAGTATTCGCGGATGTCCAGGATAGGGCCATTGGTCGCCCGGATATATCCAGGATGAGCAGTTTGGCTCCCGGGATCGGAAGCAAGCGTTGCTTCGACCCATTGTTCAAACCAGCCTTCTGGAATCAAATCGCTGCGCTTATGTTCAGGAGCGGCGCTTAGCCAGCGTTCCTTCATGTCGCCGACAGCGACAAGACGATACGAGCCAAGCGGGCCGCCGGTATCGATAGGAACCGGACTGAAGCTTAACCACTGCGGTGCGATAAGCGAAAGCTTGTTAACTTTATCATTGTTCCGGCTCGTATAGGCTCCCGCAACCGTGCCTCCCCAAGACATCCCCAAAATATTGACTTTCGATAAATTTCGGCGTTTCAGAACGAAGTCAACCGCAGTGCCGAAGTCTCGAACCCCTGTTTCCGTACGGACAAGCGGCGGATTAAGATCAGCGGGCTGCTGCATCTCGGACGGCCTGGTTGAGCCACCGTAGCCGCGGACATCCACGGCATAAACATCATAGCCATGTCTAGCCAGGTAGTCAAGGAAAGTGAAGCCGTCCAGTTCCACGTCGTACAGGCTGCCAATCGGATAAGTAGCGCCATGAACCATTACGATCGTTTTTTCATTGGAGAATGTATCCATGGAAGCCGGACGTTTATTACGTATATAAAGCTCGATGCCCGGCGTATCGCTGGGGATACGCAGGTCTTCAGTCAAGATGTTCATTTCGCTGAGAAAATCATGGTTTGTCATAAGGTCAACGCCTCCCACAAGTTGAATGTAGATGGATTATACAAAGTCCCATTTGAAACCGTCGCCGCTGCGAGTCACGTACCCTGCCGCGCTCTCCGGAAAATGCGAGCTGAAATAAATGACTGGGCGATCCGCTATGGATTCCAACACCCGGCGCCGTGAAATACGGGCTTGCTCGGTGAATTCGCAATACATGGAATTCCATTCGGGGTTAAAAACCTGGAACGGGTGGTGCATCACATCAGCACCAAATAAAGCTTCTTCCCCGTCGGAAGTAAGGCTGATGGACATTTGTCCGATGCTGTGACCGGGAGTTGGAATGAACTTGAAGATATCGAGGAGTTCTCCACCTTCGGGATCGATGGTTTGCGTTAATCCGGCTTCGATAACAGGAAGGACGCTTTCCTCGTAAACGTTAAAATTCGCTTCGTTTTCTTTGTTATGACTGGCCTCGCTGGAGTAATATTGCTGCTCCGCGAGGGGGAATACATAGGTGGCATTCGGGAATGTTGGTACCCATTGTCCGTCAACAAGTTTCGTATTCCAACCGACATGGTCTACGTGCAGATGCGTCAGCAGGACGTAGTCCACTTCTTCCGGCAAAACCCCTGCCTCTTTGAGGCGCTCAAGATAAGGTAGCTGAAGATTGGCGAGAGCCGGATTTAACGGCAAATTTTTATCGTTTCCAGTCGCTGTATCGATAAGAATTGTATGCTTCGGAGTTTTCACAACCCATGTTCCTATGCTAACAATAAGCTGAGAATCGCTGTCGATCAGACCAGCTGGAAGGGAGTTCCGATTCTCCTCCAGAAACGCCGGATTCCACGATCCGGGGAAGTAAATTTCTGGCGAAATACCACCTAACACCATTTCGGTGACACGAGTAATGCTAACGTCTCCTACTTGATAGACCTTGGGAGTTTTGGTCATGGATACTACACCTCTCTGGTCTCAGAAATTTCGCTATTACTGAAAATTATTCTGGGAAGAACGATGAATGAATACCCGGGTAAAAAGTTCGTTAGTCGACCCTAATAAAATAGTAAGCCAATAATAGCGAAGAATCAACGTTTTTACACCGTAATTCCGCCCCTGTAAAAGTGCTTGATCATTCACGTTTTTTTACTTAAGATAAGAACATAAATTTCGTTATGAGCGAAATAATTTTCGGAGCTAAGGAGAGGGACATATGAATTCAATCGGCAAAGTCATCCGAAACACACGAAAAAAACAAAAACTAACGCTCAAAGAAATAGCAAAAGCAGCATCCATTTCGTTGTCTTTTCTCAGTGAAATCGAACGCGATAAAGCGAATCCATCAATTAGCGTTCTGAAGCGCATAGCGAACGCGTTGAACGTAAATTTTACCGATTTGTTTGGTGAGGAAAAGCGAAGCATTGTCGTCAGGAGCAACGAACGCAAGCCCTTGTTGCATTCGGAGGGTTCGCGGATTACTTGGTACGCCCTTAGTCAAGGTAGTGGCAACAAGATGGGGCCGATATGGGGAGTTCTAGATGAAGGCGCAACCTCCGGCGACATAAGCGTGGGCCATAGCGAGGGTGAGGAATTTCTTTTTATTCATTCCGGATGCTTGGAGTTTGTGCTTGGCAACGAACGTTACACCCTTAAAGAAGGAGACAGCATCTATTATGATGCCAGGATACCTCATAGTTATAAGAATATATGGAAGGGCGAAACGTTGCTGATCGCGGTATCTGCTCCGCCTACCTTTTAAGAAATCAGTCAGCTTACAGAACAACGTACTGCTCTCAAGGAAGGGAATTGTTGTTGGAATCTGTGCAAAAAGAAATGGATAGAATTCAGATCATCTCTGAACCTCTATCCATTCTTATTTTCATCATCATTTCCGGCCGTAATCCGCCTTGATCTCGCCCCATGCCTTCGTGTTCCACTTGATGATTTTGTTCTTGTAGGTGTTGTTGCGCAGCCAAGCTTCCGCGCGGTCCACGAGCGCCCAGATTTCTTGGGTCGAAGCGTCCCGTACCAAGGTCGATGCGACTGTTTTATTGCGCACCCAACTGATCGCCGTTATCGAATCGCTGTAGATCGTCATGTCGCTGGCTTCTTGCTTCAAATAAGCGAGCCCGTGAACGATCGCAAGAAATTCGCCCATATTGTTCGTGCCTTTGGAAATCGGCTTCTGCTGAAATACGATTTCGCCGGTGCGCGTGGACACGCCTTTGTACTCGACGATGCCGGGGTTGCCGCTGCAGCCTACATCGACGGACAAGCTCTCGGGATCGAACTCGCCCGCAGCCTCCGCGCCTGCGGCTTTGGAGGTCCGTCCACCGCTCTTGCCCGTACCGCCGGCTCCTACGCGCGCCGCGGCTCCGAACGCCTTCTTCCACCCGGCGGCGAACATTGCTTTGGCCTCCGCCTCGCTCTCGTACGCCTTGAACTTGGCCTGCGGGAATCCGTTCGTCTGGGCTTGGCATTCGGCCCATGTTTTATAGATACCGGGCTGACGCCCTTCCCATACGACATAATACTTCGATTTTGCCACAGTGTTCCTCCTTGGTTCGGCACGGCGTCCCCTAAGATGATACCGCCACGCCGTCCGAAATCGCCGCTACCCCTGACGCTGCTTGAAAAACTCGATGAAAAATGCCCCGTACTTGAAAAATTTCGCTTCCCCGACGCCCTTGATCTTGAGCATGGCCGCCGGGTTCGTCGGCTGCACGCCGCACATCTCGCGCAGCGTGCTGTCCGGGAATACGATATACGGCGGGATGCCTTCCCGCTTCGCAATCTCTGTACGCAGCTTCCGCAGCTCGTCGAACAGCTCCGCTTCGACATCCTGAACGACCGGGGCGGACGGCTTCAGCCGGATGCGCTGCACGACCCGTTCCTTGCCGCTGAGCACATCGGATGCCTTCGACGACAACCGGAGCACCGGGTATTTGCCTTCCGTGAGCTGCAAATAGCCTTCGGCGACAAGGAGCTGGATCAGGTCGACGATGTCTTTTTCCGTCCGGTTCCGCATCAACCCGTAGGTGCTGAGACTGTCGAAGCCGAAATCCAGCACCTTCTTGTTGCGCGAGCCCTTGAGCACCGAAGCGACCAGCGTCATGCCGAACCGCTCCCGCATACGCTTTACGCAGGAGAAAATCTGCTGCGCTTCGAGCGTAATATCCGTCAGCTCCATATCCGGGCTGACGCAGTTGCTGCACTGTCCGCAGTCTTCTTCCGCTTCCCCGCCGAAATAGCGGACGATGTACCGCTGCAAACACTGCGGGGTGTGGCAGTAGTCGGCCATCTGCTGAAGCCGCCGGTATTCCTGGGCCTGCCGCTCCGGGCCCGAAACGGACTGCTCGATTAGAAACTTCTGGATATGAATGTCCTGCGGGCTGAACAGCAGCATGCAGTCGCTCGGCTCGCCGTCACGGCCAGCCCGTCCGGCTTCCTGGTAATAGGCTTCCATATTTTTCGGCATATTAAAATGGACGACGTACCGCACGTTCGACTTGTCGATGCCCATCCCGAACGCGTTGCTCGCCACCATGACGCGCACCTCGTCATACAGAAAACGCTCCTGCGCATCCGCGCGTTCCTTATCCGTCAGACCGGCGTGGTATTTGCCCGCAGCCACGCCTTGGCGCAGCAAATATTCGCACAGCTGGTCGACTTCCTTGCGCGTCGCCGCGTAGACGATGCCCGCTTCCCCGGCATGCTCGCGGATGTACCCCATCAGCACGTCGCGCTTGTTCTCGCCCTTGATGACCGAAAACGACAGGTTCTCCCGCGCAAAGCCGGTCACGAACACCTGCGGCTCGCTCAGCTTCAAGTGCTTCACGATATCCTCGCGCACCTGGTCCGTCGCCGTCGCCGTATAAGCGGCCAGCAGCGGCCGGTCCGGCAGATGCGACACCAACTCGTTGATCCGCATGTAGCTCGGGCGGAAGTCGTGTCCCCACTGGGACACGCAGTGCGCCTCGTCCACGGCCACCATCGGCACGACAAGCCCGGCGAGCAGCTCCAGAAAACGCTCCGATTCGAGCCGCTCCGGTGCGACATAGAGCAGCTTGTACTCGCCCCGCTCAGCCTTGCGGATACGCATCTCCACCTGCGCATACGATAGCGAGCTGTTAATATAAGCCGCAGGAACACCGATGCTGTCGAGCCCGTCCACTTGGTCCTTCATCAGCGAAATCAGCGGCGAAACGACGATCGTCGTTCCGCTCATCATCAGCGCCGGAACCTGGTAACAGATCGATTTACCTCCGCCTGTCGGCATAATGCCGAGCGTATCCCGCCCGCTGAGCAGGCATTCGATCACCTGCTTCTGCCCTTCGCGAAAATCCGGGTATCCGTAATATTTACGCAGCAGCTCCTGCGCTTCCGCCATCGTCCCTATCGGTTGCCCCGGCTGGCGCTTAACCGGCTGCGGCCGGCGGACCGGCGCTTCGAACAAATCCGTTTGGACGGACCGCCGGTTGCGGAATTCCGCGTTTCCTGCCGCCGGCCTTCCGGCTTGACGGTCATCTTCTCCGGCGCCCCGACCCGCCTCCCGCGGGTCGCGGTAATCGTAATCGGCCGGCGGCTCGTGCCAGCCATCGTCTGCCGACGGGCCCGGGTCCGCAGGTCCGGGGTCCATCGGATCGTACCAATCATCCTGTCGTTTCATACTTCCCTAATTGCTCCTCCCGCTTGTTTCGCCCGCCGGGATACGATCGGCTCCCCGTTCCAGAGTAGCTCCGTCTCCGCACGGCGCGCTTTGACCTCCGGCTCCTCGAGCAGGAGAAAAAAGTTTTTGGTCGGCAGCTCCCCGAGCCCGTGCTTCGCTGACAGCTTGTCCAGATAAGGACGCATATCCTCCAAATTGCCGGACATATTGTTCCCGCTGTCCGCAAACGCATAGAGCGCGCTCGCCGCCGGTACGCGTTTGACCCGAAACTGCTCCGCCACCCGCAAGTAAAAATCCCAGTCCCAGTAATGATGCATCTCCGTATCGAACGGACCGAGTCGCTCATGCAGCTCCGGACGGTACAGGCAGCCCGACGAGAAAAACGTCGAGAACCTCCGCATCGCCGCGAAGTCGTGCTCATAGGCGAACACAAACCGTTTCGTCGCCCGGCGCACCCCGTTGTCCACAATATAATCGAAAATTTCCACATCCGGATAGACCAGATCGCTGTCTTCGATTTCGCGCAGCATCCGCTCCACATGCGACGGCAGCAGCAAATCGTCATCGTCGCATAGCATGATATAATCGCCCCGAACCAGTTCTAGCCCGCGGTTGCGCGCATGCACGTGCTTGAGATTGCTTTCCATATCGACCACGGTCAGATCCAGCTCCGGATACAGCTCCTTAAGCTCGTCGACCGGTTCCCCGTTATCGTTAACCACGATAATCTGCAAATGACGGTACGTCTGCCGCCACAACGATTCGATCAGCTCGGCCAAAAAATCCAGCCGGTTATAGGTTGGAATAATGACGGATATCAGCGGCTGCCGATTCATCCCCTTCCCCTCGCTCTCGTTTCTTCTACTGAACACTATACCGAAAAATCGGCCAAAGGGAAACTAGCCAAAAAGAAGAACCCGATGCTGCGGGCGTGAGTCAAGAAGCTACCGGCGCGATCCGATTGGACGCAGAAGATTGGACCGGATGAAAGAAATGAGTTCCCCTCGGGAAGCATGGAAAAATATTTTTCCGCCTGCAGCCCTATGATACAATGGAGGAAAGCCATGGAACGATCGGTAGAAAGCTCTTCCACGAGAATGCCGAGACGGCTAAGGCCGGACTGAACGAAGGAGGATTCTGCCATGCCGCCAAGAAAACAAGAGCCGCCCGTCCATTCGGACGCGGCGGAGAAGACCGACGTGAACGTAAAGCTTTTGGAGGAAGCCGAAGCAGCCTCCGCTGAAACCGTCACAGCCGAACGGCAGCAGCCGGGTACCCGGAGGAAGCGGGGCACCAAGGCAACGACGGACGCACAGCCGACGGAGACGAGCGACGCAGCGGCGAAGCCGCGCACTTCCAGGCGCAAGAGCACTGAGGGCGTTCAACCGGTGGAGCCGCAGCCTAAGGAAGCTCCCGAAGCTGCCTCGCTGGCAGAAGAGGCGGCGCTAACGGTTGCCCCGGCAGCGGAACCGGCTGGCGAGTCTGCCTCATCCGCCGCCACGGCCGAGGTGGACACAGCGGCGACCGATACGGCAGAGGAAGCGGCTCCGGTGCTGCAGCTGCTGGAAACCCCCCTCAAGAAAAAGGAGCGCAGCGAGACCCACGACAAGGACCGGGTGTTTATCCGTAAAGATTTAAAGCTGCGTCTGGATGCCCTGGCCGAAAATCGCAGCAAAGGCTTCAAAACGCTGCTTCTGAACTACGGCTTGGAAAAGGCGCTGGACGAATTGGAGCAGGCCGAAGCCGCGCGGCAGGAAAACTGAGCTCGTGCTCTTGCCGCTACTCCTCTACTAAACCGTGCATACATCAATAAAAAAACGGCCTGCGCGAAAAGCGGATTTCCGCTTTTTCATGCAGGCCGTGCTTCGGGCTTGCTTCAAATGGGCAGTAAAGCGACGTTTTCGCGCTGCTTGAGGTTCTCGACCATCCGGTACCATGCGTCCGGTTTTTGCGGGAGCACCGCATAATAGCGCTCGAGAAAGCTCCAAACCAACGAGGCCGGAACCGAGGCTTGTTCCTCGTCGGCAATCGGCATGAAGCAAAGATCGAGCCCGTGTACCGCTTCGCCATCATTATGCCAGGACGGATGCACATAGTCCGTATCCAGCTTCCGGTAGCCGAGATGCGCCAACACCTCGCGGCGGACGAACGAATTCATCGCATTCACACCTCCGAACTCCAGCTTGCCCGCCAGCTGCGGGTTGTAGATTTCAGCGAACATGCCAAAGAATTTCCCGCCGCATGCCGCTACGACCGAGCGCAGATCGGCCATCCGGCGACGCGCCAGAAACGGGCCGATGCCAAGGCCATCCCGTCCGATAATCGTAAAATCGGTCATCGCGACCTGCAAATCTTCGTAATAACGGTATTCCGTCGCGCCGACGACTTCGCCGTTCAGGACAGCGACGAACACCCGGATGCCCGGATCTTGAAGCGGCTCCGCCCACAGCTCATATTCCAGTACTTCTTCCGGCGGAAACACGCGCTGCATCAGCTCGTGCATTTGGCGAAAATACGGGTCGCCGATATCGGTAATTCGATGGTATTGCACAGGCTTCATCCTTTCCTGATGGCTTGCTGCTGCTTGAAACAAGCGGCTAAGCCTTTATTATATCGATATGCGGAAGGATCTACAATACGGCGTTACTGTCGTTGTCGCCTCCCCCACGGCTTCCAAACCGACAGAACAATCATCGCGGCAAGAGACAGAACTTGCAGCACGATACCTATCCACAGCTGCCCGTTGTTGACGACGAAATCCGGCTGCTGCCATACGTCCATGCCGCTTGTCGGAATCAGCGTTACCGCCCGCAGCGTCCAAAAGTACATCCCGACCGCGCCGAGCAGGATGCATAGCAGCGTCAGCACTTCTTTGGCAATAATCCAATAATAGCGGAACAGTCCCCAAGACGTGAGCACGGAAAGCAGGACGCCGGTTGCGACCGTTCCGATCGTCGAAGCCCGCAGCGACGATGCCGACAGCAGGTGCATCACGGTATAGCAGGCGCTCAGCACTCCCGAATCACCGGTGGTTACCGAAACGATGCCAAGGACCGTAAATACGACCGAATTGCCGATCCAGATGGCCGAGAATAAGATGTGCGCCGACAGCAGCCACTTTCTTTGCCCAACCGTTAATTTCATCTTGATCCCCCCTTCCTGAATCGAATGCTTCAAATTTTCTGTATCCCAGCGCCAGTTATTCGTTTACAGTATAGTTCCCGTCTCTAAACGGCCTCTAAACCGCTTATTAAAATCAAATTAAAAAACGGAGGCCGCCAGGGCACTCCGTTTCTATCCATGCATATCAGGTCGCCGCCGCTTCCGGCAATCCGCGTCGTAGCAGCCGTTTCCCGGCGCTCATCCGGTAAAACAGCCGCTCCAGCAGGCTGAAGACGCTGCTCGACAGCCAGTACAGCCCCAGTGCCACCGGCGCCCGCCACGTAATGACGAGCGGGATCAGCAGGAGGATCGTCCCGAGCAGCAGCCGCTTGCTTCCACTCATAGAGACAGCGGCTGCGTCGGCCAGCGGAAACATGCCTACCGCGAACGACAGCAGACCCGTGGCGATCGGGATCAAGTGGAACGGGTCGGCCTCGGCCAGGTGCGCGACCCAAGGGATCAAAATCGACGTCATCGTACTACCATGCGTAAAGAACAGGCCATACATCGCCATAAGCACCGGCGGTCAACCGACCATCTCATTCCAACGGAAAGGAGCGCTTGCTTCTTCGGATAACGCCGAGGACCGCGGCGGGCATTTTCGGCGAACGAAGACGGTGCGCGGACTTTTTCTGGCCCGGTCATGACGTTTGAGCGGGAGCTTGGCAAGCTCGGCGACCGGCTCAAATGCGAAGGGCAACGGCTTCCCCACCCATCCGAACCATGGCTCGACGAACAGCACAGCCAGCCCAATCGCCAACAGCAGCGCCAGATCCAAAGACCACTCCATCCGTTCACCTCCTTTGACGCGATTTCGCTTACTAAACGTTTTACGGGGCCGACCGCAATTCGTTTCACTGCCGTCAGGCGTTCCCTAGCTTAGCCAAGAGCTTGCGGTATTTCACGAAGCTGACGATCCGCCAAGGAACGAGATAGGCGACCGCGATCAAGAAGAACAGCATTCCCAGCTCGATCGGATCAAGCCCGGACAAGTAGCTGCGAAGCGCCAGCCGGATCACGATGAGTCCTACCACGGCGAAAATAAACGCTTTGCTCTTTTTCGGATAAATTTGTCCGTCTTCGCGAAGCTCGTAATTCGTCGTCATAATCATCGGAATGGATAAAATAAGACCGAACAGCAGAGACAGTGTTACCTCCTTCACGGTCAAATGAAGCTGCGGGTTGAGCAAACCGAGTATGCCGAAGCCCAAAAAAAGCAGCGGCAGCAGCAGCCGGTAGCCGTTGCCTTTCACAGGCTTGGCCGCCGCGCGCATTCTTCGCCAGAGCACAAGCGCAATGATGACAACCATAAAAATCACGGGAGAAATCGATTGCATACGGTACCATCCTTATAGTTTTGATATAAACTATTTTACACATAAATTATATAGTGATCAAACAAATGCAGCTTGTCCCTGCAAACAAAATAAAGGAAACGACAAAAAACCCTTGCCTTGCAGCGGCAGGGGCTAAGTCGGCTTTAAGACCTTTTCTGCATCCGGGCGTAGGACAAAATGCGTCTGTACATCGTTTTGTTCTTAAGGGCGTTAAAAATCGATTTATCCGGCTTCGTGTTGACTTCGAGAATCCAAGGTTTCATCTTGGTATCGATCGCGATATCGATCCCAAGAGCGTGAAATTTCGGGTATTTCGCGCTCATATATTCGCTGATGCCGCGGCCCAGGTTTTTCAGTTCTCGAACGTAACCTGTCCGGCGCTTCCCGTGCATATGCGGGGATAGCAATTTGTCTACCGACATCGGGGTTCCCCCGTTGTGATAGTTGGTGACGATCTTTCTCGGTCTGGCCAGCCGGCCGACCATCCCCGTCGCGTCCCACCCCTTCTGCCGGTTACGCTGGACCATGACCCGCAGATCGAACGGGCGTTTCTTGTAATGCAGCAGCGGAATTGCTTTTTGCACAAGAAAGCCTCGCCGGGCCATCTGTCTGGAGACCGCAGAGTACAAGCTGCCGAACGATTGAAACGTCCGGGTGGCGTAGCCGCTTCTGAGCGTATAGCGCCGGTTGCCCGCGCGCGTTATTTTCATGATCCCGTAGCCGCCCGTGCCGTTGTTCGGCTTCAGATAAACCGCTCCCCAGCGCTTGAGCATAGACCTGACCGTAGCCCGGCTCGCCCGTTGCGTCTGTGGAAGATACGGCTTCCAACGTACGTCGGTTTTCAAATAACTGTATTTCCCCCACTTCGTGTTGGCATAAACCAATCGATCACCTCCCGTTTAAGCCATGGTATTGTATGTGCGCTGCGCGGCTTTGGGAACAGGCGCATGCATCACCTTTTCAGTTCGGGGGGCAATAAATTTTACAAAGGGATGATGACCATGCCCGAACGGCCGCCAAAGCGAGATCAGACGTACGGTGTCGGAAAAGAGCCGACAGACCGCCCTATCATTCCTTTGCCGAAAGAAACGCTTGAAGACCGGGATGCCATGCTCGCAGCGCAAAAAGAGCGGCAGAGCTGGATCGACGAGGCTTACGAGGATTTTGTCAAAAACGGCGGCCTGGAGCATTTGCCCGGCTTCGGAAAGCCGCTGACGGTGCCGACCGGAGACGCATGGTCGTCCCTGCTCAAGCAAGCCAAGGTCGAGCATCCGTGGGTCATGCTGCGGAAGGAAATCGGCTCGCTGATGAAGAAAGCGATGAATCAGATGGCCAAAAGCCCCTTCGACCCGGAAATCGACGCGCTGATCGAGGATGCGAACAAGCAGATCGCGGAGTTGAACCGCCAAGCCCCAAGCCTGTCCATGCACCGCAGTCGCTTGTCCCGCGACAACCTGCACGAACAGTATGACCGCTGGTATGCAGACAAGTGAGTTGACTGATGCCTAACATGAAAAGCCCCCGGAGCCTTTACTCCCTGTGAAGAGGGAGCGCTGCCGGGGGTATTTTGTCGATATCGGTGTTTCCGAATTAAAACGACTCGTGAATGACCACGTCGCCGAGCGGCAGACGTTCTGTCGCGCGTGCCGGGCTAGCCGCTTTACCGATCGGGAGAAGCATAACCGGAATATAGCGTTCCGGGATGTTGAACTCTTGGATCAAAGCAGCCGGATTGTAGCCGCCCATCGGAACGGTGTCGTAGCCTTTCGCGCGTGCGGCCAGCATAAGCTGCATAGCGGCCAGCGAGGCGTTGCGGATCGCTTCGTCGCGGCCTACCGTCGGATTGTTTGCATAGGCGCCGTTAATTTGGCCGAGCATCGTGTCTCGGACTTCCGGCGTCGCCTTTTCATAGACGATCGGGGCGGTCAAGTTCGCTTGCAGGTCGCCGAGCACGACGACAACCGCGGATGCGTCGGATACTTGCTGTTGGCCAAACGCGATCGGAAGAAGACGATCTTTGTTCGCCTGCTCGCGAATGACCAGAAAACGCCAGTGCTGCAAGTTCCAGGCCGACGGTGCGTTTGTGGCCAGCTCCAAAATTTCATTCAGCTCGGCATCCGGGATAACGACGTCCCGTTGATATTGACGGACAGAATGACGGGATAAGATTACTTGCTCGGCGGTTTGTTGTTGTTGAACTTGGCTCATAATTTCCGCTCCTTTATTGTATAACTCTATTTAGTATCATAACGCAATTAACTTACTTTTGTAAACTACCATACAAAAAATTACGATCTCTAACTTACATGGCAACGCATATAGTTTTTATCTTGAATCCGGTAAGTATAGCGTGAAGGTGCTTCCTTTTCCTGCCTCGCTTCGCAGCGTCAAGCGGCTGCCCGGCAGCTTCGTCAGCCAGCGAAATGGACGGTCCAAGGCCCGTCCCGCCGTATCTGCGGCTATCGAGCGTCCGCCTGCCGGAGCGCTTCGAAGATGAGGCGCTGCTTCTCCTCGGCCATGCCGGTAGTGAGAGCTGTACAGATTTTGTTCAGATTTATTTGCTATAATAGGACGGATAAACGAAAGGAGTTGTTGCACCGTGTTCCACCTGTCGCACGTCCTTGGACGAATCAGAAACCGCTGGTTTGCGGTGGCTTCGTTCGTCACGGGGAGCGTGTGGTCCACGTATTTGGCCGTGCTTGTATTTCATCTGGACGACAACGTGCGCTATGATACGACTTTAACCCTCATTTCTTTACTTGCTGGCATCATGACGACGTTCCTTATCTTTCATCTGGCTCTGTTCGGAAACAAAAGCCGCATTCGACTGGCGGGCGGCGGCTTGCTCACGATGATCGGGATGGCAACGATGTATATAACAGGCAGCGAAGCCGCCATCGCTCCGGATAACGACAGATCCTCCCTCGTCCACTCCGTTCTGCGCCCGGTAGATTTGTTTTTGCTGTTCGGCGTTCTTGCCGCGATGTGTCTTGTATATATCGTTATTTGGCAGGCCATGCGCCTTCAGCGGAAAGCGCTTGAAAAGTTGGCGTATACCGATCCTCTGACCGGTTTGCTCAACCGGAACGCTTGGGACCGCTATGCCGAGAAAAACGCCGTAAACCGGAATACGGCGTTCTTGTTTTTGGATTTGGACGGGTTCAAGTCCGTCAACGATACGCTCGGACACGACATCGGAGATTTGTTGATTGGAGAAGCGGGACAGCGTTTAAAAGCGTTCCAGAACAAACATCAGCATATATTCCGGCTCGGCGGGGACGAATTTCTGCTGGTCGCTCTCCAGAGCAGCGAGGCGTCGGCCAAAAAAACGGCTCGCGACATGCTCGAAACGATCAAGGCGCCTTACCGCTTGGCAGGAAATGTACTCTATGTATCCGGCAGCATCGGTATCTGCTTGGGCTCCGATCCCGGGTCCAGCTATAACGTCATGCTGAAAAGGGCGGATGCCGCCATGTACCGCGCCAAATTGTCGGGAAGAAACCGGTTCTGCACGTATCGCGAAGGAATGAGCCATTTTTTTTTGAGCCCGTCGCGCGGTAAGGGCAAAGGCTTGCCCAAGAGCATATCAAGAGGCAAGGGAGCCTAAGCCCGGCACGAAACATCATGGCTGGCCTATCGTTCATCCGGAATAGTCCGACGCCCCCACCGAGGGGGCGTTTTTTTGTTTGTGCTTAGATCCTAATATGTCACCCCTTGTCATATTGCTGTGGTAAAATGAGAAATCAGAAGATGAAGCGCATCTTAAAAATACAAGGAGCGATTATCATGCGTGCGGACCGACTGTTATCGATTTTATTGCTGCTTCAGAATCGCGGCCGAATGACCTCGCGGGAGCTGGCCGAGCAACTGGAGGTATCGGAGCGGACCATCTTCCGCGACATGGAGGCGCTCAGCGGTTCCGGCATTCCGCTCTATGCCGAGCGGGGCTCGGGCGGCGGCTGGGTGCTGCCGGAAGGCTACCGCTCCCAGCTCACAGGACTTAAAATTGATGAAATCCGCTCCCTCCTGCTCGCCCATGCTTCCGGCATGATGCGCGATTTAGGCTGGCGCGAGGCTTTTGAAGCAGCCTTGTTGAAGCTGCTTGCCGCCCTGCCTCCCTCCCTGCGGCGGAATGCGGAGGCGGTCCGCGAACGCATCCACGTGGACGGAGCCGGGTGGTACGGACCCGCGGAGGAGGTATCTTGCCTGCCCGTCGTGCAGGAGGCGGTGTGGGAGGAACGGCTGCTTGCCGTTCGCTACGGACGTGGCGACGAGGTCGTCGAGCGCGAGCTCGGCCCGCTTGGGCTGGTCGTCAAAGGAAACGCGTGGTACTTGATCGGGTTCGTAGACGGCCAGATGCGCACCTACAGGGTTTCCCGGATACGCAGCGCGGTTATACGGCCCGAGCGGTTCGAGCGTCCGGCAAATTTCGATCTGGCCCGTTATTGGGAGCAATCGACGGCCGACTTCAAGTCTCGGCTTCCCAGCTATCCCGTGAGGCTGCAAGCGGATGCTTCCACTCTTGCTCTCCTGCAGGAGGAGCACTTCGTCAAAATCCGCGAAACTCGTCCGACGGTCGACGACCTGACCGAGCTTACCGCCGATTTCCAAACGGCGGAGTACGCGCTGCGGATCATTCCGGGATACGGCGGCGGACTGCAGGTGCTGGAGCCGGAAGAGCTGCGCGCAGGCATCCTCCGGTTAGCAGAAGCGATCCGTCAAATGTACGGTCAATGAACCGGGCGCTGCCGCTTATTCCATGCAGCAAAAAGGGATCTCTCGTACGCGATTTCGCGTGCCGAAAGATCCCTTAAAGCCGTGCCTCAAGCGTAAATGTTGGTTCTCCCGCCGATTTTGACGACAATCCGGCCGCGGGCTTCCGGCGGCAGCCAAGCAAGCGCCGTCTGAGAAATCGGAACCCGGGAAGACGCCGCCTCGTACAAATAAACGAAATTCGGGTACGTCACCTGATCGATCATGTAAGCGGACTTCGTGCTGCCCGGCTTGCGGTGCTTATTGAGACTCGCAATGATACCGGCTGCATTCTTAATGCCGATCCCATGACCGAAATAGTTGTCGTGCCCAAGCTTCACCACGTTTTCCCCCTGCCACTCCATCCATTCCGGATCGACGTCGGGATTTTTGAAATACAGGATATCGCCCGGATACGTCGGCATTTTCTCGGCAATCGTAATCAGCCGCAGGTCGCTGTCTACCTCCCACGAATACAAATACAGGTTGGTGAACAGCCGGTTGAACTTCTGATCTCCGATCGTCTCCAGCACCGCTTTGTACAGCACGATAATGATGGCGGTGGCGCATTCGAACGCATAGGCCCGGCCGTTCGAGAAAATATCCCGGATCGCTGCAGCGGGCTTTACGTCCCCCCTCATCTTAAATCCGCCATCCTCCGTACGGGTCCAATAGGCTGCGTTGCAGCGCGATTTCTTGAAGGAAGAGAACGAGGCCGCGCTGTTCTGCATATCTTTGGCCGCTTGGACAATCGCCGTCCGCAGCCTGAGCTCGAAGCGCAGCGCTCCTTCCGAATCATATTGGTACGTCGTGGGGTTCCTGTGTTTCTCCTCGTAGATGTCCCTCTCGGGCGGTTCCCAGCCGGATATATCGACCGACGTTTGGCCGTCTGCAATAACGATCATGGGGACCGGTCACCTCCTCGTCAGAGATGCGATACTAGCGCTCGCAACCAGTATATGCCGGGGAGGGCAAGGATCAGACCCCAAAAGCCTTAATCCATCTCGTAGATCGAGCCGGATTTGCTTGCGAACAGCTCGGCGTACACCTTCTCCGCGTAGGCGTCTGTCATGCCGGAGAGATAGTCGGCCACGAAACGCGGCCACGTCCAGCGGTTTTTATGCCGTTCGTAATTTTCCATCCAGTCGGGCGGAATGATCAAACGCCCTTCCTCAGGCACCTTGAAGCTGTCCCACAGCCGCCGGATCATAATTTCGCTGCGCTTCTGGAGCCGCTGCACGCGGAAGTCTTTGATCAGCGTCACCCAAGCGAGCTTTTTCAAAATTTCCATCGTCCGCAGCAGCTCCAAATCCTGCTGTCCGTCGCGAACGAACGTGACCCGCTTCCAGCCTTTCTTCGGATCGTCGATAATGCCGACCCGCCCGGCAAAAGCGCTCACCCAGCGGGCTTTCATTTCTCTCCGGGTCCGCGAGGCCTCGTTATCGCACTCGGCGTAGATTTCCTCCCACTGCGCCAGATACGAAGCCAGCACGCGTTTGACCATCGCCTTGATATCGACCTGGTCCCAGCCTACCTCCAGGTTCCCCTGATCGCCCTCAATCTCTTCCACCAGATGCATTGCCAGCCGGTCGTCCTCGAAAAAGGTCCGGTTCATCTGAATTTTGCCCGCGCGGATGCCGTCCTCGATATCATGCGTCGAATAGGCGATATCGTCGCTCAAATCCATCAGCTGCGCCTCCAGCGTCGAGCAGCCGGCCGGCATGTTCCATTTGTCGCGAAGGTAGCTGATGCCTTCCCATTCCATCGGATACACACCCTTAATCCGTCCGGGCGTGTCCAGATTATACGGGTATTTATTAATCCCAAGCAGCACCGCCGCAGTTAAATCCAAGCCGCTGCCGCTGCCGGCGCGCTTCTCCAGAAACATCAGCAGGCGGAAATTTTGCGCATTGCCTTCGTAAGCCAAGCCGTGTTCTTCGGCCAGCAGTTGGTCCAGCACTTCTTCCCCTTTGTGCCCGAACGGCGGATGTCCGAGATCATGCGCAAGCGCAGCGCATTCCACGACAGCCGGGTCCATCATCAAGCCGGGATGCTCCTTCCGCAGCAAAAACTCGTAATGCTCGCCAAGCCGCCGCGCTGTCTCACGGGCAATTTGCGACACCTCGATCGAATGTGTCAGTCTTGTCCGATAGTAGTCGCCGGACCCGGCGCCAAATACCTGCGATTTGCCCTGCAGCCGCCGAAAAGCTGGGGATTGGATGAGCCGCGCATAATCCCGCTCGTATTCGTCCCGTTCTTCGCTGAACGTCCCGGCCACCGGTTCGTCCAAACGCAGTTTACGCAAGTCCATAATGATCCCCCCGCTACTCTGCTCTCCTATGTCATGAAAAATAACATCATAGGTCGTTGAGCAAATTGTAGCATATTCCTTTTGCAAAGGAAAAGGGGCGCCTCATGGGCTTGTCCTACGTCCTGCTGCCGAAGCGGATGCGGGGGCCGCCATAGTGCGGATCGTTTCCCGGCGAAGCGGAGGCAGCCTTCTTCTCTTGGTCCGGATTGCCGTTCCCCCCGGGTTTGTGATCCGCTGCAGAATTGCCGTCAACGGCCGGCTTGCCCTCCGTTGCGGGATTCCCGCCGGACTTAGACTTAGGTTTAGCCTCCGGCTTGGGCTTTCCGTCGGCCACGGGCTGGCTTGTGCCGTTCCCGCTCTCGTCAACATCCTTGCCGTACGTATATGCCGCTCCGATGTTTAGCTTGCCGCTCAGCTCCCGGATGCCCAACTGCCCGAGGTTGTTGTTCAGATCAATATGCTCGACGACTACCTTCTCAATCGATAACGATTGGATCACGATGGCGGGCTGAGTCTGCTGGTCCTCCAGTTTCTCCATCAGCTGGTTCAGCCGTTCTTCCAGTTGACGGAGCCGCTGCGCTTCTTCCTGTTTGCCGCCTTGCTGCGGAGGCGCATTGGAATTGGACGTTGTCCCAAAAAGCGATTTCCTGTTCATCGTATCCCCACTTTTTTGGTCATAATCCCAAGTTATTCAATCTCGATTTGCTCGTCTTTGCGCCGCATTCTTTCGTAGTTGAGAATCAGCAGCCCCCGTTCGAAGCGGGCATGGACCGGAGACTGCTCTCCCAGTTGCGGCAGCGGAATCGCACGCTCGAATGGGCCGTGAAAACGTTCCTTATGCAGCGGTACGGCATTATCCAGCAGCGGCTTCGCAATCCCCCGCACGGTCAGCTCGTTGCCCGACAGCGTCAGCTCCACGTCCTCCTTGCACAGCCCGGGAAGCTCCAGCACGACCCAGTTCTCCTCTTCCCGCTCGTACAGATCGTACGCCGGATAACCGGCCGGATACCGGCTTGGCTTACTGCCTTGCGCGCCTCCGGGAGCCGCTTCGTCATGAGTTTCGAATACCGACTTCCAAAAATCCCCTTTCTCAAGCTTCTGCGCCAGCTCCATCCACTGCTTCAGTTTATCCATATCCATAACCCGAAGCCCCCCAACGGCCGACCGCCTCATCAACTGCCATTCAGAAAAAAAATCCCGCTTCACAGTTCCTAATACAACCCTCTTGTCCCCTTCGTCTGCAACCCGCTGGATGTTAGACGGTATTCGTCACCGGTGCGTTCGGGCTGCCGAACGAGTTCTGATTTTGATCAACAAGATCCGGGTCCGCCCCGACATTGATCATCAACGAGGAAACGGGAGAAAAGTCTCCGTTGGCAAAATTGGCGCCGACCACTTTCACGTTGACCGTGTGGCCGTTTTGCACCGTCGTGCCGAAATCGATGTTCGCGTTTTTGGACAATCCGTTCGTCTTAATATTAAAAATATTAATAATGTTGGGCATCGTTGGCACCTCCTTCTGCTTGCAAGCCCGCTGGTAAAGCTAAAGCATACGCTTCATTTGGAAGAGAGCGTGAGCTCCCCTTGGTCGTTCAGATCGGGATCGACATAAATATTGCGCATTTCGGACCGGGGCGGGGATTCGTCCCCATAGGAGGCATTGGTCCCCTGCGTTTTGGAACGAATCGTATGGCCGTGGTGGAACGTATCCCCGATGCTGAAGGAACCGTTATTCGAGATACTGTTGATTTTGATATAAAAAATATTAATCGCCGGCGTCGTCACAAGAACCCACCCGCTTTCGGCATTGATTCCATATTGTATGCGCGGAAAGGCAGTCATTTGCTCGCCAAAGCAAAAAAAGCGCAAAAAAGACGGCTGGACCTGTGTCCAACCGTCTGTTCGTCGCTGCGAGCCATCTCCTATCAGACGCTAATGTCTCTCGGCATTCGGCCCGGCTCCCCCACTGTCCGGATCTGCTGCCCCGGGGGTAGAAGGGGCTCCGGTATATTTGGCGAGATACTGCTTTCCGAACAATTCATCATATTGAAGCTCCCGGTACTTCTCCACATCGGCAGCGACCGAAGCCGGAACCGAGGCATGCATCTGTCCGTCCGAATCGACGACAAGATTGCGCAGCAGGCCCGGAATCTTCTTGGACAGCTCGGCATTGTATGCCAGTGCGGCCGGCTTCTCCATCTGCAGCCGGTCCAGCACATAAGCGCTCAGGAACGAGTTGCTCAGCACCGGCACCTGCTCTTTCGCCATGTCGAAGTTAGACCACATCACAAAAGGCACGCTACGCATCTTTTTCAGTTCCTCCAGCGACCATTGATCCGATTTGGCCGTAGGAATGAACCCGGACTGCACGTACACGTCGTAATCGTACCCCAGCATCGGCATATGGTCGCCATAGAACACGATAATCGTCGGTTCGTCGGACTTTTCGAAATGATCGATCAACAGCTGCAGGCTGCGGTCCGCATCGCGGGCGCCATGCACGTACGTTTCCAGCGTATCGCGGGCCGTATCGTCAAGGCTGCCTTGAACTTGAATGGGATTATCACTGCCGTAACGGTGATCGTCATACGGGCCGTGATTTTGCATCGTGACCGCATAGATGAACGTCGGATTGGCGTTGGCCTCCACTTCCTTGATGATGCTCTTGGACACCTCGTCGTCCGCGATGAAAGCGCCGCGGTATTCGGGATTCTGGAAGCCGTCCTTGCTCTGGAAGCTGTCGAAGCCCATATGCTTGTAGACGTTCTCCCGGTTCCAGAACCAGCCTTCGTACGAATGGATGGCCGCGCTCTTATAGCCGAGGCCCTTGAAATAGCTGGCCATGCTCGGGGTTGGCTTGCTGATGTACTGCTGATACGGCACCGACCCGGCCGGCAAAAAGCTCATGGACTGCCCGGTCAGCACCTCAAATTCCACATTGCTTGTGCCGCCACCGAACTGCGGCGAAAGCAGATAGCCTGACGTGCTCTCCTGCTCAAGCCGGTGTACCGTAGGCACCGGATCTTCACTGAAGGTGACGTTCGGCAGTAAGGTCGGGTCCCAGAACGCTTCGTTCATAATAAAAATGACGTTCGGCTTTACTCCGCTTGCGGCGTTCGCCGTCGACGCACCGACCATTTCGTTGAGGCTTTCGGCAAGACTGGCCATCGTAGGCTCGCTGTAGCCGGGCGGCTTCGGTACGATCGTATTTTTTACGTTCATGGTGAACGCCAAGGACAGTCCGTTCGTTCCATAGTTTTCATGCTGGTTCCAGACGATCTCGTTCACTCCCGCCCGGTCCAGCAGCTTTCCGGTCCACGGAGCCTTCACGCCGAAGCTGTACAAAGCAAAGACGCACAGCGCGCCGAGAGCTACCCGGGTTACAGGCCGCAGCGACAGCCGCGGCAGCCACAGGCGGAACAGGAAGATCACGGCCACGACGGCGAAGACCACCCCGATCCGCATAAGCGCAGCATGAGTCGTAACCAGCGGCAGGATGTTCATGCTCTCCTTGTTCAAGAAAATATCCCATGGAAAGAAGGGCTCGCCAATCAGCTTTACCTTGAAGTAACTGATCAACGATACAATCGAAAGCAGCAGGGCGCTAATGCCGGCAGACAGCACCAGCGACCCGATCATACAGTAAATTAACGCAAACACCAGAAACACAATCAGAGCATTCAATCCGAACAGCTTCCAATTGGCGGTTAGCCAGGTCCAGGTCTCATGTACGGTTCCCCGTCCTATCAGTTCCATGCCAAATACCAGAAGCAGGGGAATTCCAATCATTGCGGCAACGATAAAGCTGTTCCATCCCATGCGGGCAAGCTTTGACCGTGATGACTTTGCCTGTCCTTGGACGTCCAAGGGACGCATCGCTTCTCACTCTCCTATCGGCCCGCAGTTCCTTCTTGTTGCGGAATCAATATTTTAACATATTGTAAAGGCTAAATATTAAAGAAAAATGAATTTAAGATGAAAGGGAGAAATTGGTCCTTGCGGCTTAGGACTTTATCCCTGTTATCGGCAAGAAAGAGCAGGGTCGCTCCAGAGAGGTTGCCTGCTCTTTCTTATTGCCCGGATGTACAAAAAGAAAAAAGCGCCGCCCCCGGACGGGGTACGCGCTCAGTTGCAAATGACGATGTGCCGGGAAAACGAGCCTTTGCGCACAATGCACCGGCCTGAAACGGCGAACCCGGCCTGCCCGGCAAGCACCTCTATCGGTTCGGTGGAAACGATGACGGCCCGCTCCGCCAGCCGTCGGACGTTCCCGAGCAAGCGAAGCTGTTCTTCCGGCGAAATGACCGAGCACAGGTTGTAGGGCAGGTCGAGAACGGCGGCATCGTACCGGCCGCTCATGTCGCCGATATCCGCCACCCGGACGACGTCCGGCAGCCCGAAATGGGCGAGATTCGCGCGGGCGCCGCGGACCGCAAGCGGATTGATGTCGGAGCCGACGATGTCGATCCCCATCGTGAGCGCCTCGATCAGCACCGTGCCGATGCCGCAGCACGGATCGACCGCCCGGATGCCGGCAGGATGCGGCACGGCAAGGTTGGCTACCGCCCGGGCGACCCGCGTGCTGAGGGCGGTGGAATAATTATGCGGCTTCCGGCTGTGCTTCAGCCAGACCGCTTCGTTCTGCCGGCAGGGGCCGAGCACCCAGCGCCCTTCGCCGGTGCAGGCGAAGCCCAGCAGCCAATCCGGCTGGCGCATGTCGGCCCGGCCGCGGATACGCGCGCCGAGCTCCCGCTCCATGGCGCGCTGGTCCTCGTACGCGGCATGGCAGCCGGCCTTAACGAAGACGACCTTGAACGAGCCGCCATCCAGCTCCAGCGTCCCGGCCAGCTCCCCGAGCTCCTGCAGGCTGGTGGCCTCGCACAGCACATCGACGCGCTGCTTGACGAACGGGCTGCGGCTCGGACGACGTCGCCCGGACTCTCCAGCCAGCCGTCTCGCGCTTCCGAGCCAAGCAGCGTGCGCAGCTCCAGCGCGCACAGCTCCGCCTCATCCTCGTGGCAGGCGTAGGTATACAAGTATGACGCCGGTCTCGCACCGGACAATTTCATGGGCAGGTCTCCCCTTAATTTTTGCGCAAGCCTTCAAGTCTGGTTGTAATCTTATCAAAGGGGGCGTCCGTATTCAAATCAGCGCCGGTTTTTTCTTAGGAACGAGCCTCTGTCATATTTTAATGGCGCCCGAGGTTAGACCTTGAACAAACTGCTTCATGCCGAAGATGAACAGCAGCAGCAGAGGAATACTCGCAATCGCATACCCGGCCATCAATTGCCCGTAATCCCCCGGATAGCTGGAGGTGAGGAAGGCCAGCCCGACGGTCAAGGGCCGTTTGGCCGGTGTCGTCAGCGTCACGAGCGGCCAAATATAATTGTTCCACTCGGCAACGAACACGTTGATCGTGAGCAGGGCAATCATCGGCCTAAGCAGCGGGACGGCGATCCACACAAACGTTTGGCCCTCGCCGGCGCCGTCGATTTTGGCGCAATCGAACAGTTCCTGCGGCTGCTGCCGGACGAATGTGCGTATAACGAATACCCAGAACGGAAGCGCGCCGGAGGCGCCAAACAAAATCACCGCCCAGTACGTATCCAGCAGCCCAAGCTTCCAGGCGAGCACGAAGGACGGCACGAGATTGAGGACGCCCGGCAGGAACAGTTTGGCGAAGATGACCCAAAACATCGGCTCTCTCCCGGGGAATGTCATTCTTCCGAAGGCATACCCGGCCATAGCCGCCGTGACGACAGCCAGCAATGCCGTTCCGCCCGAGATGATGAGGCTGTTCCACACCATCGGGCTGACGCGCTTCCAGGCAACAGCGTAATTTTCCAAATGAAACGGCGGTTTGATCTCGAAAAAGCCGTAGATGATTTGACCGACATCCTTGACCGACATTTGCAGCATGATAAGAAAGGGATAGAAGACAAACAGACACGTGACGATCAGAAACAGGTGCTTGCCGGCTTCAGCGGCGCTGAATTTCGATCGAAATGCCATAGCGTAGCCTCACTCGCTTTTGATGAACTTCATGGCCGCGATCGAGATGACCAGCGCAATCATAAACAGCAGCAGCCCGACCGCCGACGCATAACCGAACTCCGTATTGCCTCCGAATGCTTTTTGGTACATATACAGCCCCGGGACAAGCGTAGCATAGCCGGGGCCTCCTCCAGTCATGACGAGCTGCGTGCCGTAGCCGGTAATCGTACCGGAAATCACGCCGATCAGGTTCAATTTGAAGTGGCCCTTGAGCAGCGGCAGCTCGATCTTCAGCGCTTGGGCGACGGGACCGACGCCGTCCATCTTGGCCGCGTCCCAGATCGAACTATCCACGCTCTGCAAGCCTCCGAGATAAATGAGGGCGGCGATCGTGCCGATCCAGGGAAAACCCATGAAGATGAGCCATCCTAGAGCGAGGTCCGGATCGCCGAGCCACAGCTGCCGATATTGACCCCATCCGACGAGAGTCAGCAGTTGGTTGAAGAAACCGAACTGCGGGTTATACATAAACTGCCATAGCAGCAGCGTCACCAGCCCGGGCACAACCATCGGCAGGCAGAACAGAATCCGGTAGACGTATTGCGAGGCGGCGCTGCGGAGGCGGAACAGCACGATGCAGGCCGCCAACGTCGGGATCATCAGCACGATATGGAACATGAACAGGATCGCCATATTGCGGACCGAGATCCAAAAGACGGAATCCGCAACGATTTCCGCAAAATTGCCGAAGCCGACGAATTTCTTCAACGCCGCCCCGTCCCAGCGGTAAAATGCATGGTACATTCCATCCAGAATCGGATAGTAATCGAATAGCAAGGTCATGAGGAGAGCGGGCAGGACGAAGAGATACGCGATGCGCCTCGTTTTGCCGTGAGCCGAGCTGCGCTTTTTGCCCCGCCGAAGGCTGGTTCCGACGGTGCGGAAAGGCTCGTTCATGACTCTCCCTCGTTTCCTCTTATTTTAACGCGGGCTCCGCATACTTCTTGTAGAGCTCCAGCTGAAGCTTCATCATTTCCAGCGACTTTTTCTTTGTAACGATCAAAATTTGCGCCGCCTGGGCCGACTCCAGCTCGGCAATCTGCTTCTCGACGGCAGCCATCGCATTCGGCAATCCAATCTTGTCGTCCAGCTGGTCCTTCGCCTTTTTCGTCGTCGACTTCCTTACATTCTCCTCCAGCAGCGTCAAGTACTGCTCCTTGTCAATCCGGCCGGTGTAGAATTGCTGCGAAGCCGCCACGCGGGCCGTCGGTTCCACTTCAAGGAAAAACGTATTGCCGTTCGGGTTTCTCAGCTTATTTCGTTCCGTCTCCATGAACGGCTTCATCACGTCGGGAACACGTACCCCTTCCACGGGCGAATTCGTTATCGCCGTTTCGACGAATTTATTTTGCGCTTCCTTGCTGGTCGCAAAGTGGAAGAAATCGACCACAACCTTCAGCTTGTCAGGGTCTTTCTCCAAGTCTTTATTCAGGCCCCAGCCGTAGGTGGCCAGCGTGCTGGCGCCTTTGGGGAACGCTTCTTCCGCGTAAGGCGACGTCTCCTTCGTTATGACCGGGAACGGCATCACATCCCAGGCAAAATCCTTAATATTGTCCTTGTAATAGCCGTAGTTCCAGTTGCCGTCGAGCAGGAATGCCGCTTTCTGGTACATAAACAGCTGCTGGGCCGCCTGCTCGCCCGTGCCCGCCCAGCCGTCTTGCCAATACTGCGAAAACTCCTTGATGAGATCGATATGAGCGTTCAAGATCGGATCTTTGCGGTCAATCTTGCCCGTCAGCGCCGCGATGGACCGTTTGGTCGCGTACAGCTCCTTGATGTTGTCGTACTTGGCGTCGAAAAACCGGCTCGCGTAATTTTCGGCGAACTGATTGCTGGTCCACACGTTGATCCAGTTGACGAAGCGCTCCTTGTCGGCGGCGATCGGTGTAATCCCGGCGTCCTTCAGCTTCTTGCAGGCCTCGATGAACTGCTTCCATGTCTTCGGCACTTCGGTAACACCCGCTTTTTGCAGCAAATCCTTGTTGTAATAAAACGGACGGTTTTCCGCAATCCCCGGACCCCCGTCTACCGGGATGAAGGAAATGACGCCGAAGCGGTTGGCGATCTTCGCATCCAGGAACGAAGCCTCGCCGCCGACAAACGTATCGATCCATTTCTTTCCTTCGGAAAAAGGAGTCGGCTGGTTCAAGTACCCTTCCATGTTGATAATGTAGCCTTGGTTCGTATACTTGTTAATCATGTCGCCCGACAACTGCATGGCGTCGGGGGCGTTATGGGATATAAACTGCGTGTCGAGTAGCTTGTCGTAGCCGTTATTCGCTAAAGGCTGGTAAATATGCTCGATCTTCACGTTCGGATGCAGCTTCATATACTCCTGAATCACGTGATCGTAAGCGGCTTGGTACGTCGGATTTTGCCCCTGCCAATCCATCAGCTTGAGCTCGAATGTTTTGCCGCCCGGTACGGCGCCCGCGTCCTTCTTATCGCCCGATGCCGGTAAGGACTGCGCGTTGCTGCACCCCGCTGCGACGACCGCCAACGTCAAAATAACCGCCGTTTGCCGCGAAAAGGCCGTTCGGCACAAATATGGCTTCATATGTTTATTTCCCCCTATACGGATCGCTGAGAATATAAAGATAGTTTTCGCCATCTGAAACAGGCGGCTCCACTACGCTTTTAGCTTATCTTACTCCATATGTATCCAAAAGAGGAAGATTATTTTTTTTGGTGGATTAAACTACGATAGGCGCTTGAAAAAATGGGAAATCTAACATTTTCCAGCCATTACTCTTTCCATAGCAGGAGTCAAATAGTATACTCTCCTTGAAAAAGGATGGGGAACGGAGGGATATATCATGCTGAAAGTATTAATCGTGGATGATAAGCCTGCCGTATGCAGCGGTCTGAGACGGATGATTCCATGGACACAGCTCGGCGCCGAACTTATAGGGGAATGCAGCAACGGACAAGAGGCGCTCGATTTGGCGCTTGAACACCGGCCCGGTCTTGTCATTACGGACGTCCGCATGCCTGTTATGGATGGATTAGAGCTTTGCAAACGATTGCAAGAACAGCTCCCCGATACGGCGCTTATCATTTTAAGCGCGTTTCACGATTTTTCCTATGCGCAGACGGCCATCCGCTACGGGGTAACCGATTACGTGCTGAAGCCAATCGACAGGCCCAAAATCGAACAGCTTATCCATAAGATCGCCCAAGTGGCGCAAACCCGCCAAATCCGCGAGCTGTACTACGCTCTGCTGTACGATGCAAAGTTAAAGGAGCGATGGGCCGCCGGCATCAAGAGCGGGGATATGTCCGCGATTGAGGCGCAGTTCGAAAGCCTGTTTATCGATTATCCGCTGGTCGCTTACGACGTGATCAAGGATATTTGCTCGAAGCTTCTCGTCAACTGGTTCGAAGCCTGTCGTGAAGCCGGGCTGTCTTGGGAGCATGCGGGCTTGATGACCCCAGAGCAGGTATGGACGCAGCTCGGCTCCGCGAAATCGAAGGAAGACATACGAGAGTGTTTACGGCAATGGCTGCAGGGGGTGACGGAATGGGTGAGCGGACGCAAAAACAAGCGGACGGAAGTGGTCGTGGAGCTTCTCAGGGACATCGTCCGCCAGAAGTATCAGGACCCGGACTTGACCATCTATTCTATCGCAAGCGAGTTGAATTTATCCCCCAATTATATCAGCGTCGTTTTCCGGCAAGGGACGGGTGAAACGATCAGCGCCTACCTCACCCGGCTGCGGATAGAGCATTCGCGCCTGCTGCTCAAAGACCCTGCCGCTTCCATTCAGGAGGTAGCCAGAAACGTTGGTTATACGGACCCGCATTATTTTGCCAAAGTGTTTAAGAAGACCGAAGGGCTGACGCCTTCGCAGTACCGGAATCTTACGCTTCATCCGGGAAGTGCCTCCGTATGATGGCCATCCGCCCCAGCTTTCACCACAAGATGGCGCTTATTTTTCTGCTCTGCCTCCTGGTGCTCATCGGGTTGTCAAGCGCAATCACCTACTGGAAGTTTAACGAGATCATGAGGCGGCAGGTGCTTAACGATTTGAATCAGATCATGGCGCAAAATAAAATGAACCTCGACAACCTGATTAACGGGCTCGATAAAGCGACACTGCTTCTGTATACCGACCATACGATCATGAACATTCTCAACCGTCGGACGGACGATTATATGCAGATCTATGACGATATCGGCCAGCTTAATGACGAGCTGACCAAATATATGTTCATTCCGTTACACAGCTCGCTTAGCGCCTATACGATCACCTTTTTCGTTTCGCCGGATATGCCTTTTGCCAAAGAGCTGTATTCGGGGAAAGATTTTTTTTACGGCTTCTATAACGGCATCGACGCGATGCAGATGCCCTGGCACCGGCAGGCGGTCGAAGCGGACGGACGGCTGATTTGGTTCACGGACCCCGCCAAACCGGGTCAATTGTACCTGGCGCGGCTGATCAAGAATCCGGAGGCGCTGTCGCTCCGCAATATCCGAATGGGCAAGGAAATGATTCAGAACGTCGGCGTCGTTGTCATCGGCTTTCAGACAACGGAGCTCGGCAAGCCGCTCGAAGCCTCCAAGCTGTCGCCTTCCACCGAACTGATGATCGTCGATTCGCAAGGGGCCCCGGTCTATTCGCTCAATCCGCATCCTCCGGCTTTTCCGGCCGCCATGATGCAGGCCCAGCCCTCCGACACGGTCACCCTCGAAGGCGCCGCTTACCTTGTCAACCGGTCCCCGCTTGCCTTCGGCTGGCAGCTGCTTGCCTTCATTCCGCTGGACGACATTGCCGGCGGCTCGACGATCGTTCGCTACATTGTCGGAATATCGGCGCTAACCGCTCTGTGTGCCGGAATCGTTCTTTCCTTTCTCATCTCCAGTCAGATTACCGCGCCGATCCGCAAGCTGGCCCGCACGATGAAGACGATCATGTATACGGACCGGTTGAACGTCTATTTGGAGCCACCGAAAGGAAATGACGAGGTAGGCATTCTATACCAGAGCTTCAACAACATGATGACGCGCATCCGTAAGCTTGTGGAGGACGTGTACGAAAGCGGCGTCCGACTGAAGGAAGCCGAGCTGCGGGCACTGCAGGCACAGATCAATCCACACTTCCTGTACAATACGCTCGATTCGGTGAACTGGCTTGCTTTGGAATCGGGGGTCGATGAGATTGTGGAGATAAACTCTTCGCTATCCAGCATGTACCGCTACATCATGAAGGATGCCAATGAGATGGTGACGCTGGATGACGAGCTGCAGCAAATCCGGCATTACGTGAATATCCAGTCGATCTGCTACCCGGACCGGTTCGAGGTTTACTACGATCTTCCTCCCGAGCTGCTGGACGTCAGGTGTCCGAAGCTGATTTTTCAGCCGTTGATCGAAAATGCGATTGTTCACGGCATCGAGAAATCAAGCGGCAAGGGCCGCATCGATATCCGCGGCCGTATCGAGGAGCATACCGCCGTTCTGACGATTACGGATAACGGAGCAGGCTGCAGCATCGAGGATTTGAACGCTTTTCTGGAAGGAAAGCACAACACGCTGCAAGTGTCCCAAGGCTACGGCATCCGGAACGTAAATCGGCGCATTCAGCTCCAATTCGGGGACGTCTACGGCCTGCATTACGAGCCCGGAGAGACTCGCGGCATCGCCGCGATCATTCGGATTCCGGCAGGAACGCCTTGCGACTCGGCGTATGGACAACCCTGATTCCTCATGCCCGGAGCTGTCCGTTAATGAGAAAATAAAGGATATGCAGCGCGCGGCCGATGCTGTCCTCACGTTTGAGAACGGACAGCTCCACCTCCGCCACATGATCGCCGGGAGGCAGATCGTCCGCAAACAATACCGTCTTGGGACGGTAACATTTCCGACACTGCGCATCGAACAATGGCACAGCCTTAGACAGCTTGCCGTCGATTCGGACTACGATTTCCCCGGTATCCATACCGGCCATAAGAGCCATGCCGACGGCGGTTCCGGTAAAGTGAATGCGCAGTACCGCGCCCGGCGCATTAGCCTGCAGGATATCCACCGGGGGCTTCCAATCGCATATTTTTTCTGGAGACCAGCCGGTGACATAGCGGAAGCCTTTTACTTTCTCCGCAGCCAAGGAAGAGACAAGCATGCCTTGATCGTAGCAGAAGCTGTCTATACGTGAGGGAAGCACAGCGGCGGCGTTCTCCGGACCGGGAACCGCTTCCAGCGCGGCGCTCATAAACGCTTTGAGAAGCTGTGCATAGAGCAGATGTCCGGCATTGTTCGGATGGACCCCATCCCCGCTGATCATGTCCCAAGTGAGCGAGCCGGAGGCCATCCGGCGGTAAATCTCGGTTGCCATATCGACAGAAGGAAGCCGGTAATGCTCAGCTACCTCCTCATGATTGCACACATTCACGTGCGGCCTGCCCATTTTGAGGAAATAGGGGTATCCGGACTGCTTAGCCGTATAGATAAAGCAAATATCCATATGCGGATTCAAGGTCCGGGCATGCCGTACGATTCCTTCCATCGCCCGCAGCGAGGGCTGCCGCCTTCCGTTATCGCTCGCTGCGAACTCGACAAACAAAAGATCAGGTACACAAGTTCGGAAAACGTGACCTTGCAGCCGGTAAGCGCCGTAGACCGAGTCCGTTCCTCCGACCGCGGCATGAATGAAGCGAAAAGCCGTTTGCTTGAAGCTGTCCGTCAAATACTGGATGAGCCTCGCCCGGTAGCTCGTTTGCTCGGGATCGGACGCCCCGTGTCCCGCCGTCACCGAGCCTCCCATGAAAGCAATCGTGACGCTGCCGCCGCTTTTCAGCTTCCGGACCGTTCTCCCGATTCCTTCGCGAAGCGAATAGTGAGTTCCATATTCTATAATTGACGACAACCTAAGCCCCCCTATGATCGGATCCTGCTGCGGATGCATTGCTGTTCCATTTCACCCGCAATTCCACTGTACCGAAAGGAGCGCGTCCGCAGCAAGGTAACAAAACTTCGATTTGGTGGAGGATTCTATGATTAGGGGGCGAAGCGGTCGTGAATAGCGGAAATGATACCTTATGGCCGAAGGCTACGCACCGGAGCAAGTGATCATTGCAGCGAACGGCGACGACGATGTCGGAGTAACCAACGTGCCTCACAATCGGCTAGCGCGACTCGCGGACAAAAAAATCGGCCCTGCGTATAAGCAAGGCCGATGTTCCATGAAGCTCCATATTTGAAATTATCATCGAAAGGGGTCTCTTCCCTTCCTGTCTTCCTCCATCCATGCAGCTACGGTTTGCGCGCCGATTTTACTGAATCCTCGCATACGGCGAATCCAGGTGTCCGATTTCGTCGCTGATCGCTTTCATTTTCGCATCCAGTTCGACGGTTAGGTGCGCGGCGGACAGCAGTTCCTGCTTCAGGCGATCCGGGATGTCCTTGTTGTATTTGTAAAAAATTTTATGCTCCAGGCTGGCCCAAAAATCCATCCCCAGCGTGCGCAGCTGAATTTCGGCCCTGACCAGCTGCTTTCCCTTGGAGAGCAGCACCGGAACTTCGACGATCAGATGCAGGCTTTGATACCCGTTCGGCTTCGGATTGCGGATGTAGTCCTTGCATTCGATGATTTTCATATCGTGCCGGTTGTTCAGAATTTCGACCAGATCGTAAATGTCGCTCAGAAACGAGCAAATAATTCGCACGCCAATAATATCGTTCAAATGGTCACGCGCAGCGACAAGGCTGATCGGCAGCCCTTTGCGCTCCAGCTTGTTGATAATGCTCTCGGGCGATTTGATCCGGGTCTTGATATGCTCGATCGGGTTGTAGTTGTAGACGTGCATGGCCTCTTCGTTAATATGCCGGATAGTCGTGCTCAGCTGCTCCATCGCAAACTTGTAGGGCAAGAACATCTCTTTCCATTCGCCGGCCGCTTTCAATTTATCGATCATGATCTGGTCCCTCGTCAATTAAGTATTGGATTAGACCACCCAATGGAGTCCTCTCTTATCATAAAAAATTATGGCGCCCGAAGCAATTTTGTGAAAATAATATGGACAAAACCCGCCCGTTTCGGTGGCCCGTAAATGGCAAAAACCTCCGATAGGCGGCGCGAAGCCGTCTCCCGGAGGTGCCTTTTACAGCTTCAAGCTAACGATCAGCATGACAGCCAGCGTCAGCGTCAACGTCACTCGACGCCGCCGCAGCCACATAGCCGCCCGGCTGTCGAGTGCGCAAACCTCGCAGGTTCACTCGTTACCCGTTCGCCGGCTTCCCACTAAGGCGGGGCGACGGTTCGCCATCCGTTTCCGCAGCTTCCTGCGGCTTCGGCCCTGGGCCGCCGCTTCCGGTACGCAGCGGAATCTCCTTCAGGAAGAACGTCAGCACAAGCGCGACCACAAGCAGCACAGCCCCCGCCAAAAACACATTGGCCAACGAGTAACTGAGCGCCTCGCGGAGCGAGTCGATCATCCGGCTGAACACGGTCTGCAGCTCCGGCGGCAAGGCTGCCTGAATCTGCGCCAGCTTCGGCTGATCGAGCAGCATTTGCGGATTATGGAACGCGGCGAGCTTCTCGGCCACCTTCGGATCTAGCTTGCTCAAGTCGACGCCTCGCCCGCTTGCCAGGATTTCCTGCAGTTTGTTGGTCATGCCAGTAGACATAATCGTCCCCATGACGGCAATGCCGATCGTACCGCCCAAGTTACGGAACAGCTGCGAGGAGGCCGTAGCGACGCCAAGATCCTTCGGCGATACGGCGTTCTGAACGGTCAAGGAAAAGACCGGCATCCCCAGCCCAAGTCCGAAGCCGAACACAATCATGCTGAGCAGCGTCACCGAGATCGTATTCATGTAATGCATGATCATCATCCCGATGACCATAATGATAATCCCGATAATCGCGATCCGCTTGTATTTGCCCGTCTTCGTCATAAGCTGTCCGCTGATCGCGCTGGTCACGACCATGCCGATGGACATGGGCATCGTCACATAACCGGAATAGGTCGGTGAAATGCCCATCACACCCTGAACAAAGAACGGCGTATACATGAGCGCTCCCATCATCCCGGCGTTCATAATAAACCCGATGACGTTCGAGATCGTCACAATCCCGTTTTTGAACAACGAAAGCGGCAGCACCGGACTTTTCACCCGGCTCTCAACCCATATGAAAATAACCAGCGCCACCAATGTACAGGCGAACAAACCGAAAATTTGCGACGAGCCCCAAGCATACTTCGTGCCGGCCCACGAGAACGCGAGCAGCATCGGCACGATCGTCAACGTAAGGAATAGCGAGCCGAAATAATCGATCGATTCCGACGGCTTGCGCTCCACCTTCGGGAACATCGTCAAAATCATCATAAAAGCGACAATGCCAAGAGGCAGGAAAACCCAAAATACCCAGTGCCACTCAAAATGATCGACGATATAGCCGCCAAGCGCCGGGCCGATGACGCTCGCAAATCCGAACACCGACATCATGATCCCGGACCATTTCCCGCGCTCACGGGGAGCGAACAAGTCGCCGACGGCCGTAAAGGCCGTAGCCATGATGATCCCGGCGCCCACCCCTTGGATGCCGCGGTATGTAATCAGCTGAAAAATATCCATGGACGTCCCCGCCATGAACGCGCCGATCATAAATAAGACGATCCCCGTAAGAATAAACGGCTTCCGGCCGTAAATATCGGACAGCTTGCCGACCAGCACCGTCGCGATCGTCGAGGTAAGTAAATAAATCGTAATGACCCATGTATAGTAGTCCATCCCGCCGAGCTTGGCGATAATCCGCGGCAGAGCCGTTCCGACGATCGTCTGGTTAATGGCTGAAAAGAACATCGCCGCAATAATGGCGATCATAATCGTGATTTTGCGTTTATACGATAAATGTTCCACGTTGCTTTCTTACTCCTCTCCCAATTGCTCCATGTTGTTTAGCATCCGGTTAAAGAAATGGAGATGCTGCCGGATCTCCTCCTCAGATAAACCGGCGAACAGCAATTCGACCATCTTCGTCTGCTGCTCTCCGAGCGCCTTTAGCTCACTCAAGCCCCGTTCCGTTATTTCCAGATATACGACCCGCCGGTCGTCTTCTCCCCGATACCGCTTAGCATACCCCTTCTCTACCAATTTATCGGCTTTGGCAGTAATGGCGCCGGACGTCAACTCGAGCGCCTCAGCCAAATCGGATACCTTCTGCGGCCCTCCGCGAAGCTGCCGGAGTACCATAAACTGGGCCATCGAAAGCGACTTGTCGATATGTCGGCTCCACAGGTACGACATTTCTTTGACGATCTTCCGGAACGTACGGGCCATTTCGGTTTTTAATTGATGCTCTTCGTTCATTAGAAACGCCCCCTTTCGTATCATGGCAGTTCCCTTCCAAGACAAGGTTGCTTTCAAGAAAAAACCATTAAATCTCGAAATAATTTACTAATAAACGATTAAAATATTTACTTATTATACACCAAAGGCAATCGTTTGTGAAATTTTTTTGAAGCATTTGGATACTTCCTCCAAATTTATGTGTTTATCCCGTTACGCGGTACGGGCAGCCGCATAAGCTAGAAATATCATCGTACCGTCACGAATGGGGAGGAACACCGTATGACTCATCGAACCCTCAAAACCAGATATCGGCTCCTGGCCCGCCGTTACGGACTGCAAATCAAGCGAATCATCCCATATGACTCGCTTTACAAACGCAATGCCGCCTACCGTGCAATTACCGATCGGGGCGACTTTCTGATCAAGCCGTTTTGCCGGAGCCGTGTCCTTGGTCAGCGCACCGCCAGGCAGCAAATCGAGCGCATTTCCTCTCACATCCGCACTTTGCAGAAGGCCGGCTACCCTCACCTGCCGAAGTGGTTGACAACGTCTTCCGGCCGTTACTGGACCTTCTATCAAGGCAAGCCCTATTATATGACGGAATGGATTAAAGGCCGGGAGCTTCAAAACGACGCGCAGGACTATGACAATCTCGGAAAAGCATTGGCCGGGCTTCACAATGTCTGCCAAAATACCCGTTTGCCTATGGCCCGCTTCACGTTAAAGGAAGTCGGAATCCTGAAGCGGCGGGATGCATTGTTTCGCCGTCAGCTCGTGCGGTTTAATAGACGGCTAGGCCGATGGTTTAGAAAGCATGGGGCCGAGTGCATCGTCTTGGCGGACGAAGCCTGGAGGATCATGGAGGCTCCGAAGGTGCAACGGTTGCTGCAAAAGGAACACGAGCCTCCCGCTCTCATTCACGGCGACGTTACTGTTCCGAACGTCATCATCCGGCCCGACGGGTTGTTCCTGATTGATTGGGACCGGGTCCGGCGGGGATCGATTTATCTGGAAATCGCCAGAACGCTGCTGAATACAGCGCTTTTCGAACCACTGTACATGGAAGCGATGCTGCGCGGATACGAACAATTCAAACCGCTGCTGCCGGAGGAACGTCTGTTAATCAGCGCCTTTTTCCGGCTGCCGGGCGAGGCTTGGTTGTCCGCAAACCGCATCGCGTTCGGCCGCAGTCGATACGTGAACCACGTGCTGAAAAAAACGTGGGGCAGGCGTTTGAGCGCTGTTGGCTGGATGGATCGTTGGGCCCGGGCAACGACAGCGCCGGACGTATCAGGCCGCGATACATTAAAGGGGGCGGAGATAAACGAAGAAGGCGAACCGACTGCGATTTAGAA
The DNA here is from genome assembly GCF_900100345.1 of Paenibacillus tianmuensis. GTDB lineage: Bacteria > Bacillota > Bacilli > Paenibacillales > NBRC-103111 > Paenibacillus_G > Paenibacillus_G tianmuensis. The sequence continues at coordinate 4,640 of NZ_FMTT01000048.1, read as the reverse complement.
TCGCTGTGGTTCGCCTTTGTTTTGAATCGGATTAGTAGCCAACCGTAAACCGTTTGCGGGAGAAGCGCGAACACTCCGCCTCGTCCCGCAAAAAACGTAGGTACGGCCTTTTCATTCACATGTAACCGCAATAGTTATAGCTTGCGATAAAAAAATCATTTCTTACAGAATTTTAGAAAAATCAAGTATTTTCTTGAATGCTTTCCTAGCTCTTAATAGCTTTATTCTAACATTTTGTTCGGATATTCCTAATTTAGCTGCAATTTCTTTATTGGACAATTCTTTTTTCCACCGCAAAAAAATGATGTAAGCATATTCTTTTTTTAGATGTGTAAGCTGTTCATTTAGATGCTCTAATAATAACCTATGTTCAACCTTTTGTTCTAAGGATAGCTTATCGTAAACATAGAGAGCGTCATCAAGGTGTATATGAGTTTTGTCCAGCCTTCCTTGCTTTTTCAAATAATTTAGAGTCGTATTTCTAATAACAACTCGAAGCCAGCGTTTTAGATGTTCTAAATTTCTTAGATTCTTTGGAAAGTATAGAATCGACTTATAAAATGATTCTTGTAAAATATCCTCTGTTGTAGCATTATTTTTCACCATTTTAAATACAATTCTAAAAAAGCTATGGTAATAAATTTGATATATATTTTTTTGAGATAGAGTAGGTAATTGATCAAAAGGAAATTTTAAAAGTAGTTCAAAATCATCACATTTAGGCTCCATCACAAAACTCCTCATTTTCCGAAATAGTCTGTTCAGAAAACCCCAACTTCACCCAACTACAATGTACATTATTTTAAATATTTTATAATATTTTTAATTTTTTCCATTTTTTTATTATAAAATTTAATTTATCTTGATGTCAAGACCTTATTTCTTTCGGCTTATCGCTCTGCTGGATGGGTACAATGCAAAGCCCTGCCACCTCGTATAGTATTTCTTGAAGGCAGTTATGATCTAATTCCAGTCCCCTAGGAAACTGAAGGCTACCTTCAAATTTCCAGTTTTCTTCTTTGAAAATTAAATTTGGGAGTGGACATTCCGGAATGTCTCCGACAATGAAAGCATAGGGTCCATTCGGGGCTTGGCTCCCGAAGATCATCCAGCATCTTCTAGATTGAATGGAATCCTCCATTACCGTGCCTCAGGTCCATCCCGGGCATCGATTTGATTTATGCTGCCGGCATCCTGTTAGAGATAGGCGATATTAAACGCTTCGACGATCAAGCTGCGGTGGCTAAGTAGGCCGGCCTTGTCCTGTTCCTGAACTCATCAACCACGTTACCAACCATCTTCATCACATGAAATTTTTCAAAGGTGATTTCTGCTTTCGAGAAATACTTTTCAAGGGCCACGCAAACATAGCACCCCGCTCAAAATCCAAATGCAGGTGCCGCTTGATCCTGATTATCAAATTCAATTGCGTCAGCTTTCATGGTTTTTCCAATTGCAAAGTCACTTTAAAATACGTCCAAGATCAAGTTTCACTACTGCTTAAAGAGTTCCACATCGTCAATCCGCTCCTATTAACGTATTGCTGGGTAGCATTGATTTGAATCTAGAAAGGCCAACCAAAAGTTTCATGTAATTTTTTTATTTTTTTGTAAGAAAACGTAGGTCTGATTCGTCTTAATTACAATTGCTACGGAAAAGGAGGATGCTCCATTGTCAGAGATATTCGATGAAAAGAAAACAATTAACTTGCTAAAAAGAGGCGACCAAAAAGCCTTTGATAGCATATTCAATAAATATAAAAATAAAATCTTTGGTTTTCTAATTAATATGGGGGTGAACAGGGAAGACGCACAAGACTTAACACAAGAAACATTTATTAAAGTCATTAAAAATATAGATCAGCACAATAGTAATAAATGCTTTTCATCTTGGTTATATACAATCGCTATAAATTGCCTAAAGGATTTTCGTAAAAAAAGAACTACTTATCCTCTAGACGACTGTTCCATTGACTTCGTTCTTAACGATCTTCCTGAAGACATTATTATCAAAAAGGATGAAAAAAGGCATCTTCATGAAATTATTAAAAAAATGCCCTACAAATTTAGAATAGTACTTTTGTTAAGATATACGAATGACCTATCTTATCAAGAAATAGCACATATTCTGAACATATCGGTAAATAACGTCAGTGCAGATTTGCATAGGGCAAAAAAAATGCTAAAAACACTGATGAATGAGAGGAAAGGAGACTATTATGAACTGTCTAAATAAAGTTGATATGGAAAACATTTTGGGACAAAGAATAATTGAAGAGGAATTCTTAAATCACTTGAAACTCTGTGAAAGGTGTAGAAAACTATATGAGGAGTGTAAGACTGAGGAAAATAACCTGCATCAATTATTATTTAATTTCGAATTGCCAGATATTAAAGATCCCCCGTTCATGAATACAATTGAAACATTACTGAAACAAAAAAGAAGAAAAGCAAAAAATTTAAAACATTTCATATTGGCTGCTTGCTTTCTTATTTTTATTACAGGTATCTACACCTCCCCTACAATCGCTCAATATATACAGTCCTTCTTTAAAGATAATGCGGTAACGGACAGAGGATTGTTGGAAGCATACGAAACCGACATTCCAATATACCCCAATGTAACTGTAAGTGACAAGAAGTACCGGGTTCAGGTCAATGAGATTATTGCTGATAGTACACGGGTAGTAATGGCGTTAAAAATTGTAGATGATAACGGTTCATACAATCATGATCTGTTAAGGTTAAATGATGAAAATGAGATATCGTTGGTTGACCCAATCAATAATAAAAAATTAGCTGTATTCGATGACATAGGAAGCACTGAAGATTTTAATTATCTTGTAGCTAAATTGGATGAAGATTTTCCCGGCAAAAACCTGAAAATCGTTGGGAAAATTTCAAAATTAAAGAATGGTGAGACGATCACAACCGGAAATTGGAGTTTTAATATTCCAGTGAATATTGAAAAAAATCAAAGAGAAATCAAGAACTTGAAAGAAAAATTTGTAACTTCGAACAACTTGGAAATTGAATTAACAAGGCTAGTCTATACTTCAACAGGTGGGCGGTTAGAATTGAAAGTCAAACCAAGCATGGATTATAAAAAAGAGTTATTTATGAGGCATTCCTTGATGTTCCATCTAGAAGATATGAACGGAAATGAAATTAGTACTGTAGGCAGCTCAAAAATTGGAATTACAAACGACTTATTATCAAGTATCAAAAAATTTGACGAAAAGGAACATGTGATGTATTGGACATATACGTTCAAATATTTGCCGAAATCACCGATCCGGTTTGTTTTGGACGGTTATAGAATACTTGAGAACTCCAATGAATCATTTGCCTTTAACCCAGAAACGTTAGCTACTGCTCCTTTATCTTTTGACAGCATGAATGACGAGTTCATATTGACTGGATTCGAGCAAAATAACGATGAGGCCATTTTACGCATGAAGGGCAAGTTTTTTAATGGATTTTCCGGAGACATTTGGAAGGTGGTTGATAAAGACGGAAATGAATATGATGTAAGAACAGGAGGAGCATATATATCCCAAAATGATATTATAACATTGCAAGATGAAAAGTTAAATACAAACTACGGTTTTAGAATTAACCAACTTCCCCTAAAAAATTATGAACAATTGATTTTGAAAAGAAAAGTTATTGAAAGAAGGTATCAGAGCAACTGGGCGGTCATTATAGGTAATTAATGTGTATCATGTCCGTCTCAATTGGTGCATCATATCGCTTGCAGTAACTTGAACTTTAGGTTAGGCAAAAATAACAATTTGCCTAACCGTTTTTTAAATTAAAAACCCAATATTTACTTGAATATATATTAACTTTCATTTGGAATAAATAATCTAAGCTAAATATCACTTTTAAGGTTTTTTAAGGAAAATGTGTAACAAAATCCTTAATTGATTGTTTTATATTTTAGAAGTACCAAAATCTATGCTCACACTGGAGGAGTTCATAATAATTTGAGCATTGGTATTTTAAATTAATGAAATGGCAGGTGTGGACATGAATATCAAAAAGTTGTATGTTTCTTCCCTTGCAGTTGTACTGGCATTACCTATGTTTGTTTTTTCCGTGTCAGCGGCAGATGAAAGTACAGATGTCAAGAAGTCAGTCGAACACTACTTTGAAGCTGTTCGAGCAGAAAATTTAGAAAAAATGTTTGAACTATCGCATGACAAAAGGCTAGACACTGAACACAAGGATAGAGTTATCGCAGATATCAAGGACGAATTTTCTGTTACTGATTTAGAAGGTTATTATCACGCCTGTTGATTAACCAAAATAAGGAAATTGAAAATTGAAAAAAGGACGCTCTTTCTGTAAAATCGTTTGCACCATACAACACGATTAGAAAGAGGCGACCTCATGAAAAAGTCTACCACGTTCACCAAGTTAGTTCAAACGCTATTGACCGAAGAAGATGTGAAGCAAATTTTGCAAGAATTGAAATACGAAGATACAGCCAGCAAGTTTACAGCCAGTCAGCTTCTATTATTCTTTATGCACGCTGCCTTAGGACAGTGGGACAGCTATCGGTCTGGTGTAGGAAAAGCAGTCACCAGCGGTCTTATTCGCGTTTGCTATTCCTCTTTTTCTTCCAAAGCAAGCGAT
>NZ_FMTT01000097.1 GCF_900100345.1 Paenibacillus tianmuensis | reverse complement strand
TGGATAGGTTGAAACACAGTGGATTCTATAAACTTAAATTCTTCATAACGCCAGAAGAATTTAAAAGTGTTTTGAAACTCTTTGAGCAGAAACAAGCACAATTTAATTGTACTAATTATGCCCGGACAAAACATGATCAAAATCAGGTGTATGAGGCTTATAAAACATTTTATCAGTATTTTACAATACAAGAAAAGCCTGATTACCACCCTTTCTTTGTATATTCTATTTCTTTTACTACTGGTAATGAAAGCTCTGGATTCTTTGTAAGAAATGAAAGTATCAGGTTTCCTTATCTCCGACAATGGGCAGAAGATGAATTACCGTATTTAATGCTTTCACTTCCCAAAGGTTTTCAAATTGATTTGGAGGATGAAAAAGGGAAGTACTATATTTATGAGAATATTCGGGAACATCAGCCGTTAACGTATACGTTTTTTGAAGAAGTAGCGAACGATATCAAGAAAATCACAAAGCCGCTTCGATTTTCGGCACATGCAGTTGATGCTTTGCAAGAGCAAAAACCGTCTGTTCGCATAAGCAAAAATGCGATGAATGACATGATTAATTCTTGGATTTTTAAGAAATATAAGCTTGTTATGAATAACAAGTAGGATGTTTAGTAAGGCAGGTTTGTGCCAGCTATCCTCGATTTTTTCTTAAGAGAGTCGATCATGTATACCCATCCGATCAGTCCACATAAAACAAAACCAAACGCATGCAGTAATCCGTAAATCGGAATGAAATCGTGTATGGTTAAGGAAAACGTGTTTTTCAGTAACGGATAGCAAATGGAAACAACGACAATCGTGTAAAAGGCAATGCAAGAAAGGACTAAAAAGAAGGCTGGCGTATTGCGTAAAGAGCCTTTTCTCAAGTAAGCAAGCAGATAGGTGGTGTAAATCGCAATATTACAGGCGAATAAGGTGACGCCAATATACTCAGTCGGCTTAGAGAAAATAATACCGACAGCGATCAGAATGGGTCCGATGATATCGATGGCAACGATCCAAGGATACCAGCTTTTCTTCGTCATGATCCGTCCCAGTACACCGATAAAAATCGGAACGATTGCAGATGAGAAATGGAAGTGGACCGAACTTAGAGCGTGCGTTGCGGGATTAGCTTGGAAGAGATCAAATTGATATTGATATAGGGCGAACCAAATGCCTCCGATAAAAAAGTAAACGAGCCCCGCGCCAATCGCTATTTCCTCAACTCTTCCCTTGTGATTCACAATAATGATGAGACCATAGATGCAGAGCAGCAATGTGAACAGCAACCACCCTAGGGAGAGGGCCCCTGATATTGCCGTGCCTCCCAATCCCCACGTCTTGCTGCTCATTACAGAGGCTAAGGCAAGAAGCGCAGCGGGAAATTGAAGCAACTTAATAGCAGCATAAATGATCCTTTGATGTTTATTTTTTTCATCGTCATAGCTTAAAAGCAAAATAACAAGAGGTACAATGACGAAAGTCGCAAACATGAGAAATTTTTCGACAAGATTAAATTGGAAGTAATCTAGATAAAAGATAAGGATCGTTATGATTCCACCGGGAATCGTCGGTACGATCAAAGGTTTCATCACTTGTCTCCAAGAAGCCATTTATGGATATTCCTTTCTATCGGTGATTAGCAGAATACCTGCCTACATTCGTTTGTGAAACTTGACAATTTATAGATAGGTGGTTCCTATTAGTAGTTTAACACATTTTGCGAGTGTTATTGTTCAAGCGCATAGACTTCATATTAGACATAGAGAGCTGAGAATACGAAAATAAAAGCAATCATTAGTACCAGATATATGAGTGATGGTATGTTATGGAATCAACCAGGAATTTCTCATAAGGGATGGATCTGTATTGGATGGAGGATTTAGAAGATATGGACGTCGATAGCCGTAGAGATTATTATGAGACATTTCAAATGTGTAATTATGAGGGCAACCGTTATGTACATATTATGCGGCATTACAATTATCCAGAAAACCTTCGCGTTGGACAACAGGGTGCTGTGAATTCAAAACACCTTACTACATTCTCCATGATGTAGACAATCATTCGGGATACGAACTAAAGATACTAAGAGCCACGCCTGTTGATTAACCAACTTTTGGGATATCAAGACGTGAGAAATAGACGTATTTATCCAGAATCTTAGTAACAGCAATGAGCCATTCCGC
>NZ_FMTT01000041.1 GCF_900100345.1 Paenibacillus tianmuensis | reverse complement strand
AGGCGCGACCGACAAGAAATACAATTTCGAATATTTCTTGAATCGAGCTTACGCTTTTAACCGGGACAAAGGGAAATGCAGGGTCTGTGACGAAGAACTAAAACCGTTCAATCTTCACATCCATCATATTGACCCTCACCTACCACAGGCATCCGTCAATCGAGTCAACAATTTAGCCGCGGTACATGAACATTGCCACAGACAGATTCACAGCCGAGAGGATTATGCTTCGTTAGGGAAGAAGATCTGGAAAAAGATTATAGCGTTCAGAGAAAAGTTGAATCGTCTCATGTAGAAGGTCATGATGGAGCGCCGTATGATTCGAAAGAATCACGTACGGTGCGAAGGAGGGCGAAAAGGAGAGCTGACCAAGTCGTGTTGAAGACTCTCCTTAGCTATTCCTATACGAGAACTTTTCACTGTCCAGAACTATATAAGTTGAACTATTGAATCGACTGGTTAGAGCCTGATACAAAGACGATCAATGATCGACAATGGGGATTTCATGATTTCGTCCATAAACTGCTGAACATTGTTGCGGATTTCTGCCACTGTATGATAGAACACATTGTTAATCACATCAGACTTCAGCCATTTCCACAGACCTTCAACAAGATTCAGTTTCGGGCTGTAAGGCGGTAGGAAAACCAGTTCGAGTCGACTTTTCATATCTTCCAAAAACGGCTGAAGCAACTGGGCATGGTGAATACGGGCGTTGTCCAACACGATGACGATTTTGCCCTTTGGATAGTGAGCGACCACTTTTTGAAGAAAGCTTAAGAAGGTCTCTGCTGTGTACTGCACGTCTTCCTGCCAAACAATTTCGCCAGTGGCATAGTCAACTGTTGCCAGCAGTTTGACGCCGCGGTGCTTGCCTGTGGTGCGGATGATTCGTTGCTTGCCGCGCAGAAACCATGTTTTTTGAATGGCTTGGTAATCGCGGATCATCGATTCATCCTCAAATAGTAAATGGTCAATCTCCTCGTCCATCAATTTTTTTTAATTCGGGGAACGTGACTTCTGAAAACTGGCGCTGCTTTTCTTCATCTGCCGCCGCTAAGGTATACGTGGGTTTTGTATAGCTTAACCCTTGGCGATGCATCATTTTCGAGACGCCACGAAGTGAATACGTATAGCCAAATTCACGTTTAATAAAGGCTGCAATGATTTCTAATGTCCAATTGTGGCGGGCCGTAAAACCCACCTCATGAGGAACCGAATTTACAATGGTCTGCTTCAGTTTTTCCTGCTGCTCTTTCGTTAAGCGAACCGGCGCTCCTGGTGAATGATTCATTTTCAGAGCGGATAGACCACCTGTTTCATAAGCCCGAATATAACCTTTTACAGTTTTGACACTTCGGTCTAGAACAGGTGCAATCGCTTCTGCCGGAGTACCCTGTAAATGTAAATACAGCGCCTGATAACGCTCGAACATGCGGCGATCCTTTGCTTTTTTCATCGCTTGTTTTACTTCTTCAAGTCTTGATGTGTCTTCCATTTTCATTCCCTGCCTGTCTGTTTATGTTTCCTTACTTATTCGACAAGCAGGTATGTTTTTCCTTACCATAGTTTTCTAATCTTTAATTCAACTTATATAGTAGCTGGTGGCGCAATCAAATCCCAATTATGGAGACAAATTATTGCCGATGTGACAGGACATCCGGTTGTTTGCCCCAAACATGATGTCGAGGCTAATTTGGGAGATGTTATGTTGGCAGGAGTAGGTACAGGTCTGTTAAGTTGGGAAGAATTAGAAAAATGGCAAACTCTAGATAAAAAGGTTTATCCAAATGAAAAGGCACATCGTATCTACAACCAGATATATCCTGTTTATCGTTCCAGTTATTTAAATTTAAAAAGTGATATGGATGTATTGGCGAAATTATAAGTTGGGAGGGCTTACAATGTCAATTGAAATGCACCGATATGCCGGCGGATTCCCGAAGATCGGTATCAGACCGACGATTGACGGACGCCGCAGAGGAGTTCGTCAATCATTAGAAGATCAAACCATGAATATGGCGAAGGCGACCGCTGCTTTGCTTTCTGAAATATTGCGTTATCCTAACGGCGATCCTGTGGAATGCATCATTGCGGACAGCTGTATTGGCGGTGTGGCCGAGGCTACCGCATGCGCGGATAAATTTGCCAAAGCAGGTGTGGGGGTATCGATAACTGTAACGCCTTGCTGGTGCTATGGCACAGAGACGATGGATATGGACCCGTCCATACCTAAAGCGGTGTGGGGCTTCAATGGCACTGAGCGTCCCGGAGCTGTATATTTGGCTGCCGTACTGTCCGGTTATGCGCAAAAGGGCTTGCCGGCATTCGGCATTTACGGCGAACAGGTTCAAGATTCTACAGACGCTTCTGTTCCCGACGACGTAAAGGATAAACTGATCGGATTTGCCAGAGCCGGTCTTGCGGTGGCATATATGCGCGGCAAGTCGTATTTGTCGATGGGCTCTGTGTCCATGGGCATTGCCGGCTCCATTGTAAGCGACTCGTTCTTCCAGGAATATCTCGGCATGAGAAATGAATACATTGATATGTCGGAGTTCGTCCGCCGCATCGACGAGAAGATTTATGACGAGGTAGAATTTAACAAAGCGATGGCTCGGGTAAAAGAACATTGCGTAGAAGGCCCCGACAACAACGATCCGGACATTCAATCGACTAGAGAAAAGAAGGATAGAGACTGGGAAACTGTTGTCAAAATGACGCAAATCGCCCGCGACCTCATGATTGGCAATCCGCGCCTGGCGGAGCTTGGCTTCGGCGAGGAAGCGATGGGGCATAACGCCATCGTATCCGGCTTCCAGGGACAGCGTCAATGGACGGATCATTTCCCTAACGGCGACTTTTGGGAAGCGATGCTTAACTCTTCCTTCGACTGGAACGGCATTCGCGCGCCATATTTGGTGGCGACGGAAAACGACAGCTTGAACGGTGCGGTTATGCTGTTCGGCAGCCTGCTTACGAATACAGCCCAAATCTTCGCCGACGTGCGCACGTATTGGAGTCCGGAATCGGTTGAGCGCGTAACCGGGCATAAGCTTGGCGGCGCTGCGCAAAACGGCATTCTTCATCTTATCAACTCCGGTTCAGCGACTTTGGACGGAACAGGCGAGCAAACGAAAGACGGCAAACCGGCAATGAAGCCCTTCTGGGAAATTTCTGAAGAAGAAGCAAATCGCTGCCTGGCTGCGACATCATGGCGTCCGGCTAACATGGGTTATTTCCGCGGCGGCGGCTACTCCTCCGATTATTTGACCAAAGGCGGCATGCCGATGACGATGTCGCGCCTCAATCTTGTGAAGGGTATCGGCCCTGTTCTCCAGATTGCCGAAGGCTATTCGGTTGATCTGCCGGAAGAAGTGCATGAAGCGCTTGATCATCGTACGGATCCTACTTGGCCGACAACTTGGTTTGCGCCGATTGTAACCGGCGAAGGAGCGTTCCGTTCCGTTTACGATGTTATGGATAATTGGGGAGCGAACCACGGATCGATTAGCTATGGACATATCGGTGCAGACTTAATTACGCTAGCATCCATGCTGCGCATTCCTGTAAACATGCATAATGTTGCTGAAGAGCGCTTTTTCCGCCCGCGTGCGTGGGGACTGTTCGGAACAGCGCAAACCGAAGGCGCTGACTATCGCGCATGCTCCAATTTTGGACCACTTTATAAATAGAAGGATCGCTTCACCGGATATTGTACAAACGAAAAAGCACAGCCTCTTGAGCCGTACCCGTAAGGTTCGCGCTTCAAAGAAACTGTGCTTTTTGCTTCCCGGTGCCTTATTTCAAATCTTTCATGGCGACTGCGTCCATGTCGGAGAACTCCTGGTTCTCTCCGGCCATCGCCCAAATGAACGTATAATTGCTCGTGCCTACGCCACTGTGGATCGACCAGCTTGGGCTGATGATCGCCTGCTCGTTGCGGACAACCACGTGACGGGTTTCCGTCGGCTCGCCCATCAGATGGAAAACGACGCCGTCTTCCGGCATATCGAAGTAGAAGTACACTTCCGAGCGGCGGTTATGCGTATGGCAGGGCATCGTGTTCCACATGTTGCCCGGCTTCAGCAGCGTCATCCCCATCACGAGCTGGCAGCTTTGGATGCCGTTCAAGTGAATGTATTTGTAGATCGTGCGCTCGTTGGAGTTGGTGATCGAACCGAGATGCTGCGGCTCCGCCTCGCTGATCGCCACCTTTTGCGTTGGGTAATTTTTGTGCGCCGGAGTCGAGCTCAGGTAGAAGCGCGCCGGATTCGCGGCATCCGCGCTCTTGAACACGACTTGCTTGTTGCCGAGGCCGACGTACAGGCCGTCTTTGTTCTCCAGCACGTAATCGGTGCCGTCGACCGTGACGATGCCTTGGGCGCCCACGTTAATGATCCCGATTTCGCGGCGCTCAAGGAAATAATCCGCCCCCATGTCGTGCTTATCTGCTTCGAGCAGAACCGGCTCCGTCGTCGGTACGGCGCCGCCCGTAATGAAGCGGTCCACGTGGCTGTACACCAGATTCAGCTTGCCCGGCACGAACAAGCCTTCGATCAAATATTCTTGGCGCAAACGTTCCGTATCGTACGTTTTCGTTTCCGTCGGGTTGGTCGCATAACGAATTTCCATAGCCATCGTATAATTCCTCCCGTATTTGTATGGTCACTGCTATTATAAACCATACGTTCATTTAAGTTCAAATGAATTATTTTTGAACCAAAATGAACCAATAAGGACATACAAAACCGCAGACGCAGGTAACGAGCATGTTCGTTCGCCCCCTCCGCCCTTTTCAGCGCATTTGCCGGCCGGATGCGCAGGCTTCCGGATCGCAAGCGTCCCCATGCGGCACTCGCTGCGGCGCGACGGATGGTCAAGCCGTATCTGAGAGCATGCCGCTCCAACGCTACCTTCCGACTCGGCTCCGCCGGTTCCGCTCGATTTGCGTGCCTGCCGCTTCGTAGCTTCGCGCCGTCTCCTCCGGCAAATACGGATCGGTCACGATCACGCCGATTTCGGACAGCTTCGCGAACGTGATCAGGGCGCACTTGTCGAACTTGCTGTGGTCCGCCACGCAAAACACCTGCTTCGCGGAATCGATCATCGCCCGTTTTTGCCCGACGTGGGAATGGGTGAAGATCGTAAATCCATACTCCGGGTGAATCCCGGTCGTGGACAGGAACGCCTTCTGCACGTTCAGCCTACTGAGAAATTCCGCGGCTTCTTCGCTGACCAGCATATTCCGGCTGCGGAAGCCGCCGGGGACGACCAGCCGTACGCGGTCCTTCTTGATCAGCTCGCTGATGATATGCAGATCGTTCGTGATGACCGTCAGCGGCGCATTGTCGAGCAGCTTGGCCATCTCCAGCGTCGTGCTGCCGCTGTCTAGCGCGATAATGTCGTTCGGCTCGACGAACCGCAGCGCCCACTCCGCCGCCTCCCGCTTCTCGTCCGGATGCTTCGGATTCGGCGCGAGCCCGGCCAACAGGCCGGAGTAGCCTTCATTGGCCAGCACGGCGCCGCCGTGAGTCCGGTGCAGCAGTCCTTTGCTTTCCAGCTTCTCGAGATCCTGCCGGATCGTCTTGCCCGTCACCCCGAGCTTGCCCGCCAAATCCGCAACGGACACCTCACGGTGCGCCATGAGCAGCTCCATAATTTTCTCGTATCGTAGAATGGCCGACATCATTGTCCCCCGCTCTGCGGATCGTCGCTCCTCACGCCAATCCGCACCCATATTTTTGCTGCCCCTATGGTAACACAGCTTCTTTGGGAAAACCAAGCCTCCCCGGCAAATTTGCCCGTATGCCCGTTCCCCGCCCCTTGCAGGCGGTCTCTGTCGTTAAATCCGAAACTCCGTGACGCTGCCGTACGAAAAGTGTTATAATATGGTCTAATGTAAGCAATGAAGAACATGGAAGGATGGACCGTCATGAACCCTCTTGCCCAAAGTTTAAATGAAACCATTCAAAAGGAAAACCCGCACGTCTACGAGATGCTGTCCGAGCTCGGCAAACAAATTTATTTTCCGAAGGTCGGCATCCTGAGCCAATCCGCCGAAGCGAAGGCAAAGGCCAAGAAGTTCAACGCCACCATCGGCACGGCGCTGGAGAACGGTCAGCCGATGCATCTGAAAGTCATCCAAGATACACTGTCCACTTACAATCCGAAGGACATTTACGAATATGCCCCGCCGGCGGGCAAGCCGGAGCTTCGCACCGCATGGCGCAGCAAGATGATCGAGGAAAATCCGTCCCTTCAGGGCAAAAACCTCGGCAATCCGATCGTGACGAATGCGCTTACCCACGGACTGAGCATCGTGGCGGATTTGTTCGCCGGTCCCGGAGACGCCGTCATCATTCCGGATAAAAACTGGGAAAACTACGAGCTGACCTTCGGCATTCGCCGTGGCGCCGAGCTCGTATACTACCCGCTCTACACGGAAGACCGTCAGTTCAACGCGGCAGCGCTCCGCGACGCCCTGCTTGCGCAAAAGAGCAAAGGCAAAGCCATCGTCGTGCTGAACTTCCCGAACAACCCGACCGGCTACACGCCGGCTCCCGAAGAAGGACGCGCCATCGTAGCGGCGATTAAGGAAGCGGCGGAAGCCGGCATCAACGTCGTGGCCGTCACGGACGACGCTTACTTCGGCCTGTTCTTCGAAGAATCGCTGCACGAGTCGCTTGCCGGCCAATTGGCGGGGCTTCATCCGCGCGTGCTGTCGGTCAAGATCGACGGCGCGACGAAGGAAGAATACGTGTGGGGCTTCCGCGTCGGCTTTATTACGTACGTCGGACAAAGCGATGCGACGCTGGCGGCTCTGGAGCAAAAAACGATGGGCATTATCCGTGCGACGATTTCCAGCGGCCCGCATCCGTCGCAGACGTTCGTGCTGCATGCGCTGCAATCGCCGGACTTCAAAGCCCAGAAGCAGGAGAAATTCGACATCATGAAAGCCCGCGCCAACCGCGTCAAAGCGCTGCTCGATACCAGCAAATTCGATCAGGTATGGGATTACTACCCGTTCAACTCCGGCTACTTTATGTGCCTGAAGCTGAAGACGGTCGACGCCGAAACGCTGCGCTTGCACCTGCTCGATAAGTACGGCGTCGGGACGATCGCCCTCGGCGAAACCGATCTCCGCGTCGCCTTTTCCTGCATCGAGGAAGCGAATATCGACGAGCTGTTCGAAACGATCTACCAAGGCGTTCTGGATCTCCAAAATGTCGCCGCGAAATAAGAAAAAGCCGAGGTTCGCAAGAGCCTCCGGCTTTTTTTGCATTTGCAATCGACCAAAGCGGTGCTGCTGACGCTCGTCGGCAATTACGTGGCGGGATGCTGGCCGGGCGAAGCGCCGGGCTATCTCCGAAAGCTTCGTCCAACATCGGGCTGACGATCGTCTCCCGGGGAGAGTTCTCCATCATTATGGCCAATCTCGGAAAAGCTGGCGGACTGATGACCGTCCTGCAGCCGTTCGCCGCGCTGTACGTATTGATTTTGGCGATTCTCGGACCGCTGCTGACGAAGGAATCGAAGCTCGTGTACGGCTTGCTGAATCGTTGGTTTAAGTTCGACAAAACGGCTGCTGCGCCGCCGGACCGCTCCAAAGCGCAGGAAAACCATCCGGCCTGACGACGCAAACAAGCCTGACGGAAGGGATCGCTCCCTTTTCGTCAGGCTTGTTCATGTTGGCTTAGATCAACAAATTAAACAAGTTCGGGTCCTTATTAATCTCGCTGAACCGCAGCCCGCGCTGCTCCATCCGTTCGATCAGCGGACCGTAATCGTCCTTGTGCTTGAGCTCGATACCGACAAGCGCAGGACCGTTTTCTTTGCTTGTTTTCTTCGTATACTCGAACCGTGTGATGTCGTCGGTCGGTCCGAGCACATATTCGAGAAACTCCCGCAAAGCGCCTGCGCGCTGCGGAAAGTTGACGATGAAGTAATGCTTCAGGCCCTCGTAGATGAGCGACCGCTCCTTGATCTCCTGCATCCGGTCGATGTCGTTATTGCCGCCGCTGATGACGCACACGACATTTTTGCCGGCGATCTCCTCACGGTAAAACTCCAGCGCTGCCACCGACAGCGCTCCGGCCGGCTCCGCCACGATGGCGTTCTCGTTGTACAGTTCAAGAATCGTCGTGCACACTTTGCCTTCCGGCACGACGATGATATCGTCAAGGAGCTCGTGGCAGATGTCGTACGTCAGCTCACCGACCCGCTTGACCGCTGTGCCGTCAACGAATTTGTCGATCTCGCCGAGCGTGACGATCTCGCCCGAATCGACCGATTGCCGCATCGAAGGCGCTCCGGTCGTTTCCACACCGACGATCTGAGTGGTCGGGCTGACGCCCTTGATATATGTGCTCATGCCGGCGATGAGTCCGCCGCCGCCGATCCCGGCGAATACGTAGTCGACCGGACCCTGCATATCGTTCATCAGCTCCAGACCGACGGTGCCCTGCCCGGCAATGACCTTCGGATGATCGAACGGGTGAACGAACGACAATCCTTCGCGCTCTCCGTAATCCAGCGCTTCCCGCAGCGAATCGTCGAAGGTGTCCCCGGTGAGCACGACGTCGACGAACGGGCCGCCGAACAGCTTGACCTGCGATATTTTTTGCCGTGGCGTTGTCGTCGGCATGAAAATTTTGCCGGGAATTTGCAGCGCTTTGCAGGAATAAGCCACGCCTTGGGCATGGTTGCCGGCGCTGGCGCATACGACGCCTTTGGGCAGCTTATCCTCCGACAGGCTGCGGATCATATTGTAGGCGCCGCGAATTTTGAACGAGCGGACCACCTGCAAGTCCTCCCGCTTCAAGAACACGTTGCAGCCGTATTTTTCGGATAAAATGAAATTTTTTTGCAAGGGGGTCTGATGTACGACGTCCTTCAGCAGATGGCTGGCGACGAGAATATCCTCTAGTTTGATATGCTGTGCGGTCATAGTCGCTTTTCCTCCAACCCGATGTACGTAAGTCTCGCGCCCGGCAGTACGGGCTTGCTCGCAATTTCTCCTAATTATACACCGTTCGGCGCATCTGTCCATCCCCTATGCCCAACTGCGGGGATAACCGGCTGCCGGTGTTGCAAAGCGATGGATGATCCGGTACGATGACAGTATCGAGGCATGACTCGACAAGGGATGAAAGCATTGTCCGCATTTATGAAGCAAATCGAGTATATTCGAACAGGATCTCAGATCTACGTGTAAAAAAACGGACCTTCCAGCAGCATCTGACATGGCTGCAGGAAGGTCCGTTTCCCGTTGCAACTCTAACCTTTTTTAATCGTTTTCTCTCATTTATCGAATGATGATGGTGTGTACGAGTTGGTTTTTGCCTCTCAGCTCCAAAGTGCGTCCTGCGGTCAACTGGCTGACGTCGCCGGAAATGTAGACTTCAGGAGCAACTCCATAAACAGCCGTTTGCACGCCGCCGTTCACGTTTTGGTTAATCGTAATGTTGGCGAGTCCGCCTTTGGCGTTCAGCGTGTAGCTGTTCAGCGTTCCCGTTACCGTAAAGTCGACTTGCTGCTGCGGATCATTGGTCGTGTTCAACACTTCGACGTAGATCGCTTTGCCGCCGTACGTGCGGATCAGCACCTGATCGCCCGTACGCAGGTCGCCGGGAGCTACGCGGGAGCCGTTGCGGAATACGAATACGTTCGAATCCATCTCGACGTTCAGAGCTTCGTTGTTTTGCAATTTAACCGGCAGCAGGTTGTTGTTCAGTGCGCCGGTTACCGTACCTTTCACCGATGCGTGGTCCGGCAGCTGGCTGCCCGTACGATCCAGCAGCGCGGCAAGCTCGGCGCGGGATACCGACTTGTTCGGGCGGAACGTGTTGTCCTCGTACCCGTCAATCAAGTTTTTCTCGATCGCCACGGCGACATAGCCTACGGAACCGGCAGGAATTTTGTCGGCATCGCGGAACGGAAGCTTGGCGTTCATTTTCGCTTTGGCTTCGTTCTGCAGCTTCATCGCTTTAACCAGCAGCGTCGTTGCCCACAGGCGGTCCGCTTCTTTTTCCGGCTGGATCATGTCGTCCGTCTCGGTAAACAAGTCGTTTTGCAGCGCGACGGAAACGTAGCCGGTCGCCCACGGATATTTTTGCTTTAATTTGTCCGCATCCTTGAAGTTCAGGTTAGCCGCTTTCGCATCAGCCGACTCGGCTTGATCGCGCAGACCCATCAAGCGAACTGCAGCGGTAATCGCCTCGATGCGGGTGATCGTTTTGCGCGGCTGGAACGTGCCGTCCTCGTAGCCTTCGAATACGCGCTTGGAAGCGAGAGAAGCGATGTAACGCTGCGCCCATTCCACGTCCTTGCCCTTCAGGTCGTCAAACGTCAGCTTAATGTTAATATTAACATCTTTGCCATAATCCACTTTTTTCACGATCGTGTCGCGGTTGTCACGGTCCTTGTCCTTGTCGTGACCTTTGCCTTTGCCGTCGGCGAAAGCCGCGGTCGAACCGCCAAGCACCATCGCCAAGGTTAATCCGGAAATCACGGTCTTCTTGAATGCTTTGCTCATCATTCATTCTCCTTTGTCAAGTGGGTTGTATCGCGGTCCCCATCCCGACGAACGCACGGACAGCACAGGACCCGCCGCCGCTCGAATAGCGGAGAAAGTCCGTTGCCCGTCGATCAACCAGGCCGGGTGCGATATGTGATGAAGTATGAAAAGAGGATGGTTCAGAACCTTCGCGAAGAGTTCCTGACTTCCCTTACATCGTTCGCCCCCCTGAAATTGTTTAGGGGGGTCACTTTAGAACACCTGCCAAAAATGTTAAACTTAACAACGTACCCCCGGGATTGTCCGTTTTCGGACCCTGTCCCGGTATCTACCATAAACGAAAGATAAGGAGAGAGAGATGAAACTTAGTGGCAAAAAGCTGACGGTTGTTCTGGCTCTGGTGGTCTTGGTCGCTCTGGCTGGGGTCTATACGTTCCTGCAGCGGAGCGCGGACAAGTCGTCTCCGACCCCAACGGCAACCGCAGGTAAAGACAATTCGAACGGCGGCACAACCGCCTCCAAGACGGACGGCAAACAATCCGACCTCCCGGCGGAGCAAACGGATATCGTTGTCATCGGCAGCGAACTGGAAGGGCTCTATCTGGCCCGCGCTGCGGCAGATGAAGGATTGAAGGTCAAAATATTGGACCCGCGCAGTGCGTTCGGCGGCCAAGTGCTGCAGGGAGAGATGCTGTTCCTAGACGAAACCCGCGACGATCAGCACCGGCTGCTGGTCCAAGGCCGGGCGAAGGAGCTGTTCGACGGCTTCCGCAACGGCAAAATCCGCAAGCTGAAGGAATTCGAGCAATATTTTGACAAGCTGAAAAAGGACATTCCCGTCGAGCAGGGGATCAAGATCGAGAGCATCGAGCAAAACCCCGGCCAATTCGGCGGGCAGGCATTAAACGGCATCGTCTACACAACCAAGGACGGCCAGAAGAAACGGATCGTCGCCTCCTATTGGGTGGAGAACACCGATTACGCCGCGATGGTCAGCAAGCTTCAGGCGACCCGGATGCCGGGACTGGAGAAGTTCTACGGGCAAAATAACATCGAGTATATGAGCTCTGGCATGATGATGAAGTTCAAAAACGTCGATTGGGCGAAATTCCAGCAGAGCTTCAACAATATGTCGAAGGAGGATCGCAGCGCCAAATTCGGCTGGGGTTCGGTGGACAACAGCTTCGCCATCAGCCTCGCGGGCATGACGAGCAAGTACAAGCCGACGAACGACCGCGTGTTTCTGCGCGGGCTGAATGCAGTGAGCCAGCGGGACGGCGAAGTGATTATCAACGCTTTCCTGATCTATACGGTCGATCCGTCGGACGACAAATCGGTAGCCGATGCGATAGAGCTCGGGAAGAAGGAAATTCCGCTGATCCTGAACCATTTCCGCAAAAGCTTGCCCGGCTGGGAGAAAGCGGAGCTGAACGGGTTCCCGAACTACCTGTACATCCGTGAATACAACCACTACGAGACAGATTACGTACTGAAGCCTTCGGACATGCTCGGGGCGAAATCGTTCTGGGACAACGTGAGCATCGGCGGCTACCCGCTTGACCTGCAGGGCACCAGCGCCAACAAATGGGGCATCGAGATGGGCCGCCCGGACAAATACGGGATGCCGCTGCGCAGCTTCCTGCTCAAAAATTACGACAACGTCATTATGGCCGGCAAAAACGTCGGCGCCTCCGCCATCGCTTACGGCAGCGCGCGTATTCAGCCGAATACGAGCTTGGCGGCCGAATCGATCGGCGTCGTTCTGGGGCAAATTCAAGGCAAGAAGAAGCTTCGCGAGCTGAAAGAAGCCGACATGCCGCAGCTTCAGCAGTATCTGGCCTCGAAGTATAGCATCAAGCTGACCGGCGTCACCGGCAACAACAAGCTGTCCGGCTGGTCGGCCGACGAAATCGCCAAGCTGGATACCGGCGAAATCGTCTATGCGTCTTATGTGAAAACACGCAAAAAATAACTAGCAAGCCCTCCTGCGCCGGATCATGCTTCCGGTTGTGGGAGGGCTTTGTTTTATGATTCCTCACCTTTTGACACATCGGGTAAAACGGAGTACAATAATTTAGTTCAAAATTTGAATTATTCATAAATAAAATTATTAAGAGCTAAAATTCAAAGGGGGAGACGTCATGCAGGAGCAAGGGCTTCATGCGTCCACAGAGATTGAAAAATGGACCCGGCTGGCGATGCGCCGATGGATCTCCGAAATAACAGGCCGGCTGAAGCACGGGCTGCCGATTCAGCAGTACTATTTGCTGGAAAGCCTTCGGGCGAACGGGACGATGCGGTGTTCGGAGCTGGCGGACACGCTGCAAATTACGCTGCCAGCCGTGACGAACCTCGCCAATAAGCTGGTGGCCGGCGGTTATGCGGAACGGGCGTATAACGAAACGGACCGACGGGTCGTTATGGTGACGATCACGCAGAAAGGTCTGGGCGCTTTGGGCGAGTTGGACGAGAAAGCGGCGGAATTGGTGGCGTGGTTCTGGCAAGGGCTTGAGCCGGGCGAAACCGCTGAATTGACCCGGCTGCTCCGCAAAGCGGTCGAGTATAGAACGGTTGTAGATAGAGACTAGAGAACGGCGGACCGGTTCAGGCTTGGGCGGGGCAAAAGGCAGCCCGAAGCTGCGCCGGGTCCGGGCTTGTCGCAAAAGACTTCGTAAGAGAGCTGACGAAGTCAGGAGAAGATGGGATGGTTTTGTACTTCCCCCCACCTACAAAGGGACGGTTTCCTTCGACTAGGAAGGAAACCGTCCCTTTTGCTTTCATCATAAGCGCAGCCCGAAGGTCACGCGTACCGTGGACCCTTCAAATGCTACGTCCCGAATCGCCACATGCCTTGGCATATAATCGTTCAGATCAACTTGGATCGACTGGAGGCTCAGCCATTCGCCCGGTACGGTAACATCCCGGACGACGGTGCCGGTATGGACGGCCGTCAAATACGGCTCGTTCCAGACAAGGTCGAAATTGAGCCGGGCGCCCACCTTCCAGCGGTCTTGAAGCAGCAGCGTCACGTCTGCCGCGAGCCGTTCTCCCTGAAGGAAAAATCTTGCTCCCGTCAGCTTAACGCCGGGACGAAGCTCAGGCTTGCGGGCAAGCGCTTTTTTCAGCAAATCGCCCACCTCCTGCTCCGTCAACACCGCTTCCGGCTTGAGGTTGATCACCATAGCAGCGAGCTTTTCGCGCACCGGAAGATCATTGTACGACAAGTCCAGCGCCGCTTGCGGCTGCGCGTACCATAATGCCCCGGCGGCCAGCAGCGCGCCCAGAATCACGATCGTGACGATTCCTTTGAAGAGCGATTTCATCTGACTTCCCCCTTAAAAGGAGCCGGTCCACACCTGAGCCTGATGTCCTGTCCCGAAGTTTGACAGGCGGAATCGGCGGCTCGTTCGTTACTTTTTCGGTTTCCCCGACGGATCGCGCTTTTCCTTGAGCCAGCGCGGCGCTCCTTTGTTTTTGCGGTCCCGCTCCCGGTCCGCCTTGCGTTTATCCGGGGCAGCCGGAGCCGGGGGGCGGCCCGTGCCGGTCTGTGTCGGCTTTACGCTCTTGCCTTCCGTACGGGGAAGCTTCGGAGCTCCCGCCTGGGCAATACGCGCTTCAGGTTTTTCCCTTCCCGACGGCGCTTCGTCCGACACACGGCGTTCCACGAGCTTCTTCGCTTCCCGGTGAATAGTCCGCTCCTGCTCGGGATCGACGATTTTGCCATGAAACATCGTCCGCCGCTTGATCTCGATACCGAGCGCTTTGGCGAACTTATCGATAATGAACTGTTCCCGCGGAGTAATGATCGAGACGGCCGTGCCTTTGCGGCCCATCCGCCCCGTCCGCCCTACGCGGTGCACGTAATGGTCCGCATCGATCGGCGGGTCGAGGTTGATCACATGCGTGACTTGCGGTAGGTCCAATCCTCTGGCAGCTACATCGGTCGCCAGCAGCAGTTGGAACTTGCCCGCGCGGAACGCCTGCATCGCCTTGGCCCGCTCTTGCTTGAAGGAATCCCCGTACAAGCCTTCGACCGACAGGCCGACGTATTGCAGCTTCGCCACCGCTTCCCCGATATCGTCGGTCTCATTGACGAACACGATCACGGCCTTCGGGTTATACAGCCGGACAATCCGGCGCAGCATATCGATTTTCTCCCGTTCCTGACATACGAAATACAAGTGCTCCAGCGTTTCCGAGGTGTGCTGCGCCGGATTTACCCGGACGTAGACCGGTTCGCGCATCCAGCGGTCGATGACGTCCTGCAGCGGCGGCGGGAACGTGGCGGAAAAAAACAGCAGCTGCCGGTCGCGCAGCATGCCTTTGAACAACGCCTCCACATCCTGCATGGACCCCAGTTCGAATACTTGATCGACCTCGTCGACGACGACCGTGCGGATTCCGTGCAGCTTCAATTTGCGAAGCTTGACCAGCTCCTGCACGCGGCCGGGCGTCCCTACCACGATCTGCGGCTTGAGCTTCAACCGGTCGATCTGACGCTCGATGGATGCGCCGCCGATCAGCTGCTGCACGCGGATGTCGCTATCCTTCACAAACTGCTCCAGCGTCTGTACGATCTGCATGCCGAGCTCCCGTGTCGGCACCAGCACAAGAGCTTGTACCTCTCTCGCGCCCGTGTCTATTTTTTGCAGCAACGGCAGCGCATAGGCCAGCGTTTTCCCCGTACCGGTCTGCGATTGCGCGACAACATCTTTTCCTTCAAGCGCGATCGGTATCGCTTCCGCCTGTATGTCCGACGGCTCCGTGATACCGAGCTCCTGCAGCCGCTTGACATACTGCGGAGCGATATGTAAAGCTGCAAACCCCGTATTCATTCGATCATCCTCTCTTCCTTTGCGTTTCCTTAGTATACCAGAATATGCGGGCGATTGCCCCCACCCGGCGGGAAACGGCCGGCTTACCGGTCCCGAACTTCCACTCGCTCCCGCTTGCTTGTGATCCATCCGAATATCGCATCAAGCGCGCGTTCGTCGTCCTCCTTCGGAAAGCGGTGCCCAAGCCCGTCGTACAGCTCCATCTTATATTCCTTCCCGGCCCGCTCCAGCGCCGCTCCCAGCTTGCGCGCCTGCTCTACGCTGACCTGCACATCTGCCGTACCGTGCACGATCATGACAGGCACACGGATCGCATCGACCCAGCAGACGGGCGACCGCCGCTCGTAGCATTCGGCCTGCTTGCGCGGATGGCCGACGACCCGCTTCAGCATCCGCCTCAGATCGACCCGCTCTTCATACGTATCGAGCAGATCGCTCACGCCGCCCCAGACGACGATCAGACCGGCGCCTTCACACTCTTTGGCCGCCAGCAGCGCCATCAATGCGCCGCGCGAGAAGCCGATCAGCGGAACCAGTCCGGACTGCACCTCCGGCAGCGATTGCATGAGGGTAATGGCATGATGCACGTCAAAGCGGTCTTCTCCTCCGAAGTCCTCCCGTCCCTCGCCGCCTTCGTTGCCCCGGTAAAACGGCGCAAATACCGCGTACCCGCGCCGCGCCATCGAGAAAATGCGGCGTTTGCGCACCATTCCGACCTTGCGGATGCCTCCCCGGCAGTAAATTAAGCCCGGAACGGGCATGATAGCATCAGGCACGGCAAGATAACCTTTAACCTGAAGTCCTTGGCTAATATATGTCAGCCGGAAAAGCGATATACCCTTCGCCAGGCTGCGGAGACTTTCCCTCTGGACCAGCGTGCCGTCGGCTGGAACGCCGCCGGTTAACCCCCTTGGCGGAAGGTTTGTATCGGTAGGTATAGGCATGTTCGGTTCACTCCATTTTTTGACACAAAGTCGTTCCGGCGTTACACTAAGATGTATTATGACCGGAAAGGTGGATTTTCAAATGAATTCCCGTTTTGCCGCCGAATTCGAAGGGCTGGTCGAGAAATATACCGAGCTGCTGACCGGCGACGCTTCCGCCGAAACGGTGGAAAAAATTAAAGCTTGGGCAATCTACAACCATATCCATAAAACGATGCCGGCTCTCGCCAGTCATTGGAATCAACAGCATCCCGAGGGCAAAGCCGATGTCCGCAAGCTGTTCGAAGAGGTCCGCGACCTGAATCAGAAGCTGAAGGCCGCCAATCAACAGGCAGAAGCGAAGCCGGAGCAAGAAGCCTGATCACTGAGAACCTATGCTACCTTTACCATACCCTGCACGAAGACCGAAAAGCAATCGACCTCGGTCTTCTTTTCTTCATTTTTTCGCTGACAGAGGAAGGCGGAATACCGACTTGCAGGACAAACAACGAATAGGTGGTGGGCTAAAGGATGGATAACAGCAACATCATTGAAATTAAGGACAAACGGGACAGCGGAACGCAAATTAAGCTGAGCAATACGGTATTCGACGGTTCCCAGTTCGAGAACGGGCAGGGCAGGCAAGTTTCGTTCAAAAACGTATTCATGCCCGAACTTTCGTTTCAATGCGGGGATTTGAGAGGAATGAAGTTAACCAACGTGAACCTGAGCGGCTGCCGCATCAGCGACGCCGACCTGAGCGATCTGGAAATCGACGGCGCCCAGCTTGGCGGGGCTTTTATTCACAGCATCGGATTGCCTCCAGAAGGACATCCAGAGCACAAGGCGGGCGCGAAGCAGCGTCCGCTTCGGTTCGAGGATTGCGATCTGCAGGGAAGCCGGATCGAGAATTGCAACCTCGGTGGCGTGAGTATCAGCGGGTGCCGACTCGAAGGAATGACCATCGACGGGATTTCCGTGGAAGAGCTCCTTGAGGCGTACCGGGCGAAGCAAAACCATGCGAACTAGCCAGCCGCTTCCTGAAAGCTATTCGCAGCTGCGCGGCAGCGCAGTCCCGGGTCCGCTAAGACGAGCCGAATAAAAGAAGACCGCCGCCCCTCGGAGGGTGTCGCGGCCTTCTCGCATGTAATCTGCCCATTTGCCATACGGCGCCGCATTCCTTCGCCTTACAGGTCGGACGTGGGGCTATTTCTTGTTGAGCAATTTATAGGCTACGCGGTCGAATAGCCGCGGAAACAGCTGATACAGCTTCACTCCGGCAGCCGCCATGAACGGCAGGTTCACCTCGGGCGTTCCCCGCACGATGGCTTCCAGCACCGCCTGAGCGACGCGCTCCGGCTTCAGCATAAACCACTGGACGTTTTTCACGTAGCTGCCCGAAGGGTCGGCCCGGTCAAAAAACGGCGTATCGATCGGTCCGGGGTTGACGGCGGTCAGACGAACGCCGGTGCCGACAAGCTCCTGCCGCAGACAACTGGTCAAGCCGAGCACGGCATGCTTGGTGGCGGAGTAGCCGCTCGACTTGGCCGAGCCGATCTTTCCGGCCATGGAGGCGATATTGACGATATGGCCGCTCCCCTGCTTCAGCATGGAAGGCAGCACCGCTTTCGTACAGCGGACCGTCCCCATGTAATTGACATCCATCATGCTCTCGAATTCGCTTAAGGGCGCCGTCACGAACGGATCAAACACGCCGTAGCCCGCATTGTTGATCAAAATGTCGATCCGGCCGTATTCGGCGATCACTCGCTCCATCGTTGCCGTCACCTGCTCCGCCGAAGTGACGTCGAGCCGATAGACGCCGTGCTGGCCCTGTATTTTAGCGGACGCCTCCGCCAGCTTTTGCTCCGACCGCGCCATCAGCACAGGAACGGCTCCGCGCTGCGCCAGCATCTGCGCCATCAGCGCGCCGATCCCGCTGGACGCTCCCGTGATTACCGCGATTTTGCCCTGAAAATCCATCCTCCGGTTCCTCCTGTCTTCTATACGAACAAAAAAGCGAAGCGCTCCCGGCGTTATCGGAACCGGAGAAACGTTCGCTTACAGCTTACACGTTATGGACTTGTCATTTCAACTATAGAGCATGCCGCTCGGTTAAGCGATCAGCACTTGAATATCCAGCTCCCCGATGCCTTCCATAATCAGCGGGATCGTCAGCGCCTTTTGCGCGTTAAAGCCGACCGCATGCGCGGAATGAAGCAGCTTGGGCGGCGTAATATCAACGCGAACCCCTTGGTTGAACAGCATCGTGCTGGCATTGCCGCTGATCATATTACTGAGCTCGGAGATGGCGCTTTTGCCGATATCGTTCATTTCGGTGATCGAGAATCCGCCCATCATGGCGGACACGACCTTGAGCGCAACTTCCTCGTGCAATCCGAAGACGATGTCCCCTTCCATTTGCCCGGTCATGCCGATTTGAATCCAAATGTATTTTTCAGCAAACTTCACGTCCTTGATGCCGAGCTGTCCGGTGGTCGGTCGTACATTGGCGACTTGTTCGATGACGATTCTGGCCGACTCCAAAAACGGGTTGATAAGCTCTGCCTTCATAAGATGACCGGTCTCCTTTTTTCGACAATATGCCTCAGATCCATAGGACTTTTTTGTTATTTCATTATACCTAAATTCATGATGTAAGTATAGAACTTTTGTCGCGTTTCGTGTGAAATATAACAAAAAACACAGGATTGAAGCACCTTTCAAAAAAACGGTCTGATTCTTTATACACACTACAAGCGGCTCCCTGGGGACTTCGCCGGGGCCGGCTTTCTCCTACAAGCAGGGCTTGTACATTATAATGGCGTGGTTCTCGGCAACGAACTGTTCGTCCCGTCCTCCCCTCCCTACCTCCATTCTAGCAAAAACCCGATCAGCTTACTACGAAAAATCGACACATGCGTCGAATTTTCGTCTAAGATGACAAAAGGCGGCCAAGCTCCCCGAACGGGTCTCTCCGCCGCCTGCCTTATTCCTGCCATCCGTAGCTGTCGTAAAATACGCCCGCCAGCGTGTTCTCAACCGCTTGGCGCACATGGGGAATCATATCTTCCGGAAGGCCGTCCAGCGGATACCATGCCATTTCGGAGCATTTGTCCGGTTCCCGGTTGTGCGGCTCTCCCTCCCATCGCTTCACGGTCAGAAAAAAATCGATCCATTCGCCCGTATCCGAAAGCCGGTGCATGACGCTCGCTACTTCCAGATCGCCCGGGTCCACCCGGACGCCGCTTTCCTCCCACGCTTCGCGCGCAGCCGCCCGCTTCACTTCTTCGTTCCCGTCCATTTTGCCTGCTACCAGACTCAGCTTGCCATCCTCGTAGCCGGTATTGGTCCGGCGAAGCAGTAGCAGCTTGTTGTCCCGCACAAGGAGCAGATACACGGCGCTGTGTACCCGAAACCACTCTTTTTCGGTCGTATTCATAAGCGTCCTCCGCAGTCATTTATCGTAGGGTCGATCCTAGAAATCAAGCTTCACCTTTCATTCCAGAACCATTATACACCTCTTGGGACGGCTTTCACATCCGAAGCCCCATCGCGTTGCCGGAGCTGTACCGCCGCAAGCCGCGCTGAAAGAACCATAGGCCGGCCGCGGTGACGATCCCCGCCATGCCAAGCGCCTGCAGCGTGAACGCAAGATCCGCTTCCCGCAGCAGTCCGATCGGCAAATAGCTGATGAATCCGGCGGGGATGACCGTGAACAGAATCAGCCGGCCCCAGCCGCTGAAAATGCCCGTCGGATAAGTGGAGAAGGTCATAATCGCGTTAAACAGCTGCAGGCCGATGCCCTCGGCCTGCCCAATGTAAAAGGCGAGCGACTGCGTCGTCACCACGAAGAACAGAAAAATCAGCATCGCGATCAGCAGCGCCAGCGCGAATTTCAGCAGACCGAGTGGCGAACGGTCCCCAAACAGCCCATATAGCAGCAGGGCGAACAGCACGTCCCCGATCGCAGAGACGGACATCCGGCTGACCAGGATATGAAGCAGCACCGGCTTCGGCTGCGTCAGGTACAGATCGAGCTGACCGCCCGCAACCAGCGAGGCCAGTCGGTACGCATTGCCGAACAGCACGGCGGACAGGCCGAAGCCGCCGGCGCTTACCGCCCACATCATCATGACGTCTTGCAGCTCCCAGCCGTTCACGACCGGAAACCGATGAAAATAAAGCCCCCAGAAAAAAATCCAAACGGCATTGTTCACCATCATCATACCTGCTGTCATCAGAAAACTCAGCCGGAATTCCATTGCGCCGGTTAAATTGAGCTTCCAGCACGTCCATACGAACCGCAGCAGCGGCATCATTTTCGAATTTTGGCGCAATGCGCCTCCCTCCCTTCCTGGCGGCTCAGCCGCCGTTGACGTTCAGCTTGCGGACGCCTTTCCGATAGATAAGCCAGACGACCAGCGCCAGTACGACCACCCACGCCCACTGGACCGAAAGCATCGGAGCAAGATGGACTTCCTCCCAGCGGACGGCGGTTTTGGCCGGAAAATACAGCACGACCTGAAACGGCAGCCAGCGGCACACCTGCTGCAGCGCTTCGGGAAACAGTTCAAGCGGCATCAGCATGCCCCCAATCGTAAACAGCAGCTTATTGTACACGAACTCCAGTCCCCGCGTCTCCTCGACCCAGAACGCGCTCAGCGACAGCGCCATGTTGAGCATAAAGTTCACGGTCATCGCTCCGAGACTCATGGTGAAAAATCCAAGCCAACCCCAACCGAACGACGGAGGACCGAAAAAGGCCAAGCCGAGCGCGCAGCCGACGGCAAGGTTTACAAGCAGCCGGACCGTCACTTCGCTTACATAAGCCATATAATGGTAGCCTATATAGCTGAACGGCCGCGTCAGCTTGTAGCCGACATCGCCGCTCTTCACTTCCTCCTCCACGCGGGTGCACAGGCTGGGAAACGCCATCGTCAGCGCTTCGGCAAACAAAATGTACCAAATGATCTGCTCGAAGCTGTAGCCCGCGATCAACTGCGACCCTTCCCCACGGTACGTCGTCTGCCACAATTGAATGAAGATGTACATGATGATGATCAGGAAAATCGAGCGGATTATAAAGTCCAGCACGTAAGCAAAATGATTCCGCAGGCTGATCCGCCCGATCGCTCCGTATTTCAGCAGCTTCGGACTCAGATTCATACGCTTTCCTCCCGCTCGTAAATATGCGTAATGATGCTCTCCATCGGAGGATCTTCGATCGTGATATCCGACACGCGGTATGCCGCAACGAGGCGGGAAAGCACCTCCTGAGCGGCAATGGCCGACGTATCGACGGAAAGCGCCAGCTCTTGGTCCGTTTGCGTCAGCACTTCCACGCCGTCGTGCCGGAACGGCGGGCCCGGTTCCAGCAGCTTGAGCCGGATCGTCTTGCCCGTCAGCAAATCCCGCTTCATCGCCTCGACCGTATCGTCGAAGATCATCTGCCCGTGGTTGATGACAACGGCCCGCCGGCAAAGCTGCTCGATATCTCCCGCATCGTGGGAGGTTAGGAACACGGTCGTCCCTTCCTCCCGGTTCATGAACCGGATGAGCTCGCGTATGCTCTGCTTTACCACCACGTCCAGCCCGATCGTCGGCTCGTCAAGGAATAGGATCTGCGGCCGGTGCAGCATCGCAGCCGCAATCTCGCAACGCATCCGCTCGCCGAGCGACAGCTTCCGCACGGGAGTATGTAAATACGGCTCCAGCTCGAAGCGGCGGACGAGATCGTCCCGCCGGGCGAGATAATCGCTGCGCTTCAATTCGTAGATGCGGCTCATCAGCTCGAACGAGTCGGCGGGCGGAAGGTGGTACCAGAGCTGCGATTTCTGCCCGAAGACGGAGCCAATCCGGTAAGCCAGCTTGCTGCGCTCCTTCCACGGACAGTAGCCGAGCACCTCCGCGTATCCGCCGGACGGATGCAGAATGCCAGTCAGCATCTTGATCGTCGTCGATTTGCCGGCGCCGTTCGGTCCGAGAAACGCCAGCGTCTCCCCCTGCGGGACGGTCAGGTCGATGCCTTGCACCGCCGTCTTCTCGCTGTACTGCGGCCGCAGCAGCGAACGTACTCCGGCCTTGAAGCCTTCCTCCTTCCGTTTCACGGCGAACCGTTTTGTCAACCCTTCGGCCCGTATCGCATTCATGTTCCTCCTTCTCCTTTCCTCTGCTAAAGCAGAAAAGACCCCATGCCGTTTCGCCTTGTCGGCGGAACTTGCACGAGGTCTTTTATCCCTACGGTGTAGCGCGGCTCCAGGAGCTGCGCGCCGGCTTCGCTTGGTTCGCCCGGCCGTTCAGCCGTCGGATCCCTAGAAGCCCTTCCACGTTAATTGTTATATACTACCATGCGATGTAAGGAATGACAAGATGAAATTGTTCAAAAAAAACGAGATGAGTAAAGCGACCTTGGACGCGGCGAAGGCATCCCACTGCTATTTGCTGACCCGTGCACCGAAGCATTTGAAAATCGTCAAGGCTGCGCTGGAGGCCGCCGATGCGCCGGATGCGCCTTGGGCGGAAAAAATCTCGTTTGTGTCAGCCAAGGAAGGCGCCACCTACCGCTGGCTGGCCTCGGAGGCCGAATACGAAGGACATTCGCTTCGCTTGGTCGTCGTGGAATCCAGCGCCTTGGACAAGAAGAAAGAACATACGCTAAACAAGCAGCGGGAAGCTGAGCGCGTTCGCTTGGAGCAAGCCGCCAAGGACTTGGCCTGCTCGCCCTTCCATTGTGAGGCCGATGCCAAGAAGGCAGCCGAAGCTTTTTTGAACGAGCAAAAGTCTCAGTTTCATGGGCTCGCCGTACAGACTCTTGCTCAGGAGGTCATCCGCAAAAAACGCGGAAGACCGAAACAAGGGGAAACGCCGCAGATAGAAACGATCTATGTGCGGCAGATCGCGGTGACCCCGGACGAAGCACGTTTTCAGGAAGCGCGCCGACGAGCGTCCCGATTCGTGTTGGCAACCACGTTACCAGCACAGTGGCGAGGTGAAGCGATGGATGGAGCCGCCGTACTCGGGTATTTGTTCTTGTTCGCTTTGACGATTTACCGAGTATTTCAGCGGCGTATCCGTCAGCACATTACGGAGCAAAAACCGATGCATGGGGCAGGCGGGCGTATCTTGCGCAAACCTACGGCGGCAGCTATTTTTCAAATCTTCAAGTACCTGAGAGTGGTTACCTTCCGATTACCGGACGGAACGCGAGTCCGGCAATTCGGCAGCCCCTTGACCAAAGAACAGAAGCGTGTGTTAACCAGTCTTGGTTTCGATGAATCGCTGTATCTCGGATAACTTTCATAAGCCCCTTAGCGATAGTTCATTTGGCCATCGCTAAGGCCGTTTGTTTCCTCCATTTACCACAAAAATTCAATCCGCAGCCTCGCTCGTAGGGTGCGGATTGTGAGATCAACATGATCGATATAATCAATCAGTTCCGCATCAAATCCGAGTGTGTTATAGTAGTGATAGGGCAGCAGTTCAAGCTGCAAGTCCATGAAAATGCACCTCGCGTTGTTGGTTTAATGGTAGTGTGGTACTTCCATTTTACCATGTTTCGCATAGGTGCATTTTTGTTTTTTATCCGATATTATGAGCTTTTTGAACAGGCTCTATTAGGTTAAAAGTCGTCTCTTGTTTAAAAGAATATGTCAACAAGTAGTACAGTTCCGAAAGCAATGAAGGAAAGCATCGTTTCAAGTACCGTCCATGTTTTAAAAGTTTCTTTAACTGAAAGTCCAAGATATTCTTTTACCATCCAGAAGCCAGCGTCGTTGACATGGGAGAACATAAGAGAGCCCGCGCCGGTGGCGATAACTAACAGTTCCAGATTGACGCCGGACATATGCTCGATAATCGGGGATACGATACCTGCCGCGGTCGTCAAAGCAACCGTTGCCGAGCCTGTCGCAATCCGGATCAAACCAGCAACGAGGAAGGCGAGAACCAAAGGAGATAGCGACAAATGTTGCGCCATTTCGGCGATCGACGTACCGACACCGCTTTCAATCAAAATTTGTTTGAAGCCGCCGCCCGCGCCGATGATCAGAATGATTGAAGCTACTGGCAGCAAGCATTCGTGCGCTAACTTGTTGATAACCTTTTTGTTCATTCCTTGGCGATAACCAAGGAAGAAAAATGCCGCAAAACACGAGATGAGCAGTGCAATAACTGAGTTTCCAATAAATGTCACAAACTTCATCAAGCCGGCTGGAATCGGTAGGAACGGTGCAATAACCGCCATGACCATCAGCACGACCGGCAGCAAAATGACGAAGAAGGAAATACCCGTGCTTGGCAATTTATCCGGCGCAACATTTTCACTAAGCAGTTCCGGCTCCCCTTCGGGTACAACGCGCTTGCTTACCCACTTGGCGAACAACGGCCCTGCGATAATCGCTGCCGGCAAACCAATAATCAAAGAGTAGATCAATACTTTTCCGATATCGGCATTATAGATGCCAATCGCTGTCATCGCACCCGGATGCGGCGGGACAAGACCATGTACGATCGATAAGCCAGCGATCACCGGAAGTCCGATCAACAAAATACTTTTTTTGGTCGATTTATAGATCGTAATGACTAAAGGCAGTAGCATGACGATCCCCACATCGAAAAAAACCGGGATCCCGATAATAAAACCTGATAGCAGCATAGCCCAAGGTAATCTCTTCTCACCGAACACGCGGATGAAGAAATTGGCTACCTGGTTGCCTGCGCCGGATTCCGACATCATTTTACCGAGAATCGTACCTAAAGCCAAGATGCCGACCAAATGTCCCAATACGGCGCCGACACCGGTCTCATAAGCTGTGACGATCTTGTCCATCGATAATCCGGACATAATCGCCAGAAACAAGCTCGCCACCGTCAAGCTAATAAATGCATGCCACTTCCACCAGGCTACGCCCAGAATCACAATTACAATCGCCAGCAAAGTGATCAGTAGGAGATACATTGTCATGGTTATTCCTCTTTTCTTTATGTGAAGTAAGCGATTTCATGTAAGTCGAGGAAATACGGGTTCCGTGGTTCCTAGACGTCGTAATTTACGACATACCGATGCATGTCCGTATTGTAATACCCATGGCTGTACTCAATTAGTTCGCCTTTCTCATCGTACGAAAAGCGTAGTCTATTCAACAGAGGCGTTCCTTTCTTGACTTGCAAAGCCTTCTCTACATGGGAAGGCGCTGGCCCTACAGCAAACTCGTCCCGGTACTTCTCCAGGTTGACTTCCTGCTCTTCAAGTAAGTCGTATAACGATTGTGCATTCAGATCCGACAGCTCGATCGTTGCCACCCGCATCGTAAAATAATGTGTGTAATGGATATATGGCACGTCATTCAGGTGATAGAGTCTTTCGATCCGGAGGCAGTTCTCCCCAAATAACTGGTAAGGCTCCGACCCTTCTTCATTGCTGACGACCTCCGCAAGGACCAGCTGCTTGCGGATTCCATGCCCCTCTTCGACCAGAACTTCCGTGAATCGTTTCCACCTGGAAAGCTTAGAAGCGGAGGTATTCCGGATGACCTTCGTCCCTTTACCGCTAGCTTTTTCTAGATATCCTTCCTGCACCAACTCATTGATCGCGTTACGAACCGTAATTTTGCTGACGTTAAACTCCTGTTCGAGCTGCGGCTCCGAGGGGATATTCGTCCCCATCGGATATATGCCGTGTAAAATGCGGTCCTTCACAATGTTCATAATTTGCAAATATAACGGTCTCTGCTTGTGAGACAAGCTCATGCGTACGCCACTACCTTTCTACATCACTTACTCTTTCCGTCATCGCGCGAAAAATCTCACCCACTGACGACATCGGCGTATCACCTACGATCGTATGCGCCAGTATGCTTGCAGCAGCAGCAAAGTCGACCGTTTGTTGAGGTGAAAACTGCTCGATTTCCCCATGTATGATACTGCTCGTATAGGCATCGCCTGCACCTATTCTGTCATAAACGGAAAAAGTGAGTAGGTTAGAAAAGGTGAAGACTTGGTCCTTGTAAATAAAACCTCTCAGGGAATGCGTATTGTCCCCGTTTATAAAACGATGCGTGCCTGCGATAACCGAAATTCGATACTTCCTTGCCACGTCCGGGATTAGGTCCATGAGCTGCTCTTCACGTTCACATTTATCCGTAGGCATGCCCAGGGTCAGTATCGCGTCTTTTTCATTCATCATCACAATGTCCGCGAGCTCCAGCATTTCCTCGTAATGCGGCTTCGCTTTAGCGTAACCACCATCCCGCCAGTGGGCTGGACGATAGTTACAATCGAAAACGACGGTGCCACCGTTCGCTTTGACCGCCCTGGCCAAAGATTTCATATGCTGCCGAACGTTATCGTTCATCGCCAATGTGATGCCGCAGAAATGAATCATATCGATGCTTTTTGCAATTTGGTCAAAATCATAAGTGCCTTCTGGCGCCGTATTGAAACTGCTCGCCTGCCGATTGGTGTAAGTAACACGGCTGGGCCGCGCTCCAAAACCGTTTTCAAGGAAATACATACCCAAGTGCTCGCCTCCACGGCTAAGAAGGGACTGGGAAATACCTAACTTTCGCAAATAGCTTTCCGCCGCATCCCCCAGCGGATTCGAAGGCAGTCTGGAGATCAGGTATCCCTCATGTCCAAAGCGCGACAACGCTGAGCTGACGTTAACGCCTGTTCCGGAGAACGAGTATTTCAAACTGTCGGCTTGGGACAAAAGTTCATACCCAGGTACCTGCAAGCGCATCATCACTTCTCCAAAAGCCGCTATACGCTTAGCCATGTCGATCAACCAATCTTTTCATGACCTTAAGTAATTCCCTTACATCTTGAACTTTAGTTTTGCCCGTCGTTTTGTCGATAATCGATGAGTACACGTGAGGAATGACTTGCGGTACTTTGGCTTCGAGCGCAATACGCAAAATGGCTTCGAAGTTCTCCTTATCGATACCGCCGGTCGGTTCCAGGGCAAATCCTTCTTCTCCACATGCTTCGGCGACGGCACGAAGCTCATCTTCGCATTGCAAGCCGTTCATCGGAAAATATTTCAAAGCGTTGCCGCCCATGTCGCGTATAAGTGCGATTGCCGATTTAACAGGTACGATCGCATGCTCAGCCTGTGCCGCGCTTACCGGTCCCGTTGAAATATTCACATAGCCGACTCGGCCGGTTGGCGATACCAAGCTGTTGATCCAGCTGTCTTGTCCGCCCAAATTCGCGCGCGTGGCTCCAACTGCAGGGAACACCTGGTTGATGTGGCTTCCAGGGTAATGCTTGGCAATCTCGGCAACAACGGCTGCCTGACGATTATCACCGGCGCCTAAGCCGATTGACACAGCTTCGTCAATCGCCTGGCCGTATTGTTTCATTGCGGCTACGGCCGTTTCAACGGTCGGGTAGTCTTTAGACAGAACGCCGACTACAACAAAACCTTCCGCTGCTTCGAACACTTCCTTGGCGTTTTCAACACTGTTAGCTAGAACGTTTAGTGCTGCACGACCTTTGTACAAACGTTTTGCAATGTTGGACATATTTAGTTACCTCCTGCTAGTTTCCGTATTTGTGCCGCGATAACCTCAATGTCATCGCCTTGAAGCGGACGCGGATCGATGTCAAAGTACCCTTGTCTGACGCCATAATCCCGGGTATAGATCGCAATCTCACCGTTTTTAAGTCCAGCGACGATATCCTTGGCCGTTGTACCGGCATGTGCCGGATCGATTTGAACACGTGCTCGAAAAATGGCGCGTCCTGCTTCGTCCTGAACGATCGTTACTTTGATGCCTGCCATTTCGTTTAGCGGCATTAAAGTTTGCAAGGCCTCTTTTTCCTGCTCGCTCTTATCATGTTTGACGCCGTACTCGTCGAGCGCTTGAAGCAAGCCGAAAGACGTTTCTTTACCGACTTTCATGCTACGTCCGATCCCATGCAACTGCACTTTGACCCATTCGATATATTGGCGTTTGCCGCCGACAATCCCTGAAGTTGGACCTTCGATCGCTTTCGATCCACTGTAGATGGCAAGGTCGGAGTATTTTACGTATTTCTGAATATCTTCTTCAGCTGCAGCATCGACGATAAGCGGCACTCGGTTTCGCTGCGCAATCTCCCATGCTTCTTCAACGGAGATCATGTTTTTTTGAACGGCGTGATGAGATTTCACGTACAAAATAGCCGCCGTGTTTTCCGAAATCGCATCTTCGATATGCTCGGCTTTGCCTTCGTTGGCGTATCCGACCTCAACGAGCTTACCTCCGCCTAAATAAACCATCGTTTCAACCGGAGCGCCGTATTGGACGTTGTGACCTTTAAGGATGATGATTTCATTTTTGGCAATGGGCTCCTGATGAAGCCGTTCGCTTTTGCGGCGATTGCCTTGCGTGACAATACCCGCGACGGACAATGCGATGCCGCTCGATGCCGAATTGACGATCACCGCTGCTTCGGATCCTAGAATTCGCGCCACATAGTCACCTGCTTTGTCGACCAGATCGGCAATTTCCACATAGCTTTGGCCGCCGTGCTTCATGGCTTCCATCACGGTATCTGACGGAGCCGATACGCCTAGAATACTCATTCGGCCGCTGGCATTAATAACGCGTTTAAGTCCGTATTTAGCATTCAATGAAACTGCCATTTACAAACACTCCCTTGGTTTCGATTCTTCGTTCGCCCATGCGCATATCACCTTCGGAATCCATGAGAGCCGTCGGTTCTTCTTCTATCGTGAATATGGTCAGGTTGGCCTTATCTCCGACCTGAATGCGGCCGAGTTCAGGCCTTTTCAACCAATCTGCTGCATGCGTGGTGACCGCAGCGATGACTTCTTCCAGCGAATAGCCTAGATAAAGGAATTTAGAAAGGACGTGGGCCATGCTGTAGACCGGTCCATTAAGCCTGTTACCGCGATAAATGTCCGTGCTGATCGTTTGAAGCTCGATACCGTGCCTTTTGGCGGCTTCCGCCACTTTAAAAGAGAAGCTTCTCGTACCGTGGCCAACATCCAGATGCACGCCCCTGGCGACGGCGTCTTTGAGTACTTGAAGCGGCTTCCCTTCGCCATCGAAAAGATTATTGGCCTTTCCATTCAAATAATGCGTGATGACGTCGCCCCGTTCGAGCAGTGGAACGATCTCCTCAATATCCGGCGGGCCGGACCCGATATGGACCATGATTGGTAAAGAAGTTTCGCGAGACAGGCCACGAGCGATGAGTAACGGTTCTATACCGCTCTCCCCCACGACGCTGTTACTGATTCTCGCCTTCAATCCGACGATTAGATCTTTGTGCGCGCCCACCGCCTGCACGGCTTGTTCGCGATCGATCCACGCCAAATTAGACAACTCATCTATTCTTAGCAAACCGATCCGGGATATGTTCAAAAATGCGAACAAATTCGTCTGCGCCCGCTCACGGCTTGCTGCCAAATCCGCTATCCGATCGGCCCCGCAGCTTCCGGCATCAACTATCGTCGTCACGCCCTGCTTGACGCCGATCTCGTCGATTTCATCGCCATAAGGGTCGAATTCTGGAAACGCGTGAACGTGCATATCAATCCATCCGCTCGATACATAGGCTCCCGGATACTCGATAAGACGATCACCTCGCCCTCTGCCGGCAGCCTCGATCTGGGCAATCACGCCATTCTCGATGACGATATCAACCTTGTCACCGCCGACACGTTGTACATTTTTGATTACAGCCCGTTCTTTCATACAGTTCACCTCGAATCTCAATTTTAAGCGCTTACACTAGGGTTGTATCGATACTTTAATTCACTATAACGTTATAATGTTATATTAGCAAAAGATATTGATGTTTTAAAGTATAACGTTATAATGTTTGTTGTCTAATTTGTGTCAGTTGTTAAAGGAATAAAAAGGCGTCGCTTTTGTCTTTCTTCTTACAGTGTTATCAATGTAACTCAACTTTCGCACCAAAAAAATCAGCTTAACTGCACGAGCAGCCTAGATTTAAACCGGATTATATCGTAGCTTGACAACATAGAAAAACACCGCTCTGTTTGGTAAAGTGAGAGTGTCCAGCAATCACTACCACACAGAAGAGGTGTCCTCTCTATGATAGAACAAAAGCAGTCTCTCGATCAACTGCCTAAAGAAATTAAAGCGGCATTTATGGAACTAAACATTCTCAAACACTTGAATGGTGCAGGCGAGCGACTGGATCTGAAGGCGCTGTACTCTGTTGCGCCGCGTGTCGAAGGCAAGAACCGCAATGTTCTTCGCATGATTCAAACGGTATTGGCTCCTGGTATCCCGGTAACGGTTGTTTTTGTCCATCATCGTTCTAAGAAGAACGAGTGGCTTGCCATCCTTTCGACCGATCTGACTTTGACTGCCCAAGACATCATTCGAATTTACAGGATGCGTTGGGACATTGAGGTCTTCTTCAAATGCGCCAAGTCACTCTTGCGCTTACAAAAAGAGTTTCAGGGACGTTCATATGATTTGTTAATCAGCCACACGACCATTGTGTTTTCACGCTACATCCTATTAGCTTGGCAGCATAGACAGAGTACCGATCAGCGGACGTTAGGCGGTCTGTTTTATTTACTGTGCGATGAAGTCGCTACAATCGATTGGGCCACTGCTTTACACTCACATTCCGCACCCTTCGTGGAAATTCGAAATACATTAATTTTCAAGCATTTTTTCATCTAAAATCAATCCAATTATGGGGTTTAATAACAGGAAATGTATTGTTTAAAGCCTAACTAAAGTAAAAATTTTGCATAAAAATAAAAATCCTTTGAATAAATAAACAAGGGTGCGGAATGTGAGTTAAACAAAAAATTATTTGCCTTATTATTTTTATTTTCAATGGAGGATAAAAGATTATATCCTGCCAAAAAATCCGTAATATAAAAATTGTATTTATCTACAAAAAAAGAAAAAACATTTTGCTTCTTAGTTGTATAAATGGTTTGGGATTTTAAAGTCTTTGTGTGTCCAATCGATAAACGGATTTAAAATCATGGTAGTATGGCATGCCTCCAACTTTATATTAAACTACCAAATAGTTGCATTCCGGATCGATACTGGCACACCGCCGCGTACTCCTTCGGATCGACGATGCTGCCGAGGAACAGCAAGCTGCCGGTCTCCGTACTCTGAATCGCCATCAAAAACGGCCGGTCGACGATCATCTCGAACGGCTTGGCTACCGGAGTGATCGCAGAGCCTGCTTCAGCTCTTACCGAGGTGACCGCTGCGGCTTCCGTGCCCTGCTCGTTCATCTCCACGAACGTCTTGTGCTTCACTTCGCTGATCAAGACCGGTTTCGACGATAACTCGGAAAAGTCCGCCTTGGCCGGGTCGAACGCCGCAGGCATGCCCATCGCTTTCAGCGTGCCGTTCAGCTCGTATCCCAGCTCCAGCTTCAGCCTCGGCAGCTTCAAAGTCCCGTTCGCGGAAGGAAAAGGCTTGTTCCAAAACGCCTCATCCGCCCACAGCTTCTGCTGCACCTGATCCAGCCCGGCCTTTTCGTAGGGCAGGACGACGACCATCGCCAGCTTGCCGTCCGCGTAGGGCAGGCGAACCGCCTGGTAATCGGGCTCCTGCACATAGTCGAACTGC
Source organism: Paenibacillus tianmuensis (assembly GCF_900100345.1). Lineage (GTDB taxonomy): Bacteria > Bacillota > Bacilli > Paenibacillales > NBRC-103111 > Paenibacillus_G > Paenibacillus_G tianmuensis. The sequence continues at coordinate 23,039 of NZ_FMTT01000041.1, read as the reverse complement.
CGGGTCAGCTTCATCAGATTCACCAACTTCGTCTGACCCGACCCCGTACGGAACGTGCCGGGCTTCGTGTCTTGCTCCGGAAACGGATGCTGCCACCGCGCTTTGAAATAAACGGCGTTCAGCAGGTACATAACCGTTTCCGATGAAATCGGCCCCTGCACGATGCTGTCGATTTTGCCGTTCGTTCGCTTGCCGACCCACTGATTGATTTTTCGAACCGCGCTGTCCTGCGCAAAATCGAGCGTATCCGTCTCCGCGCCGTAGAAGTCGCGGTTTCGCTGCAGGAAGCTTTCGTGAAACGGCACGCCCTTTCTGGCCCAGATCGAATTCGCGATGGAGAGCTGCGTTTCCTTGCCCGAATGCTCCAGCAAATCTCGAAGCACCTGATGCCCCCGATTCCACTCGTCAACGGACAAGCCTTGGCCCTGCAGCGTTTTCCCGATCTGCTCACGCGTCGCGCCGCCTGCTCCGTGGTAAACCATCGACAGCGCCATCGATACGCTAAACGGGGATACGAACACGTTGCTGCCGGGATTTTGCTCCGCGATCGTACGGTGCAGCTTCAAGCCGAACGCATTGTCGGCCTGCACGATCCGCGCATCCAAATCCGCTGGCGTATGCTTTCTGAGGCTAACGTCACCCCCGGCATTGGTAGCGGTGCAAGCCGAGCATAACAGCGCGGCCGCCAGCAGCAACAGCATTGTTTTTTTCATGATGACTCCGGATTTCGGCATCTCTCCATCCTCCTCTGTCATGATATGGAAATGGACGCTACTGCCGCTCCGAAGGTTGCACCCGCGCTGAAAATCGCAAGAGCTTAGATCACATAATCGAGCACCTGCTCATATGGAAAATACGACTTCCCGGTGGGCGCAGGAGCATACAGATGAAAGGCCACCGCGCGCTGCGGGCCGGAATTGCGAAGCTGGTGAATTTGTTTTTTCGGCGCGTAATAATAGCTTCCCTCCTCGATTTCAACCTCCCCGGACAAACAAGGGTACCCGTAGCCTTCCAGCCGGAACATCCGGTTCGTCAGCGTGCCTTCGAGCAGCCGCGCACAGCCGACGGATAAGCCGTGATCGTGAATGTACGTTTCGGTTCCGGGAGGGAGATGGATCAGCACCGCTTCGGCGGCATCGTTCCGGTACAGGCATGTTCTTCCGTAAGGCAAGTCCGCGGGCTCCGCAATGTAGGGCGATAAGGCTTCAAGCGACAAATCCATGCCTCTCATGATCGCCTGAAGCTGCTTGGACGAGGTTCTGCGTAAGGGCAGCAGCGCGTTCAGAATCCGTTCGATCGTTTCGATCCGGCTCATGGGTTTCCTCCGTTCATAACATTCTTTTACCACTTTAATAAGTTTGCTTTATAATCCAATATATTCCTATTTCAATCAAAAGTGACCTTTTCGTAAAAAACGTCGGCGGCTTCCCGCTTCCCTTAAGAATGTTTTAAGATTTTGAATCGTTCGTCGTTAAGATTTGCTGGCTATACTAGGTGACAGTCAACGTTCGGAAAGGGGAGTGCCCGCATGCCGTTTGTCAAGGTTATCCCGGCGTGATATGCTTTTTTTGTCGTCGGCGCCGCCCCGAATGCACGCCGACTCCACTCCGCAACAACCGAGATTTTTTGGAATGAAAAGGAGGTCGGCCCCTGTGGCGCAGTCTACAATATTGCTCGTCGACGACGAGAAAGAAATTATCGATTTGCTGGAAATTTATTTAAAAAACGAAGGCTACCGCCTGCTGCGCGCAAGCAATGGCATCGAAGCGTTAAGCGTGCTGCAAAAGGAAGATGTCGATCTGATTGTGCTCGACATCATGATGCCGAAGATGGACGGCATCGAAGCCTGTCTGAAAATACGCGAACAGAAGCATATGCCGATCATCATGCTATCCGCCAAAAGCCAGGACATGGACAAAATTCTCGGCTTGAGCACCGGCGCGGACGATTACGTCAGCAAGCCGTTCAATCCGCTTGAGCTGGTCGCCCGGATCAAGTCGCAGCTGCGCCGCTACACCCGGCTCAATGTTCAGCGGCCGAATAAGGAACACGAGCTGGAGATCGACGAGCTCACGATCAATACCGCGACGCATGAGGTCAAGCTGGACGGCCGGGACATTAAGCTGACGCCGCGCGAATTTGCCATCCTGGAGCTGCTGGCCCGCCACCGCGGTACGGTTTGGAGCATCGAGAAAATTTACGAGACCGTATGGAAGGAAGCATATTTCGATTCGGACAATACCGTGATGGTTCACATCCGGAAAATTCGCGAGAAAATCGAGGAAAATCCGCGGAAACCGAAGTTTATTAAAACGGTTTGGGGAGTGGGATATAAAGTTGAGTAAACAAGAAAAGATCAAACCGCCGCGCAAGCCCATGCTTGACCGCTTCCCGTTCACTTGGTTCCCCTTTAATCTGCTGCGGGGCATGATCCTTTTCCTCCAAGACCTGTACAGAATGGCGCGCAGCCACGTGCAGCGCAGCATCCGGCTGCAGCTGATGCTGACCTTTGTCTTCTGTTTCGGCGTGTCGCTGGCATTCTACGGCATCAGTTCGGCGCTGTTCGGCGCCGTTAACAAGAACACGGTCATTGATTACAGTCAAGGGATGGAAAGCATCGATCATGAAGCCCGCTCGCTCGCGGACCGGTTCCTTACGCCCCCGAGGCGCAGCGGCAACGAAAACGAAAGCGGAACAAGCAACGAATCTCCCGGCGGGGGGACGCCGACGCCCAATACCGGCACAGCCGTTCCTGTCCCTCATGCAAACGGCCAAGAGCCCGGCAGCGTGCCCGAGGCCCCACCAGCCTATTCACAAGCGAAGGAGGAAGCCGACCGCCACAAAGATTTTGAGAATACGGTCAAACGGCTCGTTACCAACGACAAGCTCAAAGTTGTCATTACGGATCTGGAAGGCAAAGTCGTCTTCCGCAGTGAAAATGCGCCGGAAACGTACGTCGACGTCCACAGCGTCATCCGCAACGCGATGGAAACGCGCAACCAGGAATCCGACTCCCGTTCGGAGTTTTCCAGCTTTTATCCGGTGACGTATAACAATCAGAAGGCATACTTAATCGTCAGCGGCATCCCTCAGCCGAACATCAGCTACCATAAGGGCGAAAACCCGCTTTCCATCTTAGCTTCGCTCGCGGTCTTCATCTTTTTGTTCTACTTTTTAACGCAGCGGAAAATGAAATATATCGAGGAGCTTGCGAGCGGTCTTCGGATTATCGCTACAGGCAATCTGGACCATCGGGTCATCGAGCGTTCCCAAGACGAGCTCGGATCATTGGCGCGGGACATGAACTTTATGGTGGCGGATCTGCAGCGAAGAATCGAAGAGGAACGGCGCGCCGAACAGCTCAAAAACGAGCTGATTACGAACGTTTCGCACGATTTGCGCACACCGCTGACGCTGATCATGGGGTACTTAAGACTGCTGCACGACAAAAATTTCGAAACGTCCGAGCAAGCCGCCGGTTATGCCAGTATCGCTTACAGCAAATCGGAGAAACTGAAAGGGCTGATCGACGATCTGTTCGAATTTACAAAGCTCTCCAATCATGACGTTCCGCTGCACAAGAAGGGCGTCGCGATCAATGAAGTGCTGGAGCAGTTGCTGGAGGAATACGTGACCCTCAGCGAGGAGCAGCAGCTCACGCTGATCCGCAGCCTGCCGCAGGAGCGGCTGCTGGTGCGCATCGACGTGGACAAAATGATCCGCGTGTTCGAAAACCTGCTTGGCAACGCGATCAAGTACAGCCCTAAGCCCGGCGTCATTACCTTCGGCATGATCCGCGAACGCGAGCACGCGATCATCCGAATCTCCAACAAAGCGGACGCTTTGACCCGCGACGAGCTGGAGCAATTGTTCGACCGGTTCTATCGGGTTGATAAAGCCCGGACATCCGATACCGGAGGCTCGGGACTGGGTCTTGCGATCGCAAGAAGCATCGTCGAATCGCATGAAGGCACCATTTGGGCCGAGTCAGAGAACGGCGAAATCCATTTTTACGTGAAGCTGAAGCTGGCATCTTAGGATGCCGGCTTTTTGGCTAGTTGGGCGAGGCGGATCAAGCGGCCGTTCGCCTAGGAAGGCAATGCGCGGTATAATGGAGCGAACAACGCAGCAACGAGGCGGGCCCGCGCGGCACGCCTCGTAAGAATGGAGAATCGGATCATGAGTCATGGATTTTTGCTGGATTTGGACGGAACGCTGTACCATGGGGACCGTCCGATCCCTTATGCGGCGGAATTTATCCGCTGGCTGCGGGAGAAAGGCTACCCGTTCCTATATGTGACCAACAATTCGTCTCGGACGCCGGAGCAAGTTGCGGCCCACCTCATCAAGACCGGGATTGAAGCCAGGCCGGAGGAAGTACTCACGTCCTCGCAAGCGGCCGTGATGTACTTGCAGGAGACCGGCGCCCGGAACGGACGCGTGCTATGTATCGGCGAGGAAGGACTGAGAACGGCCCTGAAGGACGGCGGCTTCGAACCCGTCACGGAGGACGCGCCGGAAGGAACGATCGCTGCGGTCGTACAAGGGATCGACCGGGCGTTCCATTACGGCAAGCTGCTTGCGGCCGTCCGTCACATCCGCGGCGGAGCCCCGTACATCCTGACGAATCCCGATCACCTGCTGCCATGGAACGGCGAGCTGACGCCGGGAGCGGGCTCGATCGCGGCTTCGATCGAACGAGCAAGCGAAACGCCGCCCGTTGTTATCGGGAAGCCTTCGCCGATCATTATGCGCTACGCCGTCGCCAAGCTGGGGTTAACTCCTGCGGAGATTTGGACGGTCGGGGACAACTTGAACACCGACATCCGCGGCGGAGCGGACGCAGGCTGCCGGACGGCGCTCGTGCTGACCGGACTGGCCAACGCCTCGAATGTGGACGAGCAGATCGCCCGAACGGGCGTGCATCCCGAGCGGATCTGCTCGCATTTGATGGGGCTGGCGGAAAGCCTCGGCTAATCGATGGCGTGCCGCTTCCGGATTTCGCCGATCCGGCGAATGTGGACGTTCGCGTGGCCGGCCATCATTTTCATCAGGCGGCCGGCCGTCTCTTCCCTGCCGGAGGCGATGACGCTGCGCGCCAGCGCTCCCGGCGTATGCTCGCATACGCTGAGCACGTGCTCGCGCAGCAGCCGAAACAGCGCGACCTCGGCGCGGACCGGCCGTGAGGCGTAACGCATGCCCGCGGCCCACGCGTCCTGCGAGAAGCCGTTGCCGTTGTAGGCGCGTCCGCGTTCCGGCCCGGCCAAAGCGAACTTGAGCTTGTGCAGCGCCGCAAGCTCCAAATCCACCACATGGAGCACCTGCTCGCGGATGCTCCATGTGCCGGGCGCCCGGGCCAGATCGAGCCCGGCCTCGCCAAGCCCCGCCAGCGCGGCCTCCAGCCGGTCCGGCCCCGCTGCGAACAATACGAGCGTTTCCTCGTCGCTCGGAAACAGCTCCTGCCAGTACGCCGCGCGGTAGCCCTCCGGCGTCGTGATCGTGACGGTCCGCCAGCAGCCCGGCTCCGTCTCGTCCCTACAGCGCCCGCCGGCCTCCTCGGCGCGCTGCTGGAGCCACTCCAGAGCCTGGCCGGGCGGCGCTGTCACATAAAACCGGCCGCTGGGCGACAGCTCCCGGCATGCCGGAGCTTGCAGGCGGCGGATCGCCTCCACCGCCATGCCTCCCTCGGCGAGCAGCGCGATCTCGCCGCCCGGCTGACGCAGCAGCGCATAGCCCGCTGCCGCGCATAGCTCCAGGCGCTCCCAGCCGAGCGCCTGCTCGTAAAAGAGCAGCGCCGCCGTCACCTCTGGCACGCGCAGCAGCAGCTTCGCTTGAACGGCGCTGGTTTCCATTCGCCTTCCCCCTTTGATCAAGCTGGATTCGCCCTATTTTACCATACACTGGTCCAACAAACGTCGGAAACGAACAAACACCGCCCTTTGCAAAAAGAGCGGTGTTTGGCATTTGTCAACCGCTGACGACGGTTTTGGACCCGCCGCTGCGCGAAGATACGTCATAGTTATCAAGCTCTTCGTCCGCTCCATTGTTGAACGCCTCGCGGTCGAATTCTTTCTCCGTTACGGCGACGACAAGAGAGCTGACCGTTGTACCCGTTGCGTTGATGGCCGTCCGGGCCATGTCGAGAATCGCGTCGATGCCGAGCACCATCGCCATCCCTTCGATCGGAAGACCGACGCTGGCCAGCACGACCGTCGTCGAGATCGAAGCCGGTCCGGGCACCCCGGCCACGCCGATAGAAGCGATCATTGCCGAGCCGACGATGAGCAGATAATGCGTGATCGTCAGATCAATGCCGAACACTTTGGCGACGAAGATCGCCACAATCGCCGGATACAAGCCGCCACAGCCGTTCATGTTGATGGTTGCGCCCAGCGGGGCGACGAAGCTGGCGATCCGATCGGATACTTTAAGCCGCTTCGTGATCACCTCCAGGTTGACCGGCAGCGTCGCATAGCTGCTCCGCGTCGTGAAAGCGACGGCCAGCACGGGATAAATCTTTTTCAGGAAACGGATCGGATTGACCCGCGCCACGAACGTGACCAGGAAGCCGTAGGTCAGAACGAAGTGCAGCAAGCAAGCGATGTAAACGGCGAGCACCACTTTGCCCATCGGCAGCAGCGAAGCGAGGCCGTATTTCGCCGCCATCGCCGCCATCAGCCCGAACACGCCGTAAGGCGTCAAACGGATGATCAGCTTCGTCACGCGGAACATCACGACGGCGAACGATTGAATCACTTCCTTGATCGGCCGGACCGATTCCGGCTTGCGGTTGCCTTCGATCGTAATGGCGACCGCGACGAACATAGCGAATACGATCACCGGCACGACCTTGCCGGTAGCCATCTCGTTCACCGGGTTCGCCGGTACGAGATCCATGAACACTTTCAGGAACGACGGTATTTCTCTGGCGGCGAATTTCGCATCCTGCACGTAAGGAATGCCCGCGCCCGGATCGATGATCACCGCAACGACGACACCGATGACCGCCGCGATGCCGGTCGTGATCAGGAATAAGGCGATCGTTTTCGTTCCGATCTTTCGAAGCATATTGGGATCGGATATGGACGTAATGCTGGAAATGATCGTTGCCACAACGAGCGGCATAACGATCATTTTGATCAGGTTGACGTAAATGGAACCGATCGCTCCGAGATCGGTCGCCTCTTTACCGAACACCGCCCCGACGACCACGCCGAGCACCATGGCGATTAATACGCGCGTCCCGAAACCCATCTTTTTCTTGGCCGCGAAAAATAGCAACAGCAGGACTACGACAGCCACAGCCCAGCTGGCAATGTATAGGGAATTCACAATCCTACGCCTCCTCGGGAGTATATCTAATAATACCAACTTGTTTACTAGGTATTCTATTCCCATTTTCTGTGACTGTCAATAGTGTGTTTTATGGCTTCATTTATTTTTCGCGGACCATCCGACGGCGCGGCATAAACCGGCTATTCTCTTAAGGCGTCTCTTAATTTCGTCGACTCGTACCGCCGGTCCGCCGACTGCGCGAGTGCTTTGCGCAGCCGCTTGTTTTCGCCCGCCAGCCTCTCGATTTCTCCGATCAGCTCCATCGCGAGGTCTTGAGCCGCCTCGCCGGATTCCCGGCTAACGGAGCCCGCCCTTTCTTTATATTCGTTCAACCGCTCTTCTATGCTTTTCATCCGGTTCTTCCTTTCCCGAAAACAAAATTTATCGCAACGAGCTCGGCCACAGGACGAGCGAAGCGCGGTCGGCCTCTGCTCCGAGCTGCCGCAGCGTACCCGCGGCAGGCGTATCCAGCACAGGCTCCCCGTTCCACGTATCGATGACCACTTTGCGGACGCCCGGCTTCTTCAAATACGATTGCAGCACGGCCCGAAGCGTCTGCAGCCGCTCTTCCTCCGCCAGCCATGCCTCCTCGGGCGTATCAGCTAACCCGTGCAGCGTGTGCATGCGCCTGCCGTTATTTTCGCACCACAACACCCAGCTGCCGCCACGGAATACGAGATCGTTGCCCGCCTTGCGGGCAAAAGCGACGCCCGGCACGGCCGGCCATTTTACTGTCAATCCGAACGGATTGGCAGGATCGGCGGCCGGAAGCAGCACCGTTTCGCCGCCTCCCGCTTCCCAATCCGCCTCGCGGAGACGCCCCACCGTCTCCGGCGCGGCAAACTGCATCGCCACAATATTTTGTACCCAGAAGCCGCGGGTCAGCATCCCCCACAGCTCCAGCTGCTTCAACGAGCCGTACACGTCGTCCCAGGACCACGGCAGCAGCGTACCCGCGAGGTCCCGCGTCAGCAGCGCGCTGCCGTCCAGCGCTTGCTTTACCCAAGCGCCCAGCGAATCGCCTCCGCCCGGCTGCACCTCCGCCAGCGTCTCCAGCGCATACCAGCGGCCAAGGCCGGATTGGAATTTGGCGGCGCTTTTGGCGGCGGTCTTCCTACCGCTTCCGTTCATCCGCAGCGGCGCAAACTGGTCGTTGGAGACAAGCCCCTCCCAAGCCAGCTCGATCAAATTCGCTGTCAGCTCCGACGGGACGCTTCCCGTTTCGCGGCTGAGCGCCGACAGGAAGCTTGCGCCCTTGCACCGGAGCAGCTCCAGCAGCGGCTCGTGCTTCGAAGCCGCTCCCCGCTTGAGCAGGGGGGCGTAAAGCTCCTTCGCTTCCGCCAGAAGGAAGGCGACCCGGCCTTCCTTTTCTCCCGCTTCCTTGCGCCCGATCCAGATCACCTCGCCCGCCGCGCACAGCCGGTCTAGCGTTTCTTTGCGGTAATCGGTCAAGCGCAGCGGAAACACCGACGCCTCCCATTCCGGCAGCGGCAAAAACCAGCCTTGCAGCTTGCCGATCACGTCCCGGAGCCCCTCCTCCCCGCTGAGGCGGCTGCCCGGAAGGACGTGCTGCGCGGCCATCAAGAACCGGCAGTACCGGACCGGATCGACCGGCTCTGCCTGCTCGCGCAGCGCCCGTTCGGCTATGCGGATACGGCGCTCTGCCGTTTCGCGGCTCACCCAAGTCCGCGGTCCGGCTTCGTTCCCGCCAAGGACCGGTTCGATTGTCCCGTCCGCGGCCCACTGCCCTACAAGGTCGTCGACAAGCGGCAACGCCGCGCCGTACCGGGCGGCAAGCTCTTCCGCTGTAAACGACGCGCGGTGCTCCATATAACGGGTCAGCACAAACCGCACGGCCAGCGGATCGTCTGCAAACCGCGCATACGTATCCGCTTCGTCGGAACAGATCCAGCGCTTTTCTCCGCCAATTTCGATCCGACGCACTCGGCCTTCCTCTTCCAATCGGCGGAGCAGCCTGCCGATCTCTTCCGCTTGCGTTTTCGCGCCCGCAGGCGCTGCCGAACCCGGGCCGCTCCCGCCCTCCGCCTGCTGCTGCGCCTCGTCAGCGCCGCTACCGGCGGCCAGCCTCGCAAGCTCCGCGGCGCTCCGGTCGCCTCGCTGCTTCAGGAGGCGCAGCAGCGTCTCCGGCTGCTCCAGTGGAGCGAAAGCCGGCCACGGCTCCTCCTCCGCAGCGCCCCGGTCCGGCTGCCCCGCCTCAAGCACCGGACTCTCGCCGAACAGCCGCCCGGCCTGCGCCCGCTCCAAGCCGAGCAGTTGCAGTTGAATATCTTTGCCGACGGCGTCGGACTCGTAGATTTGAGCGCCCATGAACTCGGTTAGAAACGCAGCAGCCAGCGGCGAAGGAAACAGGCTCTCGCGCACGTTTACCTCGAGCGATCCGGCCTCAATCTGTTCCAGCGCCTCCCGCACCCGCGGCATGTCCAACTCCTCTTGCAGATAAATGCGCATCGCCTCGCCGAGAAAAGGAAAACGTTCGGCGTACGGCAGCGATTCCCGCAGCAGCTCCTCGCTGCGCAGCCGCTTCTTCCACGCCGGCGTGCGCGTAAAGCTTCGCGACAGCAGCAGCGACGTCTCGGCCAGACGGCGGAACGCCGCCCCGAACTGCGGCGAAGACGGAACCGCTTCGCGCAGCAGCGCTTCGAGCCGGACGGACGTCACGCCGCGAAGCATCGCCACGAAGCTGGCCGCCATTCCCTCGTCGGCGCCGGACAAGACGAAATGAATGCCGTTGTCCTTGGCATTCGCGAACAGCCGCACGGGGAGCCGCTCCTCCCCATGCTGTCGAAGCGCCAGCAGCCACGTTCGGTTAAACGTCCGGCCGAACGTGCTGTGCACGATGACATGCCACTGCTTCAGCTCGTCCCGGAACCGCTCGATGACGATACGGCGGTGCGTCGGTACCGCCGACACGGCCTTCTGCGACCGGACCAGCGCGATCAGTTCACCCGCAGCTCCGGCGTCCAACCCGTAATCCCGGATCAGCCAGTCCATCGTACTGTGCGGCTCCTCCCGTTCCAGCCGGCGCTCCAGCTTGTCCATGAACCGCCCGATGTCCTGCGACAGCTCGAACGTACGGCCCTGCCCTTCGCCCCGCCAAAACGGAATTTCGCTGAACCGGTTGCCCGCTTCGACGACGTACACCCGGTCGTTTTTGATCGATTGAATTTTCCAGGACGACGTTCCGAGCTGGAACACGTCGCCGACCCGGCTTTCGTGAATATATTCCTCGTCCAGCTCGCCGATATGCACGCGGCTGTCCGCATGATGCACCGGGTACGCGCTGCTCTGGGGAATCGTGCCGGCCCCCATAATGGCGGCCATGGCCGTTACCCCGCGGCGGGACAGCACGCCTGTGTCGCGGTTCCAGTCCAGGAGAGGGCGAACGAACGGGTAGTACCCGGACAGCACCTGCAGCACGTCCAACAGCCGTCCCCGCGGAAAATCCCGGTACCCGTAGCTGCCGGCCAGCACCCGCGCCAGCTCGTCGATCGTCCAATCGCTCCCCGCCACCATCGCCGCAATTTGCTGGCACAAAACGTCCAGCGACTGCACCGGGATGCGGATTTCCTCAATATCGCGCTCCAGCACCCGACGGGCCAGCACCGCGCATTCCGGCAGTTGGCCGCGGCTGCGCGCCAGAATGACGCCCCGGCTGATGCCTCCGACGCTGTGTCCGGCCCGGCCGATGCGCTGTATTCCCGCGGCTGCGCTCTTCGGCGAGTCGATCTGCACCACCAGATCGATATGGCCGACGTCGATGCCCAGCTCCAGTGAAGACGTCGCCACGAGGCAGCGAAGCTCGCCCGCCTTGAGCGCGCGCTCCACCTCAAGACGCTGCTCCCGGGAGACGCTGCCGTGGTGCGAGCGGGCCATTTCGTAGCCGACATGGTCGTTCAGCCGCAGCGTCAGCCTTTCGCAAAGCCGCCGGTTGTTCGTGAAGATCAGCACGGACCGGCTTCCGTCCATCAGCTTCACGAGGCGTTCGGTGACTGGTCCCCAGACAGCCTCCTGCTTGTCCTGCGTAATGAACGTTTGCTCCGGCATCGTGACGACAAGCTGAAGCGCTTTGTGCATCCGGCTCTCCACAATGTTCACCGGACGAGGCCGCATAGGGACGTCGGCCATCGTTTCATTACCGGCTTCTACGGCCATACCCGCCCCGCTATCGTCCGATCCGGCAGCTTTTCCGGCTTGAGCTTTATCCGATCCGCTATCCTCTGCTCCCGCTCCTCCGTTCGCGTCCCCCGTCTCCACAGGCTCCCAGCCTCCGAGAAAACGAGCGACCCGTTCGATCGGCTTCTGCGTCGCCGACACGCCGATGCGCTGCGGAGAACGTCCGCACCAAGCGACGAGACGCTCGAGTGTCACCGACAAATGCAGCCCTCTGGCTCCCTCAGCCAAGTCGTGAATCTCATCAACAATCACATGGCGAACGGTCCGCAGCATGTCTCTGCCTTTCGGAGATGTCAGCAAAATATACAGCGACTCGGGTGTCGTCACGAGCACGTCCGGCGGCTGCCGCAGCATCGATGCCCGGGTGCTCTGCGTCGTGTCGCCCGTACGGATACCGACGGTCAGTCCCGGCCACGGCAAGCCCGTCTCCGCCGCCGTCCGCTCCAATTGATCGATAAAGCCGACAACGTGATGGTGAATATCGTTGTTCAGCGCCTTCAGCGGCGTGACGTACAGCAGCTTTACTCCCCGGACCGGTCCGTCCGCGGCCTTGCCGGTCACGATCCGGTCCAAGCAGGGCAGCAGCGCCGCAAGCGTCTTGCCCGAGCCTGTCGGTGCGGCAATCAAAGTATGAGCGCCCGATCCGATCGACTCCCACGCCCGCAGCTGCACCTCCGTCGGCTCCCCGAACGTCTGCCCGAACCAGGCGGCCAGCAGCGGATGAAACCCGATTGGCGACTCCGCATCCATGTTCGTTTCCCTTCTTCCCCTAAGTTACTTTCAAAAATAGTTGTTCGATATCGGTATCATACCAAAAACCAAGCATCGGCACATCCAAGCGAATTCCGTCTTTTCCCGCCGTCCGGGCCGCGGTCTTCCATTGACACATTTGAAACGGGGTGCTACGATTCATTCGAATAAATTAAATCTAACCTATTCACACTTTAAATACGGATTATTCGAACGAGGAGTTGAAAAGCATGGCTGATCCTATGGATCACGCGATCGAGCGGTTTGAAAAAGCGTTTTTTACAATGTTCCAAAAAATCGGACCCGGATTGGCGCTGCCTTCCGATCTGAATTTGACGGGGCCGCAGATCATGATGCTGTACACAATCGTCAAATGCGAGCCGTGCCAGGTCGGCCGGCTGGCCCAACGGATGGAAGTGACGCCGAGCGCGATTACCGTCATGATCGATCGTCTGGTGCAGAACGGATTCGTGCACCGGAAGCACGACGAGAACGACAGGCGCGTCGTGCTTCTGGAAGCGACCGAGCAGGCGCGCGAGGCGCTGCTCCGCATCCGGGCGCTCCGCTCGGAAGTGATCAGCAACTACTTGTCCTATCTGGAGCCGCACGAATTGGAGCCGTTCCTGCAAAGCTTCGAGAAAATCGCCCATAAAATGTCCGAATAAAACATAGAAGGGACCGCCCCGACGAGCTGCCCCCAATGGTTAGACACAGTCTAACAACATTGGAGGCGAGATCATCGGAGCGGTCCTCTTTATGATTTTTACATTTAAAAATTCGGGTTTGAGTCTTACATATGCTGCGGGGCATGAATGCCGGAGTCCTCATCCGGACTGCCGTCTTCTTTGCGGGGGCCTTTCGCCGGGACTTCCATTTTGGCTTTGCCCATTAGCAGAATAAAGACGAACGCGAGCACAGCCATAACGATGGTCACTTGAAATACATAGGCGATGGAATCCGCAAGCCCTACCATCATTTTCTCCAGCACCGGCTTCGGAACGTGCGCCTGAAATTCCGGCGACAGCAGCGCCCTCGGATCGGCCGGCGTCTTCGCGCCCGCTCCGGCGGGCAGCAGCTCGGCCAGCCGGCGGCTCAGCGCAGAAGCTTGCAAAGCACCCAGCACCGTCAGACCGACGGCCGAACCGATCGAACGGAAAAAGCCGACAAGCGAAGTGACGGTGCCGCGAAGCCGGAAATCGACGTTATGCAGCGAAGAAATCGACGTCACCGGGAAGCCTGTGCCGATGCCGAGCCCCATGAGAATCATATATAGCGTAATTTGCCAACGGGGCGTATCGATGGACACGAGGCTGAGCAGCGAGGTTGCGATCAGCAGCAGCAGGACGGAGCCGAGCATGATGCCCCGATACGACAGCTTGTCGATAAACCGCCCGCCGATCGCGCTGCTGGCAACCACGCCGAGCATCATCGGCGTCAGTACGAGTCCGGCGCTCGTCGCCGACCCTTGAAAAACGCCTTGGATGAACAGCGGGATGTACGTCGCCGCGGAAATCATCAGCGCCCCGTAGAAGAAAGAGACGCCCATACTGGCGGTAAACAACCGGTTGCCGAAGAGCGGAAGCGGCACGATCGGGGAAGCGGCGCGCATCTCTACCCGGATGAACAGCAGAAGGAAGACGACCGCTATAGCGAACAAACCGATGATCTGCACCGAATCCCATGCATATTCCTTGCCCCCGAGCTCCAATCCGAACATCAGGCTCAAGATCGAAACGGTGAAAACTACCGTTCCGAGCCAGTCGATTCTCTGATTCGGATTGTTCGGCAGCACCGGATGATAAAACAGCGAAATGAGAATCAGCGATACGATACCGAGCGGCAGATTAATGTAGAAAATCCACGTCCAGTCCACGTGATCGGTGAAGTAAGCTCCCGCCAACGGCCCGAGCACGCTCGATATGCCGAAGACGGCACCGAACAGACCCTGCATCTTGCCCCGCTTCTCCGGGGGAAAAATATCGTAAATGATGGCGAACGTAACCGGCATCAGCGCGCCGCCGCCGATCCCTTGGATGGCTCGGTAGACGATCAGCTGCGTCATGGTCGTCGACGTGCCGCAAAGCGCCGAACCGATCATGAACACGACAAGACCGAGCAGGAAAAACAGCTTCCGGCCGTACATATCGCCGAGTTTGCCGAAGATCGGCATCGATATGACGTTGGCGATCAAGTACGCGGAAAATACCCATATGTACTTGTCGAGTCCTCCGAGCTTACCAATAATCGTCGGCATGGCGGTCGAAACGATCGTCTGATCGAGCGAGGCCAGCAGCAGCCCGAGCATCAACGCGCCGACCGTCCATGCGGTATTCGTTTTCTTCTGAACCATAAGTTGCTCCTTACTTTACCTGGGTGTATTTTTAGTACTAAATTAAATTATATTCAAATTTGAGTAAGCGACAAGTGCGAGTGTGATTTTTTTCTCTGGGGCGTAGTTTGCCCTAATCTTTTAAGTATCATATAATGGAGTAAGTCAAGAAATTGTATTTATCCTAAATAAATTAACGATAAAATTTTCTTATTTTGAGAATGCTATTGAAAGCGTTCACGCCCCGGTGAGGAGGAACGATGTGAATCTCAATCAGTTGGAAACGCTCATTACGATATCCAAGACCATGAGCTTCCGCAAAGCGGGCGAAATTCTGAATCTGACCCAGCCGGCCGTCTCGGCGCAAATTAAAAGTCTGGAAGACGAATTCAAAACGGTGCTGATCGACCGCAACCAGCCGGTTACGCTGACCGACAGCGGCCAAGTGTTTCTTGAGCATGCGGAGATCATTTTACAGACGGTCGAAGATTTGAAGCAGCGGCTTTCGGATTTGAACCAAACACCACAAGGACATATTCACCTCGGAACGACGACTTCGATCGCGATCCAAATTTTGCCGAGGGTGCTGTCTTATTTTCAGAACCAGTTCCCCTTGATCAAAACGACCATCCATTCGATGACCACCTCGCAAATCATGCACAGCGTCGAGAACGGAACGATCGATATCGGCATCACCTACCTGTTCGACAAGCATCCCGCGCTCGAAAGCTCCGTGCTTTATTACGATACGTTCGAGCTGGTCGTCTCTCCCGAACATCCGCTTGCGCGTTTTGCGCATGTGCCGATCGAGCGGCTCCACGAACTGCCGCTGATTATGCTGTCTCCGGAAACGGCGGGACGGAGGTTCGTAGATCAAATTCTGAAGCAGCTGTACATCACCCCGCAAGTGGTGATGGAGCTGTCCAGCAGCGAGGAAGTGAAACGGATGGTGGAGCTAAATCTCGGGGCCGCGATCATCTCGAAGATGTCGATCCAAAGCGAGCTGCGCCTCGGGACGCTCAAGATGATCAAGGTGAACGAGCTTGAGATTAGCCATCCGGTCGGGGTGGTGTACAAGTCGGGACGCTATCTGAGCTCGGCGCTGCACCAGTTTCTGGAGGACTTGAAAGGCATGCAGGAAACTCAATTCATAGGTTCGGAGTGAGGGAACGCCATGAAATTCGATTTGCATACGCATCACGAACGGTGCGGTCACGCGACCGGAACGATCCGTGATTATATCGAAGCGGGGATCAAAAACGGCCTGCAAGTCATCGGAATTTCCGATCACTCGCCATACTTTGCAAGCAGCTCGGACCGGGAGCAGCCCGGCATCGCGATGGCGAAGAGCGAGTTCGCCCGTTACGTGGAGGAAGTGCTGAAGCTGAAGGAGGAGTACCGCGGACGTATCGACGTCCTGCTGGGAGTCGAGTCGGACTTCTTCCCCGAGGTGGCGGACGTGTACCGCAAAGTGTACGAGCAATATCCGTTCGACTATATCATTGGATCGGTGCATTTGTCGGGCGGCGTCAGCATCTTCAACCGGAAGCGGTGGAACGGACTGACGGACCGCCAGAAGGTGGAGCAGAAGGAGCTGTATTACGATCTGATCGAGCAGTCCGCACGCAGCGGCATGTTCCAGATTCTTGGCCACATCGACGCCATGCGCGGCTTTTACCCAGCCTTCTCCGATATCCAGACCGACGCGGTAGACCGCACGCTGCAGACCATCGCGAAGTACGACATCGCGATCGAGATCAACACCTCCGGCAAAACGAAGGATTGCGGCGGCTGGTACCCGATCGACGAGATTCTGGAGCGGGCGCTTCATTTCGGCGTCCAGGTTTCGTTCGGTTCGGACGCGCACGTCCCTTCCCGGGTTGGCGACGACTGGGATGAAGTAGCGGCGAGGCTGAAGGAAATCGGGTTCCGCGAATGGGTATACTACAAGGAAAAACAAAAGCAGGTCGTCCCTTTATAAAACGAGGGCAAAAAAATATCCGGCAAATTCCCCCAGGGCTGAGGAATTTGAGCCGGATATTTGTGCTTTGACGGCCGCTCGGCCGCGCCTATCTTGTAGTCCGCTTTGGTCCCGCGGCTCGCGCGGGCTTCGCAAGCGCCCGGGAACGAGGCTTGCGTACGGCCTTAGCCGGAAGCAGAAGGCTCTTGACCTTCGCTCCGCCTCCGAACAAACCACCCAAGCCCCCGAAGCTGCCGAACAGCTTGAAGATCGGGCCGATCTGCTTTACGATGGTGAACACCTTCTGCGCCTTCCCCATAGTGGAAATGATGCCGTCGAGACCTCCGATCGAATTGAAGAACGAGAGGAAGCCCCCACCACCGGCGCCTCTGGCCACTTCCGCAGCGCCTACACCGCCGCCGGGTACGCCGCTTACGGTACGTCCAATGCTGGAGAAGCTGCCCAAGCCTCCGCCGATGCCGAACGGGCTGAACAGCCCCCGCACCTGTGCCGTATTCATATGGGGAGCGGGATGTACCGGACGCAGCGGGCAGGAAGCGCCTCGTTTTGCCGATTTGGCTGTACGTGCCGAAGCTCGTTTTGGAGCAGTACGATGCTTTTTATTGTTCATTCGTCGATCCCTTCCTTAGCTGAGAAACTGAATCCGACTTGTCTGATATTTCAGCGTATGTCGGTCCGCCCTTCCGCGTATAGGTATGTGGACCGCTCGAAGGAAAATGGGTGTATATATAGGCAAAACACATGTACATGAACGAAACCTGCAAAGGAGGAAGCGCCATGCTCCATGAGATGAACGATATCGTGGGCAAAAAAATCGCCATCATTGACGATGAACCAGACCTCGTCAACCTCCTCGATGCCGTGCTGCGCAAAGAAGGCTTCCGCCTAGTGTTCAAAGCGGCCACCGGTCTTGCCGGCATCGAGCTGTGCCGCAGCGAAAAGCCGGATTTGATCGTCCTCGACGTCATGCTGCCGGATCTCGACGGCTTTGCCGTCTGCCAGCAGCTGCGGCAATTCACGCTTGCGCCGATCTTTTTTCTGTCCGCCAAAAACGAAGACGTGGACAAGCTGCTGGGGCTAAGCCTCGGCGGCGACGACTATATTACAAAGCCGTTCAGCCCGAAGGAGGTCGCGTACCGGATGAAGGCGTATTTCCGCCGCAACCGGTACGCAGCCATGCAGGAGGAAAGCCGAAGCACCTACGAATTCGGCAGCGTGACGATCGACGAGAAGCAGGGCGAAGTACGCAAGCACGGCGTTCCCGTGACGCTCACCGCCAAGGAATACCAGCTGCTGCTATTTTTGGCCCGGCACCCGGGACAGCTGTTCAGCAAGGCGCATTTGTACGAAACGGTGTGGGGCGAATCGTATACGGGGTATGACAATACGGTGATGGTGCATATGCGCCACCTGCGGGAAAAGCTGGAGGACAAGCCGTCGGAACCGGAATATTTGCTGACCGTGCGGGGACTTGGCTATAAGCTGCAGCGAAAGGACGGACGGCCGTGAAGTGGAAAGTCATTATCCAATTTTTACTGTCGATGTCGACGCTGGCGATCTTGATTCTGATCGTCAACTATACGGCGCTCTATTTTTTAGCCGGCGGTCCGGCCTTCAAAAACGGAAGAACGGCCGCTTTCGCCGAGCGGTTTACACACGACTTCGGGCAGCGCATCGCCTTGCAGGGGGGACGCCCGTACGTCACCCCGGAAGGTTTGGACGAGTTGAACGATCAGCGAGCGTGGATTCAAATTCTGGACGAATCCGGCGCGGAAGCCTACGCCTATCATAAGCCGCCGCATGCCCTGACACATTACTCGCCCAGCGAAATCGCATTTTTTTATAAATATGCCGTCAAAGATTTTACCGTCTTTATCAGCCGCGTCGAAGACGGAGGCTACCACTGGAGCTATATGATCGGGTTTCCCGCGGAAACGGTGGCCAAATATTTTCTATATATCAGCCCGAAAAATGTGCAAACGTTTTTTCCGAACGGCTTTTACATACTCCTCGGGGTGACGCTGGGCGGTACGCTGATCATTGGCTATTTGTTCGCCAGGAGACTTTCCCGACCGGTACGGACCGTCATCGACGCGATCCGCGAGCTTGCTGACGGCCGTTATAAGCTTCGCCTTGCGCCGAAAGGAATATATAAGGATGTGTACCGCAGCCTGCTTCACCTCTCCTCTACCCTGTCGTCCCTTGAGCAGCACCGGGATCGCGTGGACCGTATGCGGGAGGAATGGATCGCCGGATTGTCCCACGATTTGAAAACGCCGCTTTCCTCCATCAAGGGCTACGGTGAATTGCTTGCCGAGCCAAGCTACGACCTTAGCCCCGATGAGCGGACCGGCTATGCGGCGACGATCGTTCGCAACGCCGTTTATATGGAAGCTTTGCTGGACGATTTGCGGCTGACGTCTCAGCTTAAGCACAATCTCCTGCCGATGGATAAGCAGGAGAGCGATGTCGTCCGGCTGCTGCAGGAAACCGTCATTCTGCTGCTTAACAGCCCAGAAGGCGAGGACCGGATGATTTCGTTCGATGCGCGTCCGCAGACGATCCCGCTATCCTTTGACGCCAAGCTGCTCCAGCGCGCGTTTCTGAACCTTCTCTTCAACGCGCTCGTCCACAATCCCGCCGGAACGCAGGTGCAAGTCGCCGTATCGGGCGACGAGAGCGGCGTACGCGTGGTCATCGCCGACAACGGCGTAGGCATCTCCAAAGAAGATATGGCCAAGCTGTTCGACCGGTACTACCGTGGCACGAATACGGCGGCAAGCCATCAAGGCTCAGGGCTGGGCCTTGCGATCGCCCGGCAAATTATCGAAGCGCACGACGGAAAGGTCGAAGCGGAAAGCCGGCTTGGGCACGGTACGACGATCATTGTCCATTTTCCGCAAACTTAAGCCGGATTTAAGGTAAGCTGAAGCGAAGCTTAAATTCCATACGATACCATGCTCTTGTCGAACGAAAGGAGCATGGTTTTTTTATGAGCGAATTCATCTTGGAAACAAAACGGTTATCCAAACAATTCAAGTCGTTCGCCGCGGTCAAAGGGATCGACTTGCAGGTAAGAGCGGGCGAAGTGTACGGCTTCCTCGGTCCCAACGGCGCAGGCAAAACGACAACGATCCGCATGCTGCTCGGGCTGATTCGTCCGACGCAGGGCGAGGTGCGCGTCTTCGGGCAGGACTTGGCCCGGCACCGGCTCGATATCTTACGCCGGGTCGGCTCGCTGGTCGAGTCTCCGTCGTATTACGGCAATCTAAGCGCCTATGACAATTTGGAGATCACCCGCAAGCTGCTCGGCGCAAGGAAAACCGACATCGACAAAGTGCTGGAAACGGTAAGGCTGTCCGAATGGCGCAACAAAAAAGTTAAAACGTTCTCCCTCGGCATGAAACAGCGGCTCGGCATCGCGCAGGCGCTGCTGGGCAATCCGATGCTGCTCGTGCTCGATGAGCCGACCAACGGCCTGGACCCCGCCGGCATTCTCGAAATCCGCGAGCTGATCGCCCGCCTGCCGGAAGAACGCGGCTTATCGGTGCTCGTCTCCAGCCATATTTTGAACGAAATCGAGCTGATTGCCAGCCGTGTCGGCATTATTTACAAGGGCGAGCTGCTGTTCCAAGGCTCGCTTCAGGAGCTGCTGCGGGAGCAGAACAAAACGATGCTGCGGATCGATGCCGCTCCGCTCGTGGAGGCGGGCAATTTCCTGCTGGCCCGGGGCCATCAAGTGGAAAAGCGTCATAACAGCCTGTACGTGGACATGTTGGCAACGAGCGCTGCCCGTTTGAACCGCGAGCTGGTTACGGCCGGCTTCGACGTTTCGCACGTCAGTGAAAATACACCGTCGCTGGAAGATATCTTCCTGACGATGACGAAGGGAGCGCAAAGCTTGTGAAGGGCTGGAACGTCTTTGCGGCGGAACTATACAAGCAGAAAAAAGGCGTCCTGTGGAAGCTTGCCTTCGGCGGTCCGGCCCTGGTCTCCCTGCTCATTTTCCTGAACATGTCTCTGCGCTACGATTACTTAATGCAGCGGCATGCAGGGAAAACGTCGTGGGAAGCGATGCTGAACGAAGTGTTTTTTCTGTGGGCCTTCTTCCTCCCGATCGGGGTTACGCTTCTCGCGGCTATTGTTCATTTCCGCGAATATAGTGAAAACGCCTGGAAGCACCTGCTGAGTCTGCCGGTGCGGCGGGGACACGTGTATGCGGCCAAGTGGCTCGTCATTGTGCTTGCGACCGTCTTGTCGGTGCTGGCGCTGATGGCCGGCCTGCGGCTGTGCGGGCTCGTCATCGGCTTTCCCGAGCCGTTCCCCTTCGGCCTCTATGGACAGTACGCATTGTACCTGATCTTTTCGTCGCTCGGCATCGCCAGCGTGCAGCATTGGCTCAGCTCCCGCTTCCGGAATACGATTATTCCGGTCGCTGTCGGCGTATCGGGCACCGTAGGCGCGATCTTCCTCGCCCAATCGGAATGGATGCGCTACTTGCCATATGCGGCCCCGCTGTTCACCATGCCGGGTCCCGAAGGAGACGCCGGCGTCTCGATCGTGAGCGGGCTGCTCTTCGGAACCGCAGCGCTGCTGGCCGGTATGCTCGAATTCGGAAAAAGGGATATTTTGTAACCGTACGCCAAGGAGGTACGCTGGAGATGAAGTCTTTATTTGCCGCCGAATGGCTAAAATTAAAACATTCGCGCATTTTATGGATCGTTATTCTCATGCCGATTCTGTTAACCGCTCAAGGCGTCGGCAATTTTACCCGCTACACCGACGTGTGGACCCGGGACGATTGGACCGTCATTATCGAGCAGTGTCTCATTTTTTACCCTCCGATGCTGCTGCCGTTTTTTATCGCCATTGTTATCGTGCTTATGCTCCGCATCGAGCATAGCCATAACGGCTGGAAGCATCTGCTTGCGCTGCCGGTGAGACGCGGGCACATTTATGCGGTCAAGTTCGGCATCGCGCTGCTGCTGGTCGTTCTGAATATCGCCGTCTTCGGCGTAAGCGTCGTCGCCGCCGGCCTGGTTGTTGGGGCGAACGGCCCTATCCCGCTGGACCGGATCGCGCTGCCGCTTCTGCGCCTGATCCCGGCCGTGCTGCCGATCATGGCGATCCAATTCTGGCTCAGCCTGCGGTACCGCCATATCGGCATCCCGCTAGGCATCGGGATCGGGTTGGCGATCCCTTCGATCCTTGTGGCCAATACGAAATATTGGATCGTCTATCCGTGGACCTACCCGACGATGGCCGCGCTCGCGAGCCAAAGCAGCACCTTCAGCAAAGGCCCGCTTCTGTACGGCGCGGTAGCTCTTGTCTTTCTTCTGGTCACCGTCTTCGGCTTCAACGAGTTCAGACGGCGGGACATTCTGTGAATTGCATAATCCCTAAGCGAAGGCTTCCCGTTTCCGGGATCCTTCGCTTTTTATTTTTGCAGGAGGATTTTTCATACCAATGGGCCAATTGTGTGATATACTTAATGAACGTAGATACATTCAAAAATGCTTATAGTATCCATTTATATACCGAAAGGAAATGAGCGAATGAGCAAGAAGGTTAGCGCTGACTGTATTGTTCCCAGTAAAGAAGGGTGCCCTGTCGAGTTTACGCTGAATGTCATCGGAGGCAAATGGAAGGGCGTGCTGCTCTACCATCTGATCGACGGAACGAAACGGTTCAACGAATTCCGCCGCATCTGCCCGGCCATTACTCAAAGGATGCTGACCCTGCAGCTTCGGGAGCTGGAAGAGGACGGCATCGTGCATCGCGAAGTATACCAGCAGGTTCCGCCCAAAGTGGAATATTCGCTCACCGAGTTCGGCCGGACGCTGGAACCGATCATTTTGCAAATGAAGCAGTGGGGCGAAGCGTACCAAGACCGGATAAACGGTGCGGCCAAAGCCGTGGCTGCGAAGCAAGAATAGCTAAAGGAAAATAATTCTGGACACATGACGAAAGGCTGCCTATTTTCCTTTTCAACATCAGGCAAGATAGTTGCAGCTAAAACTGAAACTTTTTTCCATTTCCTAGCGTCTTCTTACTGAAGGTATCAATTCTTAGTTTGGAGGCGATGTGGTGGGCATCGTATACGAAAGGTATACCGAGGGCCACGCCTGTTGATTAACCAACTTTTGGGATATCAAGACGTGAGAAATAGACGTATTTATCCAGAATCTTAGTAACAGCAATGAGCCATTCCGCCTGGAATTGATTCTCTTGCATGAGTTCCTTAAATCGGATGAGTGGCATGGACTTGCAAGCGATGATGAGCGATTTGGAATGGTCATATAGCCATCTCAAGACGACATACGTCATGAGTGCAGCGAACAACTGGTTGAATACGGCATTTTTCGTGGATCCAAACAGAACAGGGACATTCAAGTTTTGCTTGATCCATCGGAAGAAAACTTCGATGCCCCATCTTGCCTTGTACATCTC
>NZ_FMTT01000013.1 GCF_900100345.1 Paenibacillus tianmuensis | reverse complement strand
CCTGCCGTTGTTGTCACCTCAACAGGGAAGACGAAATTTGTTGGCAACGGCAGACAGAACAAGTACATACGCTGCAAATACAAAGAGCGCAGAAGAAAGATGGGCAAGTTAAAGAAACTATCTGCGATCCGTAAGCAAGAAAATAAAGAACATCGCTACATCAAAGACCAAAACCACAAAATCAGCCGTAAGATCGTGAACATGGCGATTGAAGAACAAGTATCGGTCATCAAGCTGGAGAAGCTGACGAACCTTCGCCAAACGACAAGAACAAGTCGTAAAAACGCCAAAAACTTGCATAACTGGACGTTCTATCAATTGCAAACGTTTATCGCATACAAAGCGGCATTGGCGGGGATCAACATCATCGAAGTCAATCCTGCGTACACTTCCCAAACGTGTCCAAACTGCGAGAAACGGAACAAGGCAAAGGATCGAACGTATGAGTGTTCATGCGGGTATCGCGCACACCGCGACAGAGTTGGAGCGATCAACATCATGCGCCAACCTGTGATAGATGGTAACAGTCTATCAGCCTAGATAGCTATACGCTCTGATCTAGGACGAGCTAATGAGCTAGCTCTTAACTTAGCAGTCGGCACAAAACAGAAATGGCCTGCGTGCGTTAACTAGCTAAGAATCCTACGGCTTTAGCCGTCTCGGAGGCTCAATTCTCATCCTGCAAATAAAATGCCCCACTCGGCAAAGCGGTTTCTTTATTGACTACGACGAGCCCGACACCTTCAGGAATATAAACCACTCTCGAATCGCTGGTGATCACATAATCCCCCGGAACCAATATCCCGTTTACATTTGTTACGCTTACGGTAGTCGTCAGGTTCAGATTGGGAAAGGTAATGGCAGTCGTCTGCGGGTTCGCTGCCGGTTCGTCCGCCGTCTGGGCGAAAGTGGCGGTCGGCAGAAGGAAAGCCGAGCATAAGGCGAGTACCGTTATTTTTGTTTTCAGCGTGCTTATCATACATGAACACTCCTTTTCTTTGCGGTTGTGTCCCCATGTTCTGGTATCGGAACCAGCTAACCATAGTTACCCGTATGGATAATTTTTGAAGCAGGAGAAACGTGGTTTATTTTGGCGAACGATTGTTCTGTGGTATAATCGCTCTAATGACCTTAATCGGTTTTGCACCCTGGATGCTAGGTTCGATTAAATATCTTACAAGAGTTAGCCTGCCAGTAGACGGTACAAGGGGGCCCCAGGATGAACGTGCATTGGACTATGGCCGACGAGGCACTGCGCAGCATCACGGTAACCGGCAGCGAACGGAATGAGCCTGTGATCGTTTCCGACTATTCGGAAGGACTTCGCTGTATCGGCATCGGAACGGATGCGGCCGTGTTCACCTATGATCGGACGCCGGGCTATGCGTTTAAAATCTACTCGGATCTTGCGCTGGCGCTCGGGAAACGGGAGATGGAGAAGCAAGTGTACGAACGGCTGGAAGGGATTCCTTATTTTCCGGTATATTATGGGTGCGGAGAGCGTTATCTGGTCATGAGCCACGAATCCGGAGTCACGCTGCTCGATTGCCTGCTGGAGGGCATTCCCGTACCGGAGCAGGCGATCCTCGACGTTGAAGAAGCGCGCGCGCTGGTGCGCAGCCGCGGTTTGAATCCGAGAGACATTCATCTGAAAAATGTCATCCTGCAATCGGGCCGGGGTAAAGTGCTGGACGTATCCGAATATGCGCTGGAGGGAGACGACCATCGGTGGGAACATCTGGTCTGGGCGTATCGCGTCGTTTATCCCGGCATCGAGGGGATCAAAATTCCCGCTTGGGTGCTGGATGCGATCAAGAACGGCTACGCCCGACTGGATCAGGCGAATCTGAGCCTTGACGATTTCTCCCGGAGAGTTAGCGAGTTGTTTTCCAAGTTTTTGAAATAGATGAAGTAAGGAAGGTTTCAGGCGATGAACGCACCGTTGACACCACGGATCATTAAATCGTTGTGCGGCGAGCTCTCCTACAAAAAGGGAGAAGCCTACTGCCGCGCCGGAAAAGTGGCCTTCACGCATTATGATCCCGAAGCAGCGAGCTACGAAGCGACGGTCGGCGCCGACAGCTGCCGAGTAACCGTCGAAATCGGTCAAGAAGGGGAGGTAAAAGCAACGTGTACCTGCCCCACCTTGAGCTCCTACGACAAATACTGTAAGCATGTCGCTGCGGTGCTGTTGTATATTCACGATACAGAGCAGGCCGGCAGCTTGCCTGTTGGGGGGCTTCGATCGGAGGACGGATTCTCTGCGACGACTTCGTCAGGCCGAGCGGCAGCAAGCGACTCCGCGATTACGGCGGGAAATCTCCGGCTGACGAACAGCGTGTTAGGACTGTTTGTCGGTAAGCCGGTGATCCCGACGGGTTCCCGGCCGCGCTTCGATACAAGAACGCAGCTTGAGGTGGAGTTTACTTGCACGCCCTTTGCCTACGGTTACCGGAAGTACATGTTCGGAATCGGGCTTAAGATAGGGCCCAAACGGCTGTACATCGTACAGAACATAAGAGAGTTTCTGGAGCGGGTCGAACGGAGACAAGCCTATGTATTTACCAAGCATTTCACTTACGACCCGGAGCTTCACAGCTTTAAAATCGAGGACGACGCCATCCTTCGCCAGTTATTCCTAATCTGCCGCAACGAGAAGATGTACCGTGAAACGTCGAATACGTTTTCCGTCCAGCCTGTCCGTATGAGTGGCGAGCGGATGCTGCTGATTCCTCCGTTCTCGTGGGAATCGCTGCTTCCCTTGTTGGCGGCGGCTCCTTCCGCACAGCTTGAGCAGGATGGCTACATTTACGAGGGCGTTCGCATCTCCGACGAGCCGGTCCCGCTTCGCTTCGATTTCGACCAAGCGCCGGGAGAAGGCTATCGGTTGGACGTCCAAGGGCTGGACGAGATCAGGGTCATGGAAGCGTACGGGCTAGTGCTTGCCGAGGGGAAGCTGCTGAAGCTGCCGCCCGATAGCAGCCAGCGCCTTTCGGAGCTGAAACAAATGCTGGATTCGGCACGTACGCGCCAGCTTCAGATTTCGGCGGATCAGATCGAGCCTTTCATCGAAAAGGCGATTCCCGGTCTGATGAAGCTGGGAACCGTCCATGTCGCCCAAGACGTGTCCGACCGGATCATGCGCATATCGCTGAAGGCCAAGCTGTATTTGGACCGGGTGAGGGACCGGCTGCTCGCCGGGCTAGAGTTTCATTACGGAGACATCGTCCTTAATCCATTGGAAGAGGGAAGAACTCAGCGTGGCGAAGGACGAATCCTGGTGCGGGATGGGGAGAAGGAAAGGGCGATTCTGGAGCTCATAGAGCAAAGCGCCTTCGTCAGGACGGAAGGCGGCTATTTTCTGGATGGCGAAGACGAGGAATACGAGTTTATGTACCGCGTCCTGCCCCAGCTGGAAAAGCTGGTTGAGGTATATGCCACCTCTGCCGTAAAAGTACGGCTTCATACCGGCCACGTTCCGCCGAAGATCCGGGTGGATGTGGATGAGCGGATCGACTGGTTGGAAATTAAGTTCGAAATCGACGGAATCCCGGAAGCGGAAATCCGTAAAGTGCTGAAATCTTTGGAAGAGAAGCGCAGATACCACCGGCTGCCGCACGGCGCGCTCCTGCCGCTGGAAAGCGAGGAGTTTCAGGAGATTGTCCGTTTTATGAACGAGATGGGCATTCGCCAAGCGGATGTGAAAGGAACGGAGCTGCGCCTGTCGGCTGTCCGCGGACTGCACTTGATCGATGCGCGGGAGCAGGGCCGTGCCGTCAGCCTGGGCAAGTCGCTGCGCCGGCTCTTGGAAAACATACGGAATCCGGACAATCTGGATTTTCCGCTGCCGAACCGGCTGATTCCTGTGCTGCGGGATTACCAAAAATATGGGTATGGCTGGCTCAAGACGCTGGCCCACTATCGCTTTGGCGGCATTCTTGCCGACGATATGGGGCTTGGAAAGACGCTGCAGAGCATCGCCTTTCTCGTATCTGTTCTGCAGGAGATTCGAGATCTGGGGCAGCCTGCGCTGGTCGTCGCTCCCGCATCTCTTCTGTATAATTGGAGGAACGAGCTGAACCGGTTCGCGCCGGAGCTTCGGGCCGTTATTGCCGACGGCAGCAGCGCGGCACGCGCCCGCGTAC
Source organism: Paenibacillus tianmuensis (assembly GCF_900100345.1). Taxonomy (GTDB): domain Bacteria; phylum Bacillota; class Bacilli; order Paenibacillales; family NBRC-103111; genus Paenibacillus_G; species Paenibacillus_G tianmuensis. Next base: position 128,453 of record NZ_FMTT01000013.1, on the reverse strand, counting down.
TGAAGGAGCTGTCCCATGTGGACGTCGTGATCACCTCGTATCCGCTGCTTCGCAGGGATATTGGGCGTTATGCCGGGCATGCGTTTCACACGCTCATTTTGGACGAGGCCCAAGCGTTCAAAAACTACGCGACGCAGACGGCGCAAGCGGTGAAAGCGATTCGGGCCAGGAACCGGTTCGCGCTGACCGGAACGCCGGTCGAAAACTCGCTGGAGGAGCTGTGGTCCATCTTCGGCGCGGTGTTCCCCGAGCTGTTCCCGGATCGCAAAGTCTTCGGCGAGCTATCCCGCGAGACCGTGGCCAAGCGCGCCCGTCCGTTTCTGCTGCGGCGGATGAAGAGCGATGTGCTGAAGGAGCTGCCGGAGAAGATCGAATCGCTGCAAGCCTCGGAGCTGCTGCCGGAGCAGAAGAAGCTGTACGTGGCCTACTTGGCTAAGCTGCAAAAGGAAGCGCTCAAGCATCTGGACGCAGATACGTTTCAGCAAAACCGGATCAAAATTTTAGCGGGCATTACCCGGCTGCGTCAGCTATGCTGTCATCCTGCGCTGTTCGTCGAAGGGTATACCGGAAGCTCGGCGAAATTCGAGCAGCTGCTGGAGCTGGTCGAGGAATGCCGGAGCGCCGGGCGGCGGATGCTGGTGTTCTCGCAGTTTACCGAGATGCTGGGGCTGATCGGGCGGGAGCTGGGCTATCGGGGCGTACCGTATTTTTATTTGGACGGCAAAACTCCGTCCGCCGAGCGCGTCGAGCGCTGCCGCCGGTTTAACGAAGGCGAGCGGGATTTGTTCCTGATCTCCCTAAAAGCCGGGGGAACCGGGCTGAATCTGACCGGAGCGGATACCGTTATCCTGTACGATCTGTGGTGGAATCCCGCCGTGGAGCAGCAGGCTATGGACCGCGCCCACCGGATCGGGCAGAAGAAGGTGGTCCAAGTGATCCGCCTCGTCACTCAAGGCTCGGTAGAAGACAAGATGTACGAGATTCAGCAGCGAAAGAAGCATTTGATCGACGAAGTCATTCAGCCGGGCGAGGAGGGGCTGGCCGCTCTGACGGAACGGGACGTCCGGGAACTGCTGATGCTAAATGAGTAGGGTTACGTAACGGAACCGGGGTAGAAGGCACAAGAAAGGGACCCAACGCCGGTGAGGCGAAGGGTCCTGTTTTATGGGATAAGAGGAAGGCCAGAGTTGATTTATTCCGCATAGCAGGTCTCATTATTCCATCTGTCAATTTTCTATAATACCATATTATGGAATCTTCGTTGACCGACTACATGATTGTGTAGCAAAGAAGCGGAAGAGGTTGGTCACGAAATTGTCGGATTTATGGGGAACTTTCTCCGCAAGCACAAAATAGTATAACAGCGCTTGCAATCATTTAATATGTCCATGAAATCTTTTGTTTGTCCACTTTACGGCCGCCGTGAACGGGTGTTAGGGTGGAATAGACGAGTCGTTTCTTTTCCTTGGATTGGCAGCTGCAGCAATTGCTAGAATGGTACCAGGCCGGAACAAACGAAGAGAGGTGCATTATGTCAGACCGCAAACTGCGAAAAAAATCTTATTCTCGGACCGTTACGAAAGCGGTATCAATAGGGTTGACGGCCGTCATGGCGTCCACTCTGATGTTAGGGCCGAAAGCGGCCTCGGCGATGGAAACGCCGAAAGGACCGGATCAGCCTTATTTGTACGGCTATAACGCCAAGCAGATGAAGGAATGGACCCCGGAGAGCGACCCGTATGCGAAGTATTTTCGCTCCCGCGTTCCGCTAGCGAAGCGGATCGGAGCCTTCCAGCCGACGCAGGCGCACCCGGAATTAACGGGCACGGCCCAAGTCATGAATCTTTCCGCCGACTACGATAAGGAGGAATGGTTCGAGGGGTACCGCTATAACGACAGCTTTAGCCGCAACGTGCTGAAATATTGGCAGTATCAGGACATTTATGCCTCGTGGCACGGCTTGCCGGTTTACGGTTCACCAACCGAAGAGGGCAAGCGGGATTACGGCGTCGTGAATCTGCCCAATCCGGCCTATACGGATGCGGCCCACCGCAACGGGGTTATCAGTTTGGGCGGCTGGTTCTGGCCTCGCAACATCAATTTTGCGGAGCTCGTAGAGAAGACGCCGGACGGCAAATTCCCGGTGGCCGATAAAATGATCGAAATGGCGAAGTATTTCGGCTTCGACGGATACTTTATCAACCAAGAGGCGACGATCAGCAAGGAGCATGCGGTTCTGCTGATGGAAATGCTGAAATATATGCGCAGCCAAGGCCTGTATATGAGCTGGTACGACAGCTTGACCGTAGACGGCAAGGTTTCCTATGTAAACGGATTCAATAAAGAAAACTCGCCATGGCTGCTGGACGAGCGTGACGGAAAGCGCGCTCACGACAGCATTTTCATGAACTACGCGTATACGCCGCAAGGCTTGGAGAGCAGCGCCGACCATGCGCGCAAGCTTGGTCTTGATCCGTATGCCTCGCTCTTCGCGGGCATCGAAAACGATAAATTCCGCTTCGACCGCGGCTTGGAGCTGGATGCGATTTTCAAAAACGACGCCTCCCGCACGCCCCGGACGAGCGTAGCTCTTTTCGGCACGGACATGGTCTGGAACAAAGGCCCGAATCCGTTTGACATCCGCATGCAGCCGGAAATCGAGAAGCGCGAGCAGGCCTATTGGTCCGGGCCGAAGGGCAATCCTGCGGAAAGTGGCCGGGCGGTCGGCACCGAATATGAGAGCTGGCCGGGAATTGCGCATTACATACCGGAGCGCTCCGTCATCGGCTCCTATCCGTTCGTGACCCGCTTCAATAACGGGCACGGGCTCGACTTCTTCGTGAACGGACGAAAGTCCAGTGATACGGAGTGGAACAACATGGCGGCGCAGGACATCCTGCCGACATGGCAGTGGTGGACGCAGTCCGCAGGCAAGCCGCTTACGGTCGGATACGACTACGAAACCGCATGGAACGGCGGCTCTTCCTTGAAGGTGGAAGGCACACTGAATTCGAGCCATGCTGCGGATATTCATTTGTACAAGACCGAGCTGCCGGTGACCAAAGACGTGGAGCTGTCGCTGACGTACAAATCAGATGTCCAATTGCCAGACAAGAAGGGCAACGGCCAGGCGAAAGGGCATCTGAAGAAGGCAGCCGACATTCAGGCGCTGCTTACGTTCAAGGACGATCCGCAGCATCCAGCCGCCGTCGATTTGAAAGCCGGGCCAAGCGACGATTGGACCACAGCTACGGCCAAGCTGAAGTCGTTCGAGGGACGCACGATCGCTGCGATCAGTCTCCGCGTAGGTTCGCAATCGGCGGATGACGTGGCCTTTAAGGCCAACATCGGCGAGTTGAAGCTGATGGACGGCAAGAAACCGCAGGCGCCTGCCGCCCCGACGGGCTTCCGGGTCGAGAAGGCGATGTTCGACGACAATCAAGCCGCGATGTTCGTGAAGTGGGACTTCAACGCGAAGCAGCAGGATGTTTGGTATTACGACCTCATGCGTGTGGTAAACGGCAAGCGCGAATGGGTCGGACGGATTTACGACGAAGTGTATTACCTCAAGTCGCTTCCTCGTCTCGGCGAGAATGAAGTGAAGCTGGAGTTGTATGCCGTCGGCAAAGACGGAACGGCGAGCGAGCCGCAGGCGCTGACTTGGAAATGGGGGAACGGGGACAAGGTTCAATTCAACAAAGGTCCGGTTGCCGCAGCTTCCATTCATGCGATGCACCTGCAGGACAACAAGCTGACGATGGAAACCGGATGGACGAACTATATCAATATCCGCGTCATGCCTTCCACAGCAGCAAATGTCAACGTCACCTGGACATCGAACAACGAGGCTGTCGCCAAAGTGGATGCGCGAGGCAAAGTGACTGCGATGGGTCCGGGCGATGCGGTACTGACGGCACAGACGGGGCCAGCCAACGGCCAGCCGGGCATGAAGACGGAGATCCGCGTCAAGGTCGTGGCGCCGGAAATTCCTCAGAATGGCGTCGTCCTGCAGGCGGAAAAATACGATCAATCCAATGGCTTGTTCGTGCCGGGCACTTACGTGAACGTCCGCGACTTGAACTTTGCCGATTGGCTGTCGTTTAAAGATGTCGATTTCGGGGCAAAAGCAGCGTCGAAGCTGACGGTTCGGGCGGCCGTTCTGGCGAAGGACACCCGGGTGGAAGTGCGCTTGGGCGGCCCGCAGGGCGAGCTCATCGCAGATGTGGCGCTCCCGGTGGACGCGAAGCAGCTGGCGCCGTTCTACAAGAACTATACCGTCGATCTGAAAAAGCCCGTTACCGGCAAACAGACTGTTCATGTGACTTTTAAGAATCCGAACTATACGAAGTGGAGCGTCCGCGATAACGGTATTGCAGATATAGACTGGTTCCAGTTCCAATAGTCCAAGGCAAAGCGCGTTTTGTTCAAGCGTGCGGTACGAAAAGGCCTCTCGTCCCATGTAACGAGGGGCCTTTTTGCGGGGCGGAATCATTTTTCATACCATAACACCAAAAAAAGCCTGCAATCTGCCGTGAACGGCAGACAGCAGGCTCTATTTTTTTCAGGCATGGGCGGAAGGAAGAGGAGTGAAAGCAGCTTGCCTCCGGCCTGCCGCAATGAAGCGTTAGCTGGTGGGAATACCGCGGGCTTTCCAGATCCGGTCGATTTCTGCCGCGTGCTGACCTCCGTAAAGCTGGAGATCGGCTTGTTTGATCGCTTTGGCGCCGTCCTTGAAGGTGGCTGTCGGAGTGAGAGAGAAGTGGGATTGGATGGTGATTTTGGTGGCTGCGTCGCGCCCAAAGGCTTGTGCCATATCGTACAGTCCTTGGGACCAAATTTCGCCGTCCGCATGCACTTCATTTTGGAGGTCGCGCGGATACACTTTGTTTTTGTCCAAACGCCGCAGGCAAGGCGGGTTTCCTTTGGAATACGACGTGCCATCCCATTCGGCCACGCACGCTTTGCCGAAGCCGGGGGAGGAGGTAGCATCTTCATACGTAGCGCCGAAAAAATCGCCGAAGCCTTCGCCCATCGAGCCGCCTTCATGGGAATCGCCGAAGCCCGGCACCTGATTGTCTTGAATCGCGTGCCCGTATTCGTGGGCAATGACGCCGGCGTCTTCCGCATCGTCTACCCCGCCGGTACCGAAGATTAATTCTTTTGTCGACGAGTTATAGTACGAGTTGTCGTCCAGAGACGCGTTGACGTTTACTTTGATGGCACGGTTGTTCACATTTTTGAAGCCAAGCTGCTGCAAATACCGCTGCACTGTATCGATATGGTAATAGGCCATGACATCCTCGAAGCTGTCGTTGGAACGGGTATAATTGAACTGGTTGGAGGCCGAATACGTCTTGGCGGCAGAGTTAATGTTGACGTATTGCCCGCGCAGGTAACCGGAGCCGTCCAAGCCAAGGAGGGTAACGGATTTCAGCTGCTTGGTCAATTCGGGGGAATCTTGGTCGTTGTTATCTTTCAGGTTGCCGACGGAGCCTTGGGATTCGACAGGGTTGGGGAGGAAAATTTTGCCTGTACCGTTCACGTTCTGGTTCAAATTCCGTTTGCGCAGCAGTTCTCCGCTGCCTGCATGAATATAGGTTTCCCATGCGCCGTACGGGGCCTTGGAATGGACGACGACACGGTAGGTAGGCGTAGCGACGCCGTTCTGTATCGTATAGCCGTACTCCTCGGAGGATGGCGCCCATTCTCCTTGTGCTTGGTCTTCGACGAACTGGAGCGCTTTGGCCTTCAGATCGCCGTCCGGCAGCAGCTGTGAAACCTGTTGAACCGAGGTGTAGGGCTCGTAACCGGAGATGACCAGTGCGTTGTGGTAAGAACGGTCCAAGGTGACCGTCACCTGCCGGTTAAAGACCGAAGCGTTGTTCACCATTTGCTGATAACGGACATAATAGCCTGCGTCGGTTTGGATCGTGGTCACATACTTCAAGTCGGACAAATCGGCCTTCAGCTGATACTGCTTGGCATGCTCCTTAAGATACCGCTCTGCGGCAACTTTGGTATCGGCAGGAAGCTTCTGCTCGGCACTGACCGGAGCTTCCGTTTCCGCCATAGCCGTAGGGACTGCCAGGGTGAGTACGATTGCAGCTGCGACCGTACTCCAAAGCTTTTGACGCTTGAACATAAAGACACCTCCATCAGGATAGGAATGCGTTACGAAATTCATTGTATTGTTTTATTTGTAATATATGACAGTCATAGTGGAGGATCGTGAGTATCGCGTTTCTGTTTGATGAGCCGCAAAAGTATAACGACACGGTGAAATCGCTTTTAGGTGGGTGATTCGGGGATATCTCGACGGTCTAAAAATGCGCCGATGTGGTATAATTGTTGTCAGAAGTTGTCGTTTTAATGGAATGCGTTATTGATTTCACTGAATGCGAGGAATGGTTATGCTATTAACTCAACATATCAAGGTGCATTGGAATAAAAAGTTCCGTGGTGCACCCTATACTACAGTTCGTAATGAAATGCCAAAAGCATATGATTTACCTAAAGGCTTTTTCGATTATAACCCTGTGGGATATCCTGCCCACTATGTATATTTGTATCAAACCGAAACCGGAATAACAGAAAAAATTAACCGTAAAGATACAATGACAAAGTATGAAAATGTCAGAATTGGAGCCATTGAAATGATTCGTCAGGGCGATTGTTACGAGCTTAGATATCGCTATGATTTCCATAGGGCTGCCCCAGAAAGACATAAATATGACCTTAAAACCAGCATGTATGTGGAATTAAATGAATTTGCTCTAGCCTTAGAACCAAATGAATATGGCCGTATCACTTATAATGGAAGATATTCAAGCGATAATTGGTATTACAACCTGGATATTATAAACGTTATAAACTTATCGGAAGAAAAGACGTCACTTGATATTTTTAAATCAAAGGAGCCTACTAAATTTTATAATCAAATTGCATTTTTACGTTGACAGCTCGTTCGTAAATATCAAATTATCAAATCAAAAACCGGAAAAAACTTAAGAATGGGACCGAACCTACCGATATAAGTAGTTAGGTTAGGCGGGTCCGTCTTGCGTTCTCCGGGCTGGGCCAAGGAATGACTTTGGCTGGTCGCATATTCAGCAATTTTTTCTTCCGATGCCGCTCCGACCATTTTTGCAGCGCGGTGCTCACGACCATACTGGCTGCAATGGCGAGCAGTTCCGAAGCGGTTACTTTTCGGACGATCGTGTAGATCCCGATGCCGGAGATAAAGTCAATCACAACATCCTTTTTGAGATCCGATGCGTATATGGCAAGGAACGGATAGGGGTTAGGCTTTGTTTTTGAGGTATGCAATTGTTTGTCCTCCTGCTCGTCGGATATAGCCGGCCTACGATATAACGTATGGAAGTCGGATTTTGTCCTATGCGGAATTGACAAAATAAAAAGCCCGTGCTAAATCTTCTTGAGATTTAGCACAGGCGTGCTTGATCGAATAAACTTATCGATTATTATACACTGCACTAGTGAAGGCGCCCGCGAATAGAATCGTGAATACGATGGAGAGCGCAAATCCGATGACCATCCAGATCAGTGTGGCTTTCGCATAATTCGATTTGCTCGGATTTTCTCCGCCGCCAAAGGCCCATACAAACAGCATAATAAGATTTACTAGCGGGATGATCATTATCAGCATTGTAATGAGCCAATCTTTCACCGTCAAGATCGGCGCGGATTGAGGCTGATTATTGTAGTTCGCGTTCGCCCCGGGATTTACATTTGTGTTCACTTGGAAGTTCCCCCTAAAATATTTTCATGAGCAACAGACATTTAAGGTGTGTGAGAATATTACAAAAAACGAACATTTCACCTAACATATTGCTCATGTAGAAAATAATATGCGATATTATGTATAATTTCAAGATATTTTTTTGTAAAATGTTGTTTAGTGTTATTTTGTGTCGATGTTCAAGCGTTGGTTTTGAAGCAAAAAAGCCAAGAACCGCTGCCCTTCGGTGGCGATTTTTGGCGCTTTTGACCTTGGTTCATAAACATTTGTTAACGTTCGGGAGCCGTCCGGCTATTATTTTTTCTCAAGATTCAGCTGCCAGGAGACGCCGAACTTATCTTGAACCCAACCGAATTTTTCGCTGAACGGGTAAGCTCCTAGCGGCATTAAAACGAATCCCCCGTCAGACAGCCTCCCGAATAGCCTCTCAATCTCTGCCTCCGTGTCGCATGTTACATATAATGACATGGAAGGGGTGAATGTAAAATTGTGCTTTACGCTGCTATCGATACACATAAACACTTGTCCGTTCAGCGAAAATAAAGCTTGCGCCACGGTTCCTTCGGCACCGGTTTCGTTCGGTCCGTAATGCTGCATGCGAACGATTTCCGATCGGTCAAATAAAGTGATGTAGAAATTCATGGCCTCTTCGGCTTTGCCTTCGAACATGAAGAATGTGGTGATTTTTTGCTTCGTGCTTCCCATCCTAATCCAGCTCCTCTATTCAATAGGCTTGTTCCTATCGGAAGTATTGACGTAAATCATCCAAATCAATCATTCTGGAATATACCTTGACAGGAATATTCCAATTCGGGTACATTTAACTCATGAATTCGATCTTAAGCGCTCTTGCGGAGCCTAACCGTCTAAGTATCGTCGAACTCTTGCGTGACGGCCCGCTCACCGTAGGGGAAATCGCCGATCGGCTTGGGCTCCATCAGCCGCAAGCTTCCAAGCATCTTCGCGTCCTTAGCGAAGCCGGTCTTGTCGAGATGCAGCCGGTTGCTAACCGCCGGATTTACAGGCTGCGGCCCCAACCGCTGATGGAGCTGAATGCGTGGCTCGCGTCGTTTCGTCGCATTTGGGAGGAAAGGTTCGACCGGTTGGATGAATATTTGCTAGAACTGCAAAAGTTAGAACAGAGGCGTGATGACAAACCGTAGCTGCGCTGCGCATGGCGGCGTGCGCTGATGGTAAACCGTGGGAGAGGAGGGGCGTCAATTCGTCTGGCGGCATTTCCGCCAATCCGATGCAAGTGCGGATCAACAAGCGTAATAGGAGTAGCTACTAAGAACCTCCCATAAATTTGGGAGGTTCTTTCGTTGTGATGTCCGAAAACTATGCACACCCTATTTGAAAATATGAATTTTTTGATTTCTACATTTCTCTTTTTGTTCTTGTTTTTCAAATTACAATAAATGCAGAGGCGGCAATCAATGCAACGCTGCCAATCGATACAAACGGAGGGGAATTGGAATGAGTTGGAAATGGGGCAAACAACTGCTGCTTTTTGGCTACGAGGAAGCGATGTCCTGCGTATTCCCCGCTTGCATTTTTCTTTCGTTGGCCTTGTTGAAAGTTGCACCGCTTCCCGGAATGCCGGCTTACGACTGGATGCTTGTCATCTGCATCGCCGTGCAAATCATCATGGTACGGACAGGGCTGGAAACAATCGACGAGTTGAAGGTGATCTGCGTGTTTCATCTCATCGGTCTGGTGCTGGAATTGTATAAAGTCCATATGGGCTCTTGGGATTATCCGCAGCCGGGCTGGACCAAAATCGGCGGCGTTCCGCTGTACAGCGGCTTCATGTACGCAAGTGTGGCCAGCTATATATGTCAAGCCTGGCGCAGGCTTCACATTCGCTTGGACTGGTGGCCTTCTTCCGTCTGGACGGTAACGCTAGGGGCGGCGATCTACTTGAATTTTATGACCCACCACTTCATCCCCGATTTGCGCTGGCTGCTTGCGGCTCTGTTATTTATTGTGTTTTTCCGCACGACGCTGTATTTCAAGGTGGGAGATAGCGTGTACCGGATGCCGCTCACGCTTGGTTTTGCGCTTGTTGGCTTCTTTATCTGGATCGCCGAAAATATCGGAACTTGGCTGGGGGCATGGCGTTATCCCCATCAACAAAACGGCTGGAGCATGGTGTCGTGGAGCAAATTCAGCTCCTGGTTTCTGCTGGTCATCGTCAGCTTTATCATTGTCGCCCAGTTGAAGCATGTAAAGGAGCTTCGCCCCAAAAAAGAACACTGTTGATACGAGCAAGCGGCATAAAGGGCAGAGGGTCAGCCAGCTTGCAGCACCAGTCGCTCGGAAAGCGGGTCCCATGTCATGCTTTGCCCGCTGATATCGTTGAAGGCGTTCAGGGATAAATACAGCGTGCCCTTCTCGACATGGACGGCATAGGCTGCCGTTTGGCCGTTCAGCGTCGCGCTGCCGTCTTTCAGGTTCACAAGAATCGTTTTGCCGCCTTTGGCCATCCGCACGGTACCGGAAGCCTCGTCCCAGTCTGCCGATGCGCCCAGCTTCGCGGCGAGCGCCTTGGCCGGATAGACGACCGATCGGCCGGGCATCGTCTTGAACTTGGGATACCAGTACTTGGCCTGCAGCCCGGCGGTTACGGCATCGAGATCGACGCCGATCGTATTGGCGCCCGCTTTGGCGATATCTGTATTGTCGATTTTTCCCTTCACCAGCTCGGCAATTGGCCCAAAGGCCCAGACGCCAACGTCCACCCCGGAATGCGCATGGCCGGACCATCCGACCAGCAGCCGCTTGGAGATGACGGCGTTATAAGCGCCTTCCCGCTCGTAGTCCGAACCGTCGCCTTTCAGAATGAAACGGGCCTCCTCGTCGCTCAGATCCGTAATCGTCGTGTTCGTTTGAACGAACTTCCGGATTTCCTCCGGCGTTCGGGCTTGCTCAAGTGCTGCATTTAGTACCTGGGAAGATGACTTTTGCCGGTTCCAGAGGTCGATATTTAACTCGTACATATTATCGCGGCCCAGAGACAGACCGCCTGTCTCATGGTCTGCGGTTACAACGACGGAGGTGCTGCCGTCTTTCTTGGCGAAATCCATCGCCGTCTTCACGGCCGCGTCGAAGTCCAGCATTTCCTTAACCATGGTCGGAAAATCGTTGGCATGCGCGGCGTGGTCGATTCGTCCACCTTCGATCATGAGCACAAAGCCCTCGGGCTTTGCCGAAAGCAGCTTGATGGCTTTCCCCGTCAGATCAGCCAGGCTCGGGGAAGAGGTATTGCGGTCAATGGCGTAGTCGAGGTGCGACCGGTTGAACAGGCCAAGCACTTTATCGTGCTTTACGGTCAGCGCTTGAAGACCGGCAAGGTCTTTCACGACGGAGTAGCCTTTGGCCTCGAAATCGGGAAGAATCGTTTTGTCTTGACGTTTTCCACCGGCATCCTTTCCGGTAAAATAATCTGCGCCTCCGCCGAGCAAAACATCGACGCCGCTTTCCAGCATTTGCGAAGCGATGGCTGTTTCGTTCCCGCGGCTGCGTACGTGAGAGGCGAATGCCGCCGGAGTCGCGTGCGTGATTCTTGCCGTCGTGACGAGTCCGGTCGCTTTTCCTTTCGCTTCCGCCGCTTCAATCACGGAGGCGTACGGCTTGGCCACCTCATGATTGGAGACACTGACTGCGGAATTGTACGTTTTGTGTCCGGTAGCCAAAGCGGTTCCTGCCGCCGACGAATCGGTGATCAGGCCGGATTCAATGCTGCTGTCCACTTCGCCGCGCTCCGAAAACGTGCTGGCCTGGCCGACGTAGTAACCGTCCAGATGCAAGCTCTCCGCTCCCAGAATGGTTTTGGAGTAAAGCCGCGCGGCCGTGACTTGAGCAGGGCCCATCCCGTCCCCGATCAGCACGATCAGGTTTTTGGACAGCGGCTTCGCTGCCTCATTCCCAGCGTGTAGCGAGGCCGGGATCAGGTTGCATAATAAAAAGGATGCAATAAAAAGACCTGTGGCTTTCTTCTTCATCATCGATTCCTCCAATTTGTATATAAATATCTCAACATATAGTAGTATAGGTAAATAAATAAAATTTGTAAACGAGGAAGCGGTGCACCATCTGGATAAGTAATTTTTATCCTTGTCTTCCTGAAGGAAAAAGGCTATTCTGAAACTTCGGGCGCGCGCCTTGCTACTTTTTGCCATGGTGATCGTCTATATATTACAGGGCTTTATGGCGGAATGATTGACGCAAACCCAAGAATTGAAGGTCGAGGTACCTGTATGATATTTCTGGAAAAGCTGAAAAAAATAGACCGCGGTATCGTTGTGCTTATGTTGTGCTTGGTGGCCGTCGGCACGGTGGCGGTTTACCGGGCCACCACAGGGACTAAATTGGATGGACTGCACATCAGCGGCATGATGTATTTCGGTGTCTTTTGCATTCCGATGCTGCTGGTCACGGTGTTCAATTACCGATTGCTGACGGGCAAGCTGGCGTATTACTTGTACGCCTTCGGCATCGGAATGCTGGCCTACGTCCATTGGAAGGGGCAGGTCGTGAACGGCGCGGCCCGATGGTTAAGCATTGGTTCCGTGGAAATTCAACCCTCCGAACCGGTTAAACTGTTCACGATTCTGCTTGCTGCGCATTTGCTGCACAAGCGGCAGGGAGAGAAGCTGCGTTTCGTTCAAGATCTCCTTCCCGTCGGCGTCGTTTTTGCGATTCCCATCGTTTTTATTCTGAAACAGCCCGATTTGGGGACGGCTCTCGTATTTGTCGGCATCTTTTTCGGGATGCTGTGGATGGGCAACATCCGATTGTCGTATATGCTGACCGCCGTTGGCGCTGCCGGGGTTGCGATCGGAACGGTGCTGTGGCTGTATTATGTCGACCATGAACTGCTGGCCAAAATGATCAAGCCCCACCAGATGTCGAGAATTCAGACGTTCCTGGAGCCGGCAAGCGATCCCCAGAAGTCGTGGCATTATGAACAAGCGCTGATGGCGATCGGTTCGGGCCAACTGAATGGAAATGCTCTTGACCAGCAGCAGGGGTCTATCCCTTACGCCTACTCCGATTCGATCTTTGCGGTTGTTGGCGAAAAGTACGGGTTTTTGGGCGCGGCGATTTTGTTGATGCTCTACTTATTGTTGGTATACCGGATGGTCGGCATTATTTTGGAGACGAAGGAATTAGCGGGCTCTTACCTCATTACGGGAACGACGGCCATGCTTGTCTTTCAGATATATGTGAATATCGGGATGCATATCGGATTGGTTCCTTTGACCGGAATCTCTCTGCCTTTCATCAGCTATGGAGGAAGCTCGCTGCTCACCAATATGGTTGCGCTCGGCCTTGTCTTAAACGTCAAAATTCATCAGGGCTCGTTCGAATGAGACGTTTCTTCGAGAAGGCGAACACCGAGCATTTTGGCTGGGGGCCTCCACACGACTTCATTCTCTAAATATTCAGCCGAAAAAGGCGCCAATGCGGTCGCGTTCGCGATTTCTTGGCGCCTTTCTTTATTTCATCGCGTCGTCCCTCCGGTCAAGGACTGCGGCGGCTTATTTCCAGTTTTTCACTTTGAAGGTTTCGAATTTGGACGGCGAAGCAACGTTTACGACGATTTTTCCGCCGCCGCCGTTGACGGCGCTAACGTATTTGCCGTTGCTTAAAGCCTTGGCTTGAATCGCTTTTTCTTGAGGCGTGTTGACCACGTAGGTAATGGCTACTTTTTCAGTCGTGCTGACCGAAGCGGCAATCGCGACTACGGTGCCGTCGGCCTTAAAGGAAACAAATTTGCCGTTGCTATGGGATTTTAAAGCGAAATACTGCGCGTCCACCGGAATCAGATCAAATTGGGCCGCTTGATCCGCCGAGCCGGCGTCTGCCGTTACGCTGCCGTCTCCATTGACTTTAATCCACGATCCATTGGCCGACTGAAAGCTGACGACAGGCGCCGCAGCGGCTTGATCGGCGGACGGGGCCGCGCTTGCAGCGAGCGAGAAGGACAACGCCATAACGATAGCGAACAGGAAAAGCGGAACTTTTTTCAATAACATTTTCATATGATAACTCTCCTTTTGATTCTTTTTTTATTTGTTCTATTGACTTCTTCGCGCTTAGTGCCGTGCTCTTGGAGTTAAGGGTAAAAACCCGTCGTCCTCAGACGATCCTTGCGCGGAACAATCCGTGTCACCTCATACACCTCCTTTTGAAGCAAATTATTACAATATATGTTATTAAAACCAATGGTTAGAACTATGAAATGAAAAAGATTGCCAACCCTCTGGCGCGAAAGGCCGGAGGAGCGGCAATCTTCATGATATAGGAGCGGGTTGTCTTGGCATGAAACATTTCAGTTGACATCGGCTTCCAGACTGCTATAGACTTACTGTGGACAACCGAATAGGTGGAAACAGGTGCCTCAGCGACTAGCTGAAGCTTAAAAGGGAAGTACGGTGCAAATCCGTCGCGGTCCCGCCACTGTAATGGGAGCCGGAAGGTCCGGCTATTTTTCGGCATAGCGTCACTGGAGCATATTTCCGGGAAGACGCCGAAGGAGAAACCCTGAGTCAGGAGACCTGCCTGTTTTGACAACACTGCTACAACCTGCGGAGAATGGGGAGGTGTTAGGATGCTAGGGCAATTAGGGACCTTGATGGGTCAATCGGGTCGTCATCTCTTATGGAGGAGCATTTCTAACCGCTGATCGTGGTTGGAGATGCTCCTTTTTGTTTTTACTTAAGAAAAAAGGGGGGAGTCCGATGAGCAGCATAATACAAGAGAAGTCTGCGCGGGCGGAACGAACCGCAGCCGAAGGACGTTTCCCGTTGGTGCTGCTGGGGCTGTTCGGAATTTTGCTCGGTTCGGTTACGCTCGCGGTCATGTTGGGACCGGTACGTATCGAACCGGCGACCGTCTGGAAAATTGCCTTCTCGCATATCCCCGGACTGGATGGGTGGTTGGAGCCGGATTGGTCCAAGGCGCAGGGCAACATCGTCTGGGATATCCGCTTCCCGCGCGTGCTGCTTGGCGCCGTCGTCGGAGGCGGACTGGCTGTGGTGGGCACCGCGATTCAGGCCTTGACCCGCAACCCGCTGTCGGACCCGTATATTCTGGGAGTGTCTTCGGGGGCTTCCGCTGCCGCCACGCTCGTCATTTTATTCGGAGCTTTTCAGCTGTTCGGGCAGTATGCTTTATCGGTGTCGGCTTTTATCGGTTCGTTAACTGCCATTGCTTTAGTGTACATGCTGGCACGCGTAGGAGGCACGCTGTCCAATACCCGCTTGCTGCTGGCCGGTATTGCGGTATCCATGATGCTGTCGGCCCTGACCAACTTCGTCGTCACGATGGCTCCCAAGGAAGAAGGCATTCGCTCGGCGATGTTCTGGATGATGGGAAGCCTGACCGGGGCCAAATGGAGCTACTTGACGTTTCCGTCCTTTATTGTGGTCGCCGGTACGCTGTATTTGCTGCTCCAATACCGCTCGCTGAACGCGTTGCTCATGGGGGAAGAGACGGCCGTGACCTTGGGGGTAAACATGGACCGCTTCCGCAAAGTTCTGGTTATTCTGACCTCCTTGCTGACGGGGGTGATCGTTGCCGTGAGCGGGGCCATCGGGTTTATCGGCTTGATGATCCCGCACTTGGTCCGGCTGATGGTCGGTTCCGATCACCGCCGCGTTTTGCCGGTCAGCGTATTGCTCGGGGCATCGTTTATGATCTGGGCCGACGTGTTCGCGCGGCTCGTCATTGCGCCGGAGGAGCTTCCGGTCGGGATCGTGACGGCGCTGTGCGGAGGACCGTTCTTCATTTGGCTGCTGCGCCGCAGCTCATACTCGTTCTAGAGAGGAGGGGACCAAGAAGATGAAGGTGGAGGTTCAAGGACTCTCCTACGACGTGAAGGGAGAGCCTATCATTCAAGGCGTGGACCTGCAGGTCCATCCCGGCGAATTTGTCGGCATTATCGGTCCGAACGGAAGCGGCAAATCGACGCTGCTCAAAAATATATACCGCGTGCTGAAACCCCAAGCAGGGTGGATTTCCTTGGACGGGCAGCAGCTGTCCGAGCTAACCCATAAGGAAACGGCGCAGCGGATGGCCGTCGTCAGTCAAGAGACGTCGTCGGCATTTGATTTTACGGTACGGGATATCGTACTCATGGGACGCCATCCGCACAAACGGATGTTTGCCGCAGATACGCGGGAAGACGACGCCATGGTCAGCGTAGCGCTGGAGCGCGTGGGGATGGAATCGTATGCGCGGCGGAGCTTCTCCAGCTTATCCGGAGGAGAGAAGCAGCGCGTGCTGATCGCCCGGGCGCTGGCTCAGCAGTCGCAATTTTTGATCATGGACGAGCCGACGAACCACTTGGATATCCGGCATCAGCTGCAAATGATGGACTTGGTCAAAACGCTCGGAATGACCGCATTATCCGCGCTGCACGATCTGAACATGGCCAGTTATTTCTGCGACCGGCTGATTGTGATGAATGCGGGCAAAGTGTACGCTTCGGGCACGCCCGAAGAAGTGATGTCGGCGGAGCTGCTGCGCCAGGTGTTCGGCGTGAACGCGCAGCTGGCCGTGCATCCGGTGACCCGGAAGCTCAGCATTACGTATTTTCCCGAATCGCTGCTATCTCATTTGACACCAAAAGGAGCCTTAATTTCATGAAACGCATCTTAGCTACTGCTCTATCTCTGCTGTTTGTCTTTTCGCTGCTTCTCTTGGCCGCTTGCGGTCAAACGACGTCGAAAAGCCCGGCGGCAAGCGGGGACAACCCGCAGAACGGTGCGCCCAAGACGGCGGCCTACAGCCCCGTGACAATAGAAAATATGGGCCGCACGCTCACCTTCAAGGAAGCGCCCAAGCGGGCCGTCAGCTTAAACCAGCATACGACGGAAATTATGCTGTCGCTCGGCTTGGAGAAATCGATGGTCGGCACCGCGTATATGGACGACGAGATTCTCCCGGAACTAAAGGAGAAGTACGCCGCGATTCCGGTGTTGGCGGCAAAATATCCTTCGCAGGAGGTACTGCTGGGCGTAGAGCCGGATTTCGTCTACGGCCGCAAAACCGCCTTTGTTGAAAAAGCCGTCGGCACCGTCGAAGCGTTGAAGGAAAAAGGAATCGAGGCCTATGTGGCCAAAGGGACGTATGTGCCGTTCGGCACGCTGGAGGACGTGTATGAGGATATTGCGAATATCGGGCGCATCTTCAACGTGCAGGCCAAGGCCGACGCTTTCATCGACTCGATGAAAGCGAAAGTAAAGGAGATTCAAACGAAGGTCGGTCAGCCGGAGAAGCCGCTGCGAATATTTGCTTTTGACAGCGGACAAGACACGGCCTATACGGCAGGTAAGTCGTTGTCGACGCAATTGATCCAGCTTGCGGGCGGTAAAAATATATTCGACGATGTCGAAAAAGGCTGGGCGAAGGTCAGCTGGGAGGAAGTCGTCAAGCGCGACCCGGAGGTTATTCTGATTTTCGACTACGACAAGCCGTCGGCTGCGGAGAAGATTAAGTTTTTGCAGAGCCTCCCGGCTTTGGCGAACGTAACGGCCATCAAAAACAACAAGTTCGTCATCATGCCGCTTTCCGACGTGTTCGAAGGGGTAAGAAACATGACGGCTTTGGAAAAAATGGCGAAGGGCTTTTATCCCGAAAAATTTAACTAAAATGCGTCAGGAGGAGCGGCGTTGACGACAACGGAATGTTCAATTTGCCATTATATTTATGACGAGTGGTTCGGCGATTGCCGCAACGGGGTGCCTGCGGGCGTGGCGATCGGGGCTTTGGCCGGAACGGTCTGTTCGCGATGCGGCTTGCAGGGCGTGCGGCACGAGCCGCGCGCCAACGCGCCGTATGCGGGGCTGGAAGCGGAGCTGTACGACCAGTTCGTCGGGAAAGCTGGCATTGTCTTTGCCCGCGACTGGATCATGGGCACCGCCGCCGGTTTCTCCGAGCCGCCCAGCGTGTTGGAGCTTGGCGCCGGCACCGGCCGAATCGCGGTCGAGCTGGCGCAGCACGGCATTCGGGTATGCGGCGTGGACCGGAGTACCGACATGCTGAAGCTCGCGGAAACGAAGCGTAATCGCGTGCTTAAGGACCGTGCGGACACGTTGAAACTGGTGGAACAGGACATACTGGAGCTGGAGCTTGCGGAGACGTTCACGCATGTTCTATGCCCCGAGGGGGTTATCCAGCATGTGACCCGGATGAGTGAGCACCGGACCGTGCTTGGGAACATCCGGAACCATCTGGTTCCCCAAGGGCTGCTTGCCGTGGAACTGCTGCTGCCACCCGCGCAAGCGAGCTGGAAGACGGTGCAGCGCAAGGTGCTGCCGAAGGATAAAATCGTCTACAAGCACGTGGAAGGGGAAACGTCGCTGCGGCGTCAAATCTACCGGCTGACCTCCACCTACGAAACGTTCGTGCAAGGCTTGGAGCAGCCCAGATACCGGGTGGAGCGGGAATTGGCCCTGATGACGCCGAAGGAGCTCGTGCTGCTGCTGGAGTCGGAGGGCTTCGAGGTGATCGGTCTCGTGGAAAACGAAGGCGGCAGCAAGCCGTGGAGCACCGTGCTTCCGAGCGGGCTTGACCGGGTCGTGTCCGACCTGAAGCCGGACGAAACCTTGGAGACGCTGGAGTCCGAAGGACGTCTCGGCACGA
Organism: Paenibacillus tianmuensis; assembly: GCF_900100345.1. GTDB lineage: Bacteria > Bacillota > Bacilli > Paenibacillales > NBRC-103111 > Paenibacillus_G > Paenibacillus_G tianmuensis. The sequence goes on along the minus strand of NZ_FMTT01000013.1, from coordinate 110,041 downwards.
CGATGTTGCCCTACAGGCCGGAAGCGTGGCGCGCAGGAAGCTTTCCGGTCGGAACGGACACCGGAATGAACGCGCACGCGGCGGCCGCGTCCTTCACGATCTTGGCGAAGAAGCGCTGATCGGGCTGTATCTATACCATAATCCTTGCCGAAGGCGGCAGGGATTTTTTTTTTTGCAGGCGTTTTTCGTTAGAAAAGATAGCTCCGGCGAGTCATAGGCACGGGTGCTTAATTATGTTTAGATGAAGGAGCGTGGTTGCGCCGAGTTCATATCCGGGAGGATTTTTGTCGTTGTATAAACATTTGAAAAGCTTAATTTTGATCATTCCTACGCTAACGATCGGGATATGGGAGTATGTCCGGCATGCGTTTTTGCTTCCTTACATTTCAATGGATTTGGGTAATTGGCTGGCACCTTTGCTGGTTTACCTCGTCACGATGACGCTGCTTCGGAAGCTGTTCGCGCTGATGGAGCAATTGCAGGAGCAGCTGCAGCAGGAGCGGGCGGCGAAGGCGGCTTTGGAGGAGCGAGAGAAGGTGGCTTCGGAGCTTCATGACGGCATCGCCCAATCGTTATTTCTATTATCGGTCCGTGTGGACCGGATGGAGCAAAGCCATGCGGCTCCGATGGGAGAGTTGTATCAAAGCCTGCGGAAAACCGTGCATGAAGTGAACGACTATGTCCGTCAGGCGATCAACGGCTTGCGGTATCCGGTCGTGCCGCAAGCGCAGCCATGGATGGAATCCATCCAGCATCTGATCGCGGATTTCAGGAAAGATACCGGCATAGCCGTCCACTTGGAATGGGAGCTGTCCGAGGAGCGCATGACCGTGAAAGAAAAGGTGGAGCTGTACGCTACACTGCGCGAGGCGTTAATCAATGTCTTCAAGCATGCGGCGGCGGCGAACGTCTGGATACAAGGCAAGGACGCCCACGGACCGGGTGACGGTTGGAGGTGTACGGTTGCGGACGACGGTCAAGGCTTCGTATCCGATCCGTTGTCCAAGAAGAACGGCTACGGCTTGAAAATCATCCAAGATCGCGCAACCAAGATGGGTTGGACGTTCGCTCTCGGCAGAGAGAACGGGCACACCGTACTGACCATAAACAAGTCGGATGACGCAGCATTCGAGCATAAGGGAGTAATCCGGGCAGAAGGACGTTGAAGACGGTCATCCATCGTTTGTTCATAAAAAAGGCGGAAAATTGACTCAAAGGGGTCATTTTTCGCCTTTTGTCATTCGTTATAATAAAGACGAGGTTTCGCGAAAAGAACAAAATGCAGGGAGGCAGCCTTATGCAGCGTAGAAATGTCGAAGGGATTAAAAAATTCAGCGAGCAAAAGACGGTTGAAGCGTACCGCAAGGCCGTATCAGCTATTGAACGGTTGAGGAAGGAAAAGCTGAAGATTAATTTCAATACCGTATCGATCGAGGCTGGCGTGTCCAAGCCGTTTCTGTATACCCATCCTGAGCTTCGCGACAAAATCGAGCGGCTGCGCAGGCCAGAACCGACGGAAACGGACGGGACATGCAGGCTTACGCAACGGCTGGAGGAAGAGAACGAGAAGTTGCGAAAAGAAGTGCGGAGACTGCAAGAAATTCTGAGAAAATCGAAGATACCGGTAATTATTTAAAGTAAATAACGTATTTGTTCATTTTTTTATCAATATATTAGCCCTAGAGAGTCATTTTGAACGAAAACGATTTCTATACAATAATTCTTGTCGCTTGCGGCAAGGATTATTTTTTTTATAGAAAGGGAGTGCGGGAAGGTGGAATTTCCGACAATCGATTTCGGTTGGGTCGGCAACGGCAACCTGATCGGCATGATGGCGGTGCTGCACGTCATGATCAATCATGCCGTAGCCATCGGCGGGTCCGTTCTTATGGTATCCATTGAGTATGTGGCTTTCAAGAGAGGTAACGAAAGGCTGGAGGCGTACGCCAGATGGCTGAGCAAATGGATTCTGATCATCACGACGACGGCGGGAGCGATGACGGGAGTAGGCATTTGGTTCACAACGACCGTTATACTGCCCAATGCGATCGGTTCGCTGCTGCGTATTTTTCATTGGGCCTGGTTTACGGAATGGCTGGTGTTTGTATCGGAAGTCGTCTTGCTGTTGACGTATTTTTACACATGGGACCGCTGGAAGGGAGAGAAGAAAAAGCTGCATTTGTGGACCGGCCTCGCCTTGTGCGTCATGTCCTGGTTCACGCTGGTGATCATTACAGGCATTTTGGCCGCCCAGATCAATCCGGGCGATTGGGTCGAGACGCTGTCGTTCTGGAGCGCGTTTCTGAATACGACTTGGGTGCCTTCGACGCTGTTCCGCACCTTTGCCGCCATCACGCTGGGGGTTGCGGTATTGACGCCGCTGAACCGATGGTTTGTGAAAGACTCGCTTGACCGCCACATCGTCTTGAAGCTGTACGGCAAATGGCTCGTCGTTTCCGTGCCGCTGATGCTCGTATCCGGGTGGTGGTATTTAAAGACGCTGCCCGATCAAGCGCAAACGCTGGTCGTCTGGGCGTCGGGCATGAGCGACTTCACGTTCGCTTTTATCAACGTGCTCGGGCTGCTGCTTATGTTCGTGCTCGGCGTCATGCTGATGGACGGCCGAACGAAGTATCCGGTTGTGCTCACCGTATTCACGGCGGCATTCTCGCTGCTGCTGATTACCGAATTCGAGATCATCCGGGAAAATATTCGCAAGCCGTATGTCATTTACAATTATATGTACGCCAACGGCGTGCTGAAAACGGATCTCGAGCGGTTTCACAAGGAGGGCGCGCTGGCGCAAGCGAAGCTTTCTCCGGTCCGTGAGGTGACGGAGGCGAACAAGCCCCAGGCCGGGGAGGAGCTGTTCCGCATGCAGTGCATCGCCTGTCACAGCATCGACGGTCCCCGGCGCAGCCGGGTCATGACGGAAAGGGCGAAGGGCTGGAGCGAGGAAGCGCTCGCTGCCTTCATCCCTCAGATGCACAATGTCCGCCCCGTTATGCCGCCTTTTGCGGGAACGGATGAGGAGGTTAAGGCGCTGGCCGCCTATATTCAGAAGATGGTTTCGGAGAGGAACGGTGCAGAGTGAACGCCTATTTGACCGCCAAATCGCCGGTACCCAACGATCTGGGGCTGGCCATTCCGGGCGACCTGCCTTTTTTCGAAGTGCTGATGGTCGTCGGATTTATTCTACATATCATTTTCGTCAATATTCTGGTGGCCGGCTCCGTGTCCGCGGTGTACAACGAGCTGAAAGGAATTGTCCGCAAGGACGCGGTTCTGGACCGCTTGGCGCAGCATATGGCGACGCACGTATCGATTGTCAAAAGCATCGCCGTCGTGCTCGGCATTGCGCCGCTGCTGATCATCAGCACCATTTACACCCAGTTTTTTTATCCGTCGACGATTCTGATCGGCAAAATGTGGCTGCTGCTCATCCCGCTGCTGACCGTCGCGTTTCTGGCGCTGTACGTCTATAAATTTACATGGGAGCGCTGGCAGAAGCGCAAGGCGCTGCACCTTAGCTTCGGCCTACTCGGCACGCTGATCCTGCTGTTCGTACCGCTGCTGTTCATCACGAACGTGACCTCGATGCTTCATCCCGAGCTGTGGGACCCGGAACGCGGCTTCTGGCGCTCACTGTTCGCGTATCCGACCATCTGGCAGCGCTACCTTCACTTTATGGCGGCGAGCTTTACGATGCTCGGCTTGTTCCTGTACGGATGGGGGAGACGCGCCGAGCGGAACGGCGCCGGACCGGTCACGGAGGTGGCCAAGCGCTACGGCAAGACGATGGCGGCAGGCTTCACGCTGCTTCAACTGCTTGCAGGACCGCTGCTGCTGCTTAGCATGGACGGTCGCGTCCGCCATGCGTTTATGGGTGGGTCTGCGTTCCATACCGCGCTGCTCGCGGTCGCGGTGCTGCTGGCTATCGGCTTGTGCTGGCTGCTGGTCCGCTTGGTCAGGCAGGACGGGCGGAGGCTGTTCGCCGCCACCGTTAGCGTGCTGCTGATCGTGCTGACGCTGATGAGCTGGGTTCGGCACGAGGTGAGGGAGATTTACCTGCAGCCGTATATGGAGGAATCGCCGCGCACCGTGCAAAAGTAAGTCCGGGAAAGGCTGCCGTGAGGCAGCCTTTTTCCGTTGCGTCGCTCCTTTGCAGCTGGCTGCCAATAAGGTCGATACCCAGATAGTTTAATTAAATATGAATTAATTCTTAATTTGTAATTAATTGGGTTGACATCTCTGCAATAAAATATGTAATATATTTAATAATTTCATGTATAAAGTCATAATACCTTTTAATGGATTTTGACTTGAAAGCATGCATTCTCCAAAACTTACTCCTCAGCTTCCGTGACTTTTCATACCGCATTTCCTATTTTGTTTCCATTTGTAAATCTCTCATCATACCATTTTGTTAACGTTTCTGTGCAAACATCATCCGTTATTTTGATATGTCGGTGCTCGGAAAGGGGTTAGGCATGAAGCGTATCGCCTTATTATTTCCAGGTCAAGGATCACAATATGAAGGAATGGGCAAGGTCTGGTCCAAGAGATTTCAAGGTGCCGACCAATTGTTCGAGGAAGCGAATGATATCCTGGGGTATGATTTGAAATCGATATGCACTGAAGGCAGCGCCGAGCAGCTGTCGAGAACGGCGTATGCGCAGCCGGCTCTGCTGACGGTCAGCGTCATGGCCTTGGAACAGTACAGGCAAGAGATTGGCATCGTTCCCCGGTTCTCCGCCGGACATAGTCTGGGGGAATACACCGCGCTGGTGAGCAGCGGCGTTCTTTCGTTTGCGGACGCCTTGCGTCTGGTGCAGCAGCGGGGGATCGTGATGCAGGAGGCCGCCGATGCAGGTCTGGGCGAAATGGCCGCCGTGCGGGGCGTGGAGCTTGAGGCGCTGGAGGCATTGTGCGGCAAGCATTCGTCGTCTGAACAGCCTGTTGTCATCGCCTGCTGCAATTCCGAGAGCCAGTACGTGCTGTCGGGTCATCGGGCAGCCCTGGCCCGGGTAACGATTGCAGCGGAGCTAAGAGGCGCTCAAGTTACCCGTTTGCAGGTCAGCGGCCCGTTTCACAGTCCGCTGATGTCACAAGCTGCGGACCGTCTATCCGACATCCTGCGGAAGTATACGTTCCGCGAAAGCCAATGGCCGGTTATATCCAACGTGACGGCGCTGCCTTACGCTAATGCGGAGCAAATCCGGGACGGCTTGATTTTACAGATGACGCATCCGGTCATGTGGCTGCAATCGATGCGTTATTTGAAGGAGCGGAAGGTAGAGTGGGCCGTCGAATTAGGTCCCCGTTCCGTCTTGAAAAATTTGGCGAATGATATGACGGACAAGCCGCGGACGTTTGTTTTCGAGCGGGAGCAGGAGGCAGAGCGCTTGGCCCGGGAGGTTCCGCTTCACGATTTTATTGCCGGCTGTCTGTCAGAGGCCGTAGCTGCCCCTAATGCCAATTGGAACGAGGAGGAATACCAAGCGGGCGTCGTCCAGCCTGTGCGCAAGCTGAAGGAAATGCTGCAAAGCGCGAAAGAAAGCAGGATCACAGGAGCTCAGGCCCGTGAGCAAAGAAAGGAAGCTTTGGATTTCATGTGCCTTGTGCTGCAAACCAAGCGGGGGCCGGAAGGAAAAGAGCGCGCTTAATGACTCAACGTAGTTGCGGAGGGATATGATGAATCAGTTTCAAACGTTAGTCAATGTCCTGCAAGACCGAAGCAGGCTGGCAACAAGAGGCATCACTTATATTTCCGGAGACCGGCAGGAAGAGTACGAGTCTTACGGAACCTTGCTCGACCGGGCGCTAATCGTGCTGTATGAGCTGCAGAGCAGCGGCATGAAACCCGGGGATGAATTGCTGATGCAGATTGACGATAACCGCACATTTTTGTCGGTGTTCTGGGGCTGCCTGCTTGGAGGCATCGTACCGGTGCCCGTCACGGTAGGCAGTAACGACGAGCACAAAATCAAGCTGTTCAAAATTTGGAGGACGCTGAATCGTCCTTATCTGATAAGCGATGCCAAAGCGTTGGACTATCTGGAGAAATACGCCGGGCAAAACGAACTGCAAAATGTGTTCGAAGAGATGAAGCAAGCGGTTTTATTTACGGATAAACTTAATTATTCCTCTCGGAATAGAGGGGATATAATGCCGCTCAAAGCGGAGCAGCTTGCCTTCATCCAGTTCTCCTCCGGGTCGACGGGCGACCCGAAAGGGGTTATGCTGACGCATGAAAATCTGGTCCACAATATTCGCGATGGCGCATCGGGGGCGCGCATGGACGAGCAGGACAGCTACCTCGGCTGGATGCCTCTGACGCATGATTTAGGCTTGATCGCTTTTCACTTGACTTGCGTCATCGCCAATGCCAACCAGTTCATTATGCCGACGGCGCTGTTTATCCGGCGTCCGACCTTATGGTTGAAAAAGGCGTCCGAGCACCGGGTGACCCAGATCTGCTCTCCGAACTTCGGCTATAAATTTTTCCTGGCTCAATATAAACCGGAGACGGCCGTAGACTGGGACTTGTCGTATATCCGCATCGTTTACAACGGCGCCGAGCCGATTTCTACCGAAGTTTGCGATCAATTCCTTGATGCTATGGAGCAGCACGGACTCCGGAGATCGGCGATGCTGTGCGTCTATGGGATGGCGGAAGCCTGCGTCGGCGTTTCCCATCCACCGCTCGAAGAAATGTATTTGCCAATGTACTTGAATCGGGAGCAGTTGAATATCGGCAAGGCGGTCGTGCCCGTCGAGCCTTCCGACAATCGCTGCGTAACCTTCGTCGATGTCGGTTATCCGCTCGCAAGCTGCCATATCCGCATCTGCGACGATGACGACGCGGTACTGGCCGACAATGTCATCGGACACATTCAAATCATCGGAAAAAATGTGACTTCCGGCTATTACAACAACCCGCAAGCGACGGCCAAAGTGAAGACGGCGGACGGCTGGCTCAGGACCGGCGATCTGGGCTTTATGCGCAGCGGGCGGCTGGTCATCACCGGACGGGCGAAGGATATTATTTTCGTGAACGGCCAGAACGTTTATCCTCACGATATCGAGCGGGTCGCCGAGGAAGTCGACGGCGTGGAGCTTGGCAAGGTGGCGGTGTGCGGCGTTCATGACGCCGGGGTAGGACAGGACCGCATTGTCGTCTTCGTTATGCATACGAAGAAGGTCGAGGATTTCGTTCCGGTCGCCCAAAGGCTAAGGAAGCACTTGAATTATCGGGGCGGCTGGGAGCTTCACGATATCGTGCCGATCCGGCGTATCCCCAAAACGACGAGCGGCAAGGTGCAGCGTTTCAAGCTAGCGCAGGAGTATGAAGCCGGGCAGTTTCAAGCAGTCTCGGAGCAGCTGGCAGAGCTGCTGCGGAAGGAGAAAGAGGCCAGGCCCGTCGCTATCCCGCAGAACGAAGCGGAGCGAAAGCTGCTGGACATCTGCAAGCAAATTTTGCAGACCGATGCCATCGGCACCGACGAAAGCTACTTTGATCTCGGCGCGAATTCGTTGCAGCTGACGCAAATGGCGGAGCAGCTGGAAAGCCAGCTCGGCGTGAACATTGCGGTGACCGACTTCTTTTCGTATCCCACCATCGCGAAGCTGGCCGCTTATATCGCCGAAGGAGAGCAGGAAGCGTCTGCGGAGCATGACCCCGATGCGGCCAGCCCGGCGGACCGCGATATTGCGATCATCGGCATGGCGGGCAAGTTTCCCCAAGCGGATACGCTGGAGCAGTTCTGGGCGAATCTGGCGGAAGGCAAAGATTGTATAAGGCCCTTTAACGAAAAAAGAATGAAGGATGCCGCGTCCTATATGGCCCATCTGTATACCGGGGACCGGAATCTTCAATCCGTGGAAGGCGGTTATTTAGACGAGATCGATACGTTCGACTACTCGTTCTTCCGGCTGACGCCACGCGAAGCTTCGCTGATGGACCCGAACCAGCGTCTTTTTCTCCAGACGGCGTGGAGCGCTCTCGAAGACGCGGGATATGGCGGAACCCCGCTGTCCGGCAAAAAAGTCGGCGTATACGTCGGATTTTCCAAAACGAGCTTCGAATACGAGCGCTTGTTGACGGAAGTCGCGCCGGAAACGCTGCCTCATTTTGTGCTCGGCAACCTGCCGTCGATCATTTCGAGCCGCATCGCTTATCTGCTTGATTTGAAAGGGCCTGCGGTCACGGTCGACACCGCTTGCTCGTCTTCGCTCGTCGCGGTGCATCTCGCCTGCCAGGCGATTCTCGGCGGGGATTGCGAGATGGCGCTCGCGGGCGGCGTCAAGACCATTCTGCTGCCGCACAAGGCGGGCATCGGCATGGAATCTTCCGACGACCGGGCCAGAGCGTTCGATGACAATTCGGACGGAACGGGCTGGGGTGAGGGGGTCGGGGCCGTGCTCCTGAAGCCTCTGCGCAAAGCCGTGCAGGACGGGGACAACATTCTTGCCGTGATTAAAGGGACCGCGATCAATCAGGACGGAAGCACGGTCGGCATCTCCGCTCCGAACGCCTCGTCGCAAGCGGAAGTGATCGCGCAGGCTTGGCGCAGCGCGCGCATCGATCCGGAAACGATCACTTACATCGAAGCGCACGGGACAGGGACGAAGCTGGGCGATCCCGTCGAAATCGACGGCATGATGAAAGCGTTCCGCAAACAAACACAGCGCAAGCAGTTTTGCGCCATCAGCACGGTGAAAACGAACATCGGGCATCTGTACGAAGCAGCGGGGATCGCCGGTTTGATCAAAGCGGTGCTGTCGCTTCGGCATCGGCAAATTGCCCCTTTGGTGCATTTCCGTCAGCCGAATAGCAAGATCAGCTTTGAGGAATCGCCGGTTTACCCCGTCACGGAACTGACAGACTGGCAGCCGAACGGGATTCCGAGAAGATGCGGCATCAGCTCGTTCGGATTCAGCGGGACGAACTGCCATATGGTACTGGAAGAGTATGTTCCTGACGATACGGCGCCGGTTCTGCCGAATTCACCCGAAAGCGGGCCGCTGCTGTTAACCTTGTCGGCGCGCAGCGAAACCGCGCTGCGGACAATGATCGAGCAGTATGCGGAGCTGTTCGAACGCCGGCCGGAGCTGGATATGCGCAGCGTTTGCTTTACGGCGAATACGGGGCGGAGCCACTTGACGCACCGGATTGCGGTGACCGCTGCCGGAGCCTCCGAGCTGCGGGCGAAAGTGATTCGGCTGCATAACGAAGGCTTGGCGGAGGAAGGCGTATATCGGAGCGGAGCCGGTGGAACGGTTGCGAATCCGTCCGTGGAAAGGGACGCGGTGCCCCTGCGTCTGGATACGGAGGAGGGAGTGACGCAAACCGCCTTGCATTATGTACAGGGAGCCAAGATCGACTGGAGCTCGGTGTATGCGGATCGGCGTTATCCGAAAGTGGCGCTGCCTACGTACCCGTTCGAACGGAAAAGATGCTGGATCGATGTGCCGGCGGTACGGCCTGAACGCAGCGTCAAGACGACAGCCTTGGCAGCGATAGCTGAGATAGCAGAGGAGCGTGTTCAATTGATGTACGACCATTCCGGCCCAGGGGCCGTTTCCGATCTCCATCGGCAAACGGTCGCAAGTTCCCTGATGCAGATGATCCGTAACGTATCGCAGCTTGACATGGACGAGCTTCAACCGCAAACGCACTTTCTGGAGCTCGGACTGGATTCGATCATCTTAACTCAGGTGCGGCACGGCATTAAAGATACGTTCGGACTGGATATTCCGATGAGCAGCTTCTTCGAATCGTTAACGAATCTGGAGCTGCTGACGGATTACATCGCGCAGCATACGGCGCCGACACAGCCTCTTGCCCCGCAAGTCCAGGAGGAGGGGAATGTGCCGGTTCTGGCAGCTCAACCGTCAAGCCAGATTCCGATTTTGCCGGTAGTACCCGCACCTGCGCCCGGCTACTACGTGGAGGCTCCTGCGGTCGCAGCGGAATCGTATTTGCCGCTTCCGGGTAGCGTCGCCTCTACCGGGGCGGAACGCATCATGGAGCAGCAGCTCCGCCTGATGTCCCAACAGCTCGACGTGCTGCGGCAGTATCCGGCTCCGGTACCGGCCGTCCTGAACCGGCAGCCTGCGCCCGAGCCTATCTCCGCTGCCCGGCCGGACAGCTTCGTTTATGCCGATGCGAGCAGGGAAGTGGCGGCCGCATCAAGCGTTACCGCTGTCCGCCATCCGGACAGCGCCGAGGCGAAGCCGTTCACGCCCTTCAAGACGATTGACGTGAAGGTGCGCGAATCGCTGCCGTTCCGGCAAGAGCAGCATCTGCGCGATTTGATCGAACGGTATACGGCCCGCACCCGCCGGACGAAGGAATACACGCAGCAATACCGCCCCGTCTATGCAAACAACCGCAATGTGGCGGGTTTCCGGCCGGTGTTGAAGGAAATGGTGTACCAGATCGTGGCGGAACGCGCCGAAGGCTCCAAAATCTGGGATCTGGACGGCAACGAATATATCGATCTGACCATGGGCTTCGGTGTCAATTTGTTCGGACACAACCCGGATTTCATCCGGGAGAGCATTGAAGCCGGGCTGCAAAACGGCATGTGCGTCGGTCCGATGTCCAATCTGGCCGGACAGGTAGCCGAAAGCATAAGCAAAATGACGGGTGTCGAGCGCATCGCGTTGTTCAACACCGGCACGGAGGCCGTGATGGTGGCGCTGCGTCTGGCCCGGGCGGCAACCGGACGGGCGAAGGTCGTGCTTTTTGCCGGATCGTATCACGGCACGTTCGACGGCGTGCTGGCGCTCGGCAGCTCCGGAGCGGATCAAGAGCACTCCGTGCCTTTGGCGCCGGGCATCCTGCAGCATATGGTCGACGATGTGGTCGTGCTGAATTACGGCACGGAAGAGGCGCTGGCTTATCTTCGCGCGCATGCGCATGAGCTAGCAGCCGTGCTCGTGGAACCGGTGCAAAGCCGGCGGCCCGACTTCCAGCCGCAGGCGTTTCTGGCGGAGATCCGCCGGATTACGGCGCAATCGGGCACCGCGTTTATTTTCGACGAGGTGATTACGGGCTTCCGCGTGCATCCCGGAGGCGCACAGGCGTGGTTCGGTATCCAGGCCGATCTTGTGACCTACGGCAAAGTCATCGGAGGCGGCATGCCGATCGGCATCGTAGGTGGGAAGGCGGCATTTATAGACGGGATCGACGGCGGCTTCTGGCGCTTCGGCGACGATTCGTATCCGCAGCAGGAGCAGCGCCGGACGTTCGTTGCCGGCACCTTCTGCCATCATCCGTTGGCGCTGGCGGCGGCTCTGGCCGTGCTGGAGAAGCTTGAGCAAAGTGGAGGGAAGCTGCAGGCCGAGTTGAATGCCAGAACGGCAGCCTTGGCGGCGGAGCTGAACGACTATTTCGTCCAAGGCAACGTACCAATGAAAGTGGTTCACTTCGGTTCTTTGTTCCGCTTCGTGCTCAAAGGCGATTTGGAGCTGTTCTTCTACCATATGCTCGATAAAGGGGTCTATATTTGGGAGGGCCGCAACTGCTTCCTGTCGACGGCCCACTCGGAAGCGGATATCCGGCGGATCGTACAGGCGGTGAAAGACAGCATCCGGGAGCTGCGCGACGGCGGCTTCTTGCCGGATGTGCCTCCGGACGGCAGCGATCCGGGGAAGCGATCCTTGCCTGCACCGGAATCGCGGGATAAAGGGCCTGATGCGGTCATTTCCTTGACGCCGGAGCAAAAGCAGCTGTGGTTCGCTTCGATGTCCGGCCGGAGCGAAGCGCAATCGCTGCACGAGACCGCGCTGCTTCGGCTGCGCGGGCCTCTGCGCATCGATGCGTGGAGCGAAGCGGTCAACGCCGTCGTCCGGCGGCACGAAGCGCTGCGCACCCATATGAGCGGAGACGGGGAGACACAGGCTGTCGCACCCGAGCTGACGATTCGCATTCCACTGCTCGATGTGAGCGACTGCGCTGCGGATGTGCAAGAGCAGCGCCATCGTGAATGGCTGGACCGGAATGCGGAAGCGCCGTTCGGCATGTCGGCGGGCGAGCCGTTGTTCCGCATCGGTCTACTGAAAAAATCCGGGGACGAGTATGTCGCGCTGTTTACTTTTCATCATTTAATCGCCGACGGCTGGTCCATGGGCGTGTTCATCCAAGAGCTGGAGCGCATTTACTCCGCGCTCGTACGACAGGAGAGCTGGGCGCTCCCTGCCCCGGCCGCTTTCCGGGACTATGCCGCTTGGCAGCGGCATAAGCTTGAGCAGCCGGAAAGCCGGGAAGCCGCAGCGTACTGGGCGGCTTTGTCCGACAGACGGCTTCCGGTGCTGGAGCTGCCGTCGCTCCGGCGGGGAACGTCGGTGCCGACCTCCCGCGGAGGCCGGCATACGGTTATGCTGGACAGCCGGCTTGCGAAGGAGTTGAAAGCGGCCAGCATGCGGCAGGGCAGCAGCTTGTTCGTGACGCTGCTGTCCGCGTTCCAGCTGTTTTTGCACCGGCTGACCGGGCTGCGGCAGATCACGGTAGGCATACCGACGGCCGGACAAGCGCAGATGGAGGCTTTCTCGCTCATCGGCAACTGCGTCAATCTGCTGCCGGTAGCGAGCGAGGTCAAGCCGGAGCTTACGTTTGCCGAATATGCGCAAGCGGTCAAGAACGGAATGAACGAGATCGAACCGTTTCAGCCCTACAGCTTTGCCGCCTTGGCGGAAAGGGGACTCGGGCATTTGCCGGCGATCACGACCGTCTTCAATATGGACCGTCTGCCGAGGCTCCGCTTCCACGGATTGGATGCGGAGCTGCTGCCGAACCCGATTTCGTACAGCAAATACGAGCTTTTCCTGAATGCGATCGAGATCGGAAGCGAGCTGCGGCTCAATTTCGATTACAGCGCCGATTTGTTCCCGGCCGAAACGATCCGGATATGGGCGCGGTACTATGTGCATTTGCTGCTTGCGATCGGGCAGGAGCAGACGCTGCGCCTCTCTGGGCTTGCCTTACTGAGCGCCGGAGAAATCGCGCAAAAATGGGCGGCGTGGGCCGCCCTTGCCGATGCGGAAGGCACCTATCCCTGCGTGCTGGATACATACCTTCAGCCGGTTCCGTCAGAAACGATGGGGGAGCTGTATATCGTGCGGCCTAAGAATGGGAATTCCCGGAACTCCCGGGACTCCTTTCTTCGCACCGGGGAATGGGTGCATTGTGCGGAAGACGGAAAGCTGACGCCTGTCGGGAAAACGTCCCGTTTTGTCCGGCTTCGCGGACATCAAGTCAACCTCCAGCAGCTGGAGGAGCACGTACGTCGTACATTCGGTCTTCAAACTTGCGCCTTCACCGTTCGCTCCGAAGCAGATACGGACACCACTGCCGATTTGACCGCATACATCGTTGCCGATCTATCGCACCCTTGGGAGGAGTCCGAGCTCAAGCAAGCGATGAGCGCAGCGCTCCCGGATTACACGCAGCCCCGCTACGTGGTCAAGATGGCGAGCCTCCCGCTTATGCCAAGCGGAGAGCCGGACTGGTCGCAGCTGCCGGAGCCCGGGGAAGGAGGCGGCTTCACCGCAGCCCCCGATGTTCACGGCGGAGACGCTACGGAGGAGACGCTGGTCCGCATCTGGAAGGAAGTGCTTGGGGCGGCGAACGTGGGCCGTCGCGACAACTTTTTCCAGCTAGGCGGCGACTCCCTGAAAGCAACGGTGATTTTGTCCAGAGTGAATAAAGAATTCCATGTACAAATTCCGCTAGCTCACTTGTTCGAGCTTCAAACGATAGACGAGCTGGCCCAATACATCCGGGGCGGGGAAAAGGGCGACTACACGCCGATTGTGCCGGTGGATCGCCGGGAGGCGTACCCTGCGTCGTCTTCGCAAAAGCGCATGTACGTGCTGCAGCAGCAAGGCGACAGCACGACATATAACATATCCGGGCAGCTTAAGATCGAAGGGGAGCTGGATACGGCGCGTTTGATCGAGGCGCTCCGGCACGTATTCGGGAGGCATGAGTCGCTGCGCACTTATTTTGCGCTGGAGGAGGGCGAGATCGTTCAGAAAATTAGCCCGGACGCTGTGCTGAACGTCGAGGTGACACGGATTAGCGAAGAAGAGGCGGATGAAGCGCGAGCGCGGTTTGTCCGACCGTTCGATCTCGGCCTGGCTCCGCTGTTCCGCGCCAAGCTGCTGCAATTGGCAGCTGACAGCTTTACGCTTTTGGTCGATATGCATCATGCCGTGGCTGACGGATTTTCGATGGCCGTGCTGCTGGACGAGCTGCTTCAAACGTATCAGGGAAGGCAGTTGGCGCCAAGGAACGTGCATTACAAAGACTATGCCGTCTGGCAGCAGAACCGGATCGCCGAGGGCGCTTTTGAGCAGCAGGAAACGTATTGGTTAAGCGAGCTTGCCGGCGAGCTTCCGGTGCTGAACATGCCGACCGATTATCCGCGCCCGCAGTTGCAAAGCTTTGAAGGAGACACCTTTTCTCTGAAGCTGGACCCCGGGCTGACGGCATCGCTGTACAAGCTGGCGCAGGAGTCGGGAACGACGCTGTATATGGTGCTGCTGGCGGCGTACAGTGTCCTGCTCGCCAACTATACGGGACAAGACGATATCATCGTCGGAACGCCGGTATCCGGCAGAAGACATGCGGACACGGAAGCCGTGATCGGGATGTTCGTCGGTACGCTCGCCATGCGGAATCGACCGAAACGAGAACAAACGTTTGGTGAATTTTTACAGGACGTCAAGCGGCAGGAGCTGCTCGCCTTCGAGCATCAGGATTATCCGTTTGACGAGCTGACGGAGAAGCTCGGATTCGTGCGGGATTTGAGCCGCAACCCGATTTTCGACACGATGTTTATGCTGCAAAATGAAGCGGTGCACACGCTCGAAGCCGGCGGTCTGACGTTCGAATCGGAAGAGTTCAACCCCGGCGTGTCGAAATTTGACTTCTCCTTAAGCGTGACGGCGGACAAAGCAGGACTTTCCTGCACCTGGGAATATGCGACGAAGCTGTTCAAGCCGGAAACGATCCGGCGGATGGCGGAGCATTACGTCCGCGTGCTGGAGGGCGTCATTAATTGTCAAGAACTGCGGCTCTCCGATATCGATATGCTGACGGAAGCGGAAAAGCGGCAGCTTCAGCGCGTTTCCGGCGAGACGGCGCTGCTGTATCCGGAGGCTAAGACGATCTGCGAGCGGTTTGAGCAGCAGGCGGCCCGGACGCCGGAGCGGACGGCGCTTGTGTTTGGCGGGCAGACGATGTCGTACGGGGAGCTGAACCGCCAAGCCAACCGGTTGGCGCATCGGCTGCAAACGCTCGGCGTCGGGCCGGATACGCTGGTCGGCGTCTGCTTGGACCGCAGCCCGGAGCTGGTAGCGGGGCTGCTCGCCGTGCTGAAAGCCGGAGGCGCTTATGTGCCGTTGGACCCAGCGCTGCCGCCGGAGCGGCTTGGCTACATGACGGAGCGCGCGGGGGTGAAGGCGCTTGTAACGAAGCTGGCTTGGGCGGAAGGGCTCGCGGTTCGGCCTGATTTGGCGGTCGTATGTCTTGATGACGGAACGGCAAGACTGGAAGCGGAGCCTGAGCATAACCCGGACAGCAAGGCGGGAGCCGGGCATTTGATGTATGTGATCTTTACTTCCGGTTCCACCGGGACGCCGAAAGGAGCAAGCGTCTACCGGTCCGGCTTCGAAAATTTGCTTCAATGGTACACCTGCGAATTTGGCATGACGGAAGAGGACCGGGTGCTGATGATCTCATCGCCCAGCTTCGACCTGACGCAAAAGAACTTTTTCGCCCCGCTCGTCATCGGAGGCCAATTGGTGCTGCTGCCGTCCGGTCCGTATGATGCCGCCGAAGTGGCTTCGCTGATCGAGCGGCATGGGGTTACGCTCTTGAACGGGACGCCGAGCGCGTTTTATCCGCTGCTGGACATTACCGCGTCGGCGGGCTATGGGCCGCTCGCGACGCTGCGGCACGTCTTCCTCGGCGGAGAGCCGATTGCGGCCGACCGCCTTACGGCATGGACGGCGTCGGAAGCGTGCCGGGCCGAGGTGGTCAATACGTACGGTCCGACGGAGTGTACGGATGTGACGGTGTACGGCCGTTTGACGAATATGCCGTCCCTGGTCGGCAAGCCGGTGCCGATCGGCCGCCCGGTGGCCGGCACGCGCGTATATATTTTGAACCGGGAGCTGGGCTTGCAGCCGATGGGGCTGCCGGGTGAGCTGTGCATCGCGGGGGTGCAGGTCGGCGGCGGCTATGTCGGCGACGCGGAGCTGACGGCCGACAAATTCGTGGCGAACCCGTACGGGGACGAGCAGGCGCCGGTCTTGTACCGCACAGGGGATCTGGCGCGGTATTTGCCAGACGGAACGATCGAGTATTTGGGTCGGATCGACCATCAGGTCAAGCTGCGGGGCTACCGGATCGAGCCGGGTGAAATTGAAGCGGCGCTGCGGGAATGCGCAGGCGTCAAAGATGCGTTCGTGATGACCCGGGAGGATAGGCCGGGGGACATCCGGCTCGTCGCTTATGCCGTGCCGGAAGAGGGGGCCAAGGAGCGGGCGGCGTCCGGGCTCCCAGCGCTATGGCGCAGCGAGCTGCGCCGCAAGCTGCCGGACTACATGGTGCCGACGGCTATCGTTGTCATGGCAGAGCTTCCGCTATCGCCCAACGGCAAAGTCGACCGCAAAGCGCTGCCGGCGCCGGAGGTCGGACTTGTTGCGGATGCCGACTACGTCGCTCCGCGTACACCGGTAGAGGCGAAGCTGTCGGAGCTGTGGAAAGAAGTGCTCGGCCTGTCCGCCGCCGTTGGCGTCAAGGACAACTTTTTCGATCTCGGCGGCCACTCGCTGCGGGCGACCACGCTGGGCGCGAAAATTCACCTGGTGCTGAACGTATCGCTGTCGCTGCGGCAAATGTTTCAGCATCCGACGCTTGAGCTTATGGCGCAGGCGATTGAGCAATTACAGCCTAGCCCTTATGCCGACATTCCCGTCGCCGGGCAGCAGGACACGTATCCGCTTTCCTCGGCGCAAAAACGGTTGTACATTTTGAGCCAACTGGAAGGAGTCGCGACTAGCTACAATATGCCGGGCGAACTGCTGATGGAAGGCGAGTTGGATGCGGAGCGGCTTGAAGCGGCGTTTCGCGGGCTGCTCCGTCGTCATGCCACGCTGCGCACCTCCTTTGAGCTGGATGCGGACGGCGAGCCGGTTCAGCGCATTGCGGAGACGGCGGATTTTACGCTGGAGCGCATCCGGGTAAGTGGAGAAGGGGAGGCCGCAGCGGCAATGGCCGGTTTTATCCGGCCGTTTGATCTGGGGAAAGCGCCGCTCCTGCGGGCGGCTTTGGTGGAAGAAGCGCCGCAGCGGCACCGACTGCTGGTTGATATGCACCATCTGATTTCCGACGGAGTGTCGATGAACATCCTGCTGGAAGAGCTGGCGCAGCTGTATGAGGGCAACGAATTGCCGGCGCTGCGCCTTCAATACAAGGATTATGCGGTGTGGCGGCAGGCGGATGGCGACAGTGAACGGATGAGCAAGCAGGAAGCGTATTGGTTGGAGCAATTGGACGGGGAGCTTCCGATTCTTGAGTTGCCGACCGATTATGCGAGACCGCCTGCCCGCAGCTTTTCCGGTGGTACGCTGTCCTTCACGATCGATTCGCGGCAGGCGGACCGGTTGAAGCGGCTCGGCTCGCAGGCGGGAGCTACCTTGTTTATGGTGCTGCTCGCCGCCTATACGACGCTGCTGTCCAAATACAGCGGACAGGAAGATATGATCGTCGGAACGCCGATCGCAGCCCGACCGCATACCGATCTGCAGCCGATGATCGGGATGTTTGCAGGAACACTGGCGCTGCGAAGCTATCCGGTGGGCGAGAAGACGTTCTTGGACTACTTGCAGGAAGTGAAAGAGCTGGCGCTGCGAGCGTACGAGAATCAAGATTACCCGTTCGAAACGCTGGTGGAGAAACTGAACGTGAAGCGGGACATGAGCCGCAATCCGGTGTTCGATACGATGTTCGTCTTGCAAAATACGGAGACAGTCGCGCCCGGGTTTACATCGCTCCGCGTAAGTTCGCACGAGAGCGAGCATCCTATCGTGAAGTTCGATTTGACCTTTACCGCTGCTGAGGAAGCGGGCGGCATTGCGTTCAGCATCGAATATGGCGACCGTCTGTTCAAACGGGAAACGATCTCGCGCATGGCGCAGCATTTTATTCAGTTGATCGAAGAAATCATTCAGACCCCCGAAGCGAGGCTTGCGTCCTTGAACATCCTTACTGTCCATGAGCGGACGCAAATTTTGGAGACGTTCAACGAAACGGCGCTGCCATACCCTGCGGACATGACGATCCACGGTTTGTTCGAACGGCAAGCGGCGCTGACGCCGGAGCAGGTTGCGGTTGTGTTTGAAGACCGGCAGCTTACGTACCGGGAGCTGGACGAGCGGGCGAACCGGCTGGCGCGCACGCTTTTGGCCAAAGGGATGGAGGCCGAGCAACTAGTTGCCATTATGACCGAGCGGTCGCTGGACATGGTTACCGCCGTACTCGGCGTGATGAAAGCGGGCGGCGCATACGTTCCGGTCGATCCCGAATACCCGGAGGAACGCATCCGCTACATGCTCGGCGACTCCGGCGTACGGCTGCTGCTGACGCAATCGCATTTGCGGGATCGCATGGCGTACGGCGGCGAGCTGCTTCTGCTGGACGACGAGCGGAGCTATAGCGGCGACGGGTCTAGTCCCGGGGGGGTTGTCGATCCGCATCAGCTGGCTTATGTCATCTATACGTCAGGTACGACCGGCAAGCCGAAAGGTGTGCTGGTTGAGCATCAAGGCGTGTGCAACTTCAAGCTGTTTTGCGAGCACACTTTGCAAATTAGCGAGCGGGATCGCATCGTGCAGTTTGCGAGCTTTTCGTTCGATGCTTGGTGCTCGGAGTTGATTATGAGCTTATTGACCGGAGCAGCGCTGTATGTGCCCGATGCTTCTGTCATAGCGGATTACCGTCTGTTTGAGCAATATGTTCACGATCACGGGATAACGGTCGCGACTTTGCCTCCGACCTATGCCGTTTACTTGAATCCCGAGCATATGCCCGAATTGAAAACGCTCATTACGGCGGGTTCCGCATCCTCCGGCGAGCTTGTTCAGCAGTGGAAGGACCACGTTCGCTATTTTAACAACTACGGCCCGACCGAGGACTCCATTTGCTCGACCGCGTGGGCTTATACAGACCATACGCCGATGGAAAAGACGGTGCCCATCGGCCGGCCGATCCCGAATCATCAAGTCTTCATTCTGAGTGCGCATAACGCGCTTGCTCCGATCGGCGTGGCCGGAGAGCTTTGTGTCAGCGGTATCGGTCTGGCCAGAGGCTATCTGAACCGCCCAGACTTGACGGCGGACAAATTCATGCCGGTTCCGTTTGCCCCTGAACAGTGGATGTACCGGACGGGCGATTTGGCCCGCTGGCTGCCGGACGGCAGCATCGAATATTTGGGCCGGATCGATCATCAGGTCAAAATTCGCGGCTATCGCATCGAGCTCGGCGAGATTGAAGCGCAGCTGCTGAACGTGGCAGCGGTACAAGAGGCGATCGTTCTGGCACGCACGGACGAAACCGGGCAAACGTATTTGTGCGCCTATTTTACCGCTGATGGGGAGCAGGCGGCCGGGGCGCTGCGCAGCGAGCTGGCGCGGGAGCTTCCGGGCTATATGGTGCCGGCTTTCTTTGTTCAGCTCGAGGAGATGCCGCTGACGCCGAACGGCAAAATCGACCGCCAAGCGCTGCCTGCGCCGGAGGGTATCGTGCCTACAGGCGCAGAGTACGCTGCTCCGGGGACGCCGGTGGAAGCGAAGCTGGCGGAGCTGTGGCAAGAGGTGCTTGGGGTGCCGAGCGTCGGGATCAGGGATAACTTCTTCGAGCTCGGCGGTCACTCGCTTCGAGCGATGAGGCTGGCGGCCCATATCCAAAAAGAAATGCATGTAAATGTGCCGCTGCAGGACGTGTTCGCCGCCCCGACCATGGAGCAGCTCGCGGCTGTCATCGAAGGGCTCCGGCAGCAGACATTTGCAGGCATACCGGTTGCCCCCGTGCAGTCGCATTATCCCGTATCTTCGGCACAGAAGCGGCTGTACGTCTTGCAGCAGTTCGAAGGCGGGGAAACGAGCTACAACATGCCGGGGGTAATGCTGCTTGAAGGCGCGCTGGACCGGGAACGGTTCGAGGAGGCGTTCCGTGGGCTCATCCGGCGTCACGAGACGCTGCGGACTGGCTTTGAGCTGGTAGACGGCGAACCGTTCCAGCGGGTGTACTCCGAATCCGAAGTGGAGTTTGCCGTGGACTACGCCGAGAGCAACGGTGGGGAAACGGATACGCTGGATAGCATCCGCCAATTTGTTCGGCAGTTCGATTTGCGGCAGCCACCGCTATTGCGGGTGGGCTTGATTCGGTTGGATCCGGACAAGCCTGGTGTGAATCAGGAGCCGGAACGTTATCTGCTGCTGTTCGATATGCATCATATCGTCTCGGATGGCGTGTCGATGGGCATTTTAATAAGCGAGTTCGGCCGGTTATACGGCGGGGAAAAGCTGCCGCCGCTGCGCATCCAATACAAGGATTACGCGACGTGGCAGCAGGCGGAGCTGTCCGGGCAGCGAATGAGCAGTCAGGAAGCGTACTGGCTGAATGTGTTCCAGGGCAAACTCCCTGTGCTGGATATGCCGACGGATTACGCGCGTCCGGCCGTGCAGCGCTTTGAGGGAGGGCTTGTTCCCTTCGCGCTAGGTTCGCAACGAAGCGACGCGCTGCGGCAGCTTGCGAGCGCAACCGGCACGACCTTGTATATGGTGCTGCTGGCGGCTTACACGGCGCTGCTGTACAAATACACGGGGCAGGAAGATATCGTGGTGGGCACCCCGGTGGCGGGTCGAACGCATGCGGATGTGGACGGACTGATCGGCATGTTCGTCGGGACGCTGGCGCTGCGCGGCTATCCGGTCGGGGAGAAGACGTTTCTGGATTACTTGCAGGAAGTCAAGGGCATGACGCTCCAAGCGTTCGAGCATCAGGACTACCCGTTTGAAGCGCTGGTCGAGAAAGTAGGCGTTACGCGGGATTTGAGCCGTCATGCGCTGTTCGACACGATGTTTGACATGCAGCATGGGGTGGCGGAACAACATACCGTACATGGGTTGGAACTCAAGCCATATGAAATCGAGTCGAAGACGGCGAAGTTCGACCTTAGCTTCCAAATAACGGTAGATGAGGCAGGGACGCTTACGAGCAGCATCGAATACGCTAGCTCGCTGTACAGCGTGGATACGGTCCGGAGAATGGCCGGTCACTTCATGCAGCTCATCGACGGTATTTTGGCGGCTCCTGAGGCGAAGCTGTCGTCTTTCGAGATCGTCACGCCGGAGGAAAAGGCGCTGCTAACGGGCCCACCCGACGATAGCGGAGTCGGCTCCGTATCTTGCGACTGGCAGGAGAAGACGATCCATCAGCTGTTGGAGGAAGAGGCGGAGCGGACGCCGGATCAAGTGGCGGTCATTTGCGAGGACGAGCGGCTCACTTACCGCGAGCTGAACGAGCAGGCGAATCGGCTTGCGCGCACCTTGCGGGCCAAAGGGGTGCAGCCGGACCAGACCGTCGGCATCATGGCCGAGCGCTCGCTTGCGATGGCCATCGGGATGTTCGGGATTTTGAAGGCGGGAGCCGCTTATGTGCCGATCGATCCGGACTACCCCGAAGAGCGGGTTCGCTACATGCTGGACGATTCGGGGGCACAGCTGCTGCTAACGCATCGCCGCTTGCAGGAACGTGCGGCGGATGCCGCGGAGAAAGTGTTGTTTCTGGATGCTTCCGAAGCCTATGATGCCGACGGAACAAACCTGGTGCCCACAGCGCAGCCGCATCATCTGGCCTACGTCATCTATACGTCGGGAACGACGGGGAAACCGAAGGGCGTGATGATCGAGCACCGGCAGGTCATCGCTTTGTCCGAAGCATGGAAGCAGGAGTATCGGCTGCGGGAGGAACCGGTACGGCTATTGCAGTGGGCAAGCTTTTCATTCGACGTGTTTACGGCCGATATCGTGCGGTCACTGCTGAATGGCGGCCAGCTCATCGTATGCCCAAGCTACGCTCGGCACGACCCGGAGGCGATTTACGGGCTGCTGCAGCAGCACCGCGTCACGATGTTCGATGCGACCCCGGCGCTTGTCATTCCGCTGATGAATGACGTGTATGAGCACGGGCGGGATATCGGCTTCCTGAAAACGCTCATTGTCGGCTCGGATCAATGTCCGGTAGGCGATTTTCAGCAATTAAACGACCGGTTCGGTGCATCGATGCGGATCGTAAACAGCTACGGGGTAACGGAAGCGTGCGTCGATTCAAGTTATTATGTTCAGCAGACGGAGGACGTCGGATCGCATCCATATCCGTATGAATACCGGAGTTTGCCGATCGGCAAGCCATACGCGGGCGTGAGAATGTATATTTTAAGCGCAGCCATGGCGCTACAGCCGGCTGGTGTGCCGGGCGAGTTGTATATCGGCGGACGCGGGGTGGCGCGGGGGTACCTGAACCGTCCAGAGCTGACCGCGGAGAAATTTGTATATGACCCGTTCGAGCCGGGCAGGCGGATGTACCGGACGGGCGATGCGGCGAGATGGCTGCCGGATGGCAACATCGAATATTTGGGGCGGCTCGACGATCAGGTGAAAATCCGCGGCTACCGGATCGAGCTGGGCGAGGTGGAAGTGCAGCTGCTGAAAACGGAATCCGTGCAGGAAGCAGTTGTCATCGCACGGGAGGACGAAACCGGACAAAAGCAGCTGTGCGCGTATGTGGTGTCGGATCGCGAGCTGGCGATAGGCGAACTACGGAAGGCGTTGTCGCAAACGCTGCCCGAGTACATGATTCCATCCTATTTCGTGCCCCTTCCGCAGCTGCCGCTGACGCCAAACGGGAAGGTAGACCGCAAAGCGCTTCCTGCTCCGAAGGAAAGCATGGCTGCGGACACGGACTATGTCGCTCCATGCACGGCCGTGGAGCAAGCGCTGGCTTCCGTCTGGCAGACGGTACTCGGGATCGAGAAGGTCGGCGTGAATGATCGCTTCTTTGCGCTGGGAGGCGACTCGATCAAAGCGATTCAAGTTTCGGCGAAGCTGCATCAAGCCGGGTACAAGGTGGAAATGAGACATTTGTTTGCTTACCCTGCGATTGCGGAGCTGAGCGCGCATGTCAAGCCGATTACCCGTATGGCGGACCAAGGGGAAGTGAAGGGCTGGGCGAAGCTGACACCGATTCAAGCATGGTTTTTCCGGCAAAACAATGCTGCGCCGCACCACTATAACCAAGCCGTTATGCTGTACCGGGAGCAAGGCTACGATGAAGCGGCGCTTCGGAAGGCGGTGCGGAAACTGGCGGAGCATCATGACGCGCTGCGCACGGTATTTCGACAGACGGAAGGCGGTTATGCGGCCTGGATTCGCGGCATCGACGAAGGCGAGCTGTACACTTTAGAAGTCATGGACTTCCAGAAGGCAGCCGACAACGTCGCGCAAGCGATTGAAGCAAAAGCGAATGAGATCCAGAGTAGCATCGAGCTCAGTACGGGGCCGCTTATCAAGCTGGGGCTGTTCCGCTGCGCGGATGGGGACCATCTGCTGATCGCGATTCACCATCTGGTCGTTGACGGGGTATCATGGCGCATTTTGCTTGAAGATTTGGCCTACGGCTACGAGCAAGCCGTAAGCGGACAGGCGATCCGGCTTCCGGACAAGACGGATGCGTTCCAGACGTGGGCGGAGCAGCTCGCGGGTTATGCGAACATTCCGGCGTTGGAGGCGGAGCGGGCGTATTGGCAGCAGCTCGAACAGTCTGAAAGCAAGCCGCTCCCCCGAGATGTTGAACAAGCCGGGCAGGAGCAAGCATACGGGCTCATGCGGGACAGCAAAACGGTGACGGTGCAGTGGACGCGGGAGGAAACGGAGCAGCTGCTGAAGCAGGCGCACCATGCCTACAACACTGACATCAACGACCTGCTGCTGACCGCGCTGGGCATGGCGGTGTACCGTTGGACGGGAATCGAGCGGGTATGGGTCGGTCTGGAAGGACACGGAAGAGAGGCCGTCCTGCCGGATATCGACATCGCGCGCACCGTCGGCTGGTTTACGAGCGAGTATCCTGTGGTGCTGGAGATGGGAGCAGGCGGCGGTCCGGGCGATTCCGATACGCTCGCTTACCGGATCAAACGGGTGAAAGACAGCTTGCGACAAATTCCGAACAAAGGAATCGGCTACGGCATACTGAAATACTTGTCCGAAGCGTCCGAGGACGCCCGCTACGCAGCAAAGCCGGAAATCAGCTTTAACTATTTGGGCCAGTTCGATCAAGATTTAACTCAAAATGCGCTGCAAGTATCGCCTTTTGCATGCGGCTCGGAGATTAGCGGGCAAACCGAAAGGTCCCATGCGCTGGATATTAGCGGCAGTATCGCAGGCGGAGAACTGGCGCTTACGGTCAGCTACAGCGGCAAGCAGTACCGGCGGGAAACGATGGAGCGGCTGGCTGGGTTGCTACATGCCAGCCTTCAGGACATCATCGCGCACTGCGTGGCAAAAGAGAGGCCGGAGTTGACGCCAAGCGACGTCGTTTTCAAAGGACTTGCCGTGACGGAACGGCTGCGGCGCATCGGTGAGATCGAAAGCGTGTACGCGTTAACGCCCTTGCAGCAAGGGATGCTGTACCACCGACTGCTGAACCCGGAATCGGAAGCATACTTCGAACAAACGGCGTTTACCTTGTGCGGAAGCTTGGACATCAGAGCGTTCAAGCAAAGTTTGGACGTCGTGGTGCAGCGTCATGACGCGCTGCGGACGAACTTCTATAGCGGATGGAACGGTCAACCTTTGCAGGTGGTGTACCGCAACAAACCGGCCGGCTTTGTTTATGAAGACGTGAGGGGGTGGAAGGAAAGCGAGCAAGAGGCGCATATCCGTGCGCTTACGAAGACAGACAAGCTCCGCGGCTTCGAGCTAAGCGAAGAAGCGTTGCTGCGCGTGTCGATTCTGCGAACCGGCGACGAAACGTACCGTTTCTTGTGGAGCTTCCATCAGATCGTGATGGATGGCCGGGATACGGGGCGGATCATCGAAGAGGTGTTCGCGGTGTACTCCGCCTACCGGAAGCAAGCCCGGCCGGAACTGGGCGCGGTCAAGCCATACAGGCGGTATATCGAATGGCTGGAGGGGCAGGATCTTGCCGCGGCATCCGCTTACTGGAGCCATTATTTGGCGGGCTACCGCCATCAAGCCGTGCCGCCGCGGGTTCAGGCCCAAGGACAGCAAGGGGCAGGGTGTGCGGCCGAGCGGCTAACAAGCAGCTTGGGAAAACGGCTGACCCGGGAACTGCGCAATACGGCAAAGCAGCATCAGGTGACGGTAAATACGCTGCTCCAAACGGCGTGGGGACTGCTGCTGCAAGCCTATAACGGCACGGACGACGTTGTATTTGGAACCGTCGTGCCCGTCAGACCGGCGCTTGTGCCGGGCATGGAAACGATGATCGGGGTGCGCAGCAATACGATCCCGGTCCGTATCCGCAGCGGGGCCGGGGCAACGGTGGCAGACGTCATGCGAAGCGTTCAGGAGCAGGCGTTGTCATCCGAAAAGCACGCTATGCATCCGCTGTATGAAATCCAAGCGCTTAGCGCTCCAAAACAGCAGCTAATTAACCACATTCTCGTATTCGAAACCGATAGCCCGTCTTCGGTCGCGGCCGAAGCGGCGGCAAAGGCGGCAGGGCTGGAAATGAGCGGGTTCCGGACCGAGGGACAGACGAGCTATGATCTGACTGTCATCATGCAGCCGGGCAATGACATGCGCATCCGATTCGATTACAACGCCCAGGTATATGAACGCGAAGTGATGGAACGCCTGCAAGGGCACTGGATGCGGATCTTGAAACAACTCGCGGCGAATCCGGACGTTCGGGTGCAGGAGCTTCAGCTGCTGTCCCCCGCCGAAGAGGAGCAGTGCCTGGCGGGCTTGGTTGGTACGGAAGCTGAGCTGCTGCAAGGAGCGATCGTGCATTCATCTTCTACGGAAGATGCCGCGAACGCTTTAGCGGAGTACGTGGCGCCGCGAACGCCGGTTGAAGCGAAGCTGGCGGCGCTGTGGCAAGAGGTGTTAGGAGCTCCGCGCATCGGAGTGAGGAATCGTTTCTTCGAGCTTGGCGGTCATTCGATCAAAGCGATGCAGTTGACCGAAAAGGTCAACACCGTCATGGGGGCAGAGCTGTCTCTGCGTGCCGTCATTGCCTCGCCGACGATTGAAGAAATGGCGGCGCTGCTCTCTTCCGGGCAAGTCCAGGATGACGGCGACGGGCCGATGAAGCTGAACGAGCGGGGACGGATGAACGTCTTCTGCTTCCCTCCCTCAGCAGGCTACGGGCTTGTGTATAACGAAATGGCCAGGATGCTGGAGGATCAATATGTCGTCTACGCATTCGATTTCATCGAAGGGTGGCGCGATGAGGAGGAGCTGTTAAACCGGTACGTCGATGCGATTGTGAGCGTTCAGCGCGAAGCGCCTTATGTGCTGTTAGGCTACTCGCTCGGCGGCAGTTTAGCCTATCAGGTCGCCAAGACGATGGAGCGCAGGGGATATGCGGTATCGGATATTTTGTTGCTTGATGCCGATAGACGGGATGGGACGAAGAAACTTTCCGGCGAAGAACTGGAACGGGGAGTCGATGCCATGCTCGAAATCGTCTCCGAACGGAACGCGTCCTTTTTGGCCAATCGGGCCGACTGGGAAAAGGCCAGGAGCAAAATTTTGGCATATGGCACATACAGCGGTCAATTGATCAATGACGGAGCGGTTCGGGCCAACCTGCACGCTTTCATTACGGAAATGGAAGCTGCCAGAGCCGAGGATTGGAACGAGGCGACGACAGAAGAGGTCGTGGAGTACGCGCTGATTGGCGGTCACCTTGACATTTTTGAACCAGCCAATATTGAGCATAATGTCCATGCGATCCGGCTCGTCTTGCAAGACATCGTTCGGGATAAAACTCTCGCAGCGGACTCCGTACGCTAACGGAAAGCCCTCTTGTTTAAGCCTTTTGGGCGAAACAAGAGGGCGCTAAAAAGTATAAAAAAACCGCCTGGATTTCCATTGTGACCACATCTTCATACCCCCATAATAAATGATAATGATTATTATTATTATTAATTCCACTTTTTATTGTGTAAAGGGGTATGAAAATTGTTAAGGAGCCAAACCGTTTCCGCAAAGCTATGCCTGCTAACCATCGTGATTGTATTACTGCTAGCCGCCTGCAGCAAGCAAACCAACAATTCCATCCAGCCCACACGTGCCTTTGAGCATGAAGCCGGCGTGACGGAGGTTCCCGTTCAGCCTCTGCGGGTTGCCTCAGATCAGCATATGGGCCACCTGCTAAAGCTGGGCGTTAAACCAATTGCCGTTCGCGAGAATATGCTTAAGGAAGCCTGGATTCCATACGCGAACCTGGAGAGGGATGCATTAGAAGGGATTGAGAATTTGGGAGGATTTCCACTTAATTTGGAGAAACTTGCCTCGCTGGAGCCTGACCTGATCATTAGCGCACTCCCAAATAACCATGAGTCTTATAGTAAAATCGCACCTACGGTCCGAATCCCTTACTGGTCCAAAAGCTATACGACACCAATGGACAAGCTGCTCAAAATTGCCGAGCTATTCGACAAAACCGCAGAAGCAAATAAGTGGATCAAAGAATTTGAGGGCCAATTAAAAGACGCACAACAGAAAATTGCCGCTTCCGGGAAATTAAAAGAGGGGCAAACGGTATCCGTCATGGCCGTTTTCGACAAGAATGTGTTTGTTTTCGGTCCCAATGGGGCATATGGCGGGTACATGATCTACGATTACCTTAAGCTGAAACCGACGGACAAGGCTGAAACGCTGCGCGATAAAGAGATGGGCAGTGCCGAGCTTTCATTTGAAGCTGTCCCTGAATACATGGGCGATCATGCTTTCATTACAGTTGTGAACGAGGATAAAGCCAAAGAATTGCTGGACAGTAATTTTTGGAAAAGTATTCCGGCCGTTATGAACGATCAAGTCTATTTCTATGATTCGAAAATTTTCGCAATGGACGATCCTTACTCATTGGAAGCACAGCTTAATATTATCGTTAACCTGCTGACAAAAGCCCGTTAGCTTAAGCGCGGCAGACCTTCGCATTAGATAAATTCTCAAGCCTGTTTCCACGACCTTGTGGACAACGGGCTTCTTAGGTATCATTGGATCATTGGTGCGCCACAGCAATAGCAAGTAAAGAAAGGAAGGAAGCCTATGATCGAATTGCGCAAACTGCAGGAGCAGCCGGAGCGCATGCCTCGTTCCATTTCCTTTGCACTTCTTAATATAGAACAGTTCGATTCAGATTCACCTCAAACCATGAATTCCTTTCGATATTCTTTGAATTATTTAACATTAATCGTCATGATTAGGGGCAGCCTGCACGTTGAAGCAGATGACATGAAGGCGGATCTGCATCCGGGGGAGCTGCTTTCCCTTGTTTCAACTGCCGACATTCAACTAAACAATACAACTGCACGCCCTTTTGCCTGTTATATCATTTCCTATGCCATGCAGCGTACAGGCGATTGGGACAATTTGGACGATTTAGGTGGCTCAGGTTCTTTCCTGCCTCACCAGGATTTATGGAAGGCGCCTTGGCAGCGCCTCTCAAGAGGACTGGAGCAGCTTTGCAAAAATAGATGGAGTTCAGATCCGTTGCAGCAATTGGCCAATCACATGCACTTTCAAGAATGGATGATGTTCATTTTTACAGAACGTAACTTTCACCGTGCCAAGGAGCACGACAGCAAGAAGGCCGTCGAACATGCCCTCGACTATATGCATGCGGCTTATCATGAAGACATTACAGTCGATAAGCTGGCCGCTAAGGCTAGGCTTAGCCGTAGACAGTTTACCGAGCTGTTTCGCAAGCTCACCAATAGAAGCGTGTCCGGTTACTTGACCGATTTGAGAATTCAAGAGGCCAAGAAACTGCTGCTCGCCGGCGGCCAGTTATCCTATATTGCCCAGACTGTCGGCTACCGGGATGAGTTCTATTTCAATCGCCGCTTCAAGCAGATCGTCGGACAATCGCCCCGTCAATATGCACAGAACAAGCAGAGATTGATTCGAAGCTTCACGCTCGCATCCAGCCCTCAGCGCATTGTAGCCGATCAATATATGGGACAGTTGCTGAAGCTTGGCGTGATTCCTGTAGGTGCCCGAACGGAAATGCTAAGAAAAGAGTTAGCTGCAGCAGAGAAAAGCAGCAGCAGCTTGCAAGGCATTGTCGATCTGGGGAAAGGCTTTCCCATCAGCTTGCCCCGTGTATCCGGACTGCAGCCGGATCTGATTGTAACGCAAAATGAACACCAATATCAGCAGCTTGAGCAAATCGCACCCACGCTTCTGATTCCTTATCAAAGTACCAGTCCTTTGGAGAAGCTGCGATTGATAGGCGGCGTTCTCAATAAAACCGATTTGGCAGAGCAATGGATTGAAGACTACGAGTGGCGAATTGAACAAACTCGGGCACAAATCGTGAGTAAGCTCGGGTTGGGGTACTTTGTAACGAATTTGCTGCTATTGAATGGGCAGCTGTACGTATTGGGCCAGCATGCGGGTTACGGCAGCTTCAGCCTTTATCAAGCCTTGCAGCTGCAAGCTCCTCCCCTGCAGCGGAGGGAACTTGATGAAGCTTCGTTGAGTATTAAAATCCCGTTCTCAGCTTTGCCTGCATATGCAGGTGATCATATTTTCATATCCGTCTACGGCGACCCTTCCACGTTAACGGAAAGCGGGATTTGGCAAAGCCTCCCTGCTGTAAAGAATCGTCGTGTTTATTTTATCAATCCATACCGTTTCGCCTTTGAAGACCCGTACTCGCTTGATGAACAGCTTCAAGTAATATCATCAATATTAACTCGCCAGCTTTAATTGCACGAATTCAAGCCCAAATAACCGAAGCGATCTGCTGCTGTTTCAATTGCTGCGTGCCCGTATGCAGCCTGTACTAACCCATCTGACAGCCGAGCAAGGCGAGCGGGTGAAGGAGGCTCACCGGCAGAGCCGGGTATAAGCTTTTTTGAGGCTATCCCAACTGCTGGGCATGGCCTCATACTATCGTTTCCGCCAGATTATCCTTCCAGCACATCCGCGTCCAATTCGCCTGCAATCTCCATCATCTTGGGGATCACCGCTTCATTGGAGCCGGATACGTAAATATCCCCATGGTAATGCCGGAAAGGGATCTTGCTATCGCCGAAGCTCCACATGAAAAAATCTCCCTCAATGGACATGGTGGTAGCCCCTGTCACCGTAAACACCGGGGTATAGGCAAAGTCGGGTTTGGTCGAAAAATACCGTTTGCACTCTTCCAACGAGATGCCTTGTTCCGAAGTTCCATTTTCCTTAAATTCTCTTGTAATCCGATAACGCTTGCTCACTGAAATCCTCCCATTTCGTTCAATTTTCTAAAGTTCCATCCAAACAACCGGCCTCGGTCGTTACACCAACATAAGCGTCGTATTCAAGTATTTATTTCCGATGATGATGTCATTGACCCGCTGGATCGTCGTCTCGGTTCTGGGGACATCGGCGGTTCTATGGAACAGCAGCCATCGGAGACATGCAATCGCTTCGAACCTTAGCATTTCTTCCGTTTCGAATTCACGATGTGCTAAATAGGCATTCCGGAATGCAGAGGCCAGCATTTCTCCATTGTAGATATGGATTAGGAAGCTCGACCAAGCCAAATCGTATCTGGCGTCTCCTAATTGCGCATTGGTCCAGTCGATGATGGTGTACTTTCCTTGATTGTCCAGGATGTTGCCCAAGTTAAAGTCGCCGTGAATCAGCTTGTTTTGTTTCAGCTTGGAGCTTGTAACCAAAAGGAGCAGCTCGGCCAGGATGTCTTGATGCTCTTCAATTCCCGGATAAAAATAGGGAGTGAAATCGTATGTTTTAAGGAGTGCAGGCTCCAGCTCCTCAACCGATAATTGATGCAGTCCCAGCAACAACTCGGCGAAATCTTTTACATGTTGGCTCGTGATTGTTGAAGGCGGGCTGCCATCGTAGCTTGTTAACAATACTTAATGCCGGGAAGGGGTGTATCCCCACCCATAAGACGTTGAGACTGAAATATCTCTGTGGCGAAGTGCGGCCAGTAGGCCATGTTGAAAATGAACATCCGGACTCCAAGCTTTGTTCCATATTTTGAGTACAACGCAGTCAACGAAGCTCGTTTTTTCGACCCAAATAACCTCGTCTAGGCGCTCCACATCTGGCCTCCTTTCTCAGCCCGGACGCGATGTTCCGGAGATCTCCCGATGAAACCGAAATAAAAATGCCGATTCAAGTCTTGAAGCATAGATTCACTTGCTTGCTGCACCTCGCAACTACTATACTAAATGATTTGTAGCGAATCAATTTGCAACAGGCATTTCGCCGTCAACCGCGAATCGCAATTCAGGAAATCACATCAAACAGGTGCAGACACATCGGAGGGAAAGCACGTGAAATCAAGCTTGTTCAAAATGGCGGCATGCGCCGCGCTCCTGCTGACTCTCGGTACAGGCGCTGGCAGGTCATAATATTTACGAACACCGTCGGGGAAGGGGGAGACGCGGTTATGATGGCAGGGCGGTCCTTGGGGATGACAAGTTGCTTTTCTACGAAGGCAAACATACACTAACTCAGAGTTCATTCTTTCATCACGGAGGTCATCTCGTGTATCCATCGGTTTATTATGCTTATCCTTCGCGAAGCCACACATATCCCGTTGCAGCTGTTGGAGGGATGTCTCATGCTTCCGGCACGGGTTACCACACCCAACCGCCCACCTACAAGACCCTCCAAGAAGCGCTTCCACTGATTAAACAGGCTGTCCAGGGCGAGCGGGAAGACGAGTTGTTCTATGACTACTTAATTTCCGTTGCCCCGTCGCAAGAAGAAAAGAACATCATCGCCAGCATTCGGGACGACGAACGCAAGCACAACAAAATGTTTCGAACGATCTATCGGGACTTGACCGGCCAAGTGATTGAAACGCCGCAGAATGTATCTTTCGAGAAGCCCCGGTCTTTCATAGACGGGGTGAAGCGGGCGTTTTTCGGCGAATTGAGCGCGATGGAGAGATACCGCATCATCCGGGCGGGCATGCCGAACCGCTACTATCGCGACATGGTGTTTGAAATTCTCACCGATGAATTAAAGCATGCGGACAAGTACAACTATATTTTGAATCTGGACTTGAGCCGAAAAGTGAAAAGAGAAGAAGCTTAGTGATCATGAAAGTCAACACAAACCAAGGGGATTGTCGTCGGGGCGACAGTCTCTTTTTTAATGCCGAGCGGTGGTTATGACGTTTGCAAAATGTTAACAAAATTTGTGAAATTCATCACTACCAAAATTACCCAAAGTAGATAATAATATGAATTACGGGCCCTGATATTGTAGCATTCGGGAAGGAGGTTTTCGGTGAACATTGTAGTCTGCGTCAAACAAGTGATGCTGCACGATATGGCGGACGAAAGTAAAGAAACGGGCGATTCAAGCCGGGAAGCGAGCCGGTTAGTCAACAACGCGAACGATTATTATGCCGTGGAAGAAGCGCTGAAATGGAAGGACCGGTACGGAGGTACCGTGACGTGCCTGTCGATGGGACCGGAAAAATGCCAAGAGCAGCTTCGCGAAATCGCTGCCTTGGGCGTCGATCGGATCGTACTGCTGTCGGGCCGGGATTTTGCCGGGGCGGATACGTTGACCACTTCGTACACGCTGGCGGCAGGCATTCGCAAGCTGGGCGGCTTCCAGCTTGTACTGACCGGCGAACAGTCGCTTGACGGGGAGACCGGCCAAGTCGGCCCGAGCTTGGCAGAGCAGCTCGGCATCGTTCATGTGGCGAACGTAAGCGAAATCTGCTCTGTGCATGACGACCGGGAAATGGTGGTCAAACGGGAGCTGGAGGACCGCGAAATCACGATCAAGCTGCCCTTGCCCGCGCTGTTGTGCATCCGCAAGCATATCAATCAGCCGCGGATACCTTCGGTTCTGGGCCTCATGAAGGCAAAGACCACGCAAATCACGGTTTGGGGTCCGGACGATTTGGGGATTGAGCCCGGACGGATCGGTCTAAGCGGATCACCTACCCGGGTCGTCGGCGTCTACCACCCGGCCGGAAAGGAGAGGAAAGCCAACGGGGAAATCGTCCGCTATGCGGACAACCGGCAATGCGCAGCCCGTATTTTATCCAAAATCGGGGCCTGCGACGACAAAGGAACGGGAGTTTTCACATGAGCCAAATTCGCATTCTCCAATCGAATTGCATCGGATGCGGAA
The DNA here is from genome assembly GCF_900100345.1 of Paenibacillus tianmuensis. GTDB lineage: Bacteria > Bacillota > Bacilli > Paenibacillales > NBRC-103111 > Paenibacillus_G > Paenibacillus_G tianmuensis. The sequence continues at coordinate 76,594 of NZ_FMTT01000013.1, read as the reverse complement.
CCTGTGTGCAGCTTTGTCCATTTGAAGCTTTGAGATTGCTGGAAGGTCAGGCGAATGTCGACCAAGATCGGTGCGTCGTTTGCGGCTCCTGCGTGCCGGTATGCCCGGCGGATGCGATCGTCGACGATTCCTTGCCGGATAACTTTATGCCCAGAGATTCCATGGTCGACTGGTCCATCCCCGACGAATCGGGCGTTAAGAGTAACGAGGCGTCGTTTAGCGGCATTTGCGTCTATGCGGAGCATGCCGACGGAGCGCTTGTTCCATCGGTGCCGGAGGTGATCGGGGCCGCGAGGCAATTGGCCGAAGGTACGGGACTGCCCGTATCGGCTGTACTCCTCGGCAGCGAGATCGGCCATTTAACCGGCGAGCTGCTGGAGCTGGGCGTCGATGAGGTATGGCTGGTCGACAGCCCGAATCTTCAGCCCTACGCGGAGGATGCGGAAGCCCGCTGCATGAGCGAGCTGCTGGCCGAGCTGAAGCCGGCCATCGTGCTCGGAAGCGGCACCCGGCGCGGCCGTTCGATCTTCCCGAGAGTCGCCGCAAGGCTTGATACCGGATTGTGCGCCGACTGTATCAGCTTGTCGCTTGACAAGGAAACGGGCCACCTGGTTGTCACGAGACCCGCTTACGGGGGAAGCATCGTCGCAAAAATCGTCATTCCGCACCAAAGACCGCAAATGGCGACGATCAAGGAGCATGTATTCCGATCGGCGGCCAAAGTAAGTACCCCTAGCGGCATCGTGAGGGATATGAGCTCGCAGATTCGCGTGTCCAAGACAGTGCTTGAAATTTTAGAAATTGTGAGGGGGAGAGCGGACCCCGCCAATCTGCTGCAGGCCGATACGATTGTCGCGGTAGGGCGGGGGATCAAGAAGGCGGAAAACCTGCCGCTCATCTACGAATTCGCCGATGCGATAGGGGCCAGCGTGGGAGCTACTCGGGCCGCTGTGGATCTGGGCTGGATTCACCCTTCCCATCAGATCGGCCAAACCGGAAGCATTGTGAAGCCCCGCGTCTATTTTGCCTGTGGGATTTCCGGGGCGCTCCAGCATACGGTAGGGATGGATGAAGCGGAAACGATCATCGCGGTTAATTCCGATCCGAATGCGCCTATTTTCGATCTGGCCACGTACGGGATCGTAGGCGATCTGTTGGAAGTGATTCCGGCTTTTATCGAGACGTTGAAAGTGGAGAAGCAGCAAGCAATGATATAGCCAAGTAAACCTGATTGTACCTTTATGGAAAATGGAAAAGTGCGGGAGGCGCAGACGATGACGGTACGAGAACAAATTTCCGATTATATTCGCGAGCTGACCCACGAGCCAGTAACCGATCCTTCGCTGAATCTGTTCGAAGCAGGCTTGCTGACCTCGCTGGATGTGCTGGATCTGATTTCTTTTCTGGAAGAAACGTTTCGTGTGAGCATTTCCGAGGATGACGTGAACATGGAAAGCCTCGGAACGATGAACGGTGTCGTGTCGCTGGTCGAACGGTTAAGATCATGAAGGTAGCCGTATGCTGATTCCCGACATGTTGTCCAAGGCTGCGGCAGACGATCCGCAGAAGGAAGCATTTATCGAGAAGCACAGGCGATTGACCTTTCGGGAAGCCGACGAGGCTTCTGGCAGGCTCGCGCAATTTCTGCTCTCTCAAGGCATTCGCAAAGGCGACCGGCTGGGCATCTTTTCGGCCAAATGTATCGAAGAAATCGTCGTCATCCTGGCGGCGATGAAGATGGGGGCGCTGTTCGTTCATATCAATCCCCATGTCAAAAGCGAGCAGCTTCGTCATATTGTCGCGAACTGCGGGATGCGGGCGCTGTTCGTTCATGACAGCAGAATCGGCGTTCTGAACCAAGCCGGTCTGGAAGAAAGCAGCATCAAGCTGCTCGTAAGATTATCTCAGGCGCAGGCGCAGCGCAGAGATCGGTCGGAGTACGAACATGAATATGCGCTGGAAGACATTTTACAGTGCGCGGATGCGGATTTCGCGGGCAGCCTTCAGACAGAAGCCGTGCATGAAGACGATCCGGCAGCGATCCTGTACACCTCCGGCTCCACCGGAAAGCCGAAGGGCATTGTGGTGACGCATCGTATTTTTAGCGAGGCGACGATCACTTCCGCGCAGGTTTTGGAAAACCGGCGCACCGACCGGCTGATCAGCGTGACCCCGTTTTCGTTCGACGGGGCGCTCAGTCAATTGTTCACCATGCTGTATGTTGGCGGAACCTTAGTTTTGCAAGAATCCCTTTTCCCTCATGATATCGTGGAAACGATGCTTCGCGAGCAGATTACCGGCTTCCACGGCGTACCGTCGCTTTGGAGGATGCTCCTCCAAAAACACTCTCCATTGGCGAAGCACCACTACCCTCACCTCAGATACATCTCGATTATCGGCGAACCTTTTCCCCATGATGAGCTAATGAAATTAAAGGCCCTGCTGACGCAGACGAAATTTTATATGATGTATGGCATAACGGAAGCTTTTCGTTCCACTTGCCTGCTTCCCGAAGAGTTCGAACGCAAAATCCCGTCGGTGGGCAAGCCTTTGCCCGGCGTGGACATTACCGTCGAAGACGAGGACGGCCGCTTGCGCGGTCCGGGCGAGATCGGCGAAATCGTGCACCGGGGTGCGTTCGTGTCTCCGGGCTATTGGAACGATCCGGCGAAGACGAGCGAAGTATTCCGGAACGGGGCGCTGCATACCGGCGATCTCGGAAAGCTGGACGAGGAAGGCTACCTGTATTTTGTCGGGCGCAAAGACAAGATGCTGAAATCGCAAGGCTTCCGGTTCAGTCCGGAGGAAGTGGAGGAGCGCTTGTGCCGGATGCCCGGCGTGATCGAGGCTGCGGTGATCGGCAGGCATGATCTGGATAAAGGCAGCAGCTTGAAGGCGCTGGTCGTCACGGAACTGGGGCTCGCGCTGACGGAGAAGGAGGTCATCCGCTACTGCAAATCGATTCTGCCTTATTACATGATTCCCGACACCGTCGAATTTCGCGAGCCGCTGCCCAAGACCGCCAATCTCAAAATCAACCGGTCCGAATTAAGCTAATTCAGAAAGGGGAACCCAACCGTGAAACGGTGCACCTTATGCGTGATGCCCGAAACCTACCCCGGAATCTCGTTCGATTCCGAAGGCGTCTGCTCCTTTTGCAGCAAGCAGAGCGGGAAACAGCCTGTTCCGTCGCTCCCCAAGCTTCAGGCGAAGCTGGATGAAATCATTCGCGAATGCAAGGCGCAGAACCGGAAGTACGATGCGCTGGTTGCCTACAGCGGAGGGAAGGACAGCACGTTCCTGATTCATACGCTCAAGGAAAAGTACGGGCTTCGCATGCTGGCTGTGACGCTCGACAACGGCTTCATGTCGGAATACTCGTTTGTGAACATGCGCAAGGTGCTGAACCGCTTGAATGTGGATCATACGATTGTCCGGCCCCGATACGACCTGATGAAGCAAATTTTTCTGCAAAGCTCGGCGCTCGAGGTTTATCCGACCCATCTGACGCAATTCGGCAGCGGTATCTGCATCTCGTGCATCCGCATTGTGACGAACATGTGCTTGCGGGTCGCTATCGAAAAAGGAATTCCGATGGTGATGCTGGGCAACAGCCCGGGGCAATTGATTCAATCCGAGAACGAAATTATTTTTCAGGACAACAAAATTCCGTACGAGCTGCGGAAACATTTGTTCAAGCCACTCGCGGAGCGAGTAGGGGACGACGTGTATACGTATCTCATGCTGGATAAGGACGAATACAAAACGAATCCGTTCCCTTATACGATCAACGCCTTCCCGATCATCGGGTACCAGGAGGACGAAATTTACCGTACGATCCGGGAGCTGGGATGGACCAAGCCGGAGGACGTCGATCCCAATTCGACGAATTGTCGGTTGAATTCGCTGGGGATCGTCAAGCACAAGCAGGTTCATCGGTTTCATCCGTACGATTTTGAAATGAGCTTGCTGGTGCGGCAGGGCATCATTACCCGGGAAGAGGCGCTGAAGCGCGTCGAGGACCCGGAGGAAAAAGCGCTGCGGCTCGCCGAGCAGGTGGAGGAGCAATTGCTGAGCTGAGTGTGGCCAATTCACGTTATGGGGCGGAGGCTGCTTATGGCTACTCATGAGAAAATTTCCGAGCTGCTGGACGCCAATCCGGATATTTTGCGATTGCTCGTCGACAGCGAGACGTTATCCGACGCCCGCAGCCGGATGTTCGGCTACTTGAATGAATGCGAGGACAAGGTGCGGCGAGCCGACTGCCCGTTGCATCTGTTGGAAAAGAAAAATACCCGGGACTGCATTACGGTATTCAAAAGCATTATTTCGGAAAGCAACGAGCACAAAACGAAGCACAGCTGCCTGGACACCTTATGGAAGCTGGCTGCCGAGCATTGGCGGCGGCAGGAGTGGCCCGAGGTGACGGATGCGTTTCTTGTGGAAATGAAGCACTTGTTTAAGGGGGTGATCGGTCTTTCGGGGATTTATTCGAAATCGGGCATTTGCAAGCGCGAGGTTCCCGCTTTCATGCATTTGGAAGGGCGCGAGGCAGCCGTCGTCCGGTCGGAGCTACTCAATGTGAAAGCGGATCAGTATGCCGGTTTTATCCGCAAGAACGGTTATAGAAGCGGGCTGGACGACGAGGTTGTCCGGCGTAGGCAGGAGCATCGGCAGCGGATTTTGCAGGCGTTGGGCGCGACGGAGCAGGATTGGGCGAATTACCGCTGGCAGTTCAAGCACCGCTTCCGCGATGCCGGCAAAATCGGCGAAATCATCGAGCTGACCGCCGAAGAGAAAGCGTGCATTGATGCGGCGATGGCACAGGGGATTCCTTGCGAGATCACACCGTTCTACCTGTCTTTGATGGACCCCGATTCCAAGGAGGACCGGCATCGGCACGACCGGAGTCTGCGGGCGCAGGTCATTCCGAACCGGATCTATCTGGACAAAATGCTGGAAGCCAGGCTGCTTCCGAAGGAAGAGCTGGATTTTATGCACGAGATGGACACTTCACCTACCGACTTTGTGACGAGAAGATACTCGCAGATCGCGATCGTCAAACCTTACTTATGGTGTCCGCAAATCTGCATCTACTGCCAAAGAAACTGGGAGCTGGCGGAGGATTCCTGCGGCAAAGCCGATCCGGCGATTCATAATTTGGCGGAAGCGTACGAGTGGTTCCGGGCGAACCCGGGCATTAGCGAGGTGCTGATTACAGGCGGGGACCCGCTGGCCGTCAGCACCGACAAGCTCGCGTCCATTTTGCAGACGCTTACGGACATGAAGCACATCAAGCGCATCCGCATCGGCACGCGGACACTCGTCACGGCGCCCATGCGCTTCGACGAGGAGCTGCTGGCGATTCTGCGAACGTATCACCGGCCTCCCGAGCAGACGATTACGCTGGTCACCCATGTGCAGCATCCGTATGAGATTTCGCAAGAAATGGCGGACGCGATGCGGAACATCAAGTCGCTTGGCATCGACGTGTATAACCAGCAGGTGTTCACCATGCAAAATTGCCGGAAGTTCGAGACCTGCTTTTTGCGGGAATCGCTGAAGGGAATCGGCATTTCGCCCTACTATTTGTTCAATCTGAAGGGAAAAGAGGAGACGGCGGACTTCAAGGTGCCCGTGGCCCGGCTGCTTCAGGAGCAGAAGGAGGAGGCGCGGTTAATGCCCGGACTGGTGCGGACGGATAAACCGGTGTTTAACGTGCCTACGCTCGGGAAGAACGAGCTGAACGCTTGGCAGGACCATGAGATCATTATGATTTTGAACGACGGGAGCCGGATTTACGAATTTTATCCTTGGGAAAAATATATGGCCCCGGTCAATACGTACGTGTACAAGGATACGCCGATTTACGATTTCCTGCGCCGATTGGAAGCCTTGGGGGAACATCCGGACGATTACAAGACGATCTGGTATTATTTCTGACTTCTGATCCGCCACACGGAACCGAAAGGAGGGAACCCCAATGTGCGGCATTTGCGGAGCGTACCACTATGGGAAGGAATCGCCCGTCTCGGAAGCGGTGCTGAACCGGATGAACGAGGCGCTGGCGCATCGCGGTCCGGACGGTCAGGGCGTATTCGTCGATACGTTTATCGGGCTCGGGCACAGGCGACTGTCGATCATCGATCTCCAGAACGGCAAGCAGCCGATGACGAACGAGGATCATACCGTCTGGGTCACCTACAACGGCGAGATTTACAATTTTCGCGAGCTGAAGCGCGATCTGGAGAATAAAGGCCACCGCTTCGTGACGGATTGCGACACCGAGGTCATCGTGCACAGCTATGAGGAGTACGGCCCGGACTGCGTGAGCAGGTTCAACGGCATGTTTGCTTTTGCGATCTGGGATGAGAAGACGGAGACGCTTTTTCTGGCCCGCGACCGACTGGGGGTAAAGCCGCTCTACTACAGCTTGTCCGATCAAGCGCTGCTGTTCGCGTCGGAGGTCAAAGCGATCCTGCAGCACCCGGATATCCGGGCGGAGGCGGAGCCGGCGGCCGTTCCCGAGTATTTGTTCTGCACCGCGCTTTTGAACGGGCACACGATGTTCAAGCACATTCAGTCCGTTCCGCCGGGCCATACGCTGCTGTTCCGCAACAAGACGAAGCGGCTTATTCCATACTGGGATATCGTTTTGCGACAGTCAGCGGAAGAGCCTCAGACATTCAGCGATTACAAAGAGCATACGCTCGCGCTCCTTCAAGAGTCGGTGCGCATGCGGCTGATGAGCGACGTGCCGTTCGGCTCCCTGCTTAGCGGAGGGCTGGACTCCAGCTTAATTACCGCCCTTGCTGCGGGGCATGCGTCCCACCGGCTGAAAACATTTTCGATGGAATACGGCAAGAATAGCGAGGTGGCCGGGTCGAACTCGGATACGATCTACGCCCGGCTGATGGCGGACGCCTTGCAAACCGACCATAAGGAATTTATTTTCCGGCCGGAGGACTACCACGACATGCTGGAAAAGACGACCTGGCACGTGGAAAAGCCGGTCGATCTGACGACCCCTTCCGTGTATCTGCTGTATCAGAGATTAAAAAGCGACGTCACGGTCGTCCTGTCGGGCGAAGGGTCGGATGAGCTGTTCGGTGGATATTTCTTCTTCTTGAATCAAAAGCCTGCAAGCGAGCTGACGGAATTTCCGTGGGCGCCGTATCTCCAAGAGGTGTCCGGCCTGTTGAATCCCGATGTAGCCAGGCAAACCCGGTTCAAGGAAAACGTGTCCTCGACCTTGCGCGACATGACTTCCCGTTTCGAGACGGACGACGAACTGAACAAGGTGCTGTACTTGTTCATCAAGCTCTATTTGCTGGAAATGCTGGAACGGCAGGACAAAACGAGCATGGCTTGGGGCATCGAGGCGAGAGTTCCTTTTCTCGACTACCACATCGTCGACTATGTGGCGAATATTCCATCGGCCTACAAGCTCAAGGACGGCAAGGAGAAAATTATTTTGAAAGAAATCGCCAGAGAGCTGCTGCCGGCGGAAATCGTCGAGCGGAAAAAACGGCCATTTCCGTTCCCGGTCGATCCGAAATCGGTCGTCGTCCAGAAAAACATCGCCAACGAGCTGATCCAATCGGGCAATTCCAAAATTTCCGCTTACTTCGACAAACGGGCGGCCAACGATTTTTTCAACAAAAAGAACGGGTATGAGCATATGGACAATCTGGCAATTTTCAGAACGTCGCACGCTTTAATCGCGCTTGAATGCTGGCACAAAACGTTTGGAGTGTGAGGATATGGAACTGGAATACGGGGAAGTGCGGAAGGCGGTTTTTGATACGGCCGAAACGTTCATTAAGCGAAAGGTTCGGCCTATCGCAAGCGAAACAGATGAGCACGAGCAATTTCCGCTGGAAAATATTCAGGAAATGGGACGCCTCGGTCTGCTGGGCATTCCGTATCCGAAGGAGCACGGAGGCCTGGATCTCGACTATGCGACGTATACCGGCTTCGTGAAGGAGCTGGCCAAGGCCTGCGCCTCTACCGCGATGACCGTCGTCGCGCACACCAGCTTAACCTGCAACCCGGTCAGCGCCTTCGGGACGGAGGAGCAGAAAGCGAGCTACTTGCAGCCGATGCTCTCCGGGGAAAAAATCGGCGCCTTCGCGCTCACAGAGCCCGGCAGCGGGTCGGATATGTCGTCGATGCAGACGAAGGCGGTGGAAGCGGACGATCATTATGTGCTCGACGGCGCGAAAATTTTTGTGACGAACGGCAACTATGCGGACTACTTCATCGTGCCCGCCAAGACGGCGCCCGAGAAGAAGCTGCTGGGCATCAGCGTATTTTTGCTGGAAAAAGGGATGCTGGGCCTGTCCACGTCCGGCAAAAAAGAGCGGAAGCTCGGGATGCGAAGCTCCGATACGGGCGAGCTGATTCTGGACGGAGTCAAGGTTCCTAAGACTTGCCTTATCGGGCGAAAAAATTTCGGTCTGGACATCCTGCACCAGACGCTCGTTAGCGCCAGACTGGGGATGGCGGCGATTGCCGTCGGCATCGCGGAGGAGGCCAAGCAGCACTGTATCGGCTACGTCAAGCAAAGAAAGCAGTTCGATCAATATCTTTACCATTTTCAGTCGGTGAAAAATATGCTGGCGAATATGGAGATGAATATCAACGCCGCCGATCTGCTGCTAAAAAAAGCGGCCCGGATGAAGGACAGCGGGGAGAAGTACGCGAAGGAGGCGTCGGAGGCCAAGCTGTTTGCCTCGGAGGTGGCAACCCAAGTGACGAAGGACGCGATCCAACTGTTCGGTGGATACGGCTATTCGAGAGACCTGCCGCTGGAGCGATTTTTCCGGGATGCGAAGCTGACGGAGATCGGAGACGGAACGTCGGAAATTCAGCGGTTGATCATTGCGGACGAACTCGTCAAGCGAGGAAGCCGAAGCTCTTAAGGAAACCAGGACGAAAGGATGAAACTCATGACGAAACGGGCAAAACGCAAGTACCCGGCGATTTCGCGTCAAAGCGAGCAGCCGAGCTATCCGCTTTCCTTCCAGCAGGAGCGGGTGCTGTACCTCTCCGAGCTGCTGCCGGGCAGCACGCTGTGGAACAAAATTTCCTGCAAGCGCGTGACTGGGGACATTGATTCGGAGGCCTTGCGTCAAGCGGGGGGCGACTTGATCGGCCGGCATTCGGCCCTGCGGACGAGAGTGAGCTATGAGAATGGCGTTCCGGTTCAAACGTTCGATCAGACGTTGGAAGCTATTTTCCAACGGATCGACGGTTCGGCGGAGGAGGCGGAGCTGCAGGATGAAGCGGCTTTGCGGAAGCTGGCAGAAGTGTGCCGGGAGCCGATTGACGTGAGTCGCGCCCCGCTGTTCCAAGTGATCGTCGTGCCGATGGGAGGCGCGGGAGCAGCCGAATGCCTCGTCATTTTGAAGCTGCATCATATTATTTCTGACGAGACGACGTTTCAGCTTCTCTGGCGCGATTTAAAAGCATTCTACAACGCGCGCATGGGCGTGACCGGCGGAGAAGAGCTCAAGCCGCTCGCGGTCGATTACGCGGATTACGTAAGCTGGCAGCGGTCGGCCTTCGACGAGACGCATACGCAGGAGCAGGAGGCTTATTGGCTCGGGCAGTTTCAAGGAGAGCTGCCGGTGCTCGACCTGCCGACGGATTTCCAGGAGCCGGCGCAGCTCAGCTTCCGGGGAGCGCTAGAGATCCGGGCGCTGCCGGGCGATCTGGTGAAAAAGCTGCGGTCGCTCTGCATGCGGCATAAGGTGATTCCTTTCTCGGCGTTGCTGTGCGCGTATTACGTGCTTTTGCAGAAGTGCTCCCGCCAGCAGGACGTCGTGGTCGGGACGGTATTTTCGGGAAGGCATTACAGCTCCAGTCTGGCCCAGACCGCCGGCTTCTTCGTCAACACCGTGGCGATCCGGATGGAGGTGGATGGGGAAGCGGCCTTTGACGAGCTGCTGAAGCGCGTGCACGACAAAGTCGACGAAGCGTACTACATGCAGGACTATCCGTTCGAACGGCTGATCCAGAAGCTGAACCCGGAGCGGCGCAGCGTACGCAATCCGTTGTATCGCGCCATGTTCAACCTCGTTAGCTCCACCAAGGAAAAAGAAACGTTCGCCGGTGCGGAGGAGGCTTGGGAGGAGCCGGCGCTGGATGCGACCCAAGTGGATCTGCTGCTAAACATCCATCAGCAGGATGACGCGATGGAAATGCGGTTGGAATATAATACGGACCTGTTCCGCCGGGAAACCGTCCGGCACTTGATGGAGTTATATGTGACCCTGCTAAGAAAGCTGGTGGAGCATCCCGAGGTTCAAGTGAAGGAGCTGGATATGCTGGACCCGCAGGAGCGCAAGCGGCTGCTGACCGAGTGGACCCGGACCGAGGCGGATGTTCCCCGCGAAATCTGCGTTCACGAGCTGTTCGAAGCGCAGGCGGAGAAGACGCCGGAACGCGTCGCTCTGGCCTTCGGCGAGCGGACGATGACCTACGGGGAGCTCAACAACCAGGCGAACCGGCTGGCCCGTACGCTGCGGGACCGCGGAGTTGCCGCCGAAAGCGTCATCGGGGTGATGACGGAACGGTCGTTTGCCATGGTGATCGGCATCCTCGCGGTGCTCAAAGCCGGGGGAGCGTATCTTCCTATCGATCCCGGGTTCCCGGAGGAGCGCAAGCGGTTCATGCTGGAGGACAGCGGAGCCCGCGTCCTGCTTGTTCCGCCCGGTGAGGGCGAAACAGCGGAAGTCGGCCTGCCTGTTCCGACGCTCGTGATCGAGGAGAAGGCCGAAGGGGATAGCCCGAATCTCAGCCGTGTGAGCGTCTCCAGCGATCTGGCGTATATCCTGTATACGTCGGGCTCGACCGGAAAGCCCAAAGGGGTCATGGTGGAGCATAGCTCGCTCGTCAATACGCTGGCCCATTTGCAGGGATCGTTTCCTTTGGAGCAAGAAGACGCGTATCTGCTCAAAACGTCGTTTACCTTCGACGTGTCCATGAGCGAACTGTTCGGCTGCTTCTTTACGGGCGGCAAGCTCGTCATTCTGGAGCCGGGAGCGGAGAAGGAGCCGACGAGAATCATCGAGACGATCCGGCGTCATCAAGTGACGCATATCAATTTCGCGCCGTCCATGCTGCAATCGTTTATGGATGTGGCCGAGAGCAAGGAAGCTGCTCCTGTATTGCAAAGCTTGAAATACGTATTCGCCGCTGGAGAGGCGTTAGGCGCTCACACGGTCCTAACATTTCAGTCCTTGGGGCTTCAGGCGCAGCTGGTCAATCTGTACGGTCCGACGGAGGCAACGATCTATGCAACGGGCTTCGCTTTCACGGGTGGCGAAGAGCTGCACCGGGTGCCCATTGGGAAGCCGATCGGCAACATGCGGGCGTATATTGTCGACGAGCATATGAACCTGCAGCCGGTCGGGGTGGACGGCGAGCTTTGTCTTGCCGGGAAAGGGCTGGCGAGGGGCTATTTGAACCAGCCGGAGCTGACGGCGCAAGCATTCGTAGACCATCCGTTCTGCCCGGGCGAGAAGCTGTACCGGACAGGGGATTTGGCCCGTTGGCAGGAGGATGGAAATATCGTCTTCCGAGGGCGGATCGACCAGCAGGTCAAGCTGCGGGGCTTCCGGATCGAGCTGGAGGAAATCGAGAAGACGCTGCTGCTGCATCCGTCGGTACAAGCGGCTGCCGTTGCGGTGAAAGAAGATTCGGCGGGTCTCGAATGTCTCGTCGCTTATGTCGTGACTGACGAGGAGAAGCCGGATGAGGAGTGGACCGGGCATCTCGGGCATTGGCTGCCGTCCTACATGCTTCCGACCCGTTACATGAGACTGGAAAAGCTGCCTTTAAGCACGAGCGGCAAAGTGGACCGCAAAGCGCTGCCGTCGCCGGAAGCCGCCTTGTCGCCCCAACCGGCGGACGACGCGCCTGTGACGGAAATCGAGAGAAAGCTGATCGAAATTACGGAAAACATCCTGAACATGCAAGGCATCGGCGTGAACGACAATTTCTTCCGGCTGGGCGGAAATTCCTTATTAACGATCCGGTTCGTTTCCGAAATCGAGAGCGCGTTCCAGATTACCTTGACCTTGATGGATTTTATCGATTTGCCGGTGATTAAGGACATTGCCAAAATCATCGAGCCTATGCTTCCCAAAGCCGTACCACAAGCTTAACGACAGGGAAGCCCGAAAGGTTGGTTGCTATGGGCAAACGCCTGCGAAAATATCCGGACATCCCCCGCCAAAGGGCAAGACCGCATTATCCGCTTTCGTTCCAGCAGGAACGGGTGCTGTACTTGTCCGAGCTGCTGCCGGACAGCGCGGTTTGGAATTTAATTTCCTGCAAACGGCTGACGGGTCCCGTCGATTCGGACGCCATATTGTGGGCAGCCGAAGATTTGACCGAGCGGCACCCCGCGCTGCGGACGAAAGTAAGCTATGCGGGCGGTGCGCCCGTTCAGTCGTTCGACGAAACGATGGATCGCATTTACTGCTGCGTCGACTTGTCGTCGGAGCCGGGGGAGGAGCGGGAAGCGAAGGCCCTGCGCCTGTTGTCCGAAGCGAGCTTGAAGCCGGTCGACCTGCGCCGGGGGCCGCTGTTTCAGATCATTTGGATACGTATGGGCGAAGCGGAGGGGATGCTGATCCTCAAGCTGCATCATATCATCTCGGATGCCACGACCTTCCAGCGCATTTGGCACGACTTCAAGTGGTTCTATAACGCGCATGCGGGCGTACCGAACGGCGAGGAGCTGCCCGCGCCGGGAATCCGGTATGCGGACTATGTGCTGTGGCAGCGGGAAACGTTCGAAGAGGCGCATACCCGGGAGCAGGAAGCGTATTGGCTGAAGCAGTTTCAGGGAGAGCTGCCTATGCTTGAGCTGCCGACGGATTTCCCTGCCCGGCCCGGGCTCAGCTTCGCAGGGGCGCTTGAAATTCAGCTGATCCCCCGCGAGGTGGTTCAGGGACTGCGGACGCTTTGTATGCAGAAGCGGGTGATCCCGTTTTCCGCGCTGCTTTGCACCTACTATGTGCTGCTGCATAAATGCTCGCGCCAGAGCGATGTCGTGGTGGGCACGGTGTTTGCGGGAAGGCATTACAGCCCGGAGTTGCAGCAAGCGGTCGGTTTTTTCGTAAACACCGTCGCCATCCGGATGGAGATGGACGGGGAAGCGGCCTTTGACGAGCTGCTCCGCCGGGTGCACGAGCAAGTGGACGAAGCCTACGATATGCAGGATTACCCGTTTGAACGGCTTATTCAAAAGCTGAATCCGTACCGCAGCAGCAGCCGGAATCCGTTGTTCCGCGTCATGTTTAACATGGTCGTTGCGGCGAAGGAAGAAGCGGCGTTCGCCGAGGCGAAGGAAGGTTGGATCGAACCGGATATGGATGCGACCCAAGTCGATCTGCTGTTCGATATCCATCAGGAGGATGACGAGATGGAAATCCGGGTGGAGTACAACACGAACTTGTTCCGCAAGGAAACGGTCCAGCGGCTTATCGGCTTCTACGTGAACCTGCTCCGAGCGGCGATGGAACAGCCCGAGGCCCGGGTGAAGGAGCTTCGGATGCTCGACCCGGCGGAACGGAACCGGCTGCTTGCAGACTGGAACCGTACGGGGGCGGCGTATCCGCGCGAGGCATGCATTCATGAGCTGTTCGAGGAACAGGCGCGGAAGACGCCGGAACGGGTCGCGCTATGGCACGAAGGCAAGGAGCTGACTTACTGGGAACTGAACGAGCGGGCGAACAAGCTCGCCGGAATGATACGCAGCAAGGGGAGCGGTGCGGACCAGATTGTCGGCGTTGCGGCCGAGCGGTCCCTTGAGATGGTAGTCGGAATGCTCGCGGTATTGAAAGCGGGCGGCGCGTATATGCCCATCGATCCCGGTTATCCCGAGGACCGGATCAAGTATATGCTGCAGGATAGCGGAGCCAAGGTCGTGCTCGTTCAGAAGGGGAGGCTGAGCGCAGGCAAGCTGGAAGCAGAGGTCATCGCCATCGAAATCGGGGATGAAGAACGGTCCCTACATAGCCCCGATGATTTAAAAAGCGATACGCATGCGCGCAGTCTCGCCTACGTGATGTATACGTCCGGCTCGACCGGCCGGCCGAAAGGCGTTATGGTGGAGCACCGGAACGTCATAAGGCTTGTCCAAAATACCGATTACGTCCGTTTCGAGGACAGCGATGCGATTTTGCAGACGGGAGCCCCGGCGTTTGACGCGACGACGTTCGAAATATGGGGTGCTCTCCTGAATGGAATCAAGCTGTATGTGACAAGCGATAACGTGCTGCTCAACGCGGACCATCTCGGCCGCTTTATAGCGAACCATGGCATAAGCCATCTCTGGTTGACGGCGCCGCTCTTCAACCAGCTTTCGGACATGAAGCCGGAGCTGTTCGCTCCTTTGAAAGTTCTGCTGATCGGAGGCGACGCCTTGTCCGTCCGGCATGTCAACAAGGTGCTGGCGGCCGTCCCCGGCCTTCGCATCCAGAACATGTACGGGCCGACGGAAAACACGACGTTTTCCACCTGTTACCCCATCACCGGGCCGCATGAAACGAACGTTCCGATCGGCAAGCCGATCCGCCATTCCACAGCGTATATTGTCGATGCTTACGGGGAGCTTCTGCCTGTCGGTGTGCCCGGCGAATTGTGCGTCGGGGGGGACGGCGTCGCCCGCGGGTACTTGAACCGGCCCGAGCTGACGGCGCAGAAGTTCGTGGATAATCCGTTCGAGCCCGGGGCGAAAATGTACAGAACGGGGGATCTTGCCCGCTGGCTTCCCGACGGCCATATCGAGTTCATGGGCCGGATGGATAACCAGATCAAGCTGCGGGGCTTCCGCATCGAGCTTGGGGAGATTGAGGCGAAGCTGGCGGAGCATCCGCACGCGAAAGAAGTCGTCGTGATGGTAAGGGAAGAGCGTCCGGGGGACAAAGCGTTATGCGCCTATTTCGTTGCAGACCGGGACATCCCGGCCTCCGAATGGCGAGCCTATCTCGCCAAGGCGCTGCCGGAGTACATGATTCCTACCGCCTTTGTGCAGATCGACAAGATGCCGATTAAGGAAACCGGAAAAATCGACAAGGGGGCGCTTCCCGAGCCGAACGGAGCGACGTACAGGGCAAGGGCCCGGCAGCAGCCCGAAACCGAGCTGGAGCGGGAGCTGGCCGCCCTGTGGATGCAGACGCTCGGTCTGACGGATGTGGGCATCGACGATCCGTTCTTCGAACTGGGCGGACATTCCTTGAAGGCGACGATTATCGTATCCCAGCTCAACAAGCAATTCCATACGGACCTGTCGCTTACGGAATTTTTCAGCGGCCCGACGATCCGGGAGCTGGCTCGGAGATTGTCCGCAAGAGCGGATAGCCCGTACTCCCCCATCGCCCCGGCTGGGAAGCAGGAGAGCTATCCCGTCTCCACGGCCCAGAAAAGAATGTATATCGTCAGCATGCTGACGCATGGGGGAACGGGGTACAACATCCCGCTCGTGCTTAGTCTGGAAGGCCGGTTGGACCGGGATCGGCTGGGATATGTGTTCCGCGAGCTGATCCGCAGGCACGAATCGTTCAGAACCTCCTTCCATATTGTCGATGGGGAATTGGTGCAGCGAATTGACGAGGAGGCGAAGCTTGACCTGGAATGCCTGAGCGTGGAGACGGAGGAGGAAGCGGGCCGGATCATTCGGAACTTTATCCGGCCCTTCGACTTAAGCCGGGCGCCTTTAATCCGGGGGCTGCTGCTGCAACAGCGGGAAGACCGTCACCTGCTGCTGCTGGATATGCACCACATTATTTCGGACGGCGTCTCGCTCGACATTTTGTTCCGGGAGATCATCGCCCTGTACCAAGGCGAGTTTCTGAGCCCGCTCCGCATTCAATACAAAGATTACGCTGCATGGCAGCATGATTTCTTGGCTTCTGAGCGGGTCCGCAAACAAGGCGACTATTGGGTGGACGTGTTGGCAGGCGAGCTTCCTGCGCTGCAGCTTGCGACGGATTATCCGAGACCGGCCATCCAGACATTCGCCGGAACCCATGTCTCCTGCCAAGCGTCTCCCGAGGTGCTGGCGGCCCTGAAGCGGATCGAGGCCGAAACGGGCGCAACCTTGTATATGATTTTACTGACGGCCTACAACGTGCTGCTGTTCCGGCGCACCGGGCAGGAGGATCTTGTGGTAGGCACGCCCATCGCCGGAAGAAGCCATGCGGATACCCAAAATCTTATCGGCATGTTTGTCAATACGTTGGCGATGCGCAACAAGCCTTCCGGGAAGATGACGTTTCGGGAATTTGCGGATCAAGTGAAGCTCCATGCGCTTGAGGCGTACGAAAATCAAGATTATCCGTTCGAGGACCTGCCGGAGCGAATCGGTTACGTTCGCGATGTCGGCCGAAATCCGATATTCGATACGATGTTCGTGCTGCAGCACTTCGACCCGCTTGAAGCGGAGCTCAAGCAGCTCAAGGTTCGCGAGCACCCGATCGATTACCCGGTCGCCAAGTTCGATCTCACGCTGTTCGCGATTGAACGGGATGGGGGCTTGCGGCTGGAGCTGGAATACAACACGGACTTGTACCGTAAGGAGACGGCGGAACGGCTGACGCAGGATTACTTGGCGATATTGCACCAATTGGCAGCGGAAGGAACGGACAAGAAGCTCGCGGACTTCGTCCTCGGCTGCGAACCGGGAGCGGCGCCTCCACAAGGGGAGCTGTGCGATCAGGAGATATGTCTCCAGCCGGCCCGGGACTACCGTTCTCATTCGGCCGCCTCGGCCTCCGTCACAAGGATAGAAACGCAATTGATCGGAATCGTGGAAAACCTATTGCATACGGAGGGCATCGGGCCGGACGACAACTTCTTCCTGTGCGGCGGCAATTCGCTGGCGCTTATCCGCTTGGTCGCGGAAATGGAGGCTGCTTTCGGCGTCGTCCCCTCGATCATGGAAATCAGAGAAGCGCCTGTCATTTCCGAGTGGGCCAGGAAGGTGGAAAGCTTGCAGAAGCAAGCAGCGCTCTAACCCGACCGCCGGTTTGGGGGACCGGGGAAGGGAGGCATCATCATACGGGGAGAGCGCAGGAGGAGTCTTTCGGGAAAGGAGAGGAAGACCGTGAATATTCAATACCACTATAAAAAAGCGGCCGTTTTGTTGAAGCGGGGACAGTCACCCGGCGCGAACCCATTATTTTTCGTGCATGACGGAACGGGCCGAATCGAAGGGTATTTCAAGGTGGTTGAGCTTGTCGAACATTTGTTCTCTGTATACGGAATTACGCTGGACGAACGGGTCGGATATGCGCCGCAAAATATTTCGATTGAAGAGTTGGCCGTTAGTTATATCGAACAAATGAAGCATATTCAGCCCGAGGGGCCATACTGCATCGCGGGTTGGTCGATCGGCGGAACGATTGCGGCGGAGATGGCCCGCATCCTGGAAGCCGAGGGGGAGGAGATCGGCTGCTGCGTTCTGGTGGACGCGCCGCCCCCGGGCTATTACCCGCCGCAAGACGCGCAGCCGTTCTCGGCCGAGTCCGAGACGGACTACATCCGACCGTTTCTGCACAACGAGGAGTTGCTCAAGCGCTGGAGCCGGAGCCGGAGCGCTCAAGCGTTCTGGACCGCCGTCGCGGACACGCTTCAGCCCACGGACTTCGACCGGATTTCCTTTCTCCGCTATGTCCGGGAGGAATGGGCCGACATCTTCCCGGACGGAAGCGGACTGTCGCTGCATCAGCTATTTTGCGCGGTGAATATCGTCCGCACGCTGCACCGGGCGCGGGCAGCCTACGTTCCGAGGGGGAGCATCGATTCGCCGGTCCATGTGTTTCAGGCCACCGAGTCGCCGCTGGAGAGAATGGACCGATGGGGACGGTATTGCGCGCATCCGGTGTATATTCCGGCGGAGGGGAGCCATTACACGCTGTTTGACGCAGCGCATGCGCCGGCCTTTGCCCGGCAATTCAACCGCATCCTGGAAGGTGCCGCCGCCCCAAAGAAATCTGGTTAAGAGGAGAGCGCTTATGAAAGAAATGGTGGAACGGATTGTCGAACTGAATGTTAGCCGGCTGGACGCCTTGAAAGCTGTGGATAAGCCCAAGATCGGATGGACATCGATCTATACGCCGGAAGAGATTTTATATGCGGCGGGCTTCATTCCTTTCCGGATCATGGGGACGACCGCCAGCAACACATCGGAGGCGGGCGCGCTGCTGGGCAGCAACTACTGCTCCTATCTGCTCAATTGTCTGGGAGAAGGCATGAACGGCGTCTACAATTTTACGGACGGGGTCGTGTTCGTCGACGAATGCGATTGGAGAAAACGGCTGCACGAGACGTGGACCGACCGGATTCAACCGAAATACAGCTTCTTCCTGGAGCTTCCGAAAGATCTCAATCCGATCTCCAGGGACTATTTCCGGATGCAGGTCCGCCGCATGATCGAATCGCTGGAGCAGCATTTCGGCTGCCGCATTACGGAGGAAGCGCTGTGGGAGGCGATCCGCCTGTTTAACGAAACGCGCAGGCTGCTGCAGCGGATGCACGAATTGCGGAAGCGGGACCTGATGTCGCTCACGGGGAGCGAATTGCTGAACATTGTGAAATCCAGCACGGCCGGCATGAGACAGCAATACAATCAAGAGCTGTCCCTGCTGCTCGGCGCCATGGAATCCCAGCGGGAAACCAAAAAAACCAAACCGCACAAAGTGCTGATCTGCGGCAGTTATTTCGATCACGATAACATTGTCGACGCCATCGAGCAGACCGGAGCGAAGGTCGTCTGCATGGACATCACCAACGGCGTCAAATATTTCGAAGGGCAGGTCGACGAGCACCGCGATCCGGTCGAGGCGATCGCCGATTACTATTTTGACAAAGCGACCTGCGCCCGGATGTTCGAATCGGATATACGGCTGAACCATTTGGTCAAGCTGATCGACGAATACGATATCGATTCGGTCATCTACTTTTCGCTCAAGTTTTGCGACATTTATTCGATGGATTACCCGTACATCCAAAGCAAGCTTAGCGAGAAGGGTACGCCCGTGCTACTAGTGGAAGGCGAGTGCAGCATGACGAATATCGAAAGCATCCGCACCCGGATTCACACGTTCCTCGAAACGATGATGTATTAGAAAAGGAGAAGAGAGATGAGCGAATTTAAAGTGGAAGCGAAAAGCCGCGAAGAACAGTACAAAAAGATGATGTCCGTCCTCGAAACGTACCGGGCCGAGCCGTCCGATCCGTCCTCGGCGCTGAAAGCGGCGCGGATGAGGTCGTTGTTCAACGGCTACCGCCTGACGCAAGCCTATAAAGAGGATACGAAAGTAGCTTATGTCGTCGAACAGTTTCCGAATGAAATCGTCTTCGGCTTCAATATGCTTTCTTGGAATATGGAGTCGATGGCGATCCTGCTGGCCCAAACCGTCAACGTGGACCCGTTCATTAATTTGACGCAGGAGAAAAGTCTTTCCCGGGACATTTGTTCGTTTCTGCGCGGGTCGCTGGGCGTCATGCTGGCGAACGGCTACCCGAATCCCGATCTGGTGATGGTGAACGATCAGCCGTGCGATTGTCTGGCCAAAGTGGGGAACATGTCGAGCAAGCTGTACGATTGCACGTTCCTCTCGATCAATACGCCGAACCAGATCAACGAAGACACGCTGGCCTATCTCGTGCAGCAATTGAAAAAGCTGATCGCCGATATCGAAAGCAACCTGAATATCCCGTTCGACGAAGAGCTGTTCCGGCAGGTCGTTCAATATTCGAATGAAGCGAGAGACTATTACTGCAAGACGGTCGAGTTAAACAAAACCTACGAGCTGCCCGGCGTGTCCAGAGAATTGCTCGAAATTTTCGGCATGAACGGCTTCGGCTTGAAGGAAAACGTGCAAATCTGCAAAACCTTGTACGAAGAAGCGCTCGCAATAAGCAAGCAGTCCGACCCGAACAAAAAGAAGAAGCGGATTCTGTGGGCAGGCCAAGCGCCGCACAATGACCACGAATTAATCCGCTATTTCGAGCAGCAGGTCGAGATCGTCTATTGGGCGCCGCTGTGGGATGCCAATCTGGTGTCGCTTGATCCGGAGGACCCGTTAACAAGCATCGCGGAACGGGCGATCTTATATCACTGGAACGCCAAACGGTTAAAAGAAAATATTTCTCAGGTTTGTACTTCATTTCATATCGATGGTGTTGTAATATCAAATATATGGGGTTGCAGGAACATGATGGGAATCAGTTCGATGATTCGGGAGATGTCCGGTGAACAAGGATTGAAGTACTTGACGATCAGCGTGGATTACGTAGACAAGAACAACTATGCGTTCAATCACGTGAAAAACCGCATCGACGCTTTTCTGGAAATTATGAGCGACTGAATCATCCACTTATTCGGGATAAAGGAGAGTAGCCCTATGATTACCTTAGGAATTGATATCGGTTCTTTGTCGACCAAATCTGCGATTTTGAACGACAACAGCGTCGTAGCCTACGATGTCGTGTACACCGGAGGCGATAACCGGCAGTCCGCGGAAACGACGTTCAACAACGTGCTGACGAAAGCCGGACTCACGAAAAAGGATATCGACGTCATCGTCACGACCGGCTACGGCCGGGAGAACGTGCCGTTTGCGGATAAACACGTATCGGAAATTACGTGCCACGCCAAAGGGATGCATTTCTTGAACCCTTCCATCCGGACGGTCCTTGATATCGGAGGGCAGGACAGCAAGGCGATCCAGATCGGGGAAAAGGGCAACGTCGTCAACTTTATGATGAACGACAAGTGCGCGGCGGGCTGCGGCCGGTTCCTCGATATTATTGCCAGAGCGCTCGGGGTCAAGCTCGAAGAGCTGGGCGGGATTCACCAAACGGCCACCTCGACGGCCCGGATCAGCAGCATGTGTACGGTGTTCGCGGAAACGGAAGTCGTATCTCTGGTCGCGGTCGGCACGCCGACGCCCAGTATAATCAAGGGCGTGCACGAATCGATAGCGACCCGGGCGATCGCGCTGCTTAAGGCGGTAGGCATCAAGGAGCCGCTCGGCATGAGCGGCGGCGTCGCAAAAAATATCGGCATCGTTAGCGCGCTGCAGGATTTGTTAAACATGAAAGTGGAAGTGACGGATTACCCGCAAGTGACGGGAGCGATCGGGGCGGCTTATATCGGCCGGAGCGCGTAACCGGCGGGCGCTGCAAATCAGGAAACCATGAAAAGGGGAGTCGCTTGTGTCCATGTCGCCGGAGACGGAAAAAGCGCACGATGCGGTTGTTATCGGGCCGGCAAGCCAGGAGAAGTCCATTTCGATCCGAACGATTTTGAAAATTACGATGCCCGTCATTCTTTCGATGTTTTCGCTCAATTTGATGGTATTTGTCGACCGGGCCTTTGTCTCGATGTACGATCTGGGACAATTTGCGGCTGTCGTACCGGCCGGTAACGTAGGGACGGCGATCTCCAGCATATTTATCGGCATCGTCGGCTTCGTCTCCACGCTCATCGCCCAATATTACGGAGCCGGCAAATACCCGAAGTGCGCCTCATCGATGTGGCAGGGCGTCTATCTCAGCATCGTTTTTTCGGTGGTGCTGCTTCTGATGTCTCCCCTCGCCGTCAATATTTTTAATTGGATGGGGCACACGGGGGAGCTGTTGGCTTACGAGAGGCAATTCTTCTACCTGATCATGGTTTCCAGCTGCGTCCAGCTGTTCATAACCGCATTTTCCGGCCTGTTTCGAGGCGTTGCCAGCACGACGGTCATCATGATGGTCGGGATTCTATCCAATGTGTTCAATGTGTTGCTTGGCTGGCTGCTGATCTTCGGAAAGTTCGGTCTCCCGGAGCTTGGGGGTATTTGGGGTTCGGGACTGGCGACCATCAGCAGCTCCGTGCTCGCCGTGATCGTGTATATGATCTTGTTGGGGAGACGGGGGGTGCAAGCGAAGTATGAGATTCCAGCGCAGATGAAATGGGACGGCGCCTTGCTCCGCAAGCTGCTTCGCTTCGGGTTTCCCGCGGGCATTCAGGCGTTTCTCGGCACCGGGTATTTCAGCCTGCTGCTGCTGATTATCGGCAAGACCGGGGAATTTCCGTTGTCCGCTTCCAATATCGCGTTCACCATCGAAGGGGTGTCGATTTTCCCCATTTGGGGGCTAGGCGCGGCCATCGCCATTATTGTCGGCCAGGAGAAGGGAGCCGGACGTCTCGACAATGTCCGGAGAGCCGCGAAATTGGGGCTTGGGATCGGACTTGTGTTCAACGTGCTGATCATCTTCATCTTTAATTTGTTCCCGCAGGCTTTAATCTCGATCTTCGGCGGAGGGGAGCAGCAGGACACGTTCCTGAAGCTGATGGCGGTCACCGTCCCGCTCGTCCGGCTCACTTCGCTGTGGATCGTGTTCGATACGATGCAGATCATCATCGGCAATGTGCTGCGCGCGGTCGGCGACACGATGTTCATGATGGTCATCTATATCGTCGTTCCTATCTTGTTCTATCTTGTGATTCCGTACCTGTTCAGCGTCGTTTGGGGGCTTTCGTTAATCTGGATATGGATTGCCTTGATCGTTTATTCCATGGTGATGCTGCTTCTGGTATCCGTCCGCTTTCTGGGCGGGAAATGGAAGCGGATCGAAGTCATCTGAACGCAGGCGGCCCATCATCCATTACTATAATTCCATTGGGAGAGGTGCTACAGCACATGGAGTTTTCAAATGTATACGAAGACGCTGAACGGGCGGAAGCCTACGCTACATTGGAGTTTCCGGGAACGTATTATTTGGCTTTTCGGGATTTGCCGGAGATGCTGACCAAGCATATCGCCGGAGCGAGCGCTTTGGATTTCGGCTGCGGAGCAGGGCGATCGACCCGTTTTTTGCGGGATCGCGGCTTTGACGTGATCGGCATCGATATTTCGGCCGGCATGCTGGGCAAGGCGAGAGAAATGGACGCAGCCGGCGATTACCGGCTCATTCCGGAAGGGGATCTGCGTCTGCTGGACGGGGCGACCTTCGATCTGGCGCTGTCGATGTTCACCTTCGATAACATTCCGACCTTGGAGAAGAAGCTGCAAAATTTCAAACAGCTCGCTGCTTCGCTGAAGGAAGGCGGGAAAATCGTGATGGTTGTCTCCTCTCCCGACATTTACCTCCACGAATGGGCTTCCTTCACGACGAAGGCTTTTCCGGAAAATCAGCATGCCCGAAGCGGGGACAAAGTCAAAATCATCATGAAGGATACGCACGATCAAAGGCCGGTAGAGGACGTCATGTGGTCGGACGCCGCTTACCGGGACATTTTCGACCAAACCGGGCTTTACGTGGTGGAAATGCATCAGCCGCTTGGCCGGGAGGAGGAGCCTTACCCATGGATTAACGAAACCCGTATTTCGCCGTGGGTCATGTACGTACTGGGGAAGAAATGAGCGGCATGTTTTCGTAAGGCTGAGGATGCCCCGAAGAGCTTAGGCGCTCGGGACATCCTCAAGCTCTTGATCGTGAGAAGGAGCCAAGCGCTCTTTTTTAGTTTACATAATATTTATTATGTTTACTGTTTCGATGACAAATCGGAGGATAGACTACGAAACGAGGCTTGCAGCGGCAAGAACGATTAGGTGGGTTTTGCTTTTCTATGGAAATCAAGTGAGCAACAATATTTTAGAAACGCTCTTTTCGTGAAGATTGTTGCTTAATGGGTACTCAATTGTTTATTTACCCTCCAAAAAATCGTTGAGTAGATTCCAATATTTCAGAGATTCTGATTTAAGATATGGTTTAAAAACATCTGGATTGAGGTCGCTATCAGAAGAGAGATTTTATCCGTTTTATAGTCCTTTTTCTAAATCAAATGGTTTATCGTTAATGCCCTCTTGAGTGCAATTTTTGAAAATAAAGTTATAAGAAAACCAGTTTCTTCTCTCCATACGGCTGCAGCTAACGTGATCAATGCTCTTATTGCTCATCCCGTCTAAAGTATTGTCTTTTATTATTGCTATACTTTGATCAGTCGCTGATTCTAACTTCATATGTAACAGGTCCACTATCAATTGATGGTTTCACGATTTTAAATTGAGCAGGTTGATTGTACTTATAACCGTTCCACAAACAAACCCTTCCCTTATAATTATAAGAATTTGCTTCTTCAACACCACAATTATCTCCAGCAGCATTGAAGTAGAAATTGTTAATTATAAGAAAACATAACATTACCAATAAAATACCTATCGAAACGGTAATATATTTAAATCTGAAAGAACACTTCATTATTCCCCCCTTGCAGGACTTATCCTCGTATTTCATTCAGTTCCTTGCTCAAATAGTTGAGTGTCACCGCTCGTTCCTGTGCCTCTTGCCGGTCAAACAAGAGCTGCTCCATAAACTCCCAAATATCCTCCAATTTGCGTCTGTACCGATAAAATTGCAGCACATCGGGGTTGATTGCAAAATCGTTATGCACCTTCCGATAAATCTGCACAAAATCATCGTAATAAGGCTCGTCAACCAGGAACATCAGATCGGCTTCGACAGGAGCCACTTTCAGCCCTTCCCAGTCAATCAGCATCAGCTGCCGGCTGGATTGCATCAGATTCCAAGGGTGAAGATCGGTATGGCACAGGGCCATTCTTAAATTTCGATTCCTCAAATCGGCAGACAGCTTCTCTACGGTATCCGTCAGTCCATTCAATTGGTTCAGGTGAGAGGTTATCAATTCCTTGACGTCAAGAGGAAGCTCGTGAACTTCTCGTTCCAACGTATTCCTCAACTGCGGCACAAACGGAACAGCAAAGTCTTCCTTCAACGCCTTCGTTTCCACCGGAATTTCTTCGCCGTATAAATGAAGCTCCGCAATCATGTTCGAAAGCTCGCCAACCTGCTCCGCGGTTAAGGCTTTCTCACCAATCGTTTCTCCCTCGATATATTCGTACAGCAAATAAATCCCGTCGTCATCTTCACATTTGTAAGCGCCGGTTTGGGTTGGCACAGGTACGGGAAGCTTGCCTTTCAAGCCGCTATGCTGCATAAGCCATACCGTGATGGGCACATATTGATCAATGAGCGCCGTCAATTTCGGAGTCGACGCCCGGCTCTTTTCGTAAGCCTTCAAGAAGAAGGTCTGCTTGCCGCTGTACACTTTAAAGGCTAGTGCCGCCCAGCCGCCCCGTTGTGGTAAAATGTTAGTAGCATCCAGATCGTAGTGTTCTTTCAAAAGGTTTGGGATATTGTCCATAAGCTCCTCCTGCAAAAATTTGTATCCTTATTATACATCATGACAAGGCACAGGGGTCAAATCCGAGGCAGGAACTTTACAAAATGATGCATTAAGTTTACAAAACAAGTTGACAAAAAAGCAGGGGAACCATACAATTTTAAAATCATAAACTAAAAAATGGTTCGTACTAAGGGGAAGAAAGAGAGAGCCGATGAAAAAACAAAAAGTGACGACCCACGATATATCCAAGCTCCTTGGCATATCGCGAAATACCGTGTCCAAGGCGCTCAACAATCATGCAAGCGTTTCCGAGCAAACGAAGCAGAAGGTGCGCGAAGCGGCCGCCAGTCTCGGCTACAAAACCGCGGATGTGACGGCAACGGAGGAGACGGAGGCGGCAAACGCGACGGCCAGAGGCGGCATCGCTTTCATCACGAACATATTTACCCCTGCCAACAACGGCTTCTGGATGGGCGTTATCAAAGGGATCGAGGAGATTACAGCCAAGAACGGCTACGAGTTGCTGTTCGATTTCATCAAGCCGGACGAGCTTGCCAAGCTTTCGCTGCCTTCATGCGTTGTGAACCGGTCGGTGAACGGCCTGATCGTCAGCGGCTATCTCAGCAAGGAATATACCGATCTTCTGGCCTCCGTCGATTTGCCCAAAGTATTTCTCGATGCCCGTCCGGACCTTTCGTTTTCCGCGCTGTACGCCGATATTCTATTGGTGGACAACGAAGACAGCGTATACGATATGACGACCCATCTGATCGGGAGGGGGCAC
This sequence comes from Paenibacillus tianmuensis, assembly GCF_900100345.1. Lineage (GTDB taxonomy): Bacteria > Bacillota > Bacilli > Paenibacillales > NBRC-103111 > Paenibacillus_G > Paenibacillus_G tianmuensis. The sequence goes on along the minus strand of NZ_FMTT01000013.1, from coordinate 50,591 downwards.
CGTCATCTGGGATTCGTAGGCGATATCGCCAGCTGCCGGTCGTTTATGGAACGGTGGCTCGGCTTTAAACGGGCGCTGCTCGACGCGGGCTTAACTCTGGAGCCGGACTACTGCGCCACCGGGCCCAATCCGTCGCAGTATCATCATTACGACGATATCGAAAACGCGTTCCAACGCCTCGAAGCGTTTCCGACGGCTTTCGTATGCGCAAACGATACGATTGCCATCCGCGTCATTCAATATTTGCGAAACAAGGGCCTTCAGGTGCCGGAGCAAATCGCCGTGACCGGGTTCGATCATTCCGAGCATGCCGATTTCGTCACGCCTGCGCTGACCACCGTGCACTATGACGAGAAGGATTGGGGCCGCCGCGCGGCCGAAGAGCTGCTGTGGCGCATGAACAACCCTGCACGGCCTTACGAAATGGTCCGTCTGGGCACGAAAGTGATCTACAACGACTCCACCTCGACTGTCCCGGCATCCTTGCCGATTGCGGCAGCTCCGCGTGTTTCCTGATAAATCCATGTGATTTTACACACTGTAATATTACAAAACGCAATGATGTAAATGATAATGTAAAATTATTGTTTACAATGTTGCGTTTTTTGTTTATGATGAACCTAGTCGATTTGTAAGGGTTTACATTCTCTTCTTACAGGAGGTCATCCGTTTGAAAAAGTTAAAGGCTTTTGTTCCTGTAGCATTCCTTACCGCAAGCCTCGTTGCCTGCCAGAACGGCGGGAATAACGGGGCGAACTCCGCCGACGGCGCAGGGCAGTCCAAGCCGTCGGACGCTTCGCTTAACCTTTCAATGACTTTGATGGGCGGGGCGAAAACGCCGAATTCCTGGGCGGAAAAAGAGCTGGAAGAAGATTTGACGAAAGCGCTCGGAAAACCGGTTGCACTTGAGAGCGTTTTCCTGCCGGGATGGGAAGATGCGCAGACGAAGATCAATTTGAATATGAGCGATAAAAGCACTATGCCCGACATTCAGTGGTGGTACGGCATGGACAAGGAATACACGAACTGGGTAAAATCCGGCGCACTCGTCGACCTCGTGCCTTACCTCCAGAAGCACGGCAAGACGGTTTTGAATTACTATTCTCCCGAAACGATGTTCTATTCCTATGAAAAAGGGAAGATGTACCGCCTGCCGGGAGACGTAGCGGAAGCGACCTCCATGACGACGATCATCCGCAAGGACTGGCTCGATAAGCTGGGGCTGAAAGTGCCGACGATGGTGGATGAATATATCGAAGTTTTGAGAGCGTTTACCAAGCGAGATCCCGACGGCAACGGCAAGGACGACACGTACGGCTTGTCCGGTCCGGGAATCGCAGGCTCGGCGGAATACCGCACGTTCGCGCCGATTTTCTTCGCGTACAAGTCGATTCCGAACGAATTCATGGTGCAGCCTGACGGAACGGTCAAATACGGCGCGGTGCTTCCGCAGACGAAAGAAGCTTTGAAGGTTTTGCAGAGCATGTATAAGGAAGGGCTCATCGATCCGCGGACGATCAGCAATACGGACGCCAACAAATTCGAGGAAATCGCCGCAAGCGGCAAAGTCGGCTCCTTCTACCGCTGGATCGCTTATTTCAACCCGTCCAGCACGCTGTACAAATCGTTCAAGGCGAACAACCCTTCGGGCGAGCTGCTCGCGATTCCGCCGATCAAAGGCCCGGACGGCTTCAGCTCGGATTATCCCGAAGCGGTCGGAGGCTGGTGCTTCATCGGCGTGACCAATAAGGCCAAAGATCCCGCGGGCGCGGTTCAAGTGCTGAACCGGATCGCTTCTCCGGAAACGTTCAAGCTGGTCAGCTTCGGCAAGGAAGGCGAGCACTACAAGATGGAGAACGGCCAGTTCCAATCGCTTCTGACCCCGGACGCACAGAACAAGCTCGGCATCGGCAACTACACCTGGTACTTGAGCCGGAAGGACGAAGCGAATATTTCCAACATTCCGCAGGTGATTGACCTGTTCAAGAAGAGCGAGGCGACGTCCAAGCCGCTGCGGGAGATGGTGGTCAGGTTCAAGACGAACGATCGTCCGGCCTTCAAGGAATACATCAAGGATATCGAGAAAGTGCGGGACGAAGTGTTCTACGGCATCATTTCCGGCAAGAAAAGCATCGACGAATTCGATAAGTTCGTCGACAAATATTATGCGATGGGCGGCAAAAAGGTAGAGGAAGAGGCGAACGCCCTGTACAAAGCGCAAAAGCAGGAATATGCGGAATTTTTAACATGGTACGACAAAGAAATCAAGCCTTATAAATAAGGGGGAAAACCTCTTGCTAAAAGATCTGGTCAGGGACAAGTACTTATATTTGCTGCTGCTGCCCGGTATGCTGTTCATCGTTGTGTTCAAATATATCCCGATGTACGGCTTGGTCATTGCTTTTCAGGAGTACAACATATTGCAGGGCGTCGGGGGCAGCGACTGGGTCGGGTTGTACCAGTTCGAAAAGCTGTTCACGATGCTGGACTTCACGAACGTGTTCAAGAATACGCTGATCATCAGCACGCTGAAGCTGGTCTGGGGCTTTCCGGCGCCGATCGTACTGGCGCTTTTGCTAAACGAGGTCAAGCAGCTCGTGTTTCAGCGGTTCGTGCAAACCGTCGTGTATTTGCCTCACTTTATTTCGTGGGTTATTTTTTCCGGGATTATCATCATCTTTTTGAATCCGGTGGACGGTCTGGTTAATCAGGTGATGGGCTGGTTCGGGGGAGCGCCAATTGACTTCCTGATCGAAAAATCGTATTTCCGCTCCATTCTGGTCGCTACCGATATTTACAAGGAGGTCGGCTGGGGGACGATCATTTATTTGGCCGCCATTTCGGGTATCAGCCCGCAGTTGTACGAAGCTGCTATTGTGGATGGGGCAGGAAGGTTCCGGCAAATGTGGAATATCACGCTTCCGTCGATCCGCCACGTGATCGTCATCCTGTTTATTCTCAGTCTCGGCAACATTTTGGACGCCGGATTCCTGCAAACGCTGCTGCTGTACAATCCGCTGGTCATGGATGTGGCGGATATTATCGACACGTACGTATACCGCAAAGGGATCGTGGATGCGAGCTATAGCTTGGGGGCGGCGGCCGGTGTGTTTAAGTCGGTCATTGCGCTGATTCTGGTCGCAGCTTCGAATCAACTGGCGAAAAGGTTCGGCGAGGAGGGCTTATGGTGAGGAAGCTGAAAAGAAAGCCGTCCGCCGGAAGCAGGCTGTTCCAAGCGGCCAACACGCTGTTCATGCTGGCGCTCGTCGTTATCATGCTTTACCCGTACTGGTACGTGATCATGTATTCGTTAAGCGATGCAAAGCTGGCGGGAAGCGGCGGATTGTTCCTCCTGCCCAAAGGCTTCTCGCTCGCCGCTTACGAAACGGTACTCGGCAATGCGGCCGTGCTGTCCGGCTTCAAGGTTTCGCTCATCGTTACGCTGACGGGCACCTTGCTCGCCACGTTCATTACGGCGGCGACTGCGTACGCGATCTCAAAATCGCGCTTGCGGGGCCGGAAGCTGTTTACGCTAATGATTTTGTTTACGATGCTGTTCCACGGCGGCATGATCCCCGGTTATTTGCTCGTCAAGGAACTGGGGATGCTGGACTCGTATTTGGCGCTCATTCTTCCGTCGGCGATCGGGGCGTGGAACATTTTCATCATGCGCAGCTTTTTTGCCGGAATTCCGGCGGAGGTGGAGGAGTCGGCTTACATCGACGGGGCGAACGATCTGGTCATTTTTTTCCGGATCGTGCTTCCGCTGTCGAAAGCGGTGCTGTCCACGATTGCCTTGTTTATGGCCGTCATGTATTGGAACGACTTTTTTTCCACGATCCTTTATATTTCTTCGAAGGACAAATGGGCGCTGCAAGCGGTATTGCGGGACCTGCTGACCAATACGTCGACGGCGATGCAAAGCCAAGGCATCAGCATCGCCTACCAGCAGGAAATTAGCGAATCGACGATCAAAATGGCAAATATCGTGGTCGCCACGCTGCCGATCTTGATCGTATACCCGTTCGTGCAAAAATATTTCGTCAAAGGCGCGATGATCGGTTCCGTTAAAGGTTAGAAAGGAGTCAGCATGGACAACGTTATGGTATTGTATGATCCGGAGTTCCCTTTTCTTGGGGAACGAATGGACGAAGGCGGTCTCGAACGGCTGTCCGATGTCTTCCGCGTCGTTTCGGCGGAGCAGCTGCCGCAGGCGCTTTCGGGCATGGACACCGGATGCCTGGTGAATCTCCATGCCCCTTATTTCCCGAAGGACGCGTGGGGTGCGATCCTGGATTTTCTGCAAAAAGGAGGCGGGCTTGTCAGCATGGGCGGAGCCCCGTTCCGCATTCCGGTCTACCGCGAGAACGGAGCATGGCATGCCGAAGCCGAGCAAACGGCCTATCATCGGCAGCTTCGCATTCACGAAGCGATGACGGTCGATCCCGCTCCGGTCGCGAAGCTGGCGGCCAGCGAAGAGGTGCCTCTGCTGCGGGGGCAAGAGCCGCTGTTTGAGATTCAGCCGACCTACAGCCTCATTCTCCATGTAACGCGTCATGACGATCAGCCGCACGAAAGCGGCTCGGCCGGACCGATGGATGCGCATCTGTACCCGCTGCTGAAAGGCGTATCGTTCGAGGGCCGTGAGGTCGCCGCTCCCGTGGTGCTGCTGGAAAATACGAAAGGCGAGTTCGCCGGAGGCCGCTGGCTGTTCGTTCACCAGCTTGCCACAGCGTCGTTCTGGGAAAAGGGCGGGGCTGCGGCCCTTGCGGAGTGGGCGGCGTACTGCGCACTTGGCGTGACCGAGCTGACGCTCAAAACGAACTACGCCACTTATGAGCCAGGCGAACGGCCGAAGCTGAAGCTGCAAATGCAGGGCCTGCGGCGAACGGGCGGGACGGCTTCGGCCGGCCGCTCTTGGCGCTTTGCCATCGAAGTCCGCAGGGAGGATCGGACAGCGAATGCGGGCGGAGGTCCGGCGGACCCGTTATGGTCGGGGGAGCTTCAGGCCGCCGTGTTCCGCGAGCAGAGCTTTGCGGAGCTGCTGCTGCCGGTTTCCGTCGAGCCAGGGCTGTACGAGATTGTCTGCAAAGCGGAGTCTGACCTCGGCGAGGTCCGCATGCTGCGGCAGGGCTTTTGGGGAAGGGACGAAGAGCTGCTGCGCGCGGGCAGTCCGTTGCGGTGCGACCAGGATTACTTTTGGAAGGACGACCGTCCGATGCCGGTGGTCGGCATGACTTATATGAGCTCGGATGTGGCACGGAAATTTCTGTTTTTGCCGAACGTGTCGGTGTGGAACCGGGATATGGCGCAGATGAGGCGGGCCGGAATCAACTTCATCCGGACCGGAATCTGGACCGCGCACCGGCAGGTGATGTTCGTCGACGGCCATCTGTCCGAGGAGGCGCTGCGCGCGATCGACGCTTTTATTCTTACGGCGAAAAGGCACGGGCTGGAAGTGAATTTTACGTTTTTCACGTTTGCGCCGGAGGCGTGGGAAGGGGCGAATCCGTATCTGGACCCGCGGAGCGTGGAAGCGCAGAAACGGTTTCTGGCCGGTATCGTATCGCGGCATCGCCATACGACAAACGTGCATTGGGACTTGATCAACGAGCCTTCGCTGTTCGATCCGAAACAGGTGTTCGCCGGTCCGCGTCCGGTGCGGGACCGGGAGGAGCGTGCGGCCTATTCCGCTTGGCTGCAAAGACGGCACGGCTCGGTGCGGCGGTTGCAGGAGCGCTGGGGCATGACGCCGTCCGAGCTGCCGACCTTCGAGGCGGCCAGTCCGCCCGCGCCGGAAGAGATCAACTTCGACGTGCACGATATGGCGAGAGGGAAAAGGGGAGCGTCTTGGCTCGACTACACCCTTTTTACGATGGAGATGCACAATGAATGGATACGCAGTCTAAGCGGCACGATCCGCGCGCTGCATCCCGGGGCGCTCATTACGGTCGGGCAGGACGAAGCGCTTGGCGGCCAGCGTCCGTCGCCGCTATTCTACGGCTCTGAGGTGGATTATACGTCGGTTCATTCGTGGTGGCTGAATGACGATTTGGTATGGGATGGGATTTTTACCAAAACGGTGACGAAGCCGAATCTGGTGCAGGAAACCGGCATCATGTATCTGGAGGCGCCGGACGGGCGGGCGAAGCGGTCGGAGGCCGAGCTGAAATATTTGCTGGAGCGCAAATATGCCTATGCGTTTGCTACCGGCGCCGCAGGCGCGGTCCAATGGATCTGGAACACGAATTATTACATGAACAACATTAACGAGTCGAACATCGGCGCCCTCCGGGCCGACGGGACGGAGAAGCCGGAGGCGGATGTTTCGTACGATTTCGGCCGTTTCATGAACAAAATCCGCGACTTGTTTACCGGAAGGAAACCGGAGGAAATCTGCGTCGTCTTCCCGTATTCGAACGACTTTTCGAACCGCAGGCTCGCCTGCGAAGCGACTTCCCGGCTGACCCGGGTGCTTGCTTACGAGCTGAAATGTCCGTTTTTCGCTGTCGGGGAATACGATCTCGGACCGCTATCCGAACGCTGCCCGAAGCTGATCGTCGTTCCGAGCGCGCACAATTTCAGCGACCGGGCGATGGAGACTTTAGTCGAGCATATTCGTACCCGAGGCGGGACGCTGCTCTTCACAGGGCCGCTCGGGCTGGATGAATATTGGAGGCCGACCGGGCGTCTCAGCGAGCCGTTCGGTCCGTACCGGGAAGGGAACGTATGCCGGGAAGAGCAGCTGATGATCGACGGGAACGCCCATTCCGTCTCGTTCGGACGCCGCAAAATCGCCGAGCTGTGCAAAGGGATTCCGGAGGAGGATACGGCGTCCGGCGGTACCCGGCTGACCGACGTTTTCCTAGGGATGGGACGCCTATTCTGGTGTCCGCTGCCGATCGAATTGAACGACCGCACCGAACCGATTCGCGAGCTGTACAAGCACGTCATCCGGGCCGTCGGTGTACAGCCTGACATGGTGTGGCGGCAGGGCGGGGAGCTTGCAGGTATTTATGGACGCAAGCTTTCGTTTGTGAAGGGGGCGCTCTTCGTCTTCGTATCCGAGTACGCTCATCCTGCGAATGTGGAGATTGAGGACCCGGCTAACGGCGCGCAGTACCGTTTTACGATTGAAGCGGAGCGTTCGGTATTGTTTGCTGCGGACGTGACAGGCAAGCTTATTGCCGTTTATCGCGATAATGAAGTGCGAATCGAGCATGGGAACGAACAACCGGCGTGGCTGTAACGCCCGGACGGGGATGAGGAATGAGACTGTGCGTGAGTCACAGTCTTATTTTTTATATGTAAGGATGTGCGGATGGCCTTGTGCCTGCTACAGTCATTGAATTGAATTACAAGGTCATTTCCTTTACTATGAATAGGGAAGGAGGGGCTTACGTTGATCACTGCGAATGAGATACTTTCGATTATAGGCGATGGAACGTTTTTAGGGCGTGTATTCAACAAAGATGTGGATTGGGACGCCGAATTGGACGCCCGGGATGAAGCTGAATTCGATCAAACGTGGAGTTCCAGTTACAACAAGCTGGAAGCAATCGATCCGTCTGAAGGCACGGTGATCCATGAGATTAGGGAGACGGTGTTCAAGCAAACGTTTCAGATCACTCAGAGCCCGGATCTGGCAGGGTATGTATCGGACGACTTCGGGCTGATTGCCAAGGCATTTGAGAATAAAATCGATATCGAATTTGTCAATCATCTGTGGGATTCCTACAGGAAAGGCAGCTTTCCGAGATAAGAAAAATCGAGGGCTTCCAAAAGTCCAAATCCTGCACAAGACACGACCTTTAGAGGCACGTGTCTTTTTTTAATTTAAGACGGAAATGTTGCGTTACAGCCTGGTTGGCGGACCCTGCAACAATTTCTGCGCTGCTTCCCTTTATTAGGAGGATAATGACAATATTTGCTGAATATATAAAAAATGTGGTCGGAGAACATACATGGAATGGGGGCGTTTTTGTGGAATCTAAGCCATTAGTCCGTGGACTGAAGACACGGCATATTGAACTGATTGCGCTCGGAGGCACGATTGGCGTCGGCTTGTTCATGGGGTCGGCAAGCACGATAAAATGGGCCGGTCCGTCCGTATTGCTGGCCTATTTATCCCCGATACCCGTGTCTCGCTGATTGTCGGAGCGGCATTCATTCTGATCGTCGTTGCGAGCTATTCTGTTTTTGGCATAGGAAAACGGCGGTAAGTCAAAGAAGTGGAAGAAGCATAGAAAGGCGCAATTTTATGAAAATGTAGCCGAGCGAGTTCAGGTCATGTCCTGCGTCCGCTCGGCTGTATTCTATCAAGTCGAAGATAGCTCACATTGATATATTTTCCATAAAGGGTTACTATGTTAGAAGCGTTTCTTGACGTCTAAGGCCATTTTGGCGCTTGGCGTTGAAGGAACGGCGATGCCACCCCAAGGACTTTGTTGCAGGGAACAGCGATGAGAGCCTGAGGGGATACGACTCCGAATGCCTGCTAAGGCAACTTGGACAGAACTTTTGGGAGGGAACGGATAATGAGCGAAGAAGAAAGCACAGCGGGCTGGGATGCCATTGATGAGGAAATGTCGAGGCTTTACGGGGATCAAGAGCCGATGCATTACGGATCGATGCTTCCCTTTATGTTGGGGGGAGAAGATCCGCTGGACGGCATCAGTGCGTATAAGGTGGACGAGCCTGCGCCACATTGGCATTTTGTGACTTATGGATTTACGGAGCTATACGATAAGGAGTCGGACGATGCCGAAGAGAGCGGCTATGGATTCGAATTGACGTTTCGGCTGGCACGCGAGGAAGACGAGGAAGAGCCTCCGGCCTGGGCGCTGAACCTGCTCCAAAATATGGCGAGATACGTGTTTAAAAGCGGCAATATTTTTAGATCGGGCGATTACTTGGATGCCAACGGCCCGATCTGCCTGGATGCCGATACGCAGCTGACCGCCTTGGCCTTCGTCGAGGACCCAGAGCTTCCGGCCATCGATACGCCGAACGGGCGGGTGCAATTCGTGCAGATGGTCGGGATTACGCGCGACGAGCTCGAAGCGATGCAAACGTGGAATACGCTTGGCGTGCTCTCCGTTTGCTTGAATCATATGCCTCATTACATCACGGATTTGGGACGGGCTTCGCATCTGGGGATTCCGGCCATTTCCGAAGCCGTGCAGAAAGGAATGCAAGAGGAAGGCTCGAATACCGGCTTTTTATACATCGATCAATTGGCCTGGGAGCCTGGGAAAAAGGGCTTGCTTAGCAAGTCGCCTTCCACGCTTACGCTGGGAGCCAAGCAAGCCGGAATCATCGGAAAGCTGCTTCAAGGGCGCATTCTGAAGGGGAACGATCTGACGCTGCTCGGTCCGGAGATCCGGGTCGTGTTTGATGCGGGCGAGAAGGCGGAATGCGAAGTTGGAGAGGAAGAGATCCTATTCACGCTGGATGATGCGACGGCCGGGGAATTGAGCCGGAAATTGCTGCCTAAGGAAAGTGTGATTGAGCTCTCCGCTTTACCAGGAATCGCGATTCAAATTGTAAAAACGCAAATTAAGGATTCCGAAGGGAACGTCGTCAAGGTGATCGGTTAAAGCTGACTGCTTCTGGCGGCTGCATGATCGAAACGGCGAAGCGCAAACCGCCAGCGGGACAAACGTCCTACTGGCGGTTTCTTTATGTTTCATATGCCCAAACGCGCTGGAAAGTGTATAATAAACTGGTAGAAGTAAACACTAATGCGGCGGCCTTGTATTAATTTTTGAACGGTAAAAAGGAGATCCGATGACTGAGAACAAAGCAATTTTAGAAGCAGGATGGAATTTCGACAACAGCTATGCCCGTTTGCCGGAAACGTTTTATTCCAGGCTCGAACCGCCCCCTGTCCGCTCGCCGAAGCTGATCGTTCTTAATGAGCGGTTAGCGGCATCCTTGGGGTTGGACGCTCAGGCGCTGCGAGGTAGCGATGGCGTAGCGGTGTTAGCCGGTAACCGTATTCCCGAAGGGGCTTCGCCTCTTGCTCAGGCATACGCAGGGCATCAATTCGGGCATTTTACCATGCTGGGAGACGGTAGGGCCTTGCTGCTTGGCGAACAGATCACCCCCGATAATACACGGGTAGATATTCAGCTCAAGGGTTCCGGCCGGACGCCGTATTCCCGCGGAGGCGACGGTCGGGCGGCGCTTGGACCGATGCTGCGCGAATACATTATCAGCGAAGCGATGCATGGGCTCGGCATTCCGACCACCCGCAGCTTGGCGGTGGTGACGACCGGCGAGGAAATCATCCGCGAAACCGAGCTGCCCGGCGCGGTTCTGACCCGCGTGGCCGCGAGTCATGTGCGCGTCGGAACCTTTCAATACGCTGCCAATTGGGGCGACGTTGAGGAGCTCCGGACCCTGGCGGATTACACCATACAGAGGCATTATCCGGCGGCGGACGCGGCGGAGAACCGCTATCTTGCCCTGCTTCAGGAAGTGATCAAGCGTCAAGCTGCGCTGATTGCCAAATGGCAGCTCGTCGGCTTTATTCACGGGGTGATGAATACCGACAACATGGCCCTGAGCGGAGAGACCATCGATTACGGTCCTTGCGCCTTCATGGATGCCTACGATCCGGCAACGGTATTCAGCTCCATCGACGTTCAAGGCCGCTACGCCTATGGCAATCAGCCGTCGATTGCCGCATGGAATCTCGCACGATTGGCCGAAGCCTTATTGCCGCTGCTGCATGATGATGAGGATCAGGCTATCCGGCTGGCGGAGGACGCCATTTCCGGTTTTGTCGAGCTGTTCGGTCGTCATTGGCTCGCGGGAATGAGGGCGAAGCTTGGCCTCTTTAACGAAGAGCCGGAGGACGAAGCTCTGATGAAGGACCTCCTCGTCATGATGCAACAGCATCGTGCGGACTATACGAATACCTTCCGGGCTTTAACGTTCGATAAACACGAGGATTTGGCGTTCAACGGAACGGCGGAATTCGCCCAGTGGCACGAGCTGTGGCAGGCGAGACGGGGCAGACAGCAAGAGCCGCAGGACTCCTCGAAGCAGTTGATGCGCAGCAGCAATCCCGCGCTTATTCCACGTAACCACCGGGTAGAAGAAGCGCTGAATGCCGCGGTGGAACATGGAGATTACAGCGTGATGGAGCGGCTTGTGCAGGCTCTGTTGAACCCATATGCGCACTCTCCTGAGCAGGTGGAATACTGCACACTGCCCGCGCCATCCAACCGTCCTTACCGCACCTTTTGCGGCACGTGATCGTTTTGTATGGTTCTTGACAATACGTTCTAATTTAGGTATAACTACTTTTAAACATCATGCCACAAATTGAATAAGCCAACATAAATGAACGGGATAGTAGTTCAGGACGAACAGTCGCAGCGAGCCGGGGGTGGTGGGAGCCGGTACGTTGGTCTTGGATGAAGCGGACCCGGGATATGATTTGCCGAACCGAATTCGTCAAGCAGGCTTCAAGCCTTCGGGACGACGCGCAGTAGGCCGATCCGGTCAAGGACCGTTACACGATTAAGCGGTGAATCGCCATGTTGGCGATTTGCACATGGAGTGGTACCGCGGGAAGCAATAGGCTCTCGTCTCTTTTTGGAGACGGGGGTCTTTTTTTGTTTTTCCATATTTATACATCGGGAGGTTGGGAAAATGATTCATAAGCAGCTTTATCAAGCGCTCGAAGACATTGCGAAGCAGCTTCTTCAGGAAGCAGGGCATGCCGTATCGGAAGAGCTGTCGATCGTGATTGAACATCCGGCAAATGACCAGCACGGGGAATACAGCACGAATCTGGCCATGAAACTGGTGCGGGTGCTCAAGCAAAACCCATTGACAATCGCTAACGAAATCAAGGCGAGGCTCGTTAATCATCCGGGGCTTACGGGATGGTTCGAACGTATTGAAGTCGCTTCGCCGGGTTTTGTGAATTTGTTTATCCATTGGGAGCACTGGATCATTAACTCGCACCGCCAGGATGCCTTCCAGCCGGAAAATGACCGCAAAAAAGTATTGATCGAGCATACGTCGATTAATCCCAATAAAGCGGCGCATATCGGGCATTTGCGGAATTCGTGCATTGGCGATACTTTGGCAAGAATGCTTAAGCGAGCGGGCCATCAGGTCGAGGTTCATAATTACATCGACGATTTGGGCAACCAACTGGCCGATACGGTTGTTGGAGTATTGCGGACGTCAGTACAGCAGCAGCATTCCCGGTTCGGCGATTTTTGTTGGGACGTCTATGCGGAAATCAACCGAAAGTATCGCGAACAGCCTGAGCTGGAGCAAGAGCGGGCGAATGTATTGCATCATTTGGAGCTAGGTCACAACAATATCGCCTGGCTCGGTTTGCTGGTCGCAGAGCAAATGGTCAGGGAGCATCTGGATGACATGCGGCAGTTTGGAATTGATTATGATGTATTGGTGTGGGAAAGCAGCATTGTTCGTGAAGGCTTCTGGGAGGAGACGTTTAAGAGGCTGCAAAAAACTGATCTGTTCCGGCAGGAAAGCGAAGGCAAGCTGGCTGGTTGTTGGGTACTCAAGCAAAGGACGGAGGAGGCCGACCCAGCCGAACAGACGGAATTTCAAGGTGACAAGGTGCTGGTGCGATCCAACGGGATACTCACGTATACGGCCAAAGATATTGCCTATCACCTGTGGAAGTTCGGTTTGCTCGACAAACAATTCCGCTATCAGTCCTTCGGCGACGGGGTGTGGTCTACGCATTCGCGAGGAGTGGAGCAAGACATTGGGCGAGCGGATATGGTCATCAATGTAATCGATCATCGCCAGGAGTACCCGCAGCAGATGGTGAAGCAGGCTCTGCAGGCATTGGGATACGATAAGCAAGCTGCTGAGCTGCGACATGTCAGCTATGGGGTGGTGTCACTGAGCCGGGCAACAGCCGAAAGTCTCGGCATCGACACGTCCGACGGCAGGTCATCATATCCCATGTCCGGGAGACAGGGGATCGGCATCAAAGTGGCGGATCTTGTGGCGCACATGGAAGCGGTCATCGAAGCTAAGCGTTCGCAGCACGAAGGCTTGGACAGCCGCTCGATCGCTGCGGCAGCGATCAGGTACTATTTGCTTAAATTCCATTTGCAGACGGAAGTGGTGTTCGATTTGGAACAGGCAACGGAGGTGTCCGGCAATACCGGCGTGTATTTAATGTACTCTTATGCCAGGGCATGCAGCATTCTGGACAAAGGCCGTTCCCTGACGGACACAGGGATGAACGACATCGCCGCGATAGCAGCATTTCCGGCCGAGAAGGGTCTTGCGCCGCAGGAATATGCGGTTCTCAAGCACCTCGCTTACTGGCCGGAGACATTGGAGGAGGTCGTTACCGGCTTGGCGCCAAATCTGCTTTGTACGTACTTGTATGAGCTGGCGTCACTTTTCAACCATTTCTATGCGATGTGCGAGATTCTTAAGGCGGACGAAGAGACGCGGCCGTTCCGTCTATGGCTGGCCGGGCGGTATCGCGATACGATGCACGACGGGCTGTCTATCCTCGGCTTGCCTGCACCGAACCGGATGTAGGCTCGATATGTGATAGAGTCGTACAAATGTTCCCGGTGGTTCACAATATCCTTTGACTTATGGAAATAAAATTAAATATAATTAATTATATCTAAACATAATTAATCATAACTAATTCCATGTTAAAGTGCGGATAATTACATGAAATAAATCTATTTAGTATTAATATGTATGATGTGATTCATACCGACAATGGAGTTGAAAGGGATGTGGATGGAATGGCCGGGATCATCAATTGGGAAAAGATGCTTGAACTCGCTTATGGCAAGACAACGGATGACAAGGACGTAGATCCGGCTAAGTTTTGGGATCAGTTCGGCTATATGTATGACAAGATGTCCAGAATGGAAAAAAGTTATACGAAACATCAAGTGGAGGCTATGATCCTGGACCCCCATGACCGTGTTCTGGATGTAGGCTGCGGGACAGGAAGATTGTGTGTGCCGATCTCCAAAAAAGTGAGCAGCGTCACCGCCATCGATGCATCTCCGAACATGTTAAGTTATGCGAGAAAATACGCCGAAGAAGAGCAGGCGGATAATATTCATTTTCATCTGTTGGATTGGAATAACGAAAGCGAAATAAACCAATTAGAACAGCATGATGTTGTTTTTGCATCACGCACCGTTGCGTTAAAAGATATTAAGAGACTAAATCAGCTTGCTAAAAAATATGTCTTTCTTTTGAGCTTTGCCAATGGGCCGTCCTTAAGATCGATACAATTGGATTTATTTCGTGGAGTAAGAGGCAATTTACAGCTTGATTTCAAAGAAAACCGCCAGCTCGGGTATAACATTCGGTTTAATATGCTGTACGACTTGGGGATTGATCCGAGCGTTGTCATCGTGAAAGACGGGTTTGAAAAAAGCTTTCGGAATAAAATAGAAGCCTATGATGATTTAAGAACTTTAGGAACGGTGGACGAGGATCAAGAACAATTATTCAGGCAAAATGTAGACAAGTATTTGATCGAAGGTAAGGACGGTTCCGTTCGGTTTCTAAGAGAAACCTCCACTTATGTCATGTGGTGGAAGCCTGAAGACGTGGATTTTCAATACGAAGGAGTCTAATGATGAGAAAAAGAAAGTTGAACATCATGCTATGGTTTCTTGCCATAACGATTGTTGTAGCGGGATGTGCAAAATCAACGGCGACGAACCATGCAGACGCTGATGTTAAGGTTGCTGAATCCAAACATGATGCGAATGCAATGACAACCAAAAAAGTCGTCAGTATGTCGGGGAAAGAAGTCGAACTGCCTGGCAAAATAACAAGAGTCGTCAATACCTGGCCATCGTCTGCAACCATGATGATTTTCTTAGGAGCCGGCGATAAATTAGTAGGCGTACATAAATACGTGAAAACATTGCCCTTTAACAAGCTTATTTATCCGAACCTGGAGCAAATTCCAACAGCAGAAGATAATGCCGAGGAATTGCTAAAGCTGGACCCGGAAGTAATCATAACCGCCGGCGATGAAAATATAAAAAATTACGCCCAAGTTGGTTTAAAGGGTGTAAATCTAATGTTCAACAATTATAAAACAATGAAAGAATCCGTTTCTGCTTTAGGCGATATTTTAGGCGATGATTACAAAAGTAAAACAGATCAATTGGTCGCCTACATTGACGCAAATTTAAAAAAGGTTCAAGACACGTTCAAAAACTTGCGGGAAGAAGATAAACCGTTAGTTTATTATGCGGTCGATCATATGTACTCAACAACAGGTGCCGGAACCATTATGGAAGAATGGGTGACCAACGGCGGAGGGAGATTTGCAACCTCTGATTTGGGGAAAGGCATGCGGGTGACCGTGACCCCGGAAGATATTTTAAAGAAAAATCCCGACATCATCGTCGTGAGTGGCGGAGAAGGGAGCAAGAAGGTTGTACAGAGCTTCAAAACAACTCCGGAGTGGAGTGAAATTAAAGCGGTAAAAAACAATAAAATATTCGTAATCCCATCCGGGTGTTTTGCTTGGGACCGCTTTGGGGCAGAAAGCGCATTGCAAATTTTGTGGGCGGCAGCTACGCTCCATCCCGATTTGTTCGTGATGGATATGAAAGAGGAAACAAGAAAGTTTTACAAACAATATTCGAATTTCGACATGACCGACCAGCAGTTGGAGCAACTGTTAAAAGGGGAAGTTGTTAAATAAAAAACCGGGTGAGCAGAAGATGGAAGCGATAACGCAAAAGGCTGATTCATTCAGCAAGGTTAAAGATTACATGTTTTTTTTAACGCTATGGCTCTTGCTGTTTGTCCTTTCGATCACAGCGCTTTGCTTAGGGCGATATGGCATTCCGATTTCGGATGTCCTGGATGTTTTATCGTCGAAGCTGCTTGGAAAGCCGTCAAATGTAAATCAAACCATTGAAAATATTATTTTGAATTTAAGATTGCCCAGGATCATCGCTTCCATCGTGATCGGGGGTTCACTGGCATTGGCTGGGGCCGCTTACCAAGGGATTTTTAGAAATCCTTTGGTTTCCCCGGACATTTTAGGTGTTTCTTCCGGTGCAGGGCTAGGGGCTGCTTTGGCGATTCTTTTTCATTTGGGAACATTCGGTTTACAAATCTCCTCCTTGGCCGGAGGCATATTGGCCGTTATGATCACAAGCGCGATTCCGAAGTTCATGAAAAATAGCTCAACCATCATTCTGGTCTTAGGGGGAATCATCGTTAACGGAATGATGGTTTCCTTACTAGGGTTGGCCAAATATATGATGGATACGGAGAATAAGCTTGCCGAGATCACCTATTGGCTTCTGGGCAGCTTAGCCAAAATCTCCAAGGGCGATATAATGATGATCTCCATTCCTATGGTGGTCTCGATGCTGCTGCTGCTGGCCATCCGATGGAGAGTCAATATCCTTGCTTTAGGAGAAAGCGAAGCTAAAAACTTGGGCGTCAATACAGAATTTTATCGCGGTCTCGTCATCGTACTATCTACAATTTTAACCGCTTGTGCCGTATCTGTTAGCGGAACCATCGGTTGGATCGGGCTAATCGTCCCTCATTTGGGACGGATGTTGATCGGGCCGGACAATAAAAGGTTATTTCCTCTTTCTATCATCATAGGAGGAGGATTTTTGTTACTGATTGATACGCTATCAAGAATCGTTTCTCCGGCAGAATTGCCCATCAGTATTTTAACGGGACTTGTGGGAGCGCCCTTTTATTTTTGGATTCTCCATAAACAAAGGATGAACATGACATGAAACTTGAAGTGAACAATGTAAGTTTTTCATTTAAACAAAAGAAAGTTTTTTCCAATGTATCCTTTAGCCTGAACGAGGGGGAGATTCTTTCGATTTTGGGACCCAACGGGTCAGGCAAGTCTACCCTGTTGAACTGTATAGCGAGACTGCTTAAAGGGGAACAGGGGGATATTTTCCTTGATGGAAAATCTATTTATGACTATACCATGAATGAATTTGCAAGAAATATTGGCTATGTTCCTCAAAATCATACGCCTGCCTATGCATTCACGGTCAAGGAATTCGTTGTCATGGGGCGCTCGCCGTATATCTCGGCATTTTCGATGCCATCCGACAAGGATTACAATATGGCACTTGAGGCCATCGAGATGATAGGGATCGGTCATTTGTTAGCCAAGCCGTATACGGAGCTTAGTGGCGGAGAGAGACAGCTGGTTACCATTGCCAGAGCCATTGCCCAGCAATCCAAAATCATATTAATGGATGAACCGACCTCACAGTTAGATTATGGAAATCAGATTCGAACCATTGAAATCATAAAAAAGCTAGCCCACAAAGGCTACGGCATCATCATGACAACGCATACGCCGGATCATGCCATATTGTTGAACGATAAAATCGGAATCATGGATAAGTCAGGCCAATTTGAATGTGGCCATGCCACAGATATTTTAAACGAAGAGAAGCTGAAAGAAATATATAACATTAATTTGAAGCTCGTGTATTTAAAGGAAGTCGATAGAATGGCCTGTGTAGCCGGAGGGATCTAAAAACATTCTCGCGATCTGCAAGGCATGTGCATAATATCATAGAGCGGATGGGGGCGATAATTATATGATGGTTGTGCAATAAGGTGCGAGAGGAGCGACTGTCCCATGAAGAAGCGAAGTATAGTGATTCCTCATGAACACGGCGGTTGGGCCATGGTCAGTGTTCCTTTTCTGCTCGGCATGTTCGCCGGGAAGCCGCAGTTGATGCATCTGCCGTTATTTATGGGATGGCTGCTTCTCTATCTATCGTCTTATCCTTTTCTTCAATCCATGAAAAATAAAGCGAATCGGCGGGATTGGATCAAATGGGGGACGATTTACGGTTTGCTTGCGGCTTGTTGTTTGGCGCTGCCGCTTCTCAGCCATCCGGCGTTGCTCTATTTCGGCCCGCTTCTTCTTGTGCTGCTTTCGGTCAACATATGGCATACGAGACACAAATCCGAAAGGGCACTGATTAACGATCTTTGCGCCGTCCTCCTATTCAGCATCGGGGGAGCCGCCGCTTACCTGGCAGGCGGGGGAGGATGGGACCGGATGATGGCGTCGGTCGTTCTGTTCTGCTTTTTGCATTTTACAAGCAGCGTCTTTTTTGTGAAGGCGGTATTCCGCGAAAGAGAAAACAGACGCTGGGTCGCTTACACCCGAGTGTATCATGGTCTGCTCCCATTCGTCCTGTGGGCGGGGGGCTATCCGTGGATGATCCTGGCTTATGCGTTTTCCGCTGCACGGGCTTTCGCTTTCGCAGGCAAACCGATTCGTCCTTGGAAGGCGGGAATTATTGAAATTGTGGGTGCGGTGCAGTTTGTCATTCTTTCCGCTGCGATCATTCAACGATGAAAGGTGAGAAGGATTGTTGAATCAACTTCGTTTTCTGGATGAAGTCCAAGTTTTGTTGCTTACCGGCAACGAACCTTGGACTTTTCATTTTTGGGCCAGGAAAGACGCGGAACGAGAGCCGAAAAAAACGTGATTGCAAACACAGTAGGCTTACGCTCGTTGCACTACAATTGAGACAAGCACATGATCGCTGGATAAACGGTCATGTCAAAAGGAGGTCAAACCAATGAGCATTACTTTTAACGGTTCCGAAACGATCGGACAAATCGTGACCGCGTTTCCCGGGTCCAGCAACTTGTTTCAGGAGCACGGCATCGACTTTTGCTGCGGCGGAGGCCGCCCCCTGACAACGGCGCTAAGACAGAAAAACATCGAGGAAGAAGCTTTCATCGAAAAACTGAATCGGTTCTACGCGGAAGCGAACAAAAGAACCGATCCTAACACGGACTGGAGCAAGCTCTCGTCGAGTCGGTTAATCGATCATATCGTCAGCACCCACCACGCGTATTTGCAACGAGAGCTCCCTGTGTTAAGCGAATTCGTCACCAAAATTTTGCGGGTACACGGTCTGGAACGCCGCGAGCTTGCCAAGCTTCACATGCTTTTTCATCAGATGAAAATGGAGCTTGAGCAGCATTTGATCGCCGAGGAGGCGACTGTCTTTCCGCTAATCAGGGAATGGGAGAACAATCCGGCCTCATCCCTTGCGGAGAAAACGGCGAATGTGATAAGGGAGCTTGAGGCGGATCACAGCGGCGTCGGCAATCTTCTGCACGAGATGAGAGCCGTCACAAGCGATTACGAGCTGCCGGCCGGCGCGTGCCGGACTTACACGCTGGCGTTCCACAAGCTGCAAGAGCTCGAATCAGATTTGTTCCAGCATATCCACTTGGAAAACAACATTCTTTTCCAGCGCGTGAGCCATCCCGCTAACAAATCATAACAAGTGGATTTCCAAGAAGAGGTCGTCTAGGGAAGGCGATCTCTTTTATGTGACTCGAATCACCGAAATATACTACATATGGTGATAAAATATTTTCGATAACACAACAATTAGTTTCTTGAGAGAGGAGGCTAGTGGGGAAGTGCTAAGATTTTATCCAAGCATGATTCGGACTTTCGACGATCTGCCGGGGAACACCTCTTTATTGATTCATTCTCTTGCCGGCTGTAATTTACACTGCTTCGGGTGCCATAACTATGATGAATTGGTTGCAGCCAAGCATGAGCATGATTTATTGGCGAACGATATTTTGCAACAAATCAAGATGAACGGATATTTATTCGATGCCGTCATCTTCAGCGGCGGGGAGTTTTTAATGGGGAACCTCGCAGAAATTTCCTTGTTTCTTGCAGAACTGAGGAATCGGTTCCCGGGTAAAATCATCATTAACACGAACGGCACTTTTCCTGAGAAAATACGTCATTTGCTGGAGAGAGAGCTGGCTGACGGGATTCATATCGATATGAAATTACCGTACCATGCTTTTGATAAGAACGCTGATATGGCCGCCTATCAATCTGTTCTCGGCGTCGTTCCCACCCCTGCGCTGATTCAAAACATGATGTCGGCGATCCAATTGGTCGTTCGGCACAATAGTCCTTTCAGTCAGGTGCGCACCGTAAAATATCCTGTTTTAAGCGAGGAGTATTTTGAACAAATTCGCAGCTATGTCGAGGAGCTGAAGGAGCGTTACAACAGCGAGGTCGTGTATAAATTAAATGAGTTTTATTTTCCGGCTTGAACGGGACAGAATCAAAATCATTCGTAGTCAGGGAGGAACAGATGAATGTTTAATCATTTTAAGGAAATCATCGAAAAATTCACCTCGGAGGTGGAAGACAAAAAATCGGACTATTTAAAACGCGAGAATAGCAATTTCGTTTACTCTTTGCCCCTGCTGCGCCACAATCTTACAAACTTTGCCGAAGAGGAATTTTTGCTTTCACACATATTGCCATCCAAACTGACGGAGCTCTATAAAGAAGGCGTTGTATACATACACGATAAGCAATTAAGCCCATACTGCATGAGCGTCGGATGCAAAGATATCGCGATGATGGGAATCCCCAATTTGGCCAAAAATATGCTGTCCTCCAAACCGACGAAAAAGCTGGATGTGTTGTTAAGACACGTTAGCAACGTCATCGTTCTGATGTCGCAGCAAGTATCTGGCGCGGTTATGTTGTCTCAATTGACAACCATATCTGCATCCTACCTGTACTTTGAACAATTGGATAGCGGTAAAGCGTACTCGGATCACGAGCTGAAGCAGTTGTTTCAAGGCTTGATATGGGAAATGAACATGCCATTGCGCGGAGGTTCGCAATCCGCATTTTCGAACATCACGATGGAATTCGGCAAACCGTCCGAGGAAATCAAAAACGAATACGTCATGATCGGAGGCGTTACCAAAAATATCAAATATAAAGATATTCCGCCTATCTATTTTGACCGGATCAACAAAGCGATTATCGATGTGATGAAAGAGGGGACGGGAACAGGGATTCCGTTTACGTTTCCTTTAATTACCGTTCAAATTGACGATCACTTTAATTTACAGGACGAGCTGTTTCTGTACTTGCTTGAGCAAATGTATTATTGGGGCGGCGTCTACTTTGAAAACTTCCGGACGAAACCGTTTGAAAACGAATATTACAAAAAACTCAACCCTTTGTTGAAACCGCGTGATCCGGAAGCGAGCCGTAGTTTATGCTGCCGACTGCAGATCGATTTGTCCGTGCTTTCAAGGGCCGGAAGCGGCATTTTTGGCAGCTCTACCGGATCGACCGGCGCCGTGCAAGTGTTGAATCTTAACTTGAATCGAATGCTGATGGAGTTTGGACATAACGAAGCCGTACTTCTGTATAACATCAGAGAGGTTCTGGAACTTATGCAGCAAGGCCATCAGGCAAAAAGGGCATGGATCGAGAGAAACAAGGAGCTGTACCCGACGTTTTTCGCCTTCAACAAGGATCTGAAAAACTATTTTAATGTATTTGCCGTGACCGGTATGCACGAGGGATTGCATAATATGGGCTTTGAAGGCGGATTGTTGAATGAGGAGGGCAAGAGGCTGGCTCATCGTCTCATGCAAGCGATGACGGACATCATCAATGAGTTCATCGTGCGGGATAAAGTGGCCTGCGGGATTGAATATGCTCCTGGGGAGAACGCCGCGATCAAGCTCGCCCGGCATGATTTGAAATGGGGGAAACAGCATGGGCGGGATGTCTATGTTCAGGGCAGCGGAGATAACGTATACCTGACGTCCGGGTGCATGCTTCCGTTCAGCGAGGAAGACTTCCTCAAACAAATCGAAAACAGTGCGGAATTTCAGGCATACGCCACCTCGGGAAGCATTCTCCATCATTTTTTGGAAAGCAAGCTTGCACCGGGCCAACTTGCGCAATATCTCAGTAAAATATTTGAAAAACCGATTAACTATATCACGCTTACGCCTACCCTTACAAGCTGCTTAAGCTGCAATCGGCAATTGGTGGCGCAGGATGGAAAGCATATGGGGAGCTGTCCGGTTTGCGGCAGTGACGATATCGCCACATTCAGCCGCGTGATCGGTTATGTAAAGATGATATCCCGAAAAAACATCAAGGTGGATAACGAAGGATGTTATCACGGGGAGTTCAACTTCTGGAGCAAAGCGAGAAGGTTTGACTGGAATACGAGAAAGAGAGTTAAGGTTGAAGAGCTGTAACCTATGAACTGCGCACGTGGCAGCCTTCCTGCGAAGAAAACAATCATCTGGGAACAAGGTAACGGGATACCGGTTTCGAATATTTTGTGTCCATTTTGTGAAAATGAATCATTTTACACTGGATAGTTACGGTTCATGATGATTAAAATCACAGTGATGCAATGACGAGAAATGTTATTTTCAGAATGTTCCTTAATGAAAAGAAACGAGCTTTATGAACATTTGGAACGATGACAATTGACTAAGAGTGGAGGGAAATAGGATGGATGTTCGAAAGCTCCAATTGCCGTTGCAAACGGTAAGTCTCATTCTCGGTTTTGCTGTGTGGGTGATTCTGTCTTCACTCATGCCTTTCATCAAGTCGGACATCCCGATGACCCCAGGACAGCTGTCTTGGGTAACGGCCGTGCCCGTGATTCTGGGTTCGATTCTGCGCATTCCGATCGGTTTCTGGACGAATAAATACGGTGCGAGAAAGCTGTTCGCCATCAGCTTTGTTCTGCTGCTGCTTCCTGTCTATTATGTGAGCCAGGCAACGACGTTCGTCGATCTGCTCATCGGCGGTTTTTTCCTCGGCATCGGCGGTGCCGTATTTTCGGTCGGCGTTACCTCGCTGCCGAAATATTATCCGAAGGAAAAGCACGGTTCCGTGAATGGGCTGTACGGCATCGGCAACCTTGGGACGGCAGTGTCGGCGTTCGGCGCTCCCGTTATCGCAAGCTCGATCGGATGGTCGGCCACCGTCCAACTGTATTTGATTCTGCTTGCCGTATTTGTCCTCCTTCATGTTTTTCTCGGCGACCGCAAGGAGCCGAAGGTCGTGACCCCGGTGCGGGAGCAGATGAAGGAAATCTACCGCAATCCGCGGCTATGGGCGATCAGCCTGTTTTATTTTATCACCTTCGGCTGCTTCGTCGCATTCACGATTTATTTGCCGAATTTTCTCGTCAGCCACTTCCAATTGGCCAAGGCGGACGCGGGCTTCCGAACGGCTATGTTTATCGCGATCGCGACAGCGGCACGGCCGATCGGCGGATGGCTGGGCGACAAGTTCAATTCTTTCGTCATTCTGATGTTTGTATTTGGCGGGCTGACCTTATCCGGCATCTTGCTTTCCTTCGCGCCGGGCATTCAGCTTTATACCGTCGGTTGTCTGCTGATCGCGGTTTGCGCAGGGACGGGAAACGGCACGATTTTCAAGCTGGTGCCTCTCTATTTCCTGAAGCAGGCCGGGCTGGTGAACGGTATCGTTTCCGCCATGGGCGGCCTCGGGGGATTTTTCCCGCCGCTGATTCTCGCTTCGCTTCTCAGCTTGACGGGCCATTATGCAATCGGATTCATGGCCTTGTCCGAGTTTGCTTTGGTCAGCCTTGTCCTTGTGTTTTGGATGTATTACCAAGACCGGCTTCGGTTGGCTACGGAAGTTATTGAAAATACGGCGGAAGCCATTCTTATCACAGATTTGAAGGGCACGATCCGGCAGGTGAATCCGGCGTTCACCAAAGTGACCGGCTATACGCAGGAGGAAGTCGTTGGGGAAAATCCACGCATTTTAAAATCAGACAAACAGCCGTCGGATTTTTATGCCGCGATGTGGAACACGATCAAAGAGAAAGGCTTCTGGCAGGGCGAAATATGGAACCGGAGGAAAAACGGCGAAGAGTACCTGCAATGGCTTACGATCAGCGCAATTAAAAACGACGCCGGCGAAGTAAAACATTACGCGGGGATGTTCAGCGACATTTCTGAGCTGAGAAATAAATAAAAAAGAAACTGAGAAAGCTTCGGACCCATGCAAGTCTGTGGTCTTTCTCAGCTTTCTTGTCATTCCCTATTTATACAGCACATCGTCTTTTACTTCGGCAACATGAGATAAGGCTTGCTCGATTTCCGGCTCGCTGACGCCGAAATGTGCAAGTGAATCATGCAGATGCTTAACGATGGCGTTAAAGTGAACCGGTTGCAGGTTCATGCCTTCATGAGCTTTGGCCATGGTTTTTCCCGAGTATTGGTTCGGCCCCCCTAACGCAAAACTGATAAATTTGGTCTGGTGGCGCCGTTGTTTTTCCATATCGGTGTTCTTAAAAAACTCGTTCACCGTATCATCCGCCAATACAAGCTTATAAAAATAATCGACGACTTTGGAAATGGCCTGTTCTCCGCCAATTTTCTCGTAAAGGCTTTTCGTCGTTTCCATGGGAAACCTCCTGAGTCACAATATGTCAACAAATAGGATGCTTCGGATCAATAAAAATATTCATGCTTTCTCTCCAGATTGCAAATGAAAAGGAGGGATTTTATTGAAGCCCCTTATCCAAGAAAGGAATTACAGCGAGAACCCGTTCATCGTCATATGGGAAGTCACCCGGGCCTGCGCTTTGAAATGTCTGCACTGCCGCGCGGAGGCACAGTATGGAGCGGACCCTGGACAGCTGTCTTTTGAAGAGGGGAAGCAGCTCATCGACGAGATCGCCAAGATGGATCATCCGCTATTCGTTTTTACCGGCGGAGATCCGTTAATGCGTCCCGATCTGTTCGAGCTTACCCGCTATGCGATCGAAGAGAAAGGTCTTCCCGTCTCCATGACGCCTAGCGCCACACCGAAGGTGACGCGCGAAGCGGTCCGGAAGGCGAAGGAAGTCGGGCTGTCGCGGTGGGCGTTCAGTCTCGACGGCTCCTGTGCGGAGATTCATGACCATTTTCGCGGAACGAAGGGTTCTTATGATCTGACCATGAGAGGGATCGAATACTTAAAGGAACTGCAAATCCCGGTTCAGGTGAATACGACTGTATCTCAATACAATCTTCATGATCTGGAAGCGATCGCGGACAAGGTCAGGGAGATGGGAGCCGTGCTGTGGAGCGTATTTTTCCTTGTGCCCACCGGACGCGGGATGGTGAAAGATATCATCACCCCGGAGCAGCACGAAGAAGTGATGAAGTGGCTGTGTCAGATTCAGCAAAAGATGCAGTATGGCGTAAAAGCAACGGAAGCGCCGCATTTCCGGCGGGTTCTCCTGCAGGAGAAGCAGCGTTTAGGCGGGCATGTTGCGAAACGCCCGGATCTTCTCGGACGCGCGCCAAAGGGGGTAAATGACGGAGACGGGTTTGTGTTTATCAGCCATACCGGGGATGTTTACCCAAGCGGATTTTTGCCTGTCGTATGCGGCAATGTCCGGGAGCGGCCGCTAACGGAAATTTATCGCAGCTCTCCGGTCATGACCGCATTGCGCGACAAATCGCGGTTAAAGGGCAAATGCGGGGTTTGTGAATTCAAGGCATTGTGCGGAGGTTCGAGGGCGAGAGCCTATGCCGTGACCGGAGATTATCTGGAAAGCGATCCTTACTGCGCTTATGTACCCAAAGCCCTTGCCGCGGAGTGATGAATGTTTTTTGAATAAAATCCCCTTCTCGGGTCGGACTTGTGACTTCCGTCACAGTCAATAGAGTGAGGGCAATGCTTTAATGAAAGTGACCAAAAACGAATTATGGAGGTCAAAACATGGACCGGGCGTTTGCATCCAAATTTGCTAAGATGTTCTTTTTTACGGTTGTTTGTCTCATCATTCTGATGTATATCGGGTCCCGTTTTTTTACTCATATCGACTTGGCTTTATACGGGTACATGGTCGGTACGGTCGTTTTTATCGGAGGCTTTTTCTACCGGTTTATCGCCTGGGCCGAGCGCCCGCCGACGAAGGTCATCATAAAGAAAGGCCTTCGGCTGCTGTTTCGCAGAAGCACGCCGCAAACAACCGTTGAGCATTTGGCCACCTACAAGTTTATATGGAACCGCGGTATTTACCGCTGGACCCAGCACATTTTGCTGGGGTGGGGCTGTGTTCTCGCCTGTCTGGTTACGTTTCCGCTCGTATTCGGATGGATGTACTTTACGATGGAGAATAACGGAACCTACACGGTTGTCGGCTTCGGCATCGACATCATGCGGGTCAAAGCGGACGGCTGGATTGCCTTCTTGTTTTACAATGCACTAAACATTACTGCCTTTATGGTCATCGCCGGCGTCTGTATGGCGCTGTACCGGCGTATCAAAAACATGCAGGCAAGAGCGGAGCAAACCTTTGTATACGATTTTCTCCCCTTGTACCTGCTCCTGTTTATCAGCATTACGGGATTGATGCTTACAGGATCGAATATGTTCCTGCACGGCTGGGGCCATCCGGTCATTACGCTGATTCATCAATGGTCCGTTATTATTACGTTAATTTACCTTCCTTTTGGTAAACTGGCACATATTCCGTTCCGGCCGGTGAGCGTGCTCGCCCGAAATTACCGGGAGCATTATGGGGAGAAGGAAATGAAAGCCTGTAAAGTGTGCAGCACCGGATTTGTTTCGGTCGAGCAATCGAACGATGTTATCGAAGTGTTGAAGCAAAGCGGCGTCGAATTCAAGATGGACGAAGGCTTTCACCTGGCCGAGCTGTGCCTGCCTTGCCGGCGGAAGTATCGCATGTCGCGGTTTGCGGGTGTCCCAACCCACGAAATCAAGGTCAAGGAGGCGAACCAGAATGCAAAAGGATAAATTTTACCGCGAGATTGAGAATAAGCATCATCCGAAGGAAAAGCTGGTTCCGACCCACTGTTCTTACTGCGGCATGCAGTGCGGCATGCATCTGAGGGTGGATACGGATAGCAACAAGATTATCGGCGTAGAGCCAAGGTACGATTTTCCGGTGAATCTGGGTAAAATGTGCCCGAAAGGCGTCACCGCTTACCAGCAAACGAATCATGACGACCGGCTGCTCCGGCCGTTGATCCGGGATGACGCTTCGAAGAAAGGAACGAAGGAAGGCTTCCGTGAAGCGTCGTGGGACGAAGCCTACGACTTGATCGCGCGGAAGTTCAAGGAACTGCAGAACAACTACGGCAAAGATTCGTTGTCCGTGTTCAGTGGCGTGTCCATGACGAATGAAAAATGTTACCTGACCGGCAAATTTGCCCGCGTCGCCCTGCAGACGCGCTACATCGATTACAACGGAAGATTCTGTATGTCCAGCGCGGCAGCCGGATTCATGCGCAGCCTTGGGGTGGATCGTGGATCTACGCTGCCATGGACGGATGTTCACCAGACGGATTGCTTGTTTATTGCCGGAAGCAATACGGCCGACTGCCATCCGACCTCGATGTTCCGGGTGTGGGAGGTGCAAAATCGTGGAGGGTATCTGATTGTCGTAGACCCGCGGGAAACCCCGATTGCGAGACGGGCCGACGTCCATCTCGATCTCAAGCCCGGCACCGATCTGGCGCTGGCGAACTGCATGGTGAATCTGCTGATTCAGCAAGGCTATGCGGATGAAGCGTTTATTCGCGAGCATACGAACGGTTTCGAAGAAACGATGGAAGTCGTGAAGACGTTTACCCCGGAGTATACGAGCGAAATTACGGGCGTGGCGCCGGAGAAATTGATCCGCGCCGCAGAAATCTACGGCAAAGCGCCGAATGCCATCGTCATGTTCGCGCGCGGGATCGAGCAGCAGCATAAAGGAACGGACAACGTATCGGCCTATACGAATATGTGCCTGGTTACCGGCAAAATCGGCCGGCCCAAATCCGGAGTAGCCACGTTTACAGGCCAAGGAAACGGCCAGGGCGGCCGGGAGCACGGGCAGAAAGCGGATGCGCTTCCGGGCTACCGCAAAATCACCAATCCGAAGCACGTGCAGGAAGTGTGCAGCGTCTGGGGAATTGCGCCGGAGGAGATGCCGCAGGCCGGCGTGTCAGCTTATGAGATGTTCGAATTGATGACCGATAAAACGTTACGCGGCTTATATTTGTTATGCTCCAACCCTGCGGTTTCCGCGCCGAATCTAAACTTCGTCCGTTCCGCGCTGAAAAGCCTGGATTTCATGGTTTGCTGCGATATGTTCTTATCCGAATCGGCGGAATTTGCCGATGTCGTCCTTCCCTCCGTGACGTGGTCGGAGGACGAGGGCACCGTGACCAACCTGGAAGGTCGGATCATCAAGATCAATAAGGCTCAGGAGCCGCTTGGCGAGTCGAAGCCGGATTGGCTGATTCAGGTGGAGCTGGCCGAGCGTCTCGGCCGAGGCCAATATTTCCGTCATCTGACGACGGCCAGCAAAGTCGCGGAGGAATTCAGGCTTGCGTCCAAAGGCGGATATGCGGATTACTACGGAGCGACGTGGGATAAAATCGAGAAGCAAAACGGTATATTCTGGCCCTGCCGAGACGAGCAGGATCAAGGAACTCCCTATATGTTTTTGGATAAGAAGTTTTATCATCCGGACGGCAAAGCGAAAATATGCGCGCTTCCTTACCGGCCGCCTGCGGAAGAGCCGTGTGAACAGTATCCGCTCAGGCTGACAACCGGCAGGGTCGTCTACCATTACTTATCCGGAAACCAGACGCGAAGAATCCCTTTTTTGCGGGATATGTGCCCGGAGCCGTTCGTCGAAGTTCACCCGGAAACGGCCAAGCTGTATGGTATCGAGCACGAAGAAACCGTCCGTTTGTTTACTCGCCGCGGCGAAGCGTACTTTAAAGTGAAGATCATTGAAGCTATACGTAAAGATACCGTGTTTGTCCCTTATCATTTCGGACATGAGCAGTCGATCAATCTGCTGACCATCGCTGCGTTGGACCCGATGTCGCGAATGCCGGAGTTTAAAGTTTGCGCGGCCCAGATTGAGAAGCTGGCGGATGGGACGAAGGGGGCACTGCTGTGAAAAAAATACTGTATATCGAAATGGACAACTGCATCGGCTGCCGAAGCTGTCTTGCCGCTTGTACGCAATGCGGCGGTCACGACGAACGGAACCGCAATTACGTCTATGATGTCAATCCGCTTGTGGACCGGCAGACGATTCCGTTGATGTGCCTGCACTGCGTTAACCCGGCATGCGCCAGAAGCTGTCCGGCGCAAGCCATTCAGATCACGGAAGAAGGAGCGGTGCTGTCCGCTCTCGTCGAGAAATGCATCGGATGTCAAAACTGTACGATCGCCTGTCCTTACGGGATTCCGAAATTCGATGAAGAACAGAACCTGATGTATAAATGCGATCTTTGTTACGACCGTACGAAGGATGGCATCCCGCCGATGTGCGCATCCGTTTGCCCGACCAATACGCTGCAGTGGATCGACGAGAACGAGCTGGCCGAGAAGCGGGAGCAGCACCGATTGGGCAAATGGCTCGCCAGCAAGCAGCCGTTCGAGCCTCTGGAAGGGGAGACTCATGTCAAGATCAGCCTTCCCGGTATTATCCAAGGAAAGCAGAAGCTGTTCTGAATCGTCTGATAAAGGAATGTGACCATTATTAGAAAGCGGGTGGACCGCATGGATCAAGAGAAGAACAACAAGGTTCCGTATAGCGAAGACAATTATACGCATAACATTCATAAAAATCATGAGCGAACGCTGGACCGGCGCGGCTTTATGAAGACGATGGTGGGGGCGGCAGGGGTGTTTGCCATTTCCACGCTGCCCTGGGGCGGACTGGCGGCCAAAGAGCTTGCGGGGCTCGGCCAAAAAAGCCATCCCAAAAAGAAAATCGCCGATGTTCAAGCGTTGAACGTGGGGGAGGCGGTCGAGTTTGCTTATCCGGAGGAGCACGATTCGGCGTTGTTGATCCGCTTGGGCGAGCATGAATACAAGGCGTATCAAAATGAATGCACTCATCTGAAATGCCCCGTCTTTTGGAACGGCGAGGAGAAAAAAATGGTTTGTCCTTGCCATCACGGTTTTTTTGACCCCAAATCGGGCGCTCCGACAGGAGGACCTCCAAGAAGGCCGCTGCCGGAAATTATGGTTAGCGTCGAAGGGCCGACAATTTATGCAACGGGAGTGAAGCGGTATGAAGCGTAGCTATCGGGGCGTCATCCTGCTGAGTATCGTGTTGCTGCTCAATATCATTTTCACGCAGTATACGGTCAACCATTATTATTTTGAAAACTATAAGCTTGTGATCTTGTTCGCCGCATTAAACGTCCTTCTGTTTCCGATTGCCTTATTTATTTACAAGAAGGAAGTGAAAAATAGATGAGGAAGTCCGAGTTTTTCATGGATTTATGCTTTATTCGGGAACAAGTGGCGGACGCTCCTAGACAGCCTTTTGCGCAAAACATTGACGATCAGTTGAAAAGCTTGTTTCCGAAGCATGCGAAATGGAGCCTGGAGCAGAAGCAGGCCGACGGTCTGGATTACGTCATTGCAGAGGTTACGGGTACAGGAGCTTGGGAGAAGGACGAGGACATTCTCGCCTATCTCGAGGAGCGGGCAGCGCATCATTTCTGGGACTGGCTGCAGGGCTACCGATTGCAGGTCGAAGTGAAGGAACATGCGGAATGCAGCCATTGCGGCAAAAATAACGTCAAAGCCGGGGTCTTATGATGGAATGGGAAACGATGTTATCCAAGTATGAAGGAAGCCGGATCACCGTATGGATTGAAGATCTTTCGGGCGAAGAACTAACGCAGCCCAAGCCATTCACCCTGTTCAAGACAGCGCTCACGGATAACCGGACCTGTCTGAAGTTTTACTTCAATGCCGATCAGTTCCTTTCCGTACCTTTATTTGACGATTCATTGACCAAGCTGGAGCGCAGCCAATCAAGAGACTGTTTTGTTTCGCATGATCTTCAAGCTAACCTGCGTTATCATATCTGCTTTGAAGAACGCGTCTAAAAGGAGCACAGTCGCGCGCTATTCGATGATGTCATCGGGTAGCGCATTTTTATAAAACGGTGTGACTTGCGTATATCCGTTTCGGCCTGCTTCCAGGAGAATGTCGCAAATTGGAGGATCGTATGGAACGTTTACAGCTTTCAAATCGCTTTCGCAGGAACGCCATTCAACCTGACGTGGCACAAAAGAGGATTCAGCATCATATTCGGCTGGGAGACGTCGAGCGCGTCCCATTGGAGGAAGCTTTCGGCAGGAGATTGGCGGCGGATGTATTCGCATCGGATCATATGCCGCATTTTTGCCGTTCGGGTATGGACGGGTTTGCCATACGATGGGAATCGACAATCAGCGCATCTTCCGATCTTCCGGTTGTTCTGGAAGTCATCGAGAGCATTCCTTGCGGCTCGACGCCGACGAAAGCCATAACGGGGAATACGGCATCGAGGATTATGACGGGTGCTATGGTGCCTGATGGCGCAAACGCGGTCGTCATGCTTGAGATTGCGGAATGCTTCGAGCAAGATGGAAAAACGTTCATCTCGATCAAAAAAGAACAGAAGGAAGGTCAAAACATAACCTTAACCGGATTTGAACTGGCTAAAGGCGAGCTTGTCTTGGAAAAGGGGAGGAAAATACACGCAGGCGAGATTGCCGTGTTGGCTGCCTTTGGCGTGGGAACGGTTAACGTATTTAAGCGCCCCAAAGTAGCTATATTCGCAACCGGCTCGGAATTGTTGGGCGTTCATTCGCCACTGGAGCCTGGGAAAATCAGGAACAGCAATACGCATATGCTGGCAGCACAAGTTCGGGAGGCAGGCGGTACCCCGATCCTGATGGAATCCATCCCTGACGATGTGGATCAGGCCATGGAGCAAATAACCGCCGCTCTTTCCATGGCGGATTGTGTCATTACGACAGGCGGGGTCTCGGTAGGCGATTACGATATTATGGTCGATATTTTTGATGCGTGGGAAGGGACGACGTTATTTAACAAGGTGATGATGCGGCCGGGCAGCCCCACGACAGTTGGCGTGGTGAAGGACAAGTTTCTCTTCGCGCTTTCCGGGAATCCGGGGGCCTGCTTTGTAGGGTTTGAGTTGTTCGTTCGTCCAGTGCTCTGGGGCATGCAGGGGAAGAAGGACGTTCTCCCGCCGGAAGCAACCGCGTTCTTAGGAGAGGATTTTACGAAAGTCAATGCCTATCATCGATTCGTACGGGCCAAAGGCTATATCGAAGACGGCAAGCTATATGTCAAAATGGCAGGACCTGATCAGTCCAGCGTGATGCTTTCGATCAAGGATTCCGACTGTTTAATGATCATTCCACCGGGAGGCCGCGGCGTCCTTGCAGGAGAAAAGGTACGGATTATTAAACTTGGAGTTACAGAGTAATTAACCTAGCGGTGTTTTGTGTCAAGAAGGTTAAAGGGATCAGCACGACTTGACACGCGCCTGATTCAAAGATACTATAGACTCAATAAGTCTTTAATCGAGGTGTTAGTCATGAGATTTTCCAAAGCGACGAATTATGCTCTGCACACCATGCTTACGCTTGTTGCCGCTTCTCCGGTTAAGCCGGTAGGTGTCCAGCATTTGGCGGAATCCCAAGGCGTATCACCGACCTATCTTTCCAAAATTTTAACGAGGCTCGTGAAAGCAGGGATGATCGAATCGGTATCCGGTGCTAACGGGGGCTATCGGCTATCCCGCACGAAAGACGACATTACATTTCTGGATATTATCCATGCCATTGAAGGCAACGCCTCCTTATTTGAGTGCGATTTCGTCCACGGTGACGGATGCCTGATTCAAGCTGTAATGGAGGAAGCGGAAGAGAAGATGGAGTCGCATCTCAAAAATACGAAATTGGTGGATGTGGCCCAAAAGCAAATGCAGCAAACTTAAGTTGAGTCCCTTTCGTTAAAAGGAAAAGAATGGTTCAATACGTGTTTAATTTTTACTTAATTTATAGATATAATAAATCTATAATATCTAATTTAGAGGAGATGACCATTATGATTTACGATTGCGCTATTATTGGCGGTGGACCCGCTGGGTTGAATGCAGCCCTCATGCTTGGAAGGGCAAGGCGAAACGTGGCTATCATTGATAACAACAAGCCCCGAAATGCCGTTACACATGAGTCTCACGGCTTTATTACGAGAGACGGCGTGACGCCAGCCGAATTCCGCCGTATTGCTTATGAGGAGGTTCTGCGTTATCCGTCTGTCGAGCACCTGCAAACCGAGGCGGTCGATGTTCGAAAAAACGAATCGGGATTTTTCGAGGTGCTGGGTACGTCCGGCCTTCTCGTCCAAGCGCGTAAGCTGATCTTAGCGACGGGGTTAAAGGAAATATTTCCTGAAATCGATGGTTTTTATTCGCTGTATGGGAAAGGCCTGTTTAATTGCCCTTATTGCGACGCTTGGGAAATGCAGGATCAACCGCTTGTCCTGGTTTCCGAATCCCCGGCCATTTTTCATACAGCCAAGATTCTCCTCAATTGGACCAAGGATTTGGTCGTCTGCACGCACGGCCGGTCGTCCCTGTCGGACGAGCAAAAAACACTGCTTCAATCCAGGGGAATCGTGGTGACGGAGCAGCCTGTAGCGGCTTTCGTCGGTCACAACGGGAAGCTTGAGCATGTTCGTTTTGCAGATGGAACTGAGCTGCCGAGAACTGGCGGCTTCGTACTGCCCAAATTTGTACAGGCTGCACCGTTCGGAGAACGCCTGGACTGCGAAAGGCTGGATAATGGCGGGATCAAGACCGATGGAGTGGGAAGAACCTCGATACCCGGTTTATATGCCGCAGGAGACACTTCGTATTTCAACCCTTCCCAAGTGGTTTTTGCCGCAGCCGACGGCAGTAAAACGGCTATGGCCGTTAATTTGGACTTGACAGAGGAAGATTACGGATAATAACCGCTTTGTTCGTTGTCATTTTATGAATGAAGAATTGGAGGAAGCTGCAAATGACCATTTCCCACACTACGGATACTACCTTCATCAATGATTTAAATAGAGATGGCTTGACATTAGTCAATTTTTGGGCGCCTTGGTGTTCGCCTTGCCGCTTCTTTGGCACCATACTCGAAGCATTTGATCGGGAACATAATGGCGAAGAGCAAATCCTCAAGGTCAATGTAGATGAACAATCTAATACGGCCAGTCAATTTGGAGTCATGAGCATTCCAACTACGATCCTGTTTAAAAACGGTGCACCGGTCGACAAAATCGTTGGCGCCGTTCCTATCGAAGAGCTAAAGAAATTCATAGCCAATCACAAAAATTAGTAGGAAGTTCGTGCTGAATGCCAACGATCGGCATTCATGCGGCAAGTGTGCAATAATATACATTTCCCCGTACAGACGGAGAGAAACCCAGGTCTACTTCTGCCAAGAAGAAGACCTGGGTTTTTTTTCGGCCATATCGTCTTTACAAAAGTTTTAGAAGAAACTTGGTACAAAACTATTGAGAAGCAACCCATTTTCAAATACAATGATAAAGGAATAATATTCCAAATATGATATATGGAGGTAATCGAATGGTTAAGAAGCAGGGTAAGGCGCTATTTTCGATTGTATTCCTCATCTCGGTTTTACTGGCCAGTTTATTTCCGGTTGCAGGCTCGAATAACGTTTCCTTCGCGGCATCATCTTACGACTACGTTCTCATTTTTCCGAAAGACCGCTACCCCGAGACAGGAGCGCATATTAAAGATGCCATTGCAGCGGGCAAATCCGATGTATGTACCATCGAGCGCGAGGATACCCGTGAGCGGCGTCAAGAAGCTTTGAAAGGCTATCCGCCGAAGAAAGGTTACGATCGGGATGAATGGCCGATGGCGATGTGCTTGGAAGGGGGAGCAGGGGCGGATATTCGATACATTAGCCCGTCCGACAACCGCGGGGCGGGAAGCTGGGTAGGAAATAAGCTTTCCAGATACTCGGACGGAACCAGAGTTAAATTTATCGTGAAATAAACGCCGGAGGGGCAGAAGCCGTACGAAGAGCCGTAGAAAAGACTTCTACGGCTTCTTTCAATAGAATAGGGCGATCTGCTAGATGCTGCCGCTGCGCGCTCAACTTACTTCAGCTGCCACAGCGCCGCAACGTTGGGCGGTTCCCAGCCTTGCAGCGAAGTGTGGTTTTGGCGGCACACGTAAGTTTTGCCTGCGTACGTAACCTCATCGCCGATTTTATAGGCGGTTCCGGGAGCCCATGGCTGAGCGCCTGACGGTGCGTCCGTCGTCACCGTAAGCACTGCGACAGGCGAGATATTGCCGGCGGCATCCCTAGCCGTTACCGAGAATGTATAGCTGGTATTTGGCTTCAGTCCCTCTATCGCTGCACTCGTTCCTGTCACATTCACTTGAGAAGTGCCGTAGGTGACCGTGTAACCGGTCACGCCGACATTGTCGGAGGACGCAGCCCAGCTCAGCGCTATGCTCGTAACGGACTTGGAGACTACGCTTAGTTGAGTCGGAGCGGTCGGAGCTTGAGTGTCGTTGGATGATTCGTCCGTCTTGACCGTCACCGCATTGCTGGCGGCCGAGACGTTGCCGGCGGCATCCTTGGCCGTCACCGAGAACGTATAGCTGGTATTCGGTTTCAGACCCTGTATCGTTGTGCTCGTGCCCGTCACGTTCACCTGCGAGGAGCCGTAGTTGACCGTGTAGCCGGTCACGCCGACATTGTCGGTCAAAGCAGTCCAGGACAGGGAGACGCTGGTCGCGGTTTTGCCGGTCGATACCAAATTTGCCGGAGCCGTCGGAGCTTGTGTATCCGGGGCCGGCGGGTTCAAGGCGTTCAAATAGGCGCGGTGCTTCGTAGAAAACTCGAATTGATTGAACTTATCCCAGTTGATCGACCACGTCATCAGACCGCCAAAGTTTGGGTAGCCGGTTGCGCTGCCCCGCGTTTTGTAGGAGCTAAGCTGCTGGCCCTTCACGAGCGTATCGAGCGCTTTATGCACTTCGGCAACCGGTGTAAAGCCACCGCCCGCATTGCCGTTCGCCGGTAAGCCAAGCAGCACCTGCTCCTGACGCAGCGGCGGGAAGAACAGGTTGGCGTTCTTGTTCACGGGGAACCCGGTCAACAGCATATCGGCCATGGCGACGTGGAAATCGGCGCTGCCCATCGTATGGTACTGGTCGTCGAGGCCGGTGATCGGGCCGGAGTTATAATTTTGCACTTGGAGCCAATCCAGAATGTCGCGCGTTGCGTAGATCACGGGTAGGTAAGCGCCGGCGCGCGAATCGCAGCTGATGCAGCTTCCGCCGTAGAACGAATACCCGAGCTGGACGAAGAATGTCTCCGGGGCCATGGTCAGAATGAATTTGTCCGTGCCGAAGTGGCTGTTCAGCGACTTGAGCGCATCGATCAGGTTAACGATGACGGGCGTTGTCGGATGGCGGAAGTCGGAATCACCGGCGTTCAAATAGAGCGAGTGTCCCTCAAAGTCGACATCGAGTCCGTCGAACCCGTATTTCTCGATGATGCCTGTCACCGAGTTGACGAACGCGTCGCGGGCGGCCGTAGTCGCCAACTGCACTTGCCCGTTCGCGCCGCCGATGGAGATGACGACCTTCTTGCCCTTGTTCTGCAGATACGCAACGTCGGCTTTGAAGTCGGCATCGGTGTAGTTATAGGGGGTGAAGCCGATCACACCGCCGCCGCCGCTTGTCGGCTCCGCGAACGAAACGTTAATCACGTCGAAATCCGGGGATACCTCGCGCAGCCTGATAAAGCCTGACCCATTGTCGAAGTTGTGCCAATAGCCGACGATCTTATAGCCTCCGGCTGGAGCCGCGTCAGAGGGGAGAGGGGACGCAATCATAGAGAATAGCGAGATGATGAGCGAGGTAATGAGCCCTAATAGCAGACGGGGGCGCAGGCGTGCATACAAAGGGGAATTATGGAAGTTCATCCGTTGAGCCTCCTCTAATGGATTAGTAGTTGAATTCGAACCGTTTATAAAGCGCTTACAAAAAAACCTTCGTCGGAAACGACGATCTTCGGCATGCCCTCCTTCCAGTCGTTCGGTACCTAAAGCATCCTCCTTTCCGCTATAAGGATTGCTTCCTATTATATGGGATGTTCCACACCCGAAAGAAGGGAGAAATTTTTATCGAAAGGGGGGAAATTATTCTAAAGCGCTCGACTTGGAGGAGTTGCCCATACCTAAAAATTCTTAAAAGCATATAATGCTTTTAGCTTTTTAAATAATGATGATCGCCCCGGAACAAATTCCGCTGCCGCCCCTTGTCAGCGGTTCCGTAGAAAAGAACACTTTCCCAAAACAAGTGCATAATTCATTTTTCTGTAGTGCTGTTGAAACAATAGTATAAGTTCTGCCTTTAATGAACGACTGTTACCAATGAAAGCTATGCCGTTCGGCATTTCAGTTGGCGGTTGACCGCTACAAAATTGGAGCAAATGTATAGGAGGGTGCAGACTTGAAGAAATCATCACAGCGTTCATGGTGGATTTTGACGACTGAATATGAACCCTATATCATCGGCGGACTGGGAACAGCAGCAACGAACTTGACTAAGCATTTAACAAGAAAAGGGGTTTATGCTACTGTTCTCAGTAAAAACCGATATCCTCGGTTCAATGTAACGAGGAGAGACAATTTGAGAATTATTCGTTTTCCCCTGAGAAAGTATACACCCTCTGCAATTCATCGTTGGATGAATAAACGGAGTTACTTAAATCCCGATTGTATTCATATTCACAGCTTACAGTTTACTGATCTGGCGAAATATTTTCGTAAAAAATATAACACTCCCGTCATTTATACGTGTCATTCTTTGGTCGATCTGGAAACGGGGCCTAAAAGCCAGAAGCGAAGGAGGATAAATCAGCAGGTGCAGTTGCTCAAGGTTGCAAATCGGATCGTTGTTCCGAGCCGCTGGGAGCTTGCAAAACTGAAGAAGTTATACCCATTTTGCGCAAAAAAAACGATTATTATCAAGCATGGAGTTAATGCGCTTACATCCAAGACTCGCGCGCCACGCTCCCGTCTTTTGTTTGTTGGAAGGCTGGTTCCGTCAAAGGGAATAGAGCCGCTTCTTAAAGCGATCGCCTTATTGAAGCACAAAAATAAAAAAGTCAAGCTACATGTGATCGGAAAAGGAAATAAAATTTATTTCAGGCGTCTGAAGTTACTCGTCAAGAGATTGAATATTCAGTCTGATGTTCATTGGCATGGGTTTCGCAAACAAAGACAGGTACAAAAACTGTATGCTTCTTACGGTGCGGTTGTTATGCCCAGCATTTTGGAAGAATCGTTTGGCCTGGTAGCACTTGAAGCTCTTGCTAGCGGGGTACCATTAATTGCGACCCGATCTGGCGGACTTTCCGAAATTGTGAACAGCAGTGTGGCGCAAGTGATTCCCAAAGCGAAGAGTCGAGCGATTGCGTCCGCGATCGAAAAAATGTGGAGCAACCCATCTATCACCCGCAAACGAGTGATTGCCGGACGAAAGTTAGCTTCTCGCTATAGATGGCCTCGTATCGCTGACCAATATAAAAAACTAGTCAAGTAAGTCCAATTAAGGTGAAAATAATTCGATTTCAATGATTAGAAGGGGATGTATTTCCATGAGACCCAACCGAGAGGTAAAAGGGCTTTCCAGAAAGTTTGGAATACGGGTCAGGCGTATGAAGATTATTCAAAACGGGGTCTATCAGGTTGTAACAACTAAAGGAAAAGTATACTGTTTAAAACGAATGTCTTACCCGCCAACTCGACTCCGCTGGATCGATAAAACATTGGGACGACTCCGTAGGCATGGTTTTCCGCGGATCGTGTGGCGAAATCCGAGAGAATACTCGGGAAAGCACCTTTTTGTAAAATGGTTCCATCATAGTCCGCCATTCGTACTACATCCCTGGTTGAAGGGAAGTTGGCCTTCACCCAAGTCGAGATCCCAAATGAAGGCTTGTGGAACCCTTCTCGCAAGATTCCATCGGACCGGAAAAAGAATAACGATACCTAAAGCCGGAATAAATAATATGAGTGGAAAATGGTATACCTACCTGCAAAATGAACAAAAAGTGCTGCAAAAAGCATTTCGTAAAGCTAAACGAAACGGATTTCGCAGCCCTCTGGACAGGTTGCTGCAAGCCCATGGCAAAGAAATTTTACAGATGGGGAAAGCTTCTTTGCGATCATTGAGAAACAGCGATTATAGATCGATTTGTCGTAAAACAAAGGCAACATTATGCCATGGGGATTGCGGTCCGACTAATATTATTCGATCCGCCAATGGAATGTACCTCATCGACTTTGAAACACTTCGCTTGGATTTACGCGCGTATGATCTATACCGGATTATCTTTAATTCTTGTATAGATCATGGTTGGAATTTTTCCATCGTCAAATCGATCCTGGATGGTTATCAGAAGGTATTCAAGTTAACAACATCAGATTATCAAATGCTGAAAATTTGGCTTCGTTTTCCAAGGGGAATCTGCAAGCTTATTGTACATTACGATCAGAAATCCCCTAAAGAGAAATTACAAATAGAACGTGATTTTCCAAGGTTTCTTGCAGATGAGCGTAAAAGAAAGGCTATGTTCAAGCAATTGGACGCTTACGCAAAAAAGCGAATCGGATGACGGATTCGCTTTTTTGCGTTTTGTTGGCGGGACTCCTTGGATGTACCTATCAATTTGCCTTCTTTTTCAACATTTCTCTTGTCTTTGCTTCGTATCTGATTCGGACTTCCATTTGATGGATATGGTGCCGATAACTTTATAAAGTTCACTCCGCAACAACAACCAAAAAACTGTTAATTTCTATTGCACTTGATGCTCTAATAGAGTAAATTCAAACAGTAGGAAAATGATGGTTTTGAGGAGGAACTCTTTTTGAAACATTTTACGATATTTGCTTCCAGGAACGACATCCATGATATTGAAAATATCATATCAGAAGTTTTTGGAAAAGGCTATGAAGTCAAGAGAGACGAAAACGATTATGTTCTCAAATCCAAATCGCTGTTCGGCAAACATAAAATGACGATAAGAGTCGCGTCCGAGGATACGAATCCCGATTATTTCGATAAAAACATTCCTGGGATGATGGGGTTTTATGATCGCATTCCTTTTGACGACGAGAACCTGAAAGCTTTGGTCATGACGCAAATATCCGTACTAAATACGATGCTTGCCATCGAAATGGAGAAGGACATAACCGACGGGCAGATGCAATTATTTACGGCGCTGCTATCGCGAATAGTAGGAGGAATCGGCTTTTTGCCGAACGGAATTTTGCTTGATCAAGCGGGAGATGTTATTGTGTATCCCGACGGGAAATCGGGCTCGTCTGACTTCAGGCCTCATGGCTGCACAAGAAAGATACTTGGACCTGAGATCACATCCGAGGAAGGCGAACAGAGAAAGAATAAGAACATCGCTTATTTGAATGAAATGGGTGTTCCGTTTATTAGCTGGCTGCCGCAGCTTCCGCCCTTAGAACAATGCGAGTTTAAAACAAAAGAAGACATAGCAAGAAGAGCTGTCACCGTATTAATCGTCATCCAATTCGCTTGCGACGTAGCGCAAGGTGAAGATATTCAGGGGTCGAGAGACTTTTTCACCGGCATGCTGCAAAAATTTGGCGTGGAAGAGTACCTCACGGAGAATGAAAGAAAGCTATTGCAGGATGAAGAGCCAGTTAGGGAAGAGGCGATCAATATTTCCTGGCAATATGAAGCGTACTGGACGCTTATCTGGGCATTGGGTCTTGTGGAGACACTTGATTTTCCCGATCAAGTATGCGACTGCGACTATGCGATTGAGGTTGTTTCCAGCTGCGAAACGTTCGAGCAGTTCTTGCTCAAAACCGCGATGCGCAGCAAGGAAGAAGTGATGGATGAGGCTGACAAAATTTATCGGCTTCACTGGGCATGCGTCAATAATCGGGTCAACGAAGGAAAAGAAGCGCCTGCCGGCATGAACGAAAGCATCGTCATCGAAAGGCGCAGGGGATTGTTCTGGATGATAGGCCACCGGGACGAAGAGTGGGACCATATTTCAATGGATACTTAGAATCAAGATGGAAATATAAGGGACTGCCTCTTAAGCAGAACAAGTTCTGTTTAAGAGGCAGTCCTCTCATATGACTCAAGCGGATAATCATAGCGAATGAACCCGTTGTGATTGGCAACTTTGTCATAGAGCAAGCGAGCTGTGGTATTATCATGACGAGTTTGCCAGTAAAATCGAGAAGCGTTATGGCGTTTAGCAAACGGTGCCACACTTCGTCATATTTGGAGTCCGGGAGCTCCGTCTCGTAAAAGGTTTATAACCTTGAGCCAAGATGTTCCAGCGGTTTTCGGTCTTCTGCTCTCAGCGGCACAATGTCAATCGAGATTTGTTTGTTCGATACAGTTGCGATTCCGGATCTAGTCCATTTTTTAGTCAAATCAAAATCCTTCCTCTTGATCCCATGTGCGATGAATCGCGAAGCTATAAAAGGTATCCGCGGCGGTAGGCATATACCGGTTCGTTATTCTTGATATACCGGTAGTCATTGTACAATGGGGCTCCGTAATTTTCAAAACATGAAGCCGGTCCTTCAGGATTTCAGAAAACTTTTCCCAAAGAGGCTTTGGGATAAATGAGATACCCAGACCAAGACTGACCATTTCCCCAATGACAACGGAATCATTTCCCTCGAATGAAATTTTCGGAGCAAATCCGGCTTGCCGACAAAGCTTTTCTAGCCAATTGGATGTATCGTAACTGGTGTTACCGCTAATAAATCTTTCGCTGGCAACCTCAATCAATCGTATTTCCTGACGATGAACAAAGCGTTCTTCTCTTGGCACCAGCAATAATAATTCTTCCGAAAATAAAGGGTCCCATTGGATATCAGGGCCTTCTATCGGCTCGGAAGAAATGCACATGTCGATCTCGCCTTGTTCCAGTAATTGGTACATATTGATGTCGCTTCGCAAATATTGACGTATCCGGATATCCGGGTATTGACGCAGAAAAGACGATACCAGACTCGGAAAGATACTGACATTTGTGGTAGCAATGGAGACTGACCGGTTTCCTAACTGAGCCATGTCA
This sequence comes from Paenibacillus tianmuensis, assembly GCF_900100345.1. Taxonomy (GTDB): domain Bacteria; phylum Bacillota; class Bacilli; order Paenibacillales; family NBRC-103111; genus Paenibacillus_G; species Paenibacillus_G tianmuensis. Next base: position 8,735 of record NZ_FMTT01000013.1, on the reverse strand, counting down.
TTGATTTTCTTCTTGGCTTGATCCAACTCCAGAAACGACCGCTCCAGATGGGCAAGAAAAATCTCGCCATATCGATTAAGCCGAATATGACGGCCCTTTCGTTCAAATAGGGGGACGCCGATATCTTCTTCTAATCGGGAGATCGTTCTGCTGAGTGCAGGCTGGGTAATGTTTAATTCCTCGGCCGCCTGCGTCATGTGCTCCAATCGAGCTACGGTTTGAAAATAGCGAAGCTGCTGCAGTTCCACGTTTCCTTACTCCATTCATTATTTTGATGTAATGAATTCATGTTCAATTATACATTGGATATTATGGATTGCCGCGGTTAAAATAAACCCATGCTTTCGAAAAAGTTTTCGAAGGTTAGGGTAATTTTTGTTACCGTTGTTGGGGAATATTAGGTTAGTAAGAGATGGCAGTATACCGGTTAACTCTAAAAAGAGGGAGGATTTTTTATGGAAAATTTGATACCGATCCCCCAGCCCAAAACCTATGGCGTGCTAGGGAATATCCCCTTAATCGATAAGGATTCGCCTACTTTATCTTTCTGTAAACTTGCTGACGAGTACGGTCCTATTTTCCGTTTCGAGGCATTGGGAAGATCCGTTTATATCATCTCCGGACCCGACTTGGTGGCCGATGTATGTGACGAATCGCGTTTTGACAAAGCGATAGGACATTTGCTTAAAGTACGGGATTTTGCCGGAGACGGACTATTCACAAGTCTTACCGAGGAGCCGAATTGGAAAAAGGCGCATGCTATTCTGATGCCTTCCTTTAGCCTTCAAGCCATGAAGGGGTATCATGACATGATGGTGGATATCGCGGTGCAGCTCGTCCAAAAATGGGCGCGCCTCAATCCGGACGAAAGCATCGACGTTCCGGACGATATGACACGGCTGACGCTGGACACCATTGGCTTGTGCGGATTTAACTATCGTTTCAACAGCTACTACAGAGAAACGCCAAATCCTTTTATTGTAAGTATGGTTCGATCGCTGGATGAAGCGATGCATTACGGCAACAGGTTGCCGATTCAAAACATGCTGATGGTCAAAACCAAACGCCAGTACGAGCAAGATAATCAATCGATGTTCTCCTTGGTCGATAAAATCATCGCCGAGCGCAAAGAAAGAGGGGATCGTGGAGAAACCGATTTGCTTGCCAGAATGCTGACCGCCAAAGATCCCGAGACCGGTCAACCACTGGATGATCAAAATATTCGATACCAAATTATCACGTTCCTGATCGCCGGCCATGAAACCACAAGCGGACTATTGTCATTTACGATTTACTTTTTATTAAAGCACCCGGACGTATTAAAAAAGGCGTACGCCGAAGTGGATGAAGTGCTTACAGGCGCAACACCCACGTACGAGCAAGTTCTGAAGCTGAAATATATCCGAATGATTTTAAATGAGTCTTTGCGTTTATGGCCGACCGCTCCTCAATTTAGCTTGTTCGCCAAGGAAGACAGCATTATTGGAGGGAAATATCCCATTAAAAAAGGGGAAGCCGTTTCCATTGTTTTGCCCAAGCTGCATCGGGATAAAGGGGTATGGGGGGACGATGCGGAACAATTCCGTCCGGAACGGTTTGAAGACCCTGCCCAAGTGCCGAATCATGCCTATAAACCGTTCGGGAACGGGCAGCGAGCCTGTATCGGCATGCAGTTTGCGCTTCACGAAGCGACTTTAGTGCTTGGGATGATCCTTCAGCAATTTCAATTGCTTGATCCTTTGAACTACCAGTTGAAAGTCAAACAAACGCTGACGCTGAAGCCGGACGACTTCAAGATCCGGGTTCAATTGCGGGAGAAGAAAATAACCGCTACGCCTCCCAACACACCGGGAGAAAACCTTACCCAGGCTCCCAGCCCTGAAAAACAAGCACAGCAAGCTTCCGTCATCGGAGTGAACAACAGACCGCTGCTCGTGCTTTACGGCTCCAATATGGGAACGGCAGAGCGTATTGCCAAAGAACTGGCGGACCTCGCCCGTTTGCACGGCATCCGGAGCGAAGCGGCGGCACTGAACGATCGGTTAGGCCATTTGCCGAAGGAAGGCGCCTTGATCATCGTCACCTCTTCTTATAACGGCAAACCGCCGGGCAATGCGCGACAGTTCGTTCAATGGCTGGAGCAGGTCGAACCGGACGAGCTTAGCGGCGTGCATTATTCCGTATTTGGCTGCGGGGACCACAACTGGGCCTCGACGTATCAGGATGTGCCGAGATTCATTGACGAACAGCTCGCCGAAAAAGGAGCGACAAGGTTCTCCCTTCGCGGAGAGGCTGATGCGAGCGGCGACTTCGAAAAGCAGTTTGAAGGTTGGAAAAGTCAAATGTGGACCGATGCGATGAAGACGTTCGATCTAAAACTGAATGAAAATGCAGAAAAAGAGCGGAGCACCCTGAACATTCAGTTTGTCAGCGGCTTTGCAGAGACGCCTCTCGCTCAATCGTACGATGCGGTTCACGCAACAGTCGCGGAAAATCGTGAACTTCAGCAGTCTGGTAGCGGACGAAGCACGCGGCATATCGAGATCGAATTGCCGGAGGAGGTTACGTATCAAGAGGGCGATCACCTTGGCGTCTTTCCAAGCAACAAAAAAGAGAATGTCGGACGCATTTTGCGACGTTTTGGGTTGAATGAGAAAGAGCAAGTGATTTTGACGGCAAGCGGAGTCAGCGCATCCCATCTGCCTTTAGACCGGCCTGTATCGCTGTTCGACCTACTTAGCCATACTATGGAGCTGCAGGAGGCTGCGACGCGAGCCCAAATCCGCGAGGTTGCCGCTTTTACGGTTTGTCCTCCGCATAAGCGCGAATTGGAAGCTTTGTTAGAAGAGGGGACTTACGAAGAGCAGATATTGAAGAAACGGATCACAATGCTTGATCTTGTTGAAAAATACGAAGCCTGCGAAATTCCGTTTGCGAAGTTTTTGGAGCTGTTGCCTCCGCTCAAACCAAGATATTATTCGATATCCAGTTCCCCACGGATGAACGCAGACCGGACCAGCATTACGGTAGGTGTCGTGCGCAGTCAGGCTTGGAGCGGACAAGGGGAATATGTCGGCGTCGCCTCGAATTATTTAGCGGAGCGTCAGGCGGGAGAGGACATCGTCATGTTCGTTCGCACACCGGAGTCCGGCTTCCAGCTCCCTGAAGATCCGCAGACTCCCGTGATTATGGTAGGGCCGGGGACGGGGGTAGCGCCATTCCGTGGATTCCTGCAGGCACGAGCGCTGATGAAGCGGGCAGGACAATCGCTGGGCGAAGCCCATCTTTATTACGGCTGCAGGAACGAAGCGGATTATATTTACCGCGAAGAGCTGGAACAATACGAAAGAGACGGAGTGGTTACGCTTCGTACGGCTTTTTCCCGTGAGGAAGGCGTGCCTAAAACTTACGTACAGCATTTGATGGCGAAGCATGCAGCGGAGTTGATCCGCATTCTTGACGCTGGCGGACGGCTTTACGTGTGTGGAGACGGCAGTAAAATGGCGCCTGATGTCGAAAACGAGCTGCAGAAAGCTTATCAGACCGTCCATGGGGTCGATAAGCAAGAAGCAGAACGATGGCTGGAACATCTTCAGTCGAATGGCAGCTATGCCAAAGATGTCTGGGCGGGGATGTAATTCTTACGAAAAAAGTCGCATATTGCGGCTTTTTTTCAATTCCAGGGCCGGATTCAATAGCCATGTCATGTGATCCCAGCAAGAATAAGAAAACCACCCAAGGCCAACATATCATTAGCCAAGGGTGGCCGATTTCCCTTGAATCCGTTATTTTAAATCATAGGATTCCATATCGTTGAGTAGTGATAATAGAGAATTGAAAAAGTTGACTTGCCTTTGATCATCCCAACCTTCTTCAAAGTCAGCCATCAACCAGATTACTTCATCCAAGAAAATATGTTTTACAACGTCTTGCCAATGTGTTCTTTCAATATCTGTAATCTCCACAAACTCAAAATATCCCTTTTTAAACAAGGACCATTGGTTGATATCAAATATACGGTCAGGGGCTGTATCCAATGCATTGTGGAAAAGAAGCAATGCCAGTGCTAAATCATAGATTCTTGGTAAAAAGACAGCGTTATCCGGGTCAATGAGATAAGGCTTTGCAGAGTCATTATAAATTAGATTATCTGCCTTATAATCATAGGGTGTAGCCACTGATGGTAATTCCAAAGCCTTTAAGGTCTCCTGCTGTTCAATAATTCTGAGCATTTGTTCACTTAAATGACCTTCATCCAGTGGAATCCCCCTTTCTTCGGCATAACCTCCTATTGTTTCCAAATTCTCCATTATTTCATTTTTCTCTAATTCAAACTCATCATAGATATCCAGACCTTCTTCATTATTCTTCGATGATAATGAATGAATGCGACCAAGCAACTTACCAGCCTCATAAATTTCCTCATCTTTCCCTGTATAGGACTTGCCCTTAATAAACGGATAAACTACCCATACTGTTTCATCTACTTGTTGAGGATTGTCAACACTCATTGGAACCGGAGCCACAATAGGAACACCAAGTTTATTCAATCTCCCAACGAAATTTGCAACCTTCATTGCTTCTTCAATAGGTGAAACCGTATGTTTAACAATGTAAGATTCACCACCTTGTTCCACCTTGTAAACAGGAGCGAACGGATAAATACTTTTTGGTTCTTCAGTCACATCAAACAGAAACACCTTTTCCATACTCACAAACACACACTTCCTTATCTTTTTTTATCTTTTATGGGCTTAGCGTTTGCTACTAACTCCGGTACATATTGTGTCATACATAGAAGAATGGTTGGAAGACATATCCTGCATCCAAACTTAAAGATCATTCGTTGCTCTTAGAGTAAGGAAAAATACCAAGTTCGACAGGACGCAGAAGTCCGATCGAGGCCACAATGCGACGTTTGTCGATTCGCATACGCTAAACTTGTCCAAATACCGCTTTATTCAATATAATAGGGTAAGAATAAAAAATAAGAATGCGAAGGCAGGTACCAGTATGGGACGTAAGTGGAATAATATTAAAGAGAAAAAAGCATCGAAGGACGCAAGCACGAGTCGGATCTATGCGAAGTTCGGAGTTGAGATTTATGTCGCGGCGAAGAAGGGCGAACCTGATCCGGAATCCAATCAAGCTTTAAAATTCGTGCTCGAACGAGCCAAAACATACAACGTACCGAAAGCGATCATCGACCGCGCGCTTGAGAAGGCGAAAGGAAACTCGGAAGAGAGTTATACGGAGCTCCGTTATGAGGGATTCGGTCCGAGCGGCGCCATGATCATCGTCGATACGCTCACCAATAACGTAAACCGTACTGCCGCGGACGTACGTTCGGCTTTCAATAAAAGCGGCGGAAGCATGGGAGTCAGCGGTTCTGTAACGTATATGTTCAGTCCGACGGCCGTCTTTGGGGTTGAAGGTAAAACATCCGACGAAGTTTTGGAGCTATTGATGGAGGCAGACGTAGACGTTCGGGATATTACAGAGGAAGAGGATTCGGTTATCGTCTATGCCGAACCGGATCAGTTTCATGCCGTACAATCCGCGTTCAAGCAGGCGGGCATTACGGAATTTATCGTTGCAGAACAGACGATGCTGGCGCAAAATTATGTGACTCTTTCGGGAGACGCTCTGGTGCAGTTCGAGAAATTGGTCGATACGCTCGAAGACCTGGAGGATGTTCAACAGGTTTATCATAATGTGGATATGCCTGAAGAATAAGCTTTGCATATATAGTAAAAAAACATTGGCTTCGCTCATTAAGACCGCGTGATTTGCGGTCTTTTTGTTTTGGAATGTTTTCCCATGATGGTTGATTCATTAATTTAAATAATACGGACAACAAGCCCTGTATATATAGGATATGCGGAATTTGAACGTTGCAAGATCATTTGGCCATGAGGAGGGGACCACGATCCAACGATCGGTTGGGAAAAGTATTCCCAGAAAGGAAACATGGGAGAAAGTTACAGGGAGAACCAAATATATTAATGATCATGCAATACCTGGGCTGCTCCATGTCAAAATGGCTGTCAGTCCGCATGCTCATGCTAACATAAAATCGATCGATTCGTCGAAAGCCATAAAAATTCCGGGTGTCAAGGCGGTCATAACAGGACAATATTACCCGATGTTGACCGGGTCGCCGCTGGCAGACCGGCCATCAATCGCAATAGACAAAGTAAGATATTACGGCGAGCCCGTCGCCCTTGTTGTCGCGGAACAAGAATATATTGCCGAGATGGCGGCTCTCCAAATCAAAGTGGAGTATGAGCCTTTACCGGTCGTCCTTTCTCCAAGGGAAGCTTTGCAGAAAAATGCTCTGCTCGTTCATGAGCTCTTGCAGAGTACAAGCGGCACGAAGAGGAGGTTTTCCCGGAGCCGGGAACGAACATTGAGAACCGAACAAAAATACGCAAGGGGAATATGGAGGAAGGATGGAGGAATAGCCGCCAAGTCGAGGTCACTTTACCGCAATCGGACCACGCAGCGATGGAAATGAGATGCAGCGCGGCAGAGATTAGGCCCGACGGCACCGTGATTATCCCTTATAAATAACTTGGTATTCTCCAACCGGGGTAGGAGTGGATGGATTGCCAACGGCAACGGGATAGGTTTTGAATCGCTGTCCATAGGCCCACACAACCAGTTGATGACGTTGAGGGCAAACTTCGATCGTATACATTCCATGGTCAGCCAAAATCGGTAAGGGCGGGTCATCATAGGGAGCCGAATGAGCCATTCCATTAGCCACGGTCAAAATCAGCAAAGCTATTGTGATGGTGCGCAGTAGAAGGTAATGAAGATTTCGCATTTTTTGTCTCCAAAAGTGAATATTTAGACAGAGTCCAAAACCTGGTAAGAAGGTTTTAGACTCATTTTCGAATCAAAATGGATCAGTGATTCACTTTGCAATTTTGTATTCCAAGGACCGCATTCCCCGGACAATAGCGGGTTGCGCCTGTAATGATCGGTGCTAATCCGACTAGCCCCCACCAGCTTCTGTAATATAGTCCGGCAAAAACGATAGCAGCTCCAATGGTCATTCGAACCGCTTGTTCCGTCTTACTAACGTTACAGTTCAAATGGTATACCTCCCTCCATAAGTTGAAGTCCATTCGTTGTTAATTTAAAGATTGCCGCTTCTTTATTGTTTGTGTTAGGATACCTTCTCATACGTAGGGGAGACTGGAAAATGGATAGCGGCAGTCGAACGCGCCAGCTATATGACAGTAGATGACATATTTCTATGTTATGATGTGTTTGCAAGAAACAATTTCAACCTTTGAAGGGAGAAGAAGAACATGAAACGCCCAGTCGTATTATACATTGCAACAACCCTGGATGGGTATATTGCGCGGCAAAATGGAGAGATTGATTGGCTTTATGAGGTAGAGGGAGAGGGGGACAACGGCTACAGCGAATTTATTCAGACGATTGATACGGTATTAATGGGGAACAAAACATACGAGCATACCTTTGAATTAGCTGATGAATTTCCCTATTCAGATAAGAAATGCTATGTGTTCTCACGTTCTGAAAAAGAGCCAAGTCCATACGTTACATTTGTAACCGAAGATGTACCGGGGTTCGTTGAGAAGCTTAAAGAACAAGAAGGTTCTAAAATATGGATTGTTGGTGGGGCCGAGATTCTTGATGTACTCTTAAAAAGAAAACTGGTAGATGAGTTTATCATCGCGATCACACCAACGATTTTAGGTAAAGGGAGACCTCTGTTTAAAGAAGATAATCCGGAATTGAAGCTTTCCCTGACGGAGACAAAACGCTTTGGCCAAATTGTTCAACACTATTACGTGGTGAAGAAATAAAAATGTAAAAGACTGCTCTGCTTGCTGCGCAGAGCAGTCTTTTATCATGTTTTCAAGCGAATCATCCTCCATTTTTCAATTCTCTCGCAAATGCTCCGTCCTGACGCCAAATGTAATAGTTTTGATTCCCCACAAAGCCGCAAACACAATCGAGCAGTTCTGCCATAAAATCTTGCTGCTTTTCATTTGCTAGATTCTGATGCCTTGCAACAAGTCGCTTGTAAACCCTTTGTTCGTCCAAACCGCTGTCACGCAGCAGAACGAGATAATTATAGCCCTGCTTTAATAACGGATGATAGTTTTGATCATTCAGTTGCAACGGCAAATGTTCAAGTTCATGAAAGATCAGTTCGACTTTCCTGCTCAATCTCATATCTTGGCTCCTTTACGATGATGACTGTGTGATGTACTGCAAATGACCCCATATGCATCTATTATAGAGAAGAAGCGATAGAAATTCTTTATATGACAATAGATGACATATTTCCATGTTATGATGTGTTTGCAAGAAATAAAGTTCAACATTCAAAAGGAGAAGAAGAAGATGAAACGCCCAGTCGTATTATAACATTGCAACAACCCCAGGCCTGTTGATTAACCAAATTATGTAATCTAAACAACCCTCTGGGGGTTATGTGTCTGCACAATATATTGAATCTTTATAAGCCATTCAGCAGGCAGCAGATGAAGAGCGAATAAACGTGTAAATCGGACAAAGGAGAGTTCCACATGCCGAGATATGGATGCAGAAACGGAGTCAAACAGCCATTTCAGCAGAACGTACACCATCAATGCTGCAAATAACTGACCATAAACGGCGTTCTCTGTTGTCCCAAACAACGTAGGAATGTTTAAATGCTGCTTAATCCAACGAAAAAATACCTCGATCTG
>NZ_FMTT01000101.1 GCF_900100345.1 Paenibacillus tianmuensis | reverse complement strand
AGCGGCGGGTTCGGCAGCACATCACCGAGCAAAAGCCGATGCACGGAGCAGGCGGGCGCATTTTGCGAAAACCCACGGCTGCGGCGATCTTTCAAATCTTTAAGTACCGGAAAGTGGCCGTTATTCGCATGCCGGACGGCACTTGGTCAGGCAGTTCGGAAGCCCGCTTACCAAAGAGGAGAAGCGTGTGCTGTCGATTCTCAATTTGGATGAATCCATTTATCTCGGCTAATCGAATCTGAGGACTTCAGCGGTGGTTTTGCTCTTGGGACCATCGCTATATCCGTTTAACCGGCTCATTTTCTCTCAAGATTCCACTCACTACCTCATGATGAAGGTGCGGAATGTAAGTGATATGTTCCTCTTCTCTACAAGATGAATGGTTAAGGCTTCACCATTGCGGCCCGAATCTTCCCCCTTATAGACAGGGGTCATTTCTCTTGACGTATACTTCTTTACGAACTTATCAACTTGTCAAAAATGCTCTGCAAAAATTTAGTCGGACAAATGCTCAGAGGCGGCTAGAATTACGGTTCTCCCTTATAGTTTTTACACCTCTACTTTTTATGGATTTATAAATTTCGTGAACTATCTCAGAATAATTGATCTAATCTGTTGGTTTCCAAACATACTTTCCATCCAAACCAATATAACCCCATTTTTTACCTTCTTGTACTTTTGCCATTCCGTTCCTAAATTCCAAGGCATTATCAAATTTAAATTCTATAAACTCCTTACCAGATGCATCGATGTAACCCCATTTTTCACCAATATTAACAGCGGCAGCTCCCTCATAAAAGCTATCGACATAATCGTATTTAGTGTCTATAACCAAGTTGCCTAACTTGTTAATTGCACCCCATTTTTCTCCGATCGATACAGCAGCTAGCCCCTCGGAAAATGTAGATATACGGTCAAACTGAAGTGGGCTAACTTGCTTCCCTTCTATATTTACTAACGTCCATTTTAACTTTTGATTATTGTCTAGCTTTTTAATGAAAGCCACCCCATCTACAAAAGAGGTACAAGGGAAAATATCCGTATCATCGGGGAAAGTTTCAATATTCAGAACGGTCTCCCCTTTTTTGTTTATATAACCTGCAATACCCTGTTCAAAAACAACACATGCATACCCCTCTAAGAAATTTGAGGCATACATAAACCGGGGAGAAATAGCTTCTTTTCCGTTTTTATCGATGTATCCATATTTCACATCATATTGTACAACTGTTAATTCCTCAGAGAAGTCATAGGCATTTCTAAACCGTGGCGAAATAACTTCAGCACCGGATTCATCAATAAAACCATATTTCTTATTTGTGCCAACAAGAGCTCTATCTTCAGAAAAACTATGCGCAGTATCAAATTTAGCTTCAACAACCATACTTCCTTTTACATCAATAAACCCGTATTTCCCATTTTTTTTAATTAGAGCTCTGCCCTCTTTATATTCTTGTGCTTCTTCAAAATTAGGTTTAATTATTAGTTTACCTGAACGATCAATATAACCATATTTCCCGTCTTGCTTTATAGGGTATAGAACAGTCTTTTTTTCGGTTTCATTTGTTGTATTTGTAGTGGTGGTTGTGTCCTGTCCCCTTGCAGATGCAGCAGGTGAAAGGTCTTGATTCAAAACTTTATTTTCTCCCTGCTTATTTAATAAAAAGATAACTACAAATATAATTTTGAATATCAAGTTACCTCAGCAAAAACCTTCACATACGAACGTTTGTTTGATACACTAATTACAAATAAATGTTCGGGAGAGATTGGCATGGC
>NZ_FMTT01000081.1 GCF_900100345.1 Paenibacillus tianmuensis | reverse complement strand
GTTGGAGCGATCAACATCCTGCGCCAACCTGTGATAGATGGTAACAGTCTATCAGCCTAGATAGCTATACGCTCTGATCTAGGATGAGCTAATGAGCTAGCTCTGAACTTAGCAGTCTGCACAAAACAGAAATGGCCTGCGTGCGTTAACTAGCTAAGAATCCCACGGCTTTAGCCGTGTTGGAGGCTCAAATCGAGGCTGTCCATGAATGTCATGATACGAATGAAATTATAGACGAGATGAAACGGCTATATCGGCGGGAAATCGCCAAAGAAAGAAGAGAAGCGGCGGCACGCCGGGCAAGCGCTTCAAGCTCGGGCTCCTCCAAAAAGGATGACGACGGGGACGATGACGAATAGACGGCGCATGAAAAAAGACACCGCTCCTGTTGTGGCAGGATGCGGTGCCTTTTGCATGGATGGTTCTGACGGGTCCGTCCCGATCAGTAAGTAATCATGACTGTCCGCGTGGCCTCGGCATACTCTACTTTGGCACCCAGCACTTCGGAGAGCAGGCGGACCGGGACCATCGTGTTGTCGCCGACCAGCCGGGCAGGCGTATCGGTTTGCCGCAGGTCGCCGTTCACTTCGTAGGCGTTTTTCGTTGTGTGCAGCGTGACCTTAAGCGTTCCTTTCGTATACACGGCCGCGCGCTGCTGCTCGTCCCAGTCCACGTTCGCTCCGAGCGCAGCAGCCAGGTCGCGGATATACAAGTACGAGGAGCCGTCGACGATGACCGGCGTCCGCCGCATCGGGAAGGAGACGCCGTCGACCGAATAGCTGCTGTCATCCAGCCCGAAGCTTGCTTTACGCTGGATCGGCAGGACGGTGACAGCCTGCTTGAGGTAATCGGACGCATTCCGGTGCAGCTTCTTTTTTCCGAGCTGCGGCAGCGGTTCCGTCGTGAAATTCCATTCTTTCGACTCGGTGGCTGTGGTGCCGTCTTTTTTGGTCACTTGCAGGCTCAGCTTCACGAGATAAGTCTGATCCGCTTGCAGCGGCTTGCGCGGCAGCAAAATGACGGCATTGGTCAATTTGTCGTCGTTATCGGGCGAATTCACGAACAAGTCGATCTTCTGCTTGGCGTTGTCGGTCAGTTCGGCGCTCAGCAGCTTGATTTTGTCCACATTCTCGCCGAAATATTGGGCCATGATCGGGTAGCCGACAGGGTAATTGCCGCTCGTATGCATACGCAGTGGGTCTGGGGCTTCGTTCCCGTCAAAGGACGTAGGGACATACCGCTCCCCGTCCGCCGGCGAGACGACGATCGGCGAGTTTTCGCTCGATCCGAAGCCGAATTCGATGACCGTGTAATCGCCTACTTTGGCAACACCGACTTCTTTGGCATCCGGGTTCAAGAACGGAGAGCGGTGGTAAGGCGCATCGAACAGCACGTCGACCGACTCGCCGATCGATCCCGCGTGATACGCGACGTCTTCCCCGAGCTTGGACGAATACCCGTAGTATGCGGCGCGCTCCCGTGGAGATTGGCCGAAAAATCCGGTTTTGTTCGGATTCTGATCGTGCAGGCTCTCTTGGCTTTTTTCGCTTTGGGCGATTTTGTTCGCATCCAAATATTTCGCATGCGCCTTCGCCATAGCGAAAAGCCGTTCGTTCATCTGAAGCTGGGGGAGTCCGTATAGCACCCGGTAGTCGTTAACGGCGGCGAGCCCGCTCTGATCCTCCGGGGTAGGAGTCTCGAAGCGGCTGGTTGCGTCTTTCGCTACGGTAAACGACCAGGATTGCTCGATCGGCTTGTAGTTGGGATAGATGATCGACATTTTGACGGTGTAGTTTCCGGGCGCGAGATCGTTGTCGGGCGTATAGGTAAACGTCCCTTTGTTTTGGTCGTAACTGGCTGGCACGCTCTGCCCGTTCAGCGTCATGGTGTAAGACGAGGGCGCGAAGGACAAATCGGTATCGAAATAAAACGTAAGATTCGGCTTGGTGACGCCGACGGTTCCTTTGGGAGCCGCATCGAAAGAATAGGAGGACGCTTGGGCTTGGGGTATAGGAAGTGTAAGGCCGATACACCAGAGCATCAGCACCAAGGATAAGAGCAGCAGAGATTTGCCCGGGCGGGCGATTGAATTCAAGGGAAATTCCTCCTTACGTAATGAATTTTAGGGGTGCAGACTTCCTACCTTAAATCTATTCGGCGTTTGTGGGGGAAACCCTTTTCGCAACAATTTCCAGACCATGGCGGGCATGAAGAGCGGGGAGTTTTATCCCCTTGATCAGATGCTTGCGATTAAGCGATAGTTGTGTCGCAACCGATGAATCATACCGTTTCATGGACATCCGGAGAAAGCTTCTTGATAACTTTATTTCTAAAATCGTCATCTCTCATGATCCCGACGAAAAATTCATCGCTCTTATGTTTCAACCACAAGCTTTCCGTTCCCTTAGAATCATTGATGAAGGCGGCAAGTTCTAACGTTTCTCCGTTTTTCTTGCATCCATACATGGCCCATGTAACCACATACATCGTCGACCCGCCCTTGAAGCCGAGCTTGCGATATTGGGATGTTTCAGAGGGCGGTCTTCCTACCAATCGATCCAAGATCACTTGGGCATCCGGTGAAAAATAGGTGCCGCTGTTGATTTTATTCATAAGCGAAGCATATTCCTTCGTCGTTCCGCCCGGCAATCGTTCGGACTCCAGCTTTTGAAGACTTCGCTTGTACCCTTCTTTCCGGTTTAATTTCTGGATTGTAGCAGCATCGGATTCTTGCTTTAGTGTGTTATGCATCTCATATGCCAGCGAAATATATTCCTCTTGGCTCATTTCGCGCATCCGACGAATCAGATTCTTGCCGCTCAGCCCTTCTTTGTCTTTGACATACATCGAGGTCAGCATCGCGGAAGAGAGCGGGAATATAGAGGTATGGTGCTCCATGCCCAGCTCTCCCAAGCTTGCATTGATTCTGTCTCCGCCCAGCAGCTCAAATATATACTCCGTGCAAGCATTCGAACTGAACTGAAGCATGCCTCGGGCTACTTCGTCCAATGTTAATTCATGTCCGGCTTCAAGCTTCTCCTTCAAATCATATTTCCAGCTTGAATGAGCGCCGCCATCCGTGCCCGGAATATAGTACCGTTCCACATCGTTCAGGCGGACACGCGCTTCAGGATCAACAAGCCCTTGGGCCGCTTGGTTGGCATACTCGATGGCAAGGATTAATTTAACGGTGCTGGCCAGCGGCATGACTCTGTCCGCATGGTATTCAAGCAAAGGCTCATTATTATGCAGCACACAGATCGAGCTGCTGTCCCCGTTCTTCACGTAATAGTCCAGCACGTGCTGTGCCGTTTTTTTGTTATCTACGTATCGAAGTACCGCCGCTAATGCAAAAAAAGCGACAACGAGCAGAAAGATGGCCACGATGATCCAAATGATAACGGACAAATCAATCCCTCCAGTAGTAGCAAGTTTTATGGGTTCAGGGGCTCTCGCATGCACGCATCGGTACAGTGATTCGTAGATACGATCATTCTCCGCTTTGCGATAAAATCACAGCAAGCTTGCCCAATCCCCATATACTTCGATGCAAGCAACAACGGCAACAAAGGCCATATGCCACAATACGGCTTGCAAGTTGAATAATTGCCGTCACCGATGAACTTTTCCCCGGTAACCAATCGTATATATAAATGCAAAGATGATTCCTAAATGAAAAATAAACATCAAAATATAGCAAACTATTTTATATTAATTCATTTGTTAACATGCGTCAACTATATTTTACAAAAAAGGAATTATGGTCCTTTCATGACTTATTTTAGATATAAATAATTTATACGTAAATATTTCCACAAACACGCACTGTTAATCCGCAAAAAGCTTTTTATAGATTCAGATTTGCGTTTTGATTATTCGGCTCGGGTGAACAATTGGTACAGCGCTATGAACGCGGTGGAGCGCCTGAGATTCAGGTCGATGATGGCGGAAGCATCATCATGCTCCGGCATGGATAGATCGGGAAGGCGTCGTGGGTGAATCCAACCCGGTTAACGTGATCCCGGTCAGCAAGAGCAGCAGAAAGGCGACGTCCGGGATAAACCTTCTCATGCATGCCTCCTAAGCTGATATGGTGTGCGCACATGGTATGGGCGAACGAATGCGGCGGACGGTTCAAATTAGGATATCCCAGCATCTTGAAATTCAGGGGGCTGTGTGAGAATCTAGGAATAGAGAGGGGAACGTCATGTTCCGCTTAAGTCTTACGTAATGGGGGAGTTAGCAATGGAGCTGAATGTGAAGCGGCTATCCGAGTGTACGTTGAATCAGGCGGTAGAGGTTTGGAACAAAGGGTTTGAGGATTACTATGTTCAGATCGTCATGACGGTCGATGCTTTCTTGGCGCGAATGGTGGCTGAGGGCTTGTCCCCGGACTATTCCTTTGTCGCGTTTGACGGGGACGAGCCGGTAGGGATCATTCTGAACGGCATCCGTACGATTAGCAGCGCCAAAACGGCCTGGAACGGGGGGACAGCCGTTGCTGCGTCGCACCGGAGGCACGGCGTTGCCAGACAACTGCTGGAAGCGTCCATTCAGCTGTACCGTGAGGAGGGCGTGTCGCGGGCAACACTCGAAGCGTTCAAGCAGAACGAAAAGGCCATTGCCTTATACCAGCAAATGGGCTACGAGGTAACCGATCAACTGGTGGTTCTGGAATCGTCCGAGGCTTGGCATCCGGGAGAGCTTCCACGCGGGGACTATACGGTCCGCTGGTCCGGTCCGCATGAGGCGGCGCGGCTTCCCTTCTACGACGCAAACTCCGCGTGGCAGACGGGATGGCAGAGCTTGAAGGACGGGCATGCCGTTATCGCGTCCGACCCACAAGGCCACCCCGTCGGCTATGCGCTTGCTAAGCGGGTGTATGATGCGTTGGGCGAGCATACCTCGACATTCTTGTACCAATGCGTAACGAGCCCGGATGCCCCTGGTACGGACGGAATCGTCCGGCTCTTGTGCTCGGAAGTGTTTGCCGGAGCCGATGCGCTGCGGAAGCGGGCGTTAAACTTGCCGGGGACGTCCGTCTGCGCGGAGGCTTTGACGGTCGGAGGGTTTACGGTCGCTGTGGAGCAGGTTAAAATGGACAAAAGCTTCTAAAAGGGCCCGTGCGGGGGGAGCTGTGCGCGGAACCGCGCGAAAAAGGGGGAGTTTGCAATGCCATTTCAGTTCGAAGCGGGCGATTATCCCGAACGCCCGGGCTGCTACATCATGAAAAATGCCGAAGGACACATCCTTTACATTTGCGCAGCCGTCTGCGCTCGTATTTCCAAAACCGGGATCAGCGCAGGCGCATTCGTCAAATGGTGCTGGACATCGCGTCCATTGAAGTGGTACTGGTCAACAATGAATCGGAAAGTCTGCTGCTGGAGAACAATCTGATCAAGATCCATAAGCCTCCGTACAACCGGGCGCTCAAGAGGGACAACAGCGGGTATGCTTATTTGCAGATGACGGACGAGCGGTTTCCGCGGCTGACCGAATACTACCGGGACCGTAGGCTCCGGGCCGTGCGCGGCGGGGGCGGAGCGAACAAAGCCGCAGCTCCGGGCAAGGAGCTGCGCTTCGGCCCTTACCGGAGCGCCCGCTTCCGCGATGCCGTGCTCGATTTTGTCACAGAGCATTATAAGCTGAGGACATGCGACAAGAAGCCGAAGAGGGTCTGTCTGCTGTACCATCTTGGCAAGTGCAGCGGCGTATGCGAAGGGAAAATCACGGAGGAGGCCTACCGGGAGACGGCGCGGCAAGCGGCCGGTCTGCTGCTGAACCAAGGGGAGAACCTGATGTCCGCGATGCGCGCCAAGATGAATGAGTACGCCGAACGTCTGGAATTCGAGAAAGCCGGCAGCATGCTCCTTCACCTGCGCATTTTGGAGGAAATGCCGGAGAAGCAGATCGTCGACCGGGAAGGTTCAATCCATCAGGATGTGCTGTATTTTGGCGAGGAGCGGGTGCTGATCGCGAAAGTACAGGAGGGCATGCTGCGGGATTTTCAGATGCATGAATTAGAACGTGCGTACGGCGAGGTCGCTTGCGACCGTTTTCTGGTCAGCCGCTATGGGGAAGCCGAGGGGCCGGATGAGCTCATCGTCAACAAAGTGAGTGACCCCGGTTCGGTGCGTGCCGTGTTGCGGAGAACGGGAGGCAGGGCGATCAAGATTACGACGCCCAAGCGGGGCTTGAAATACGATTTGCTGCAATTGTGCAAGGACAACTACGAATACCGGATCGGACGCGATGGGAAGCAGTCGTGAGCGGACGGCGAGGCGGATTGTCGCTCAATTGTACAGAAAAGTCGGGTTGACAAAACGAACAATTGTAACTACAATGGTTACAGGTGATGGAATACAACAGAGAGGAGAGGATATGAATTGTCGATCAGCAGTCGTTTTGCCGTAGCGATTCACATCTTGGCTCTCCTCGATATTAATAAAGAAGGCCGCAATACGTCGGAATTTATCGCAGGCAGCGTCAATACGAACCCGGTGGTGATCCGCCGTGTGATCGGTCTGCTGGGCAAAGCCGGGCTGGTGCATACGAGTCCCGGCGTCGGCGGCGCATCGCTGGCCCGTCTGCCCCGGGAGATTAACCTTTTGGAAGTGTACCGTGCCGTACAAAACGACCCTCCGGGGGAGTTGTTCGCGGCGCACGATAAGCCGAACCCGAAATGCCTTGTCGGGCGAAATATTCAAGAGACGTTGGACACCGTCTTCAAACGGGCGGAGTCGGCCATGGAGAACGAGCTGGCGAAAGTTACGCTGGACCAGATAGTGTTCGATTTGGTGCGGGGTGACCAGTAACCCTTTTTTTTAGCACAACATGTAACTATTTTAGTTACATGTGAATGGAAAGAAGAGACTCGGACGACTTTATTAAGGAGGTGAATTTAAGATGACCGTCAAAATTCAAGTGTATTCGGACTACGTTTGTCCCTTCTGCTTTCTGGCGGAAGGACCGCTGGAGCAGGCCGTGCAGGGCAAGGACGTCGAGGTGGAATGGATGCCCTTCGAACTGCGCCCAAGCCCGACCGAACCGCTGGACCCCTGGAACGATCCGCCAAAATTGAAGATGTGGGAGCAATCCATCGCTCCTTACGCGCAGCGGATGGGTATCGATATGAAGCTGCCGCGGGTTTCTCCGCATCCCTACACCCACCTTGCGTTCGAAGGGTATCAATACGCCAAGGAGCATGGCAAAGGAAACGAGTACAACCACCGGCTGTTCAGGGCCTTCTTCCAGGAGGAGCAAAATATCGGGGACCCGGACGTGCTGGCGAAGTTGGCCGGCGAAATCGGACTGGATGCCGCCAAGTACCGGGAAGCATTGGAAACGCGGAAGTACAAGGAAGCTCATCAGCAAGCGCTGAACCATGCTTACCGGGAAGCCGACATCACGGCCGTACCTACGTTTTTTATCGGCAACAAGGTGCTGCGAGGCGTAGCGAACCGGGAGACGCTGGAGCAGGCAATCGCCGAGGAACTGGCCGGTCAAGCCGGCAAGGCTGCCGAAGGGCTATCCTGCACCGTGGATGGAGAATGCGATTAACCGCGATAACATTTGATCACCATAATATTTCATAAGGCGAAAGGATGGATTTACGATGAAGATTGCATTGGTTGGAGCAACGGGAACGATCGGACAGCGGATATTGGAGGAAGCCTTGAGCCGTGGACATCAAGTAACGGCTATCTTGCGCGATCCGTCTCGTGTGACGAAACAGAACGAAAACCTGAAGGTGGTAACGGGAGACGTTTCGAACGTGGATAGCCTCGCCTCAGCGGCAGCCGATCACGACATCGTGATAAGCGCCTTTGGTCCGGCGCACGGCCAAGAGGAGAAGCTGGTTCAGGCCGCCCAAGCGTTGGTCGATGCGGCGAAAAAGTCCGGCGTCAGCCGTCTGCTGACTGTCGGCGGCGCGGGAAGTCTGGAAGTGGCTCCAGGCGTGCAACTGATCGATACGCCGCAATTTCCCGCCGAATGGAAGGGAATCGCATTGGCGCACCGGGATGCGCTGGAGGTATACCGCAGCTCCGGGCTCGACTGGACGAACCTGAGCCCAGCCGCATTGATCCAACCGGGAGAGAAAACCGGGCAATACCGCACGGAAGAAAACCGACTCGTCACGGATGCCGAAGGGAACAGCCGCATCTCGGCCGAGGACTACGCCGTTGCTATGCTGGACGAGGCGGAGCGACCGCGCTTCTCCCGCAAACGGTTTACGGTCGGTTATTAATCCATCATCCGAAATAAAAAAAAGGCGATTACCGCGATGATTCCATTGCGGACGGATCGCCTTTTTGGTTTACATTGACATGAATCGAAAGATTATTGCGCTGAGAAACCTTGGCTAATATTCAGTAGTAATTCGTTGGGAAAGAATCCTTCTTAGTTTAATTATATACGTTACCGGCACCTTTCATAATTCCAGTTCCAATATTAGCGATATGAACTTTATACCCATCGCCGTTTGGAACATTAGAATATGTAAGTGTAAACCATTCCTCATCTTTAGGTTTATTTTGCCCTACATAACCCTTACCGAATTCTCTGAACTTCCCGTTTACGGGCTTTCCAATCATATATTCAATATTAATATCCGTACTACCGCTAATTACTTGCCAACCGTTAAGAGTAACATTATTATCTGTACTTTTGCTAAACATCCGGGTACTTAATGAACTTCCTCCTTGTAGACTCTCAATTTCCCAGTATAAAACATCTGCAAAAGTTGAAAAAGTAGGTTGTTCAATCCATTGTTTCTTTAAAGTTTGTTTGCTAACTTGACCATTTGCACCAATTACCAATTCTTCATTTTGTAACTTCCATTGATCACCTTCTTTGAGAACCTTGTATGCGATAACCGGTAATGTACCTGTTGTATTCCAGGTTTCTTGTACATCCACAAGGTACTCAGACTCGTTAATTTTTCGTACACTTTTGATATAATAACCCACGCCTGTTGATTAACCAACTTTTGGGATATCAAGACGTGAGAAATAGACGTATTTATCCAGAATCTTAGTAACAGCAATGAGCCATTCCGCCTGGAATTGATTCTCTTGCATGAGTTCCTTAAATCGGATGAGTGGCATGGACTTGCAAGCGATGATGAGCGATTTGGAATGGTCATATAGCCATCTCAAGACGACATACGTCATGAGTGCAGCGAACAACTGGTTGAATACGGCATTTTTCGTGGATCCAAACAGAACAGGGACATTCAAGTTTTGCTTGATCCATCGGAAGA